>DBMR01000078.1 GCA_002298785.1 Verrucomicrobia subdivision 3 bacterium UBA693
CTGATCCCCAATCCCACGGTCTCTTACGTCAGCCCGGCTACCACCGGTTCTCTCTCGTTCACTCCCGCAGCCACCGCTTTCGGCTCCGCTACCATTACCGTCATCGTCAATGACGGCGGCAGCTCCAATAACATCGTCTCTCGCGCGTTCACGGTCACCGTTTCTCCGGTAAACCACGCCCCAACCCTAAATGCGATCGCTGACATCGTCATAGACGAGGATTCCGGCGCACGCACTGTCGCTCTGACCGGGATCTCCTCCGGCGCGGCCAACGAAGCTCAAACCTTGACCGTCACCGCCTCTTCCAGCAATCCGTCCTTGATACCGGCTCCTCCGGTATCCTACGTGAATGGCAGCACGTCTGGATATTTGTCCATCGTCCCAGCCAACAACAGTTCGGGCGTTTCGGTAATCACCGTCACCGTCAACGATGGGCAACTATCGAACAACATCGTCACGCGCTCGTTCTCAGTCACAGTCAATCCCGTGAACGACCCACCCACGTTGAACCCGATCGCCGATATATCCCTTAACGAAGACTCGGCCCCGCAGACCGTGGCGCTTTCCGGCATTACTTCCGGCGCTGCCAATGAAAACCAGACTCTCATCGTCACCGCGATTTCCAGCGATCCTCTGATAATTCAAGATCCAGTGGTTACCTACACCAGCCCCGGAACGACCGGGTCACTTGGACTCACTTTGGTTTCCAACGCTTTCGGGAGCGCCACTATTACTGTCACCGTCAACGATGGTGGGATCTCCAACAATTTGGTTACGCGCAGTTTTACGGTGAATGTGTTGCCGATCAACGATCCGCCCACTCTCGATCCCATCAGCAACCTCTCCCTGCCGCCCGGCGCCGGCTCCCAAACCATCACCCTGACTGGTATCTCCTCCGGCGCCGCCAACGAAATCCAACCTCTCTCCCTCTCCGCCACCTCCAGCAACCCGGCCCTGGTGCCCAACCCCACCCTGGCCTACTCCAGCCCCAGCGCCACCGCCTCTCTTTCCTTTACCCCGCTCACCAACGCCTCCGGCTCCGCCACCATCACCGTCACCGTCAACGACGGCCAGGCCAGCAACAACACCCTCTCCCGCTCCTTTACCGTCACCGTTACCGCCAACCCCACCAACCTCGCTCCAACGCTCAACGCACTGGCCAACCTGACCATCGCCGAAGACTCCCCGACCCAGTTCGTCGCCCTCTCCGGCATCTCCTCCGGTTCGCCCTCCGAAAACCAATCCCTGACCGTCACCGCGGTCAGCAGCGCCCCCGCCATCATCCCCAACCCAACCGTCACCTACACCAGCCCCAACTCCACCGGCTCCCTCGCCTTTGCCCCCCTCACCAACGCCAACGGCTCGGCCACCATCACCGTCACCGTCAATGACGGCCAAAACGTCAACAACACTTTCTCCCGCTCCTTTGTCGTCGTCGTCACCCCGGTCAATGACCCGCCCTACTTCAATCCCCTGGCCAACCTCAGCCTCAACCAGGGCGCCGGCTCGCAAGTCGTGGCTCTGTCAGGCATCAGCGCCGGCCCGGCCAACGAACTCCAGGCCCTTTCCTTTACCGCCACCTCCAGCAACCCCTCGCTCATCCCCAACCCCACCGTGAGCTACACCACCGGCAATTCCTCGGGCTCGCTCACGCTCAACCCCAGCGCCTCCGCCTCCGGCTCCGCCACCATCACCGTCACCCTCAACGACGGCCAACCCCTGAACAACACCTTCTCCCGCTCCTTCACCGTCACCGTCCAAACCACAGCCGGGCCCACGAACACGCCACCGGTGATCTCGAGTATTTCAAACCTCGTCATTGCCGCCAGCACCCAGTCGCCAATCATCAGCTTCCAGGTGTCGGATGCCGAAACCCCGGCCAGCAACCTTGTGGTCACGGCCTATTCCGGCAACCAGGCTCTGATCCGGGACATGGACATCACGCTCTCTGGAACCGGCAGCAACCGAACGCTGCAACTCACGCCGGTTGCCGAGCAAACCGGGACTGCCGGGATTTCGGTGTTCGTGAACGATGGCGTAGCTTCGACACTCTCCGCGTTCACTGTCTCTGTGCAGTCCAAGCCTGCGGCTCCGACCGGGATCAATATCCTTTCATCTGGTTTAGGCGCCATCACTCCCGCTTTGAGCAAGGACAAACTCGTCGCCGGCAAGACATACACCATTACCGCCGTGCCCGCTGCCGGCCAGGAATTCGCCGGATGGTCGGGCGACGTCGCGGCGGCGACACCGAAGCTGACCTTCCTCGCCAAGTCCAACATGGTTATCAAGGCTACCTTCGTGCCCAGCCCCTATCCAAAGCTAGCCGGCACCTACAACGGACTGTGCTTCGAGCAAGATGAAGTTCGCCAACGCAGCGCCGGATTCTTCAGTGTGAAAGTGACTCCTAAAGGCACTTATTCCGGACGGTTGCAGTTGGGCGCCAGTCGCATCACTTTGACCGGTAAACTGGACCTGCGCGGCAAGGGGACCAACACGATTGCCCGAGTCGGCAGCAGCCCGCTGCGCCTGGAGTTTTACGCCGCGTCGGCGTCCTCCGCCAGCCAGCTCACCGGCACTCTCAAGAATGGTGGATGGACCGCCAACCTCACCGCCGACCTGGCCACCTATTCTTCAGCAAGACCGGCCCCCATTGCCGGGAAATATACCCTCGTCCTGCCGGGATACTCCGGCGCCGACAACCTGCCGGCCGGCCACGGCTATGCCACTTTGAAAATCACTCCCACCGGTGTGGCCACGGTGCTGGGAAGCCTTGCCGATGGCACCAAAGCGACCTTCAGCGCGACCGTCGCGGCGAACGGTAATCTGCCGATGTATATCCCCATTTACGCCGGCCAGGGTTCACTCGTGAGCTGGTTGCAGTTCACCAATCGAAGCACGGATGACCTCCACGGCGTCGTGAATTGGATCAAACCAGCAGGAGGCACCATCACCAGCTACCCGGCCGGTTTCAGTTATCAATGCCAGGCCTCCGGCTCAGTTTACGTTTCTCCGGCCACCGTCGGACGGGCCCTGCCTCCTGGCATGGCAAAACTCGCTCTTGCCGATGGCAAGCTCCCTGCCGGCATTGAAAAGAATGTCGAGTTCGGACCGGCAATTACATCTCTCACCTTGAACGGACTTGCGCTCAAATTCACACTCGCGACCGGTACCTTCACAGGCACCGCCAGCAGCTCGACTAACGCCGCCCCGCTCAAGTTCAGCGGCGTCATTCATCAAAAGCTCGGAGCCGCCTACGGTTACGCCCTCTTTGGCGGCGAAAGCAGTTCTCTGACGCTCGCCCCCAACACTCCGTAATCTGCCCAGTTCAGGCCCGGACTGGTTCGAGCGATCCTTCCAGAACGCTCAGCCGATCACGATCCCCCGGTGAACCCCCGGTGCGACGTTCGAGGGTTCGCCCGGTTGTTGCGAGGAGACCTCGGGTGGTAAATTCTCCTCCATGAATAGCGATACTCGAACCTGGAACGGAGCAGGCTTGGTCCTCGACGCGGCACCTTCCTGGAAGCGGGCCCTGGACACTTTCTGCATCCTTTTGGCCGCACCGATTGTGGTGCCGCTCGGCCTGCTGATCGCTCTCCTCATCAAGCTGGTTTCGCCAGGGCCGGTGCTGTTCCGCCAGAAACGCGTCGGCTTTCGCGGTGAACTGTTCGAATGCCTGAAGTTCCGCACCATGAAGGTCAACGCCGACACCGTCGTCCACCAGGGACACCTCCAAAACCTCATGACTTCAGACCGTCCCATGACCAAGCTCGACGGCGTCGACAAACGCGTTATTCCCGGAGGACGCATCCTGCGCTGTCTCGGCCTCGATGAACTCCCTCAACTCCTGAATGTGTTGCGTGGTGAAATGAGCTTGGTCGGCCCCCGCCCCTGCCTCCCCTACGAGTGCGAGCAATACCTGCCCCGCCACCGGCGCCGCTTCGGCACCTTGCCTGGTCTGACTGGTCTCTGGCAGGTCAATGGGAAGAATCGCACCACCTTCGAACAGATGATCAACTGGGACATCCAATACGTGGAAACCAAATCGCTGATGCTGGATATCTCCATCATGTTCCGAACCTTCCCAGCCATCGCCCGCCAGGCCTATGACACCGTTGCGGCGAAAAAGAAATAACCTCGCCACGTCACCTCTCAGAACCAATACATTTCCAAACCCTGCGGCGTCGCTGCCCCCAAACTCTCCGCAGGGGAAAGCAGTCTTCGAATAAACCGGCCTTTCGCGCCGCCTGATTTCGTGTCATCGTAGTCCCCGTAAAAGATAGGCCACATTGTGGTCTGTCCAGGCATGACACGCTCAGAACAAAAGACCTCGGTGACACCAACGCACGGCTCGCTGCAAGCACGGACCATTCGCCTTGATGGCGAGACCGCTTTGATTACCGGTGGCGCCACCGGTTTGGGTTTCGGCATGGCCCAATGCTTTGTCGCTGCCGGGGCGCGCGTCGTCCTCGCTGGCCGACGCAAAGCCGAACTGCAAAAAGCCACCGCCGCCTTGGGAGAGCACGCGTCTTTTGTGGTCCATGACGTGACCGACTTGAAACACGCCGATGCGCTGGTCAAGTCGGCTGAGGAATCACTCGGCTCGCCCTTGTCCATCCTCGTCAACAACGCGGGCATCCATCTCAAGAAAGCCGCCACCGAGACCACTACTGAGGAGTTTCAAGCCGTGCTGCAGACTCATGTGTTGGCGGCGCATGCCCTGAGCCGGGCCGTGCTTCCCGGAATGCTGGCGCGAAGTCACGGCAATATTCTGTTCATTGCCTCGATGGCCTCTCTATTCGGCATCCCGTTCGTCATTGCGTATTCCGCTGCCAAGAGCGCCCATCTGGGCATGGTCCGCACCCTGAGCGCCGAAGTCTCCAATCACGGCGTGCGTGTCAATGCCATCGCCCCGGGCTGGATCGAGTCCGACATGATGCGCGCTTCGCTTAAAGCGGATCCAGTTCGCTCGCAGAAGATCCTTGGCCGAACCCCGATGGCTCGCTTCGGACAAGCCGAAGACGTGGGTTGGGCGGCGGTTTACCTCTGTTCACCGGCCGCGAAATTCGTCACCGGCGTCGTGCTTCCGGTCGACGGTGGAGCCAGCATAGGATTTTAACCGATATGAAACTGGGCCTGGGTCTTTATCGGCACCAACTCGACGACGAACACTTCCGTTTCGCGCGCCAATGCGGTTGCTCGCACCTGGTCGTCCACCTGGTGGACTATTTCCGCTCCTCCCGTTCCAACCACCCGGGCGATCAACCCGTGGGTGATGATACAGGCTGGGGCTTGGCCGGGGATCCGACTCAGCTCTGGAGTTTCGAAGAACTGGCCGCCCTGAAACAACGAATCAACGCCGCCAGACTCGAACTGGAGGCCATTGAGAATTTCGATCCCGCCCATTGGCATGACGTCCTGCTCGACGGGCCGAAAAAAGCAATCCAGCTCGAAAATCTCAAGACCCTGATCAGAAATGTAGGCCGCGCGGGCATCCCCATATTCGGCTACAATTTCTCGATCGCGGGTGTCGCCGGCCGGATCAAAGGCCCATTCGCCCGCGGGGAGGCCGAAGCCGTCGGCATGGATGGCCCGTGCGACCGCCCGCTCCCCAAAGGGATGGTCTGGAACATGGTTTGCGATCCGGCAGCACCACCAGGCACGGTGCCCTCCGCGACCACGGAACAGCTTTGGAAGCGACTGCAGGACTTCCTCGAGGCACTGATTCCGGTCGCCGAGGAAGCCGGAGTCACGTTGGCGGCGCATCCTGACGATCCCCCGCTACCGACCGTGCGGCAGCAGCCACGGCTCGTGTACCAACCCCGTCTTTACCAACGCCTGCTGGACCTGAAACCGAGTCCGCGAAACGCACTCGAGTTTTGCCTGGGCACGCTGGCCGAAATGACGGAAGGCGACATTTATGACGTGGTGGATACCTATAGCCGTCAGGGCAAATTGGCTTACGTGCATTTCCGCAATGTCCGCGGCAAGGTCCCCACATACAAAGAAACCTTCATCGACGACGGCGATATCGACATGCTGCGCGTCATCCGGATCCTGAAGCAAAATCAGTACACCGGCGTCATCATTCCAGATCACGCGCCTCAAATGTCCTGCGCCGCGCCCTGGCACGCAGGGATGGCGTATGCCCTGGGTTATATGCGAGCCGCACTGCAATCGCTTTAGCCGGACCACACCCTGCTCTGCATTATACTGGCGGTCATCCTCGGAAGAGCGTTTCCAGATGATTCACGCCGCCCTATTGAAACAGCAGGGGCGCGAATTCGCGCAAATACTCGCGCCAATTGTCCCAGGTGTGCGCGCCCTCCGTTTCCTTGTAGCTGAGATTGAACTGGTGCTGCTTGAACATCGCCACGGTCGCGCGACTGGTGGCGACCAGGAAATCATCTTTGCCGGTGGCGAACCAAAACAACTTGAGCCCGTCCTTGAGTCTGGCGTCGTCCAGGATCACCTTGTTCTTCTCTTCGAAACTGGGCCCCGGCGGTTGGTTGCCTCCCATTCCCCCAGCGATCCCGAAGATGCCGGAGCTGTAAACACCGAGATAAGCAAACTTGTCGAGGTTTGGAATGCCGATGTTCAGCGTTTGTGCTCCTCCCATGGACAAACCGGCCATCGCACGGTGCTGACGATCCGTGTACACGCGGTAGCGCTTCTCCATTTGCGGCATGATGTCGTTGATGAATTCCGGTTCAAACTCGCCCGCCAACGGCATCCCGAAGCTAAACGGTCCGGTGTGCCCATGTGGCATGATAACCACCATCGGCCGGGCTTTGCCGGCCGCGATCAGATTATCCAGGATAAAGCCCGCGCGACCCACGCTGCTCCACGAATCATCTGAATCAAAGGCGCCATGCAGCAAATAAAAGACGGGATATTTGCCTTCGCCCGCTTCATAACCAGGCGGCGTGTAAACATGCAAACGGCGGAACCGTTTGAGCGTGGTCGCCCAGTAGGTCACCTCGGCAACCGCGCCATGCGGCACGTCCCGCGTGTCCATCCACTCCGCGCCCGGCACCTGCACGAGGCTCCAGGTGTTCTCGTTGGACTCACTCGTCTTGGGATTCCGGGGATCAACCACCGTAACTCCATCGACGTTAAATCCGTAGCGGTAAGCCCCGGGCGGGAGCGGACCCACCGCGACTTCCCACACTCCATTCGTGCCCTTGGTCAACGTTTTGGGTTGGCCGAACCCGATGCCGGGTATGTCCCCGCTGCTCGCCAACTGAACGGTATCAGCCTTCGGGGCGAGGATGCGAAAAGTGACCTGTCGATTAGCGGCCACTTCGGGAGACACGACCACGGGCCCTTGGGGAAATCGTGGCTGAGCGTCGCTCGTCGTGACGTTGAAGATCATCGCCAGCACGGCGATGGCCGCATTCAGGAGGGATTTTTGTTTCATAAAAGTGAGGGACAACTTGGCGACGGCTTTTGCGGGCGGTTTACCGCGGCGGCTTTACCAGCTTCGACCGGGCCTTTGACCGTTCGTCCGCAGATAGCGGTCCGATGGGAGCCCGTTGCCGTCGAAGTTTCCTGAGGATCAAAAAATCACGCGTCAGCTTTAGAATGAGCACACCCAAAATTACGCCCCCAATGATTCGCCCCGCGATAGGGAAACCAGTCCAAAGAACGACATAGAACAGCACCAGCACCACAGTGCCGCCAAACAGCATTCCCAGCATCCGTTGTCGCTCGTATACGGCCGTCTTCTCCCACATAAATCTAACCTGAACTTGCGTTGACCATAAAGCATCGCCGCGGCTTGTCAGTAGCAAACCGCGGTTCCAACCTGGAACCCGCCCCGCCCTGCCCCTCGGCGTCCATGGCCAAGGCCTGACGATTGGACCAGGCTCAATCCGCTCGCGGAAGATGGTGGAGGAAAACAATCTGCAAGTGCTTGCATTCTCGATTACTTGGCATTAAAAATGCTCAATTTCCCGGCAGTCTTCATCCGAAATATGAAGAATTGTCGCGGATCGCCCAAGTGCTATTCTCTCGGAGGCGGTTCCTGAAAATTTCTATTACGACTGTCGATTATGACGAGACTAATGTGCTCCGAGCGCCGCGAAGAAGTCGGCGCCGTCAAAAGCGAGCTCTTTAAAGCCGGCATCCGCTCAGAGGTCCGCGAAAACCCGGTGACCGCAGCCCTCGGGATCACGCGCCTGGAATTGTGGGTGGACAACGGTAGTGATTATTACGCCGCCCACCGACTTTACACCAGAATGCAGGCTCGGTCCGGTAACGGTCAGCCGGTGGTAGAAGGCGAGGATTCCGACGGAAATCCCGTCGAAGTGGAACTGCTGCCGCCTCGTTCGAAAGGATCCGCGAACGGCCGTGGGACGAAAGAGGACGGGAAAACCAAAGGCCAATCCGCCGGCAGCGAGTTGGAAGAGGCGAGTTTACAGCTCGAAAAGGAAATTGACGAACTCCTCAAACGCGAGGATACCCTGACCGCCACCTGCGCCGAACTGCGCACCCAGGTCGAAAGCCTGAGTCGTTCCCTCTCCAAATCCCAGTCGGCTGCGGAGGAGAAGGCGGCTGAATTCACCACCAAAATAAAAGCGCTGGACCAGGAGCTCGCCGAGCGCAAGCGCACGGAGGAACAACTTAAGGGCCAGGTGAACGATTTGCAGCAGCGTCTCAAATCGGGTGAAGCATCCCATTTGGAAAGGCAAAAGCGGCTCGAGTCCACCCTCCAGCAACTTCAAACTCAGCAGGCCATGGTGGTCGAGTTGCGTAAGGAAATCGTAACCCGCGAACAGCAGTGGGAGTCAAATAATCGCCTCGTGTCCAAAGCCCAGGCGGAACTCCAGGTGGAAAAGGAATCCCGGATCGCCGCCGAGGAGAAGCTCGCGGAATTGACCCGCGCCCAGGAACACCTCGAACGCCAATTGGAGGATCAAAAGAAGGCCCAATCACAATTGCGCAGCTCGGTCGGCAACCTCAACTCCTTGCGCGACCGACTGCAGGCGAAACGCAACTCCATTCGCGCTTAGTCGCTGACTCCGCTTCGGGATGCTAGCGCATCCGCGCATTCTCGCAGCGGCCGGTGTGTTGTCCGAAATCAACCCGGCGCAGGTCAACGCGGAAAGCCCAGGTCTGCCCCGTCGTGTATCGCGAGCCCAATTTGTTCCACGCCACCGTGTCGTCCGTTATACCAGAGCAGCCATCTCGAACCGTCCAGGATGGCGTAAGGCTTGTAGCACGCGTCGTGATCCCACTTGCCTTCACCGGGTCGGATGATCGGGTTCGCCGGATGGCGTTCCCACTGGGTAATGCCGTCACGCGACCGGGCAATGCCAATTTGCGCGTGATCTTCATCGCGAAAACCGATGTAGAACATGACATGCCAACCGTCCCGCTGTAACACCTGGCAGGCGGTAACCTTATGCTTTTCCCATTCGCTGGTGGGATCGGATTTAAACACGGGATTGGCCGCGTGTCGCTGCCAGGTCACACCGTCCGGGCTCGTGGCGTAACCGATGGCGTCGGGCTCATATTGGTCTCCTCCGGAGTACCACATGCGAAAAAGCCCCGCGGCTTCATCCCAAATCACGTGCGGACACATGACCGCCACTTTTTCCCATGGCTCCTGAGGAACAAGCACCGGTTTAGCCTCACGTTTCCAGGTAATCCCATCCGCACTGGTCGCATGGCCGATGGCAGAATGGTTCTTTGCCTGGCCCGTGTACCACAGGTGATAGCCGTCCTTGCGTCGGAGCACCACGGGCCGATTGAGATCATCCTCCCATCCCGTCTTTGGCTCCGGCCCCAGCGCAATTTGTGGTTCGCTCCAATGCAAACCGTCTTTGCTCTCGACCAGTGCCAGACTCTTCCTCGGGCGCCACGAGATCCACATGCGGTATGCCTCCTCCTCCTTCAAAACCGAGACGTCGAAGACCGTGCCCAGTTTACCCCCGAGCACCGGGTTCCCCTCGTATTTCCTCCACCCAGCCGAGGTCTCCTCTGCTGCGGCACCATTCGTGCGTGAGGCCACAGGCAAGGTCGCCCGCACTAGTTGAAGCTTGCCACTCACCGCGATCTCCTGCCCATCAGCGAACACCCGTAGCCCAGCGCCCTTGCCATAGCGCTGGCCTGTGCGGTCCCAGAGTATCGTAAGCCAGCGCCCGTGATACCGAACCTGGTCGAGGCAAAAATACTCCCAATCCGCAGGCGTAAGCGGATTGATTTCCACGACGTTGTCCGCGCGGGGACGCAAGCCAATCAAACCTGAGATGATCAAATCGCAGTACGTGGAATGGTTATAATCCTTGCCCCGTTCCTCGCCGCCTTTCCCGGCATCCCAGTTGCCATCCTTCCAGCTCTTCAGACGAGTACGCGCCAGCCAATCTCCGGTTTGCGGATTCAGATTCTCATCAATCCAAGGGACGCTTCCACCGTTCGCCAATGTCAACCGCTGCGACTGGGTGTATTTCTTGAGCAGGTCAAAGTAGTCCGTCGCGCCGACCACACCCGGCGGATAGTCGTTCAGGAGATTGGCCATGGCGGTAAGCGTCACCGCCGTCGCGTAAGGCCAACTCGGGCCGTTCCACTGACATTCATGGCCCTGGTAAGAGATCGCAAAACCCGGATGTCGCTGCTCGGCGGTGGTTGGTCCAAACGGAGCGTAAAATCCTTGCGGATCCATCAGTTGCTTCCACGCCACGGATTTGCTCGCATCAGGCAGCTCGAAGTACCACGGTGTGAAGCCGTGCTCTTCCCGGACGTCGGTCAAAGTGGTGCGCTCACCTCGGGGGAGCACTTTAAAGAACTGGGCCTGCTGATCCCAAAGCTGCTCCTCGACCAACTTTTCCAGCGCTGCGGCTTTGGCTCGGTATTGGTTCGCCAGGTCGGTGCGGCCGGTCAATTCCGCAATGCGCGAAATCGCGAGCGCGTCACCGTACATATAGCTATTGATGGTGGCACGGTAACCCTGCGCTTGCGGATGGCGCCCACCGCTGATCGAGACTTCCATCCCGTCGTTGCCGTCGGCCTGCCAAAAGAGTCCGTTCGCATCCCGGTGATCACCTTCCCAGGCCTCATAGTTCTTGACCAGGTCGGGCAGCAACGCTTTCGCCAGCCGGTCATCGCCGGTAACCTGGTAGCGCGCCCAAATGGAATCCGCAGCCCAAAAGCTGTAGACGCGGGGGCTCCCGCCTTTGCGAAACCAAAACACGGAGTAATCGTCGAGGTAGCGTGGATCGTTAAGCCAGCGACCCTCCCGCAGGTGATGCCCGGCCGCGCAGCTTATGGTGTTGTGCTTTCCAGCCCACCCAACCGCCGGCAGAAACTCGGTTATGACGAAACCGTCCGGCGTCTGCTTGATGTGCTTGCGAAAGGTCCACCATCGAAAATAATACGTCTCCTCGAGCTCCCGGTCCGGACATTCCAACAGCGGCACGTTCTCCCGCAGAAACTCCCATGCGGCCGCGTTGCGAACGTGCTGGGGATAAAGCTCGCGGTCCGTGCGGTTGAAGGATTCAACGTAGTACCCGAAGGCCTGGGTTTGCAGCACATACGGTTTTGCCTTCTCGGGGCGACGGGATTCCGGCAAGTCGTCGGCCGCCAACGCCAAAACCAGGCTGACACCGAAGGTGAATCCGACCAGGGGCAGCAGTTTGTTCGTGCGCATCGTTCAGACATTACAAACCGAATCGCCCCGCCCACGTCGAGCCTAAACCGGAGACCACCGGCTTGGCCGCTGACGGCTGATGGGCAGCCGTCGGCTATTGGCTCCGCTGCATTAAGAGATCGTCGCGGAGTTACTAAGCGTGGTCCAAGGGCCAGGATCAGTCCAATATCGACCACAAAAATTGTCGTTGACGAGTAGTTGCCTGCGAGTACCAGCTCAACGCCAAGCGCTGCCGAAGCTGCGCTATAGGCTCATTGCTCTCTGTTTTGCTACTCATACGGCAGTCTTGATCGCGGAATCTGCTTCTTTTTCTACCCCTTGTTTAATTTACTGACACCATCCGGCGCAAGATCACACATTTGGGCCGTGCCCGATTTTCCCTTGAGCCTACACCAGCCCCGGCTAACATGGCCTACCAATGGACTATCACTGGCGCCAGCATCCGCACACCAAAACTCTGGCCTTTATCGCTTTACACCGTAATGCCTGACCCGAATCTTTCCTCCTTCATCTGGTCCGTCGCCGATCTCCTCTACCTGGTCACCGAAAAGTTCGCCACCATCGACCTCCACCCCGACGCCGTCAGCAACGCCCAGATGGGCGCCGTGTTCGAGGAACTGATCCGCAAGTTCGCCGAGCTCTCCAACGAAACCGCCGGCGAACACTTCACCCCGCGTGAAGTCATTCGCCTCATGGTCAACCTCCTGTTCCCCAGCGCTGTGCGCCAGTCGGTGACAAACGGTCACCAACTGCAAACTGGCAGCCGCAGCGTCAGTAAGTTGGTCACAAATTGTTACCAACTGAATTCCCGTGCTTTCTGCCCCGGCCAACCGGTTACACGCCGTTACCAGTTGAACACTCTACCAAACCCACGCGACCTCATTCCGCTGTCATGAACAACGATCTTGCCCTTTTTGAAGGCTATCAAATCCGCCGCCACTACGACGAAAAGACCGAAACGTGGTGGTTTTCGGTTGTGGACATCGTCCGGGTACTCACGCAGCAGCCAGATTATCAGGCCTCAAGAAAGTATTGGAAGGTTCTCAAAGGTCGCCTGAAAAAGGAGGGTAGCCAGTTGGTAACAAATTGTTACCAACTGAAAATGCCCGCCGCCGACGGCAAAACCTACCTCACCGACGTCGCCACCGCCGAAACCCTGCTGCGCCTCGTGCAAAGCGTTCCCAGTCCCAAGGCCGAGCCCATCAAACTCTGGCTGGCCAAGGTCGGTTACGAGCGGATGCAGGAAATCGCCGACCCCGCCCGCTCGCTCGCCCGCGCTCGCGAGGCCTGGCAGAAACAGGGCCGCAGCCCCAAATGGATCGAGCAGCGCATGACCGGACAGGAAACGCGCAACAAATTCACCGATTACTGGGCCACACATGACATCAAGAAAGGCGATGAATTTGCCATCCTCACCAACCTGATTCATCAGGAATGGTCCGGGGTCAGCGTCCAGGGTCACAAGCAGATCAAGGGGCTCAAGACCGAAAACCTGCGCGACCACATGAGCGAGGCGGAATTGATTTTCACCGCCCTGGCCGAGCTCTCCACCCGCCAGATCGCCGCCAGCGTGTCGGCCACCGGCATGGTGGAAAACAAAGCCGCCGCAAAAACCGGTGGGCGCATCGCCAAAAAAGCTCGTCTGGAACTGGAGGCCAAAACCGGCCAGAAGGTCGTCACCCCCGAGAACTATCTGCCCCCGACCAAACCCGCCAAACAGGTCAAATGATGCCGATTTCTGTTTTCTGCTTTCTACTTTCTGCTTTTCCCCAATGAGCTTCCCCCGCTACCGCAAATACAAACCTAGCGGCGTCGAGTGGCTCGGCCAGGTGCCGGAGCATTGGTCAGTGGCACCGCTCAAGAGAGGCTAACCCAGGTCGTCGTCGCTACGCTCCTTGCCCTGGGCTAATTTCTTTCTCCCTGTTGGGGCTGCGGTTGGGGCGTTCGCACTCATGCCGCTCTCCCGGCAGGTTCGACCGGCAAATCGAGGAAGAGTTGCGGGAAATAAAATTCGTGAATTTTCGCCGGGAAGGCCACGCGCAGCGGGCCTTTGGGGCTGGGCGTATCAAAGTAGCCGTGTTCCAATCCCAACTTGATGATTTCGACGGAGACGGTGGCGGCTTTGCCAGTGATTTCCCGCACGCGGGCGCGTGGGATTTCGCCTTCCTCCACCAGCGTGCGGGCCACGCGCATGATTTCTTCGCGATAGCGTTCCAGATGCAGGGCTTGAAACTGGAAGTAACGTTCCACGCGAGTGCGCAGCGCGGGCAGACCGAGCAATCCGCTCATGAACTGGATTTGGTCCAGCATGGTGTCGAGCAAGAACACGCAGAAGTCGGCCAATGCCGCGTCGGAGAGATTGCCCCGGCCATCGAGATCGCCGTGACGACTTTGATCGGCGGCTTCGAGGCTGGCGTAGTAGCGTTGACGATGGCGGGCCAGGCCGCGCGAGAGCGTCCACAGGCCGTGACCGGCGATGCCGTGCCGGATGAGTTGCGCGTGGGATTGGAGCCGGATGACACGGCCATTGCCGTCGCCAAACGGGTGAATCCAAGAAAGCCGATGGTGCGCGGCCGCGATGGCCACCAAGCGGTCGGTCTCCAAAATCGTCTTATCGCCGTAGAAGGAATGAAAACGACTCAAGAACTTGGGCAACGCGGCAAAATCTGGCGGCGTATGCTTGCCGACATCCACCATGAAATCGCGGAGGGAACCGGGCTGGATTTGGTAACGTTTGCCGCGCTGGGTGGCAGCCCAGTGTAACGGTTCGGGCAGCCGGGTATAAAATTCCCGGTGCAGCCAGCAGAGAAATACAGGGGAATAAACATCCAGCGGTTCGGCGGCCAGACGTTTTTCCATCAATTTTTCAACGTCGATGTGGGCGACACTCAACTGCTGGTTGTTGCGTTGGGTCTCGTTTTTGGAGAAATTGCGTTTCAGGGCGCGCTCAATCTCGCGCGGGGTGGTTTTGTGGCCTTCGATCAGGTTGGAATAATAGCAGTTCATATCGCGGACGAGATCTGCCACCCGCTGCAGCACCAGCCGTGAATGAATCTGACCGGTCAGCCGGCCCGACGCTTTCAGGATTTCACAGGTCAGTTCAGAAAGCCGGGCGCTTTGCCCCTTGGGGAGCAAAGGTTCCATCGCACTGACATGCCGATAAACTTCCATATATTCCGAAAATCTTTACGATCATCCTAAACCACTACAAAACCACTGTAAAACAATGCTTTTAGGCCGCAATTGCGCCCAGAAAAAACAAAAAAGTGAAAATGTTTATGAACATCATATTCACGCACGCTGGGCCGTCAGCACAGTGTTTAATTCATCCAGCAACTTGGGCTATCGAGATCGGAACGAGAGCACAACACCTTGATTTGCAGTCTATTTGGACGCCGGATCGCAAACAACGCGCTCCGCGTTACCAGCGTTATCATCAGCAACACCCACCGATGGAGCCAAGGTCTGAGAGCCTGTTACATCACAGTCAGGAGGTCTCAGGGGGGGTAAGTGGCGCACCCATCAGGAGTTGAACCTGAAACCTTCTGATCCGTAGTCAGACGCTCTATCCAATTGAGCTATGGGTGCCCCAGAGGCCAATAAAGTTACCGGGAACCGGTGGCCGGCGCAAGCCGTTTTTAGACCCGGCCAGGCGATTTTTTAACGGGTATATAAATCACCGGACCGGCGCCGGTCGGCTATGACTCACACCGTGGCAGGCGCGGGCGTTCCCAGGCCAGGCAACGCGGGCGGAGTCGGCTTGGTCGGCAACTCCGGCAAAGGCGTGCCCGCCGGGGCTCCGTGCGGAGGATCCACGTGCGGCGCCGGTGGCGGCGCGGTGAACTTGCCGGTCTGCACGATTTCCACCACTTGATGCCCGTCGAGCGTCTCGTATTCGAGAAGCGACTTGGCGATCAATTCGAGCTTGTCGTGGTGGGTGGTGAGCAGGTCTTTCGCGATCGTATAGGCCTCGTCGATGATACGTTTGACCTCGAGATCGATCTCCTGGGCGGTGTGTTCGCTGTAAGCTTTGGTGCGGGCCATTTCGCGCCCGAGAAACACGAATTCGTCGTCGTCGCCGTATTGCACCATCCCGAGCCGGCTGCTCATGCCCCACTGGGTCACCATGGCGCGTGCCATGTTGGTGGCCTGCTGGATATCACCGGCGGCCCCGGTCGAGATATCGCCGGAAATGACCTCTTCAGCGATGCGCCCGGCCATCATGACCGCGATCATGTCCAGCATTTCCTTGCGGCGCCGGTTCAGGACATCGGTTTTGGGCAGGGACATCGTGGATCCCAACGATTGCCCGCGGGGAATAATGGTGACTTTATGCAGCGGATGGGTGTGCTGGAGGAGCACGTTGACCAGCGCATGCCCAGCTTCATGCCAGGCGGTAAATTTCTTATCCTCATCCGTCATGGCCAGGCTACGGCGCTCGCGGCCCCAGCGCACTTTATCGCGGGCTTCCTCCAATTCCTCCATGCCGACAGATTTCTTATTGGTGCTTGCGGCGAGCAGCGCCGCCTCGTTCAGGAGATTGGCCAGTTCCGCGCCGGAATATCCGGGCGTGCCGCGGGCGATCACGGACAAATCAACCGTGGGCGCCAGCTTCACGTTTTTGGCGTGAACCTTGAGAATGGCTTCGCGTCCGCGCACGTCCGGCAGGTTGACCGTAAGCTGACGATCGAAGCGTCCGGGGCGCAACAGCGCGGGATCAAGCACGTCCGGACGATTGGTGGCGGCGATGATGATGATCCCTTCCTGGGTATCGAAGCCGTCCATCTCGACCAGCAACGCGTTCAAAGTCTGTTCCCGCTCATCGTTGCCGCCGCCCAGACCATGGCCACGGCTCCGGCCCACCGCGTCGATTTCATCAATGAAAATCAGGCACGGCGTGTTCTTGCGGGCTTGCTCGAACATGTCCCGCACGCGGCTCGCGCCGACGCCGACGAACATCTCGACGAAATCCGAACCGCTGATGCTAAAGAAGGCGGCATCGGCCTCACCGGCGATGGCCTTGGCCAGGAGTGTTTTGCCGGTGCCGGGAGGGCCCACCATGAGGATGCCCTTCGGAATACGGCCACCCAGGCGCTGGAACTTCTTCGGATCCTTAAGGAAATTCACCAACTCAGTCACTTCATCGATGGCTTCATCGATACCGGCGACGTCTTTGAACGTCGTCTTATTGCGTTCTTTGGCCAGCAGCCGCGCCTTGCTCTTACCGAAGCTCAGGGCGCCCTTGCCCGCCATCTTGATTTGGCGAATAAAGAAAAACCAGATCAGCGTGGCGATCAGCAAGATGGGCAGCAAACTCCAGATAACACTCAACAACATGGTGTTCGGCTCGCGCACCTCAAACTGCTGCAAACCAAGGAGCTTTTCTTCCAGCTTCGGAGTCAGCCGGGCTTTCGTCCGGAACGGAACCAGGTTTTCCGGGTTCTTGTTTTCACGCGACCCATCCCGATAGTACTTCCCGGAAATCTCAGTCAGGAAAGGGTTTTGCGGATTGTAATTGATCATGGCCGTGGCCACCTGGTTCGACTCCACCAATTGCTGGAATCGGAACTGGGTGAGCATCTCGCCCTGCGTATCCATCTTGTCGCGCAGCAGCATCAAAACAATGATGCCGCCAAAAATAGCTATCCACACCAGCCATGTGCGCGGTGGAACCTTGAACTCGCCTCCCTTTCGAGAATTGTTGTTCTCTTCGTTTAATCTGTTGTCGTCTGACATCTTAGAATCCGTTGGGAGAGATTATCACGCTTCGGGCCTCCCCGCAATGCAGGAGTTAGGCTGTCCGCCAGCGCCAAACCAGCACCCGGGCGGTGCGGTCAGTGATTTTAAACCGCTCGCCAATGCGCAAACGCTCTACCCAGAAAATATCGCCGTGAATTGATTCTGCGACAAGCGCCTTTTGCCGCAATTCCCGCGCCATTTTCAAATCGGTGAAGCAATCCTGCAGTTTCCGGGTGCCGGCAAGTCCGATCGGTTGGTAGCGGTCCCCGGGCAACCAGTGGCGCAGCACCAAACTCGACCCAACCTGGTCCGCATCGAAAAACTCCACCGTTTCCTGTGACCTGCGACGCCTGAGCGGCATCGCTTTCCGATTGCGCTTCAATATCTTCCATCGGATTTCCACGCCACCATAGACCACACGCCCGCTCCTGGCATTCAAGTCCAATGAGAGGGCAGCTTGAGCCGGTACGTCAGTTCCAACTGGGCTGAGGTGGACCTGCCCGGAGCCATCCCGGCTCACCCCCCAGGATCGCTGGGAACCCTGTATCGACTCCGTGCATTTTGCGCAGATGACACGGTTCGAATGGGACACCAGGCTTTCGACCAACGCGAAATCTGGAACGACTTTCCGCGCCAGGAGTTGATCGTGCAATACCCGCCGGCGCACCGCGATCGGCAGAGCGTCAAAGGACGCCACCCGTGCCGCCCCCTGCCCTCGCTGGCCACGGTTCTCCGACCAGTCCTCAGCCAGACCCTGGATTACCTCGGCATCCCCACCCAGGAGCTTCATAACCCTGGTAATGACTGTACCAAGTGCCGGTTGATAATGTCGTTTTAACAGCGGCAGTAATTCGTGCCGGATCCGATTCCGCGGAATCTCGAAGGCGTTATTGGTGGCGTCTTTGCGGAATCGCACGCGCTGCTGTGCCGCATAACTCTCCAAATCCCTCTTTTCCAAATCCAGCATAGGACGCGCGAGCGTCAGATTCCGGTGACCCGGCAGAGGACTGAGTGGCCGCATGCCGGACAGCCCTTGAGCGCCGCTGCCGCGCAGCAAGCGCAGGAAGAGTAATTCCACCTGGTCGTCAGCGTGATGGGCCAACGCGATTTTGCGGGTCCCAAATTCCCGGGCGGCGCCGGCCCAGAACTTATGCCTCCGCTGTCGCGCTGCCATCTCCAGGGAAAGCTTCGGCACTTGTTTCAGCTCTCCTTTCGGGATTCGTTCCACGAATACCTGCCAACCCAACTGCCGTGCGGCGCGCCGAACGAGTGCTTCGTCGGCATCGCTGCTTCGGCCTCGGAGCCCGTGATTCAGATGCGCCACGCCGAGCTTCCAGCCATTAGCCGGGGCCAGTCGGCTCAGCAGATGCAGCAACACCATCGAGTCCACACCGCCAGAGACCGCGACCAAAATCTTCTCGCCCCGACGAAACACCCGGTCTCGCAAAACGGAAGCTTCGAATTCGGCCAACAAATCTTTCATTTAATTACGGTGCGGGAACATAAATTTCCAATCCCACGCTGCCCACCAGGCGCACCGGACCAATCAATCCAAACGGTGATAACGGCTCAGTCCCGCGCAGTTTCAGGTCCGTGGTCAGAAATGGCGTAAAGGTCGGGCTGGAATTTGAAGCGGACGACGGTGCGCCATGGAATTTGGCCTGACCGATCAGGCGATTGCGCCATGTGCCGGTGACCTCGACGACCAGAGAATTCTGTCCCAGTCGAACCACAGAGGTAATGTCTACGCTGCGCGGCGGACCCCAGAGAGTCCCGACCGATTTACCATTAAGCCATACTTCGGGAATGGCGTTGACGTCGCCCAAATCCAGGCGGAGCCGTTTATTGGCCCCCAGCATCTCGGACGGCACTTCAACAGTGCGAACATAGCGGGCGGTCCCGGAAAAATACTGTACGGCCGGGTCAGGATGAGTCTCCAGCGGGATCAACTTTTCCAAAGTGATCTTTTCTGGCACGTCGCGACCTTTGGGGAAATGAAGCTCCCAGGGTCCCGAGATCTCCATCGAATTTGCCACGTTAGTGACCGCAAACCGGCTGACTTTGCCGCTGGTCCAGTCGATTTCGAAAACGCCATTCGTCGACACCTCCGCTTGCACCCTCTTCGCTGTTAGCAATCGCCACGCGAGAGCCGGCGCCCCGGAAGCATCCGGCGGCGGCCCCGACCGCACGAGCGCCATCAATTGTGATTCCTTTAGGGCGCCTTTGTAAGTCAGAAAGCCACCGGTGTGACCACGGAACCCCGGAGCGCCAGACTCCGCCGCCGCGCCGGAATGAACTCGCTTGCGGCTGGTTAACCCCTGATGCACCAACGCGCCGTTGAGATAGAGGCTGGGATGGCCGTCTTCATATGCCACCGCAACGAACTGCCACCCGGTCAAAGGCGCCGCCTTCACCAACACGGGCGCAAAATAGTTCGCACCGTGCTCGAAGACGCACACGCCATTCGTGCCCACGGAAATACCAGCGCCAACATGGCCAGGCTCTGTAGAGAGACTGGCGCCATGCACCGGCACGACCGCATCATTCCGAGGCACGTTCAGGAAGACGCCGTCGTTAGCTTCCGTCGGAAGACCGATTCCGATCACCGGGTTAACCCAGCCGACGATGGTGAAGTTGTTCACGTCGGATACTCCAGCCTGGCTCGGGCCGGCCGGTTCTCTGACCGCCTTCAGGGTCTGCAATACCTTTCCATTCAATCGCGATTCCCTCACCGCCACCAGTGATTTGGCATTTGAACGAAAGACGACAAAAACCGACTCGCCACCCTGGAGGGTTAGCCCGACGCGTGTGCCCTGCCCGGCCGGCTCGTAGATGCCGGCGGGAACGATTCGCGCCTGAACCGCATCCCAAAGCTCGGGAGCTTTGTTTCGCACCCGAAATATCGGCGTCAACGCCAGCGTCTGCTCGGTCTGGTTGCTGAGGAAATAAATGTCCGTGTCGGCGGAGGCACGGTGTGTCCATAGGACCTGGCGAGGATCGATCCCGGCGACATCCGGCTCCAGACCGAGCGTGCGCAGCACCGGCTGCAAATCGTCGGTAACAAACACTCGACCAGTGCCGAACTTATGGGTGCGGAGCGGCCCTCGAGTTTCAGCGCCCGCCAACTCGCCCCAGACTTCCCTGGCCAACTTGCGCACCTCCTCGTCGCAGCGCGGGAAATCCTGCCGGCTCGGTGACCGCTCGGGTGCCGGTCCCAGGATCGCGCCGCCAGAACGCACGAGTTCGCGGAGCTTTCGCAACAATTCCGGCCGCATCGTCTTAAGTTCCGGCAGCACCAGCACTGAATATGAAACCCCGTCGGGAAGCACAAAGCGGCCCTGCTTCACCTTGAGGCGCGATTCGATTACTTCGGCGTTGATATAGTCAAAATTATGGCCCGGCGGCAGTGCGGGGCGGCGGCTGCCGGTCATCTTGGGAGCGTCCTCGCCAATGAAGTAGGCAATGTCTGCCACGGGCTGACCCTGCTGGAGCAGGAACCCGCAGCGTCGGTAGTAATCGACCCAGGCCCGGCTTTGCTCGAACCAGGTGTTATGCCGGTTAAACTCCGTGCTGAACCAGGCGTTCACCCCGGGGAGACGATCCTCCCACGGCTGATGAATATAGACATGAAACACCCAGTGGTTAATCCCTTCCGTCAGCCCCCAATCCCCGCGTTTCTTGAGGGACCACGGAGTGCTCTCGAAGTGGAGTCCACTGGTGAACGCCTCAGCGTGCACCACAGGCTTCCCATAGGTATGGGCTGCGGAAGAAGCGCAGCGCAGTTCGATGCTACCCAGATCTCCGGTCGCCCAGAACTCGCCCGAAACTTCGTCCGCCTGCCCTCCGTATTGCAGGAACTCCGCCGGGAAACCCCAGTGTCCATAGTTCTCCAGCCAGAGCTTTAACCCGCGGCGATTCGATTCTTCGCGCAATCCGCCCACGTATTCCGTCGCGACGAGGTCCGCCACCAACCGGCGCAAGTCCCATAGAAATCGGTCCGATTCACCGGCACTGCCCACCACCCGCCCGGTAAGGGTCGGCAACCACATCCGCGGGTCGTAGCCGTAGCGGCGTTGGAACCGCGAGGCAAAACCGTCAGTCCAGTTTTGCGATCCCATCTCGTAGCTGTCCGCGACTACATGCTTGAGCGCCTGACGGTCCTCCGGTCGCAGTCGCGCCAGGAGTTTGCCCAGATAGGCCCGAAAATGGTCCCGCACGGCGGCGCGATTGAGCTTGTCCACCTCCAGCCCCTGCCCTTCTGGCGACGCCGGAGAATTCCGGGTGCCGGTAGGCACGAGCCCCGTCCAAAGCAGCACCCATTGGCCGGGTGGCGCTTCCCAGTCCAACTCCCCATCACCGTTCACCTGGCTCGTCAGATCCACGACTCCGCTGGAGGGCACTACGACCCCAGGGGCGCCGGGTTCGGGAGCTGCCGGCCACAGGTAGGTATCCCAGGCGGGCAACGGTGTGGGATGCATTTTGCCCAATTGTTTCTCAACATACCGCTCAAGTCGCGCCGCACCGCTAAGCCGCACTTCCGCCAGCATGGGCTGACCCTGCATGTCCCGGCAGACCAGTCGAAACCTAGCCGCCGTGACCGGTTCCAACGCAATGGCCACCGGCGCGTAAGGCATGAACCCCACCCCGACACCGTTGTTGGATCGATCCACCACGAAACTCCGAATCGTGTGAAAGGCCGCGCCGGTTTCGACTTGAAGATCGCAAGTCATCGCGAAATCCGCTCGGGCTGGTTCGATCACCAGGGACCGAATCGTCACCGGTTCCCGGACCGAAATCTCCAGAGTATAGGCGGACGGACCTGCCGGAAGTTCCACTATCGTGGCGGAATTTCCATCGAGCAGATACTCCGGATGCTCCACGGAGGGGCTGCACGTGATGCTGGCATTTGTCAGCGCCAGCCAACTGGTATCTTCAGCCGGCGCCGGAAACGCCACCAGCGCGAATGGCTGAAAATCCGCTCCCGGCGGCGACAGCCTTGTCCGCACGTGACTGGGACCTGTAACCCTTTGCTCCGTCCAACTCACCCGCCGCATCGCATTGGTGCTTTTGATCCAGGGCCCGCCCGACTGGCTCCAGCCCGGACAGTTGAACATCCCGATATCCACACCAAGCCGACCGCCTTCACGGATGGCATGCTCTACCATGCCCCACCATTCCGGGCTCAGCACCTTGACCGCGCCAGGCTTCGAATCATCCAGAAAAATATTGCCGATAAACGCCTCGCCGATCCCCACGCGTTTCATCGCTTCCAGGTCCCGGGTGATGCCCTCCCGGCTGATCTGGTCACTAATCCAATACCAGTAGCACCACGGCCGCGTTGAATCCGGCGGATGCGCGAATCCTTCCTCGAGGCTGACATTGGCGTGAACCGGACCAATCCAGCCACCCATCACCATAGCCAAAACAAAAAGCAGTCGATGCATAAAATTCAGGGGTGAACGTCGACAGTGAACTGGGTCAGCAGTTTAAGATAAATGCGGTACTGCTCCAGCGAAACGCCGGGTGGCGTCTGGTGATCAACGCTCGGGATAAAGCCGCCCCGCCGCATCAGCGGCGTCAGCCGCTCAAACTCCGCCCGCATGGCCGCTTCCCCCCAAGGCATGGTCATCTTGTCGAAGTGGCCCACCAATAAAAAATCCGGAAATTGATTCCGCAATGCCAGCCCATCGACGCCCGCCTGGCGTTCCAGCGGCAACACCCCGCGCACGCCCAACTCTCTCAGCCATGGCACCAGCAGCGTGACATCCCCATCCGTATCCACAAGCGGAATTATCCCGCGCTCCTGCAGGCGCGGTATCAGCTTCCGATAATATGGCGCAACAAACTCCTCAAAGGTCAGGCGAGAGATCATCGGCCCGTGGTTGTAAGACATATCTTCAGCGATCGTCATGAAAGTCGGCACGCAAACCGGCAGAAATTGGTCCAGCAACCTCAGATTAAACTCCAGCAAATCGCTGTTAATCCGATGCAACAATTCGGGTTGATCAACAAAGGCGAACATCAGCTTCTCGAACCCCATCAGGGTTCGCGGAAACCAGAAGAAGCCTTCCAACGTGCACCAGACGACCGCCGAACCCTCCGGCTGGCGTCGAGCCCAGGGTGCCATGCTGGCGATCGAATGCTCGTGACTCGGAAATAGCTGGGGACGCAACCGCAGGTAATCGTCCATGTTACTGACCATGCCTTCCACATGGTGCTGGGTTGCTTCGATGGTCGGATCGGTGGTGCTAAACCAATATTGCTGGTATGGATCCAGCCCGAAATAATCCGAGATTTCGACCACACGGGCGAAATGGAGCTGAGCCGGCAGCCCTTCCCCATGCCACCGCGCGATGGTTTCGTCCCACCACATCGCCCACTCCCATCGGGGCAACCGGTCCACAGGCTGAAAATCCATCACCGCCCGAAACCGCTCCACGTGGTTCATGATTCGCTTTAAGTTGCCACGGCTGCAAAGGTTTCCAAGTGAATGCGCGCGCCGCGAAACCGAGGGAAGCAGACCCCTTTGGAGGTGTCAAGCCAGACAACAACCCCACTAGTAAAACGGTTCTAATCGCTCAAAAGCGCATAATCTATATTATTCTAGTTGACATTGTAATGTTATGCACCATTCTCTCCTATGTTGTTACAAGAACTTGTGAATTCGATTTCTAAGAACCTGGTTAAGACCCTCACCTCAAGTGAGATCATCTGGCCGTCGGCGAGAAAGACCTTCGCGGAAACATCAACCAATCATCGCTGACTTTGAAAAAGTGGCTTATGCTGACGACGGACCTCCAACCATGAAAAACCAAATCCTCACGCTAGTCACAGGAATGGTGCTGGCCCTGGGCCTCGTTGCCGCCCCGGGGAAAGAGATTCGATTCCTCAACGTTTCCTACGACCCCACCCGGGAATTGTATCAGGAAGTGAACGAGGTTTTCGCCCAACAATGGGAGGCTAAGACCGGAGATAAACTCATCGTGCGCCAATCGCACGGCGGCTCGGGCAAGCAAGCTCGATCAGTGATCGATGGCCTGGATGCTGACGTCGTGACGCTGGCCCTGGCCTACGACATCGATGCCATTGCGGAAAAGGGAGGAATGCTGCCGCTGGATTGGCAGAAGCGATTGCCGAACAACAGTGCTCCCTACACCTCGACGGTGGTCTTTCTGGTCCGAAAAGGAAATCCCAAGGGCATCAAGGATTGGGATGATTTGATCAAGCCAGGCATTGGAGTCGTTACTCCGAATCCCAAAACTTCTGGCGGAGCTCGCTGGAATTATCTTGCCGCCTGGGGATATGCACTGAAGAAGTTTAATAACGACGAGAAAAAGGTCCGGGAATTCGTCGCCGCCATTTTTAAGAATGTGCCGGTGCTGGACACCGGCGCACGCGGCGCCACCACGACCTTCGTCCAGCGCGGGATTGGTGACGTGCTGATTGCCTGGGAGAATGAGGCCATTCTTTCGATCAAAGAGCTGGGTAAAGGAAGTTACGAGATTGTGATGCCGTCCGTGACCATCCTGGCGGAACCTCCTGTAGCCTGGGTCGACAAGAATGTGAAACGCAAAGGCAGCGCGGAAGTGGCGAAAGCTTACCTTGAGTTTCTGTATACGCCGGAAGGCCAGGAAATCGCCGCCCGGCACTATTACCGACCGCGACTGGAAGCGGTAGCCGCAAAGCACACCGAAGATCTCCCGAAGGTGAATTTGTTCACGATTGACCAGGTATTCGGCGGCTGGCAAAAAGCCCAGAAAGACCACTTCACGGATGGGGGCACTTTTGACGTGATTCAACAGGCGAACCGGTAGGCTCAAGCTGCCGCCAGAGCAAAGGTCGCTATTCGAAACCTCGTCGCTCGGCGGGTCTCCGGTTCGGGCCCGGGCTGAGCAACCCTACCAAGGCATCGAAAAAACTGCTTCCCCCGGCATTATTATCGATTTTGCGGCTGGATCATGGGAGAGGATACTGTGCTTATGAAGAGCACTGAAACGTGGCATTGGTGCTGGACCATCACCCAGTGGGCCGCACGAGTGTTGACCGTCCTCGTTTTCCTATTCTGGGGCGGCTTCTTTGTCGAGCACCTCAATCAATGGTTCATCTCACCATACCCCCGCACGCCGCCGATGTCTGTATGGGCGGGTCAGGTGCTGCACCTTTTGATGTTGGTGGGGCTGCTGGTGTCGCTGCGCTGGCCGCTCCCAGGATTAACCATCGTCGCGGCTTCGGCGCTGGCGTTTTTTGGACCGCTTGCCGGCTCCAGATTTCCCTTGTTCTTTGGACTGACAATTCTGCCTCCGCTCCTGCTGCTGTTGTGCGGATGGCGCTTGCGCCGCCTGTCGATCCCGTAGCCCCAAAGGTCACGGAAAAATTCGTAACGTCGGAATCCCTCCTCCGAGAGCAACAGGTTAAAGTTTCTCGTAGCGCAGCAAGGTTGAGCCGGGCCGGACGTTCATCTGAATTTCCAAACCGTCCTTCACCAACTCCCGACCGGCAGCGCGATAGACTTTCTTCGTGTCCAGGTCGGTGATGCTGTAATTCGCGTTAAGGTCCAATTCATGCAACGGGAGTCGGGCGCCCTCATAAGGACTGCCTGGCCGTCGTAGAGCTATCACCAAACCTCTCCCGGTATCCGGGCGGTCCAATTGATAGGCCATCCAGTGATCCGGGCTCTGTGAATAGCTGGTAAGCGGATAAAAATCTCCGTAGTAGAAGTCCCGGATTTCCAGATACTGTTTTAGGGTGGACTTGGCCCAATCGAACGGAAAGCTCGGCGGAATACTCTCTGCTGGCACGTCCCCCGAGACCCACCAGTTTAAACAGAGCGAACTGCACATGCTGCTGCGAAATTCGTAATCGTCACCGGCCCGATCCTGGCTGGTAGCACTCAATGGGACCCAGGGCAGCAATCCGAACGTGTGGCATTGGTGCGCCAGCGCGTCCCGGGGACCGTCCGTTCGCCAGAATGGCGTGGCCCGACCAAGGGTCTCGAGGTCCAACCGCCTCCCACCGCTGGCACAATTGTCGATGATCAAGCCGGGATGCCGCTCCAGCAACGCGTCCCAGAACTGATATAAACCTTCGATGTAACGGATTTCCGTGATGCCCTGGCGGTCCGGAGCATCGGCAGCGCGCCAAAAAGCCAGCGGATCAATATTGAAATCCTGCCGGTAACAGCCCAGGCCGTACTCCTGGATCCGTCCCGAAATGAAATCGATCAGGAACTTTCGGGCGTCCGGATCGCCCAGATTCAGCAAGGCGTTATCACCCATGGGACCGAGCAGCCACTGTGGATGTTCCTGCAGCCAGCGAGTGCCGCGAAAAACCCGCTCGGGCTCAAACCACAGCATTAGCTCCCGCCGACCGGCCCGCAGCGCGTCGCTCAGCGGCTTAAAGCCCTTCGGATAAACCTCCTGCTTCAGGTCCCAATTGCCCGCGTTCGGGTACCACGAGCCCTTTCCATACCATTCGGCGTCGATCCAGTAGTAATCGATCGGCAGGTCTTTCTCGATGATCTTCCGGATGTTGTCCAAATGCACTTCCGCGCGCGTCGCTCCCCAGTTGCCACAAGTGATCGGCGAAATCATGGGCTGGCCGTTGACTTGCGGCCGATGGTGCTTGAGCACGAATTGCCGCCACAGATTTTGGCCACGCCATTGGTCACCAAAATAAAACAGTGCGGCCATGCGGGGAGTCCGGATGCTCTCCCCGGGATGAAGCACCAGGTGAGTGCGTTCCAGGCCAGCCTCCATATTGGGCTGTCCGCGAATATCCATCGTGAAGGTCGCCAGCCATTCACCTGTCCAGCCAATGGCCGCAATCACGCCGCCATCCGCACCCTGAAGGTTGAAAAAGGGAAGCACCTGGCTGGAAGATCTTCCGCCCCCGGGCTGCAGGCGCAATTTCGCGCCTCCTTTCAAAGCCGTTCGTCCCGGAGCAAAATCATCAAAACCAGCCACTCCCCCTTTGGCCCAGTTAATGAATGTTTCGCCTGACTTAACTAGAGGCCACGAGGTGGAGCAGGCCTGGATGCTCTCCAGAATCGGAGTGTCTTTTCCGCCAGTATTCTTAAAGCGCACGACCCATTCCACCGCGGGGAATGCAGAGAACTGGACCGCTTCGACCGTCGCCTCCAGTCCAGTGGCGGGATCGGAATAAGTTATCTCGCGACGGAGCCCTTCGGAGACTTTCTCCTCGCGGCTGACGCGTTTCCAGCCCGGCAGCAATTTGGCGCTGTTCGTCCCTTGATAGACAAAGGAAAAGCCGAACGGGTTGGCTGCTGCCGATTCGATCCAGGGTAGATCCTGCAAGCGGAAACGCGTACCATCACTGCATTCCACCTCGGCCTCCGCCCAAAGTGCCTGGTCCCAACCCCGGCCGTCACCGGCGTCGCCCACACGCAGCTCGAATTCACGCTGCCCTCCCAGCGGAACGCTCAAAGAGACTGGGCCATCTTTGCGGCGCAGCACGGGGGAGCGGAATGCCCCGACCCCATTGGTTAACACTTCGAAGACCACCGATCCTTGGCCTAAAGCTTCGCCCCGGCGTGTGTCGTCGTTATTCTCCAATCCGATTTGGGCGCTAAACCGCTGGCCAGGTTTCGGCAGATGCACCCGGATTTGTTTGGTCGCATTGAATGCGATACCGTAAGCGAACGTCTTTTCCCCGAGCTGAAAGGGAGTCCCCCGCCAGGACTTGCCGCGCGTGATGTCTTCGGGCACATCCTCAAAAATGATCTTCAGCGTGGCCTGTTCCCCCTGAGCTTCCAGCGGAAAGACCTGGTTAAACCAGGTATTCTCACTGGAAAACTCACCGGCATTGGGAGTGACGGCATGGACGCGGCCAACCGTGAGCAGCAAACAGCTCACCGAAATTAAGTTCACCAATGAGGACCGAATCATGAAACGCAACATGAAGAATGTCGCGGTGGTGTCAAGCGCCGTATCTCCTTCGCAGCTCCAAAGCTCTTGCGCCTGGGACTCCTCAAACTCCCTTGGATGATTCGCGATGCATATATTAATCCCGCTTGGCGTCGGGCCGCTACGTAACCTAACTTTGACGTCGCATGGAACTCCGGGAATCCGATGTTTTTGTGTTCAATCCTTTTGCCGAGGGTTACCTGGCGCAAGGCCGAGCTTTCACCCCAGTCGCCGCCCAGACGGCCCTGGCGGAGGATCTCGAAAATCTGCCGCAGTTCCTCGGAGGTCCGCATGATGTGGTTTTGGTCCGACGTCGACCCTCCGCGGAATTCCTGAGCGGGATAAAGGCGGCAGGATTTCCCCTCCCGGAATTCGTGGAGTTGGAGCAGGGAAAGATACCCGCAAATCACAGCCTGCGTTTGCGGAAGCTGAACCGTTTAATTCCGTGGGCGTGGGGGCCCGACAGTTGTGCGCTGCTCGCTCCGTTATGCGGCCAAGGCCAGGAGGAGCACCAGAGTGCCGCGCTGCCCCAGGACCGTGGCACTGCCCTGCTCTATTCAAAATCCTGGAGTGCTGAATTTTTGCGTAAGTTCCTGCGCGAAATTCCGGAGGAGCCGTGGCTTTGTTCCGCGGCGCTGGCAGGCACCGTGGCGCGCAGCACCGCAGAAGCGCTCGAAGCCATCCGACACATCCGAGACCAGGGTCATCACCGCATCGTGATGAAGCAAGCGCTCGGGTTGGCTGGAGGAAATGCCATCCGCCTGTGGGAACCCACGATTACTCGCGCCCAACTCGCCTGGATCGATAAAAGCACGGAAGGCGGACGGGAGATCGTGGTGGAACCTTGGTTGGAGCGTGAGTTTGATTTCTCCCTGCAACTCGAATCGCGCGAAGGGGAGTTGGCGATCACCGGCTACACCGCCCTGGTTAATGACCAGCGCGGACAATACCAGGGAAACTGGGCCGCCCCAAATTTCACCCGCCACCTCCCTTCAGCATTGGCTGAGAAGTTTTCGAGCGCACCGGATATTCTACGCCGGATCGAAGAGCTCTATGTTGTCCTCACCAGGCGATTAAGCCTCGAGTTACGGAAATTGGCTTATGAGGGGCCTCTAGGTATCGACGCCTTTGTTTTCCGAACCGCCACAGGCGTGGTGCAACTGAAGCCATTGGTGGAGATAAATCCCCGCTACACCATGGGACGGTTGCTGGTGGAGTTAATGCGCCAGGTGTGTCCCGGTAGTTGGGCCGGCTTTCGCTTGGTTCCCAAGCGTCAAATCCTTAAGGCGAGGTTCAGCGGTTTCCATGAATACGAGGCCCACTTGCGTGAGCGTTCCCCACTTCATCTCGAAGGACAGCCTTCACTCCGGATCCGCGAAGGTGCGCTTTGCCTGAACGACGCCTCGCGCGCGCGGCAGGTGATTGCCGTGTTGCACGTGGGGCGTCAAATACCGGAGGAGTTCTGTAACACGATTCGCCCTCCAAATCCGCACTGAACTGTCCGCGCCAAATTTAACCCGGGTTTCTTCGCGGAAGCACTTGCCACCGCGCGCCAAATTTGTAACGGTGACCGAGCATCATGAGCACCAATACTGTTACTTCGCTGAAAGTTGTGTCGAAAAAGGTTAAAAGCATTGTTGAAGCCACGCTCCAGGAGACGGGCGGTTTGCTGCGCCTGGCTCCCTGCTGGGTCCCGCGCTCCTTTCTGCAACCGGGCAAGCGGCTCAAACTGCATCCCGATGACCTCTACGCGTATGGGTTGAATCGGGGCGGCATCGACGAGCGCTGGTTCGCGTCCACCACCCCTGCGGCCAACGAAAACCGCACGCCTGACGAGGGGTTGAGCTATGTTGTCGCGGGCAAAGTCCGTTTTACCCTGCAGGAGGCGGTCGCCGAATGCGGCGCCAGCATCGTGGGTCAAAAGATCTGGTCCAAGTACCGCCGCTGGCCGGTGTATTCGAAGTTCTTCGACAACATGGGGCCCATCCCGCACCACATGCACCAAAGCGCCAAACAGGCGAAGCTAGTCGGACAGGAGGGGAAACCTGAGTCATATTATTTCCCGCCCCAGCACAATAATGTGGGCAACAATTTCCCCTACACGTTCTTCGGACTCGAACCCGGCACCACCAAGGCGCAAGTGCGCCGTTGCCTCGAGAACTGGAATAAGGGTGACAACGGCATCCTCGACCTATCCAAGGCTTATCGGTTGCAGCCCGGAACCGGTTGGCTGGTGCCGCCCTGCATTTTGCACGCGCCAGGTTCTCTTTGCACTTACGAGCCACAATGGGGCAGCGACGTCTTTGGCATGTATCAGTCATTGGTCGAGGGCCGCGAAGTGCCCTGGTCGTTGCTCGTAAAGGATGTGCCCAAGAAATACCACAAAGATTTGGATTACCTCGTGGATCAGCTTGATTGGGATGCAAACGTCGACCCGAATTTCAAGGACAACCACTTTCTCGAACCCATCTCAGTGGCCGATACCGCCGCGCAAGGCTTTGTGGATCGCTGGATTGTCTACGGCAAGGTGGACGGACAGCAACTTTTTACCGCCAAGGAACTGACGGTAGAACCGGGAACCAAGTGCCAGATCAAGGACACCGGCGCTTATGGTCTTATTTGCGTCCAGGGACGCGGCACGATCAATGGTCTGCCGCTGAACAGTCCTAAACTGATTCGGTTCACCGAACTTACGGAGGATGAGTTCTTCTGCACCGAGGATGGCGCCCGCGCGGGTGTCACCTTCGAGAACCTGAGCGCCACCGAACCGCTCGTCTGCCTGCGTTATTTCGGACCGGAAGTAAATCCGTCCGCGCCAGAACTGAAATCAGCGAAGGCCTGAGCCCGCTTAAGCGTCTGCTTGCCACGCGCCGCTCCCACTCGGGCGGCGCGCCGGCTTTATAGAGAACTGACTGGCGTGGCGCTTTGCCGAACCTGGTAAGTAGATTACGTTGAGCTGCGAGATGGTTATCAAATCACAAACGCTGGAAGAATTGTCTGCCGTTCTGGCAGGCTGGGGTGAGCCGGCTTATCGGGCGGGCCAGGTGCTCGCCTGGATTTACGCGCAACGCGTCACGCAATGGGAGGCCATGACAAACCTGCCGCGCACGCTGCGTGAGAAGTTGGCGGCGCAGTTCAAACTTACTTCGCTCGAACTGGCGCGCGTCCAGGGGGCGAAGGACACCACCCGCAAATTCCTGTGGCGCCTGGCGGACGGCTCTTTCGTCGAGAGCGTACTCATTCCCGCCAATCCGGCGCTTTACGGCGAGGCCAGCGATCGCCACACGCTGTGTGTTTCCACACAGGTGGGCTGTGCTTATGGCTGTCGGTTCTGCGCTAGCGGGCTCGAGGGATGGAAGCGAAATCTGGGCACCGAGGAGATTGTAGATCAACTGCTCGCGGTGGAGCGACACGCAGCCGCCGAATCACGGTCAGCCAACGCAGCCACCGGTGAGCCACCGCCGGAAAAGGTGGTCAGCAACCTCGTCATCATGGGCATGGGCGAGCCTCTGGCCAACTATGACAACCTGCTCAAAGCGCTTCGGATCATTAACGCGCCCTGGGGCGGCGGCATCGGCGCGCGCAAAATCACCATCTCCACAAGCGGCCTTGTACCCCAGATCCGCAAGCTCGCCGATGATCCCCTGCAATTTCGCCTGGCCATCTCCCTGCACGGCGCCACCAACGCCACCAGGGAAAAAATCATGCCGGTAAACCGGAAATATCCGATCGAACAACTGGTGGAGGCTTGCGAATATTACCAGCGGCAAAAAGGCCGAATGATCACGTTCGAATACATTCTCATTTCCGGCGTGAACGACGCACTCACCGAGACCGCCCCGCTGGCAGCCCTGGCGAAGCGCCTCCACGCCAAAATTAATCTCATTCCATACAACCTGGTGGAAGGGTTGCCCTGGCAAAGACCGACAGAAGCTCAGTGTGAAGCTTTCCTGGCAGCGCTGGAAAAGCAACGCGTCCCCTGCACGTTACGGCGCGAAAAGGGCCACGATATCGATGCGGCCTGTGGCCAATTGCGGTTGCGCACCAAGCGAGAATTGGCGGCGCGTTCCCGTTGACGCTCGCGAGAAATGTTCGGGCTTCTATGACGCATTCCCGTCTCGACACCGATCCTTGACGGCGTTACACCGACGGCACTGAAAACTCCAAAACTAGAAACCGGGGCGGCAAATTCGACACCGCAGGTGATGTCGTCAACACCGTCGCTTTCCGGGCCAGATCGAGCCAGCGCCTTGCTTTCCATGATCGGCAACACGCCGCTGGTCAGCCTACCCTTCCCGGAAGCGCAACGTTCCATCTTGGCGAAGTGCGAATTCCTGAACCCCAGCGGCAGCATCAAAGACCGGCTGGCGAAGACCATCATCCTCGCGGCGGAGCAGCAAGGTCGGTTGAACCCCGACTCGACCATTCTTGAATGCACCAGCGGCAACACGGGAATTGCCCTGGCCATGGTCGGTGCGGCCAAAGGCTATCGAGTGTCCATTCTCATGTCCGAGAGCGCCAGTCAGGAGAGACGCTTGTTGATGCGCCAACTCGGCGCCGAACTCATTTTGTTCCGCCCTGGCGGCGGTTATCGCACGGGCATCCTGATCTCGGAAGAAATGGCTGCGAAAGATCCGCGTTACTTCCTGCCCAAACAATTTGAAAATCCGCTTAACGCCGAGGATCACGAACATGGGACCGGGTTGGAACTACTCGCCCAAACGGACGGCCGGATCGATGCATTTGTGGCTGGATACGGCACAGGTGGAACCCTCGCGGGTTGCGGTAAAGCGATCAAGCGCGCCTGTCCTTCCGCACGGATTCTGGCCATGGAACCTGCGGAAGCCGCCCTTCTGTGCGGAGAGATGCCGTGCTGCCACGCCATTGAGGGTATCGCGGGGGGATTCATACCACCTCTATTGCGTTCCGCGCCCATTGACGGGGAAATTTCGGTCTCCAGCGCGGAGGCCCTGCTCATGACCCGGCGCTTGAATCGAGAGTTCGGCCTCCTGGTCGGAACCTCGTCCGGGGCGAACGTCGCCGCCGCGCTGCGCATGGCCCGCGATCTCGGTCCCGAGGCGCGCGTGGTCACCATCCTGTGCGACCGCGCCGAGCGTTATTTCAGCACCTCCCTGTTCGCGCCATTATAGGCCGATCCTCGCTTACGGCGGCCAGGATTGACAACTGCGGCAAAGGCCCCGGGAGCTTTTCGATTCGATGTAACTTCAGCGATGACAATCGCCCGCGGAGCCTTTATGCTTCAGGCATAACCACTAATCCACGAGACTTATGCGCGACGAACAAATGGATGTTTTGATTGTTGGGGCGGGGCCGGTTGGTCTAATGGCGGGTCTGTTTCTAGCGCAGGCCGGAGTGAGCTTGCGGGTGATCGACCAGGAATCAGGGACTGCGGCGCGGAGCTATGGTTGCGCGTTACACTCGGCCAGTCTGAAACACCTGCAACAGCTCGGGTTGCTCGATACCGTTCTCGGCCTCGGGCGCAAAGTCTCGAAAGTGGCTTTCTACGAACGAGAAAACCGCAAAGCCGAACTCGATTTGGCCCAGGCGGGAGCCGAGTTTCCGTTCATGCTGATTTTGCCCCAGGACGAGTTCGAACGCATGTTAGTTGAAGCCCTGGAGTCCCGCACCGGCAAAGCCATCCTGTGGAATCACCGACTGGACGATTTTCAGACCGCCGGCGACAGAGTCCGATCCAGCGTCCAGGAACTGACCGGAACCTCCACCGGCTATGTCGTACCGCACTGGGAGACGGTGGTGAAACAGCGCTTTGACGTTCACTCGAGCTACGTAATTGGCGCCGATGGGCACCGCTCGTTGGTGCGCCAAAGGCTGGGAGTAGCTTCCATGGGCGGAACCCAACGGGAAGTGTTCGCCGCCTACGAATTCACAACCGACGAAGCCCCCTACGACGAGGTCCGGGTAGTCATGGACACGGATAGCAGCAGCGTACTCTGGCCGCTTCCGGGTAACAAGTGCCGCTGGGCGTTTCAATTGCTGCATTCTGAAGCAACTGAATTCCCTGACAAGGAACGAAGGGCGTTGCGGGTGTCCGATGAAACCACCGACCAGAAGATTCGGGACTTCGTGGCCGGGCTGGCCCAAAAGCGCGCCCCCTGGTTCAAGCTGTCCGTCAAGGAAGTGACCTGGTTTTCTGACGTGGTGTTTGAGCACCACTGCGTGAAGGAATTCGGTGCGGGCCGTTGCTGGCTGGCCGGCGATGCGGCGCATCAAACCGGCCCCGTGGGGGTGCAAAGCATGAATGCGGGATTTATTGAGGCAAAGGCGCTGGCAACGGCGTTCGGCAAAGGCCTGGAGGTGCGCGGCGGCGCGGATCTCCTGCAACAGTTCAATCGCGAGCACCAGGCCCGGTGGCAGCAATTGCTCGGGCTGACCGGCGGGCTCAAGCCGGCTGCAAACACCGATCCGTGGGTAAAAGCACGCGCGCCAAGATTGCTGGCCGACCTGCCCGCAATTGACGCGAGCCTGGAACGTTTGGCCGGTCAATTGAATCTGCAATTGGCTTGAGGCCCATAAGAGCTTTTTTTTCGACCGAACTCTGTTATAGTTAACGCAACTGAAGATATGCGACAATACGCCACACTAATCCAATTCGCTTTGCTGGGAGCGGCTTTGACCGTTTCCACCAGCGCTGTTGCACAAGCGCTGCCGGGAACTCCACCCGCGGCACCAACGCCAGCGGCACCAACGCCGACCGCGCCTGCCGCCGTGCCAAAGATCGTCTTCGAGACCCCTATCTTCGATTTCGGCAAAGTGAAGATGGGCGAGGTGGTAAAGCATGTCTTTTACTTCACCAACATCGGCGCCGGCACCTTGAACATTAATAGCGTCCAACCTTCCTGCGGTTGCACCACGGCGGGAGAGTGGACTCGCCAGGTTGAACCCGGAAAGGTCGGGACCATTCCCGTCCAGTTCAATACCGCCAACTTCAACGGCCAGGTCTTTAAAACCGTGACGGTGGGGAGCACCGATCCGATGCAGCCGTCAGTGATGCTGCAAGTCAAAGGCACAATCTGGCGGCCAATTGATGTGAACCCGCAGTTTGCGATCCTGAACATTCCCATGGATGGTCCCGCCAGTTCGGCGATTGTGCGCGTGATCAACAACACCGAAGAACCGCTCACCCTGGCTCCGCCCGAAAGCAATAATCCAAAACTCTCCGCGACCCTGGTGACCAATCAACCCGGCAAGGAGTATCAACTTGTGATCTCGGCGGTGCCGCCGCTGACCTCGGGTAATTTCCAAGGGCAAATCACGGCGAAGACTTCTTCCACCAATATGCCATTGTTGACCGTGACCGCCTGGGCCAACGTGCAACCGGCCGTCATGGTGATGCCGCCGCAAATCGTGCTGCCGCCACCCCCGTTGGGCAATGAAACCACGCCCACGATCACCATTCAAAACAACAGCTCCGGGCTCATCCAGGTGTCCGATGTGGCGGTGAGCATTCCCAATCTCACTCCGCAAGTGCGCGAAGCCGTTCCGGGCAAGACTTTCAGCATCTCGGTAACGTTCCCTAAGGGATTTGAACTGCCGCCAAATACGCCGGCGGAATTGACCCTCAAGACCACGCACGCACAGGCCCCGGCTATCAAGATTCCCATTACGCAGATGCCCCATGCGGTTACCAGCGGCATCCCGGGCCCTGCCCCAGCCATCCCCGGGCACCAGTGAAGCCTGTGCTCCTTGAAGGGTTGCTGGTCGCCATCCTTGGGATTCTGCTGGCCCTTGCCGCCAATGCGCTCTCCCCGCAAGGCCTGAGTTTGCAGCGCAATTACTTTCCGGCCCCAGCAGCCGCCACGAACGCGGTAACTCCTGGCGCCGGATCATTACCATTGGCTGGAACCTCCACCACCAACTCGGTGAGGGATCGGTTGCTGGCCAAAGGACTCCTATTCGCCACCGCCGCAGACGCGAAGGCCGCCTTCGATGACCCCGCGTATCAGCAAGGCCTCATCATCTTCATCGATGCCCGCGCGGATGAACCCTACGCCACCGCCCATATCCCTGGCGCCTGGCAACTGAACTATTACCACCCCGAAAAGCATCTCGCCGGAGTCCTGCCCGCCTGCATGTCGGCCCAGAAGATCATCATCTATTGCACCGGCGGCGACTGTGAAGACAGCGAGTTTACCGCATTGCTGCTCAAGAACGGCGGTGTGCCGGCAGAGAGACTTTTTGTATTTGGTGGTGGCGTCACCGAATGGGCGGCGCAGCCGTGGCCGCTGGAATCGGGTGGCCGCAATAGCGGATTAATCAAATCCCGCCCATGACCGAAAACCACCATAGCCCCTCTGGGCGCACCTGGGACTGGCTCATGGTGCTCTGCCGATGGTTTTTGGGCGCGCATTTTATTTGGATGGGTTTAGTCAAGGCGTGGGATCCGGTGGGATTTCTAAAGCTGCTCCGGCAGTATGAACTGACTCAGCAGCCGCTGCTGCTGAATTCCATCGCAGGCGCTCTCCCCTGGTTCGAGGTGTTTTGCGGCGTGTTGCTGGTGCTGGGAGTGGCAGTTCGCGGAACGGCATTGCTCTGCCTAGGCATGCTCGTTCCCTTTACCGTCATCGTGCTGAAACGCGCCATGGAACTGTCCGCAACTCACCACCTGCCGTTTTGCCTGGTGAAATTTGACTGTGGCTGTGGCGCCGGCGAGGTGTTTATTTGCCGCAAGCTCCTCGAGAATTCCGTGCAGATACTTGTCTCCAGCTTGCTGCTCAGCGGTCTCGGTCGAAGTATCTCCTGGCGTTACCAAATCTTTGGCAGCAAAGAGATCACCCGATAATCCGTTATTGACCAAAAGACGATGAGCCGCCCCGGTCGCCCGGAGCGGCTCATTGAATCTGGAGCTGATCGCCTGTTCAGGCGGTGGCAGCTTGCCTTACTTACTTCTTCTTGGCCGGCTTCGCCGCGGCGGCCGATTCGTCCTCGAGGGCGGCCTGAGCGGCAGCCAGACGAGCGACGGGCACGCGGAACGGCGAGCAGCTCACGTAGGTGAGGCCGATGCGATGGCAGAACTTGACGGAGTCAGGGTCACCACCGTGTTCACCGCAGATGCCGAGCTTGATGCCAGGGCGGCTCTTGTTGCCCTTTTCGACGGCAATCTTCATGAGCTGGCCAACGCCGGTCTGGTCGATGGAAGCAAACGGATTCTTCCGGACGATTTCGAGCTCGGTGTACGGCGGCAGGAAGGAGCCCGAGTCGTCGCGGCTCATGCCCAGCGCGGTCTGCGTCAGGTCGTTGGTGCCGAAGCTGAAGAACTCAGCGGTCTGCGCGATCTCGTCGGCGGTGAGGGCACCGCGCGGCACTTCGATCATCGTGCCGACCATGTAGTTCAGTTTGACCTTCTTCTCGGCCATTACTGCCTTCGCGACGCGATGCACGACTTCGACCTGGAGGTCGAGTTCCTTCTTGAACCCGACGAGCGGGATCATGACTTCGGGTTTGACCTTGATGCCAGCCTTCTGGACTTCAGCCGCGGCTTCGAACACCGCGCGAGCCTGCATCTCGGAGATTTCCGGATACACCAGGCCCAGGCGGCAGCCACGGAAACCAAGCATCGGGTTGAACTCATGCAGTTCTTTCACGCGCTGCTTAATCTTCTCCACGGGCACGCCCATCTTGTCGGCGAGGTCCTGCTGCGCCTTGTCTTCGTGCGGCAGGAACTCATGCAGGGGCGGATCGAGGAAGCGAATGGTCGCTGGGAATCCTTTGAGGGCCTTGAAGATGCCCACGAAGTCACCCTTCTGATAAGGCAGCAACTTGGCGAGCGCAGCTTTACGAGCCTCGAGGTTATCCGCGAGGATCATTTCGCGCATGGCGTCGATGCGGTTGCCTTCGAAGAACATGTGCTCAGTACGGGTCAGGCCGATGCCGGTAGCGCCGAACGCGAGCGCGTTTTCGGTCTGCTCGGGCGTGTCGGCATTGGTGCGCACCTGGAGCTTGCTGACTTTCGAGCACCAGTTCATCAGCGTGCTGTACATCCCGTAAGTGGTGCTCTTCTTCGGATCGAGGCTCTTCTCAACGAGCACCTGAACGATTTCGGAAGCGGCTGTCGGGATCTGACCGCCATAAACATTGCCCGCGGTGCCGTTGATGGAAAGAAAATCACCTTCTTTGAACACCTGGCCGTCAACAGTGAGGGTCTTGGCCCCGTAATCGATCTGAAGCGCACCCGCGCCGCAGACGCAAACTTTACCCATTTGGCGCGCAACCAGCGCGGCGTGCGAACTGACACCGCCCTTGGCCGTCAGGATGCCTTCGGAGGCAATCATACCGCGGAGATCTTCCGGGGTGGTTTCATTCCGGACCAGGAGCACCTTCTCACCCTTCGCCGCGGCGGCATCCGCGCGATCGGCATTCAGGTACATCTTGCCGGAAGCGGCACCGGGACCGGCGGGGAGACCCTTGGCAAGGACCTTGGCGCCCTTCTCGGCTTTCGCGTCGAAGATCGGGGCGAGGAGCTGGTCGAGTTGATCGGCCGGGTTGCGCTTGATAGCGGTCTTCCAGTCGATGAGCTTTTCCTTCGTCATGTCCATGGAGAACTTGAGCGCGGCGAACGCCGTACGCTTGCCGTTACGGGTCTGGAGCATGAACACCTTGCCGTCCTGAATGGTGAACTCGAAGTCCTGCACATCCTTGAAATGCTTCTCGAGGGTGGCACGGATGTTATTGAGTTCCTTGTAGGCGGCCGGCATCTCCTTATCGAGCTGCGCGACAGGTTCCGGGGTCCGGACGCCGGCGACGACGTCTTCGCCCTGGGCGTTGATGAGGAATTCACCGTAGAATTCCTTCTCACCGTTGGCCGGGTTGCGGGTGAAGGCCACGCCGGAACCAGAGGTGTCACCGGTGTTGCCGTAAACCATCGCCTGCACGTTAACCGCGGTTCCCCATTCGGAGGGGATGTTGTACTTGCGGCGATAAACGATCGCGCGATCGTTCATCCAGGAACCGAACACGGCACCAGCCGCGCCCCACAACTGCTTCCAGGGATCCTGCGGAAACTCCTTGCCCGTGCGCTCCTTGATCAACGCTTTGAAGCGGACGACCAATTCCTGTTGGTCGGCGGCGGTGAGCTTGGAATCTTCGATGTCGGCATCGTACTTCTCGTGTTTGAAACCGTGAATGACGACTTCGAAGGGCTCGTGATCCTCGTCCTTGCCTTTTTGAACGCCCATGACGACGTCACCATACATCTGAACGAAGCGGCGATAGCAGTCCCAGGCGAACCGCTCATTTTGAGTGGCCTTGACCAGCGCGAGCACGGTCTGGTCATTCAGACCGAGATTGAGGATCGTGTCCATCATGCCGGGCATGGAATCGCGGGCGCCCGAGCGGACGGAAACGAGGAGGGGCATAGCCGTCTTGTCACCAAACTTCGTGCCCATGATCTTCTCGATGAAGGCAACGCCATCCTTGACCTGGGCATCCAACACCTTTGGATAGGTCTTCTTATTATCGTAATAATAAGTGCAGACTTCCGTGGTGATGGTGAATCCCGGGGGCACCGGCAGCCCGATGCGGCTCATTTCGGCCAGGTTCGCGCCTTTGCCACCCAACAGGGGCTTCATGCCGCCGTTGCCGTCGGCCTTCTTGTTGCCAAATAGATAAACGTATTTTGCAGGTTTGTTCGTTGCCATATTTAATTCAATTCAGATAAACGGTTTCGATGGAGCATTTCCCAAGAAACAGCGCGCCGAATCTAACAAACGTCGGCAGAGTGTCAACGGATGAGTGTGCAGCCCCTTTTGCTGGAGATTGCACCCAAACCACTGCCGATAAGCAGTTTATGCCTTACTTATCAACTCCTGTCATCCCCTACGCAAAAAACGCTAAGTCTTCCACAAAATATGGTCGTCTCACAGGAGTTTGCCATTTATCGTTCCCCCACCCGCGGTTTTGGATACTCTATACCGGATGAACGAACCGAAACCGCTTGTGCAGGCTGACCGCACCTATGCGCTGCTGGAGGGCCGCAAGCTCTCCTATTTCTCTGGTTGCGATTACTTCCGGCTGGCCTCGCATCTCCAGGTCATTGAGGCTGCACGGAGCGCCGCGCAGGATTTCGGTCTCTCAGTCTCAGCTTCCCGGTTGACCACCGGGAATCATCCCTTGTTGGCGGAAGCTGAGCAAACGCTGCGTGAATACTTTTCCGCGGAAGACGCTCTGCTGGTGTCGGCCGGATATTTCGGCGACCTGGTAGTGGCGCAAGCATTGGCCGGGATGTTTTCGCATGTCTTGATCGATGAAGCGGCGCACCCAGCTTTACAGGATGCCGCGCAGTTCCTGAACGCCCCGACGATCAAGTTCAAACATTTGCAGCCAGCCGAGGTGGAGCGGATTGTGGCTCGCATCGGCAGGCAGGCGAAATTCATTTTGCTCACAGACGGCATGTATTCGAATGATGGCGCAGCGGCGCCGCTGCGCGATTACCTGCGAGTCCTGCCCAAAGACGCCCTGTTGCTGGTGGACGATGCGCATGGAGCAGGCGTGCTAGGCACTGCCGGTCGAGGCACGCCGGAGCATTGTGGGGTGTCGCGAACGCGAGTGATCCAAACGACCACCTTGAGCAAGGCCTTCGGCAGCGGCGGCGGCGTGGTGTTGGCCGATCGCGCCATCCGGCAACGCATCTTGCGCCACAGCCGATTGTTTGTCGGGAGCACGCCCCCGCCCTTGCCGATCGTCGCCGCCGCTCTGACTGCGACCCGTCTTTTGCGCCGCCAGAAAGGATTCCTGCGACGGCTGCGGAAAAACAGTACCTGGTTAAAGTCCGGTCTCCGGAGAGAAGGCGTGCACCTGCCGGAAACTCCCGGACCCATCATCCCGATTCTGCCCGCGACCACGGCGGAAGCGAACGCTTTGCACCGCGAACTGCTGGCCGCCGAAATTCTTCCCCCATTTATCAAATATCCTGGCGGACCGGAAAACGGGTATTTCCGCTTTGTCATCTCCAGTGAGCACACGGCTGATCAGCTAAACGTCCTGCTGGCGGTGCTCGTCAATCATGCGCGGAAATTCTTGTGATTTTCTTAATATCCGATATGAATGTCGGCGAACCCGATTACGTCTCAAAAGAAATTAGATCATGAAACAGTTAACCCTCGTCTCCCCCGGCCGTTGGTGGCTCGCTCTCACCTTTGTCGCCTTCAGCACGTTTGCCCAGAACAACGTCATCCAGCCGTTTAATGGCAAGAATCTGGACGGCTGGACCCCGAAAGTCGAAGGCTCGACCAAAAGTCAATGGACCGTCGGAACGGCGCGTATCGACCCTGCCGACCCGAAGAAACTCGTGGTGACGCCCGGAGGCCATGAACTGGTGAATGTCACTTCCGGCCATGGTCAGAGCGTCGACCTCTACAGCACCGCTCTGCACGGAGATGCGATTATTTCCCTCGAGGTGATGGTCCCCAAAGAATCCAATAGCGGGATTTACGTGATGGGTGAATACGAAGTCCAGGTGCTCGACAGTTTTGGTAAAGACTCTAACCCCGGCCCTGGCGACATGGGAGCCATCTATGGTGCCCAACCGCCGAGTCATCCCAAATACCGCGCGCCCGGAGAATGGAATACGTATGAAATCCATTGGCAGGCTCCCAAGTTTAATGCGGAGGGTAACAAGACCGCCAATGGCAAATTCATCAAAATCGTCCTGAACGGCGTCACCATCCATGAAAACCTGGAGATGAAAGGCCCCACCCCGGGCGGGGTGGATGGAAAAGAGAAATCCCGCGCCCCGTTGATGTTCCAGGGCAATCACGGCCCGGTTTCCTACCGGAATATCAAGATCTCTCCGTTGAAGAGCTGAACCTGGGGAGCGCCCCCCCCAACACACCATCATCCTAGGTCTCCTGAACCGGGAAACGGGCGAGTTCTGCGTCGGGCGGATGCGCTCACGGTGGATTTGTGGTAAAAATTATGATGCGAGTTTTAGTTGCCCTAATTCTTGCGGCGGTATTGGCAGGCTGCGCGACATCCGATACCACCGGCAGCGCCGCCAAAGCCACGAAGGCACCGCGATCCCAACCAACCACGCTGATTCTTGATGTGCGTACCCCGCAGGAGTTTTCCGCCAATCACTTGCCTGGAGCGATCAATCTGCCGCTGGCAGAACTCGAGTCGCGCATCAGCACCGTGGCTCCCGCAAAGAATCAGCCCATCGTGGTGCATTGCCAATCGGGAGGCCGCAGCACCACTGCCAAAGCTAAACTCGATCAACTCGGCTACACGCAGGTGCGTAATCTGGGCTCAATCGCCAACGCCCGCCTGGTGCTGAACCTGCCTGAAAAATGAGCCTGGGGCCGGAGAATTGCCGTACTATGCCCCCCGAGCCCAGCCCCACCTTGGTTTTGCACCAGCGGTCGTGGCGGTGGTTCCTGTCTCCGATCCTCTCTCTCAATTCGCCAGCAATAGAGGCCTCCCTCCCACACCTAAAGAATCATCGCCTCAGACTGGCTAAATTCCCCGGTGCAGCCATAATGAGGTCCGGCAAACGCGCCGTCGCATGGGAAACGCATGAGACTGACCTTTCAAATCCGATACCACACACACGTGGGACAGGATATTTTCCTGACCGGCCCCCACGAGATTTTTGGTGGAGGTAACCCAGAGCGCGCGATTCCACTGGAATACCAGGGGCTTGGTATCTGGAGGGTAACCGTGGTGCTGCCGTTCCAGCACATTCCGACTCAACCGCTCGAATATGGGTACTTTGTCCGCCAACCGGACCGCTCGATCGAAATGGATTGGCCCAAAGGCCGGAGGCTGAGGCTTGATGAACTGGGTGACCGCGAGGTGGTAATTAACGATTGGTGGAATGCGCCCAGTGACCCAGCCAATGTCTCGCTCACCGAACCGTTTCAGCACGTGCTGCTGTCCAAGTCGGAACCCGAGGCGCATCTGCCGACAGCGACCGACACTCATCGCTTTCAAACGTATGCTCCTCTGCTAAATGCAGACCAAACGCTGTGCCTGGTGGGAAACTGCCCCGAACTCGGGGATTGGAATCCCTCTCAAGCACTCGTCCTCAGCCGGCAGGCGAATTCCCCTGGTTTTTGCCTAGACCTGAATTTGTCAGCGCATCGTCGTACCGTGGAATACAAGTACGGACGGCGCAATTCGCGCACTGGCGAATTTGAATTTGAGGCCGGACCGAACCGCCAGGCGCCCCCGCCGCGGTCCCCCACCGAAATCGTCATTCAACAGGACGGATTTCCTCGCCTTTCGTTTACCACTTGGAAAGGCGCGGGCGTGGCCATTCCGGTGTTCAGCCTGCGCAGCCAGGGGAGCTTTGGCATTGGTGACTTCGGCGATCTCAAGCTTCTCGCCGATTGGGCCACAAAGGCCGGGCTGCGGATGATCCAGATCCTGCCGGTGAATGACACCACCGCCTCCTCAACCTGGACGGATTCCTATCCTTACGCCGCGATTTCGGCCTTTGCGCTTCATCCGATCTACCTGGATTTTCGCCAGGTCACCGAATCAGCGATGCGCCAGGAATTCGCGGGGCATGAACTTCTTCGCCAGGCCTTGAATGCTCTTCCCTCCCTCGATTACGAGCGGGTGCTGGCAGCCAAACGAAAACTCGCTCAGTCATGGTTCACGTTGGCACACCAGAAGGTGTTTCGCACCCGGGCGTTCCGAGACTTCTTCAAGGCTAACCGGGATTGGCTGGAGCCGTACTCGGCCTTTTGTGCTTTGCGGGACCGCTTCGGCACAGCGGAGTTTACCCGCTGGCCGGAGTATCAACGATTCGATCCCACACTGGTGGCGGAGATGTCGAAGCCCACACACCCCGACTACCTGTCGCTGGCGTACTCTTGGTTCGTGCAATATCAACTGCACTGTCAGTTGGAGTCAGCCGCAAAGCACGCGCACCGGCTTGGTCTCATTCTCAAAGGGGATATTGCCATCGGCGTGAATCGCTACGGAGCCGACACTTGGCAGGCACCTGAGTTATACCGCATCCAAATGCAAGCCGGCGCGCCACCGGATGCCTTTGCCGTCAAGGGGCAGAATTGGGGATTCCCGACCTATAACTGGTCTCGGATGCAGCAGGACCACTTTGCCTGGTGGCACCGACGCTTCGAGCAGATGGGACGCTATTTTGATGCATTTCGCATCGACCACATCCTTGGTTTTTTTCGGATCTGGAGCATCCCGCTCTCGGCGCTGGAGGGCATCCTGGGCTACTTCGTGCCGGCGATACCTGTCACTGAGAGTGAATTCGCAAACTGGGGCATCGCCTTCGATCGCACACGGTTCCTGCATCCATGGATCGATGAGCCGGAGTTGGCAACCGCCTTTGGACCGCTCGCTCACAAGGCGAGGACACTTTTCCTCACAGAGGGTCCGACAGGCCGACTGAGCCTGCGCCCCGAGTTTTCGACGCAGCGGCAGGTCGAGCAACATTTTGCAGGAGCACCTGCGACCGAGGAAAGCCTGCGACTGCAGCAGGGCCTGTTTGATCTCATCAGCAACGTCATTCTACTTCAACCAGAGGGCGACAAAGCCGAAGGCTACCATTTCCGCATCGACATGCGCGGCACCTCGTCCTTTCAGCAGCTCCCGGCACCTTTGCGCGAGCGAATCAGTGCGCTCTATGATGATTATTTCTTTCGACGCCAGGAATCATTTTGGCGGGCAGAGGGACTGAGGAAACTGCCGGCATTAAAGCAGGCCACGGACATGCTCGTGTGCGGTGAGGATCTTGGCATGGTGCCCGCCTGTGTGCCCGAGGTGATGCGTCAATTGGGATTGCTCGGACTCGAAGTCCAGCGTATGCCCAAAACTTTAGGACAGGACTTCTCCCATCCCAAGGAGGCGCCTTACCTGGCGGTGGTCACCCCGTCAACTCACGACATGAGCCCCGTCCGCCAGTGGTGGCAGGAAGACGCCGGGGTCACTCAGCATTTCTTCAATCAGGAACTGGGTCAAATCGGGTCGGCGCCCGCAGAATGCACTGCGGAGATTGCTCGAGCTATCGTGAGCCAGCACCTCGAGAGCCCGGCGATGTGGAGCGTGTTTCAACTCCAGGACCTGCTGGCTTTAAGCCAAAACCTGCGACATCCCGACCCGGCGGCGGAGCGAATCAACGTGCCGGCCATCCCACGCTATTACTGGCGCTACCGCATGCACTTCGAACTCGAGAAGCTGCAGGCGGCGGAATCGTTCAATCAAACGCTTCGCGAGTTGCTAGCCCAGAACGGCCGATTACCCACGGCCCAATCCAGCTAAAACGCTTCAGTGATTCTCTCCGGTGCAAGGGTTCGCGAGGTCCAGCGGTGCGACGGCAGCGATTTTCTTGATTTGAATCTGCACCTGGTCCGCATCGCGACGCAGATATTCCCATTCCACCGCCTGGGAAAACCAGGCTTCAAACTGGTCCCGCAAACGCAGAGGGTCGTGGGTGTTCACCAAAATGAAATGGTCCCCAACCGCCAAATCGAACCACTTCTTGAGAATGGCCGGGTGCTTCACGGAGCAGGGCATTTCTCGCACGTCCAAAACATTATTCGCATCAATGGTTAATTCAGTCATTGTGAGCCGAATCTGCCCCATGCTTGAATTCGCCGCCTTGACGGAAATCAAGCTTTTGGATGATCGCGGAGGCGCCGAAATGATCGGTGGCCCGCCATGGCCAAGCGCAAATGGCGTATCCAGTTCCGAATCTGCTTGCCGCAAGCGCCGCCGGGGCTATGGTTAAGATGTCGAAGGTCATGCAAGAGGACACATTGGAAAAAATTGAGAGCCGCATTCGGGCCAGCGAATCGCTAAGCGAAGAGCGTCGTCAGGAATTGCTCCAATTGGTGGCGACCCTCAGAGTCGAAATCTCGGACTTGTCGCGCACTCACGAGGATGACGCCCGCAAGATAACGGCGTTGGCTGACGCTTCTCTGCTCGAAGCGACCCGGTCAGAGCAGGATCCGCAATCTCTGGACACTTCCCTGCGCGGTTTTGGCTCCTCAGTGGCCGGTTTTGAACAGACCCACCCTCGACTGGTGCAGATCGTCAATTCCATCAGCCAAACTCTCGCCAATCTTGGGATTTGAGCCTGACACGAATTGCTGAAACCCACTGGTAGCGCTTCATGGAAGAACCAAACACCGCGCCCGCGTCCGGTCCTGCCCTGGGGGGACCTCCGCTGGTTCAAGCCTCCCTGCTGGAAACCGGCACCAACAAGCGTTGGCGCTGGTGGCTGCATTTCCTGGTGATCGGTTTGTATCCACTACTGATCGGCCTGGTCGGACTGGGAAAGGCCCCAAAAGACGTCCCCGCTCTGGGAGAAAACGCGCGTTTCCTGCTGGTCACCTGTGGGGTGGAGTTGGTCTTTTTTGGGATATTGCTCGGGCTGGCTCTCTGGGCGTCGCGCGCCTCTGCCGATTTTCTGCTGCTTCGCTGGAGGTCGGGCTTCTGGCCAGTTCCACAAGGCATCGGATATTCGGTCGCCCTGCGCCTCGCGTTGGGCGTCGCCATTGGTGGTCTCGCCCTGATCCTGGTGCTGGCACGAGTCATTTCAATAGGGGCACTCCAGGATTTCTTCGTGAATAACCGTCCTGATGTCGAGGCGGTGGTGGATTTGTCGGCGCTGCGGAACAATCCGGTCTACTTCTGGCTCACCCTGACGCTCGTGAGTTTCGTGGTGGCGGGTTTACGCGAAGAATTATGGCGCTCTGCATTTCTGGCGGGAGCCCGTGGTTTATGGCCCAGACGTTTCACCAGCCGAAAGGGTCAGTTCATGGCTGCAGCGATGGCGGCGGTAATTTTCGGCCTGGGCCATGCGCCGCAGGGACCGATCGCCGTCTGTCTGACCGCACTGCTGGGACTCGGCCTGGGAGCCATCATGATCTACCACCAGTCCATTTGGCCGGCAGTGATCGCCCATGGCATGTTCGATGCCACCAGCCTCGCCGCGCTCCCCTGGGCATTGGAGAACATTAAGGATTTTCAGAAGTAATACTCCCCTCGCGCCAGGTCCCAAATCATCCCCAGCACCCTTGGCTCAACCCCTACCCGCTTACTCCTCCCAGCCTCCTTCGCCCCCGGCCCCCTTCAAGCGTGATGGATAATCGGGGTTCCAAAAGAATCCTTCGAGCTCCGCCGAGATTTCCGCATCGTTCAAAGTTCGACCGATGCCTTCTTCGCGCGCCGTTTGCGCCACCTTGAACGCGATCAGTCGGCTCACTTCGCGCAAGCGCCGCACCTGGGGATAAAGCGACTCACCTTCGAGGCTCGTGTGCTCCATCGTAAACTGTGCCAGGCACCGGGCCGCCGCCAGAAACATGGATTCGCTGATACGCGTGGCTTCACTGATGAGCGCCCCGAGACCAATGCCGGGAAAGATGAAGACATTATTGCACTGGCCAATCACGTGCTTTCGACCCTCAAACACCACTGGTTCAAATGGCGAACCGGTGGCCACCAGCGCGCGGCCGTCCGAATGCACCAAAGCTTCACTGGGCGTACACTCGGCTTTGCTGGTCGGATTGCTCAGGGGAAAAATCATCGGACGCGGACAAGCCTCCGCCATGGCACGGATCCCGGCCGGAGTAAAATCCCCGGGCTGCCCCGTGGTGCCGATGAGCACGGTCGGCCGAACTTTGCGAATGATATCCGTCAAGGAACAGATGCTCGGATCGCTGAGTTCGTAGCATTGGCACTCATCCGCGCCGAGAGCGAATTCGCGCTTATGCCGCTCTAGGCCAGCTCGCTGCTCGGTCACCAAGCCACAACTATCGACGAATACCAGGCGCCGTCGCAATTCACCTTCCGGCACGCCTTCCTGACGCAAGGCCAGGCGCAGCAATCGTCCAATCCCAACCCCGGCGGCACCAGCCCCAGCCAGTAGAATACGTTGGTCCGCCAAACGTGTCCCGAGGATCCGCAGGCCGGAGAAAATACCCGCCAGGGCGACGGCCGAGGTGCCTTGAATATCATCATTGAAGCTCGGCAGGCGGCCGGCATAGCGTTCGAGCAACGTGAACGCATTTCCCTTCTTGAAATCTTCCCATTGCAGCAGGGCGCGAGGAAACACCGTCTTCACCGCCTGCACAAATTCTTCGATAAAAGAATCGTATTCAGGACCGCGTAAGCGACGCCCCCGGTAACCCAGATAGTGCGGGTCCTCTAGCAACGCACCGTTGTCTGTGCCCACGTCCAGGCTGATTGGTAGGCAGTAAAAGGGATGGATGCCCGCACCGGCGCAATACAAAATCAATTTGCCAATCGGTATGGCCATGCCTCCCGCGCCCTGATCCCCCAACCCTAAAATCCGCTCGTTGTCCGTGACGACGATCAACCGCACGTCGCGCTGGCTGAAATTGCGCAGGCGCCTGACCAATTGACCACGGTCCGCAGGGCACAGAAACAACCCCCTTGGCCGGCGAAAAATGTGGCTGAATTGCTGGCACGCCAGTCCCACCGTCGGTGTGTAAATGATGGGGGTGAGGCGCTCCAGGTTCTCTACCAACAGCCGATAGAACAGGACTTCATTCCGGTCCAGCAAGGCGATCAAACCAATGTATTGTTCCAGCGGCTCGCTCTTGGAGAAGATGTGCTCCAACTCCATTTCCACCTGCTGGCTAAGCTTGAGCACCGCGGGCGGGAGCAACCCCTCGATCCCCAGACGTCGCCGCTCCTCATGCGTGAAGGCCGCATCTCGATTTTGACCAGGATCCCGCAGCACCAACTCTCCGCTGGACCAACGCACCGCCAAAGCCGCTTGTCTTTTCATAAGCCAGCATTCGGAGACCGTTTCACCACCCCGATCACCCTGGTGACGCTGGAGCAATTCCAGCGTCCTGGGTTCGGATTATGTCTATAAATTACCTGCCACAACCTGAGTGATTTGTCACTACACGGTACTTGGCCAATGCTCACCCGATTTTGCTCAGGCTCCGGAGGCCTTTTCGCCACGTAACGGAGCCAGGTCGGGATCGGTGCGCGCCGCCTGGTGGAGTTCTTCCGAACCCGGCAAAGCCAGTGCAGTGCTCAACCATTTGCGTGCGGCGGGCAAATTCCCCAACTGCGCTTCATAGCACGCCAAATTGTAGCGAAAGGTCGGGTTTTCCGGGAAGGCCCCCAGTTGTTTCAACAAGTTGTCCCGCGCTTCTTCGGTCCGTTTGAGCTCGTGCAGGACAAAAGAATAATGAATGAAGCCCGCCGGGTTCAGGGGATGGGAGCTGATCATACGCTCCGCGGTAGCTAGCGCCTCTGGCCAGCGATTGCCGCGCGCCAACAACTCCCACTCAAATTGGAGCACCGTTTCGTGCCCACGCGCCGCCGGCGATAAGCCCGCCAGCTCCGCTTCTGCTTCCGGCAAGTTACCCAACTCCAGCCACCCCTGAGCTGCGAGAAAGCAATGGTTCTCAGGCCAGTTCAAAGGTTTCATGCCGTGGAAATATTCTTACTTCCTGCCAGTGATGTCACCTCGCCCCACGTCAGGGACGATCTTGGGTAACATGGAATAGATGCCCAGTCGGCCGCCAGCACCTGCCCCCCAATTAAAATACGCCACCCCAGCATCCACTGAGGGGGCGTAACTTGGTCTTTCAATGATAGTCGAAATATCGACCCGGAAGAAATTACTTCCTGGCAAACCGCTTGGCCGAAGCCAGTCCCAGGCCGGCAATGCCGAGCAGGACCACTGAAGCGCCGGCATCCGGCACTCCTTGAGGCCCAAGCGGCTTCACCGGTTTGGCCGAAGCGTTGAGCGTGGTCAAAGCCACCAGTGTGACAATCAACACCAGCGAGTGAATGATGCGTCTCATAATTGATTGGGTGCGTCCTTACTTTTTCAAGTCCGATGTACTTACGGCTTCAACTTATCCCGTCAACCTAATCAGCCCTCAATGGATGATCAGCAACGGCGTCCATAGTTTATATGTTTACCGTATTGAGTTGTTTGACTGTCTGTAATCTAGCACCGGACGGTTAAAGTGCAAGAGCCATTGAAATGCAGCACATTGCAAAATCGGGACAGGCATGGACCCCGCTCCATACCTATCGGCTGCGGTCGTAAACCAGATGATTACGCAGTGGCAGCCACCGAAGGCCCCTTCCGAAAACCGTAACCTACTCAAAACCAGCCAATCCCGGAAAACGACACCTTGAATCGTAGGGAAAGGCTTAGTGACGGAAAACCCGGACGCGAAGGTCCGGGTTTGTGAAACTCAAATGATGCGAGGAGAAATTACTTCGCAAAGCGGCGGGCGACGCACAGGGCGCCGGCACCGACCGTCAACAGCACCAGGCTGGCACCAGCATCCGGCACGGATCGGGGGTTATCCAGCGGTGTGGAGCGGCCGCGGACCGGCTTGGCTTCAGCGGTGGAAACCGCAAGATTTGCAGCGCACAATCCCAGAACTAGAAGGTATATCATTTTCTTCATATGCATTATCAAGCTGACCTAACCTACCAAATTTGGGCAAAAATACTATATGTGGAAAATACGGATTGTGTACCCAAAAAACCCGGACACGCAGGTCCGGGTTGGCATAGCTTGATAAGCAGGAGAAAATCTATTTTACACGACGTTTCACCTTCAATTGGGCCAGCGAGGCGGCCAGCGCCGCACTCACCCGTGCCGCTTCACCTTCGTCCAACTTTTCTTTGAGCCGCGCCTCGGCCCTTTTCCGCGCCGCCTCGGCTTGCGCTTCGTCGATATTCTCGGCCCGAATCGCCATATCGGTCATGATGGCCACCCGATCGCCCGTGATTTCCACAAACCCCTCCCCGATCGCCAAGAAGAAATCCTGCCCATCCTTGCGCACCACAATTTCACCGGGAATCACCTGCGCGAGGATCGGCACGTGGTTCGGGTAGATGCCCATTTCACCTTCCGCCCCGGGAAGCGTGACCATCTCCACCTGCTCGGAGTAGGTCCGGGCCTCCGGCGTGACGATTTCCAGTTTTAAGGTCAGAGCCATTTCGATTGGGAGACCGCCATCCGCGAACACCGTTCACGGCGGCAGTCCATTCGGTTAGGAGGCCTGGTTGATTTCTTCTATGCCGCCTTTCATGTAGAAGTTGCCTTCCGGCACTTCGTCATGTTTGCCCTCCAGGATTTCCTTGAACCCGCGCACAGTTTCGGCCACCGGGACTTGCTTGCCTTCACGTCCCGTGAAGACCTGGGCCACGCTGAACGGCTGACTCAGGAAGCGTTGAATCTTCCGGGCTCGAAAAACCGTGAGCTTGTCGTCCGGCGAAAGCTCGTCCATGCCCAGGATCGCAATGATATCCTGGAGGTCCTTGTAACGCTGGAGCACGCGTTGCACGCCGCGGGCGACGTCGTAATGCTCCTGTCCGACGATCTCGGGCGCCAGGGCACGTGAGGTCGAAGCCAGTGGGTCCACTGCGGGATAAATGCCCAACTCGGCAATGGAACGTTCCAGAACGATCGTGGCATCCAAATGTGCGAACGTGGTCGCCGGTGCGGGGTCAGTCAAGTCGTCAGCCGGCACATACACCGCCTGGAAGGAGGTGATGGAACCCTTCTTCGTGGAGGTAATGCGTTCCTGCAGATCACCCATTTCCGCCGCCAGGGTCGGCTGGTAACCGACCGCACTTGGGGTGCGCCCGAGGAGTGCGGACACTTCGGAACCGGCTTGCGAGAAACGGAAAATGTTATCCACGAAGAGCAGCACGTCCTGGTTCTTCTCATCGCGAAAATATTCCGTAATCGCCAGCCCCGACAGCGCCACGCGCAGACGCGCTCCGGGTGGTTCGTTCATCTGGCCGTAAACCAGCGCGATCTTGGATTCGCCCAGATTCTTCTGCTTGATCACCTCGGCCTCGGACATTTCCGAGTAAAGATCGTTGCCTTCACGAGTGCGCTCCCCTACCCCGGCGAACACAGACACACCGCCATGGAGTTTGGCAATGTTATTGATTAGCTCCATGATGACGACGGTCTTGCCGACGCCGGCGCCACCAAACGCGCCGACCTTGCCGCCTTTCAGGAAGGGACAGATCAGGTCAATGACTTTGATGCCGGTCATCAATACCTGGGGCGATGTGGATTGGTCCACCAACGCCGGTGCCGGTCGATGAATCGGGTAGAACTTGTCGGCCTTAACCGGTCCACGCTCATCCACGGGATTGCCGGTGACGTCGAAGACCCGGCCCATGACGCATTCGCCGACGGGCATCGAGATGGGGCTGCCGGTGTCGACGACCTCGCAGCCGCGCTTGAGGCCCTCAGTGCTGGACATGGCCACGGTGCGCACCCAGTTGTCGCCCAGGTGCTGCTGGACCTCCAGCGTCAGCCGGGTGGTCGTGTCCTGCACTTTGAACTCGACCGTGAGTGCGTTGTAGATTCCCGGCAGGTTTTCCGGAAACTCCACATCCACCACCGGACCGATGACTTGAACAATTTTGCCTTTATTCATGCAATTAAATCGGATGATCGACAGGGGTTAGCCCAGGGCCATCGCCGCGCTCGAGATTTCGAGCAATTCCTTGGTAATGGCCGCCTGCCGCATTTTGTTGTATTCGAGCGTGAGATCCTTGATGAGTTGCTTGGCGTTGTCGGTGGCGTTCTTCATGGCTACCATGCGAGCGCTTTGCTCGCTGGCGCGGGCTTCGAGCAACACCTGATAAATCTGGTAATTGAGGTAGTGCGGCAGCATCGCGCTCATAACGCCCTCGGCGCTAGGTTCGAAGATGAACTCGGTTCCGCTTCGAGCAAGTTCCTGACTCATGGCCTCGCCCTTGACATCCGTGGCGAATGCCTTGATCTCGCCAATCGGCAGGATTTGCATCATTTCCGGTTTTTGGGTGAGGGTGGAAATGAAATTGGTGAATAAAACATCCACCCGATCCACCTCACCACTCAGGAACAGCTCGCGCAGGAACTTGGAAATGGCCCGGGCCTCGCTGAATTGCGGTGTGTCCTTGTAAGTAAACTCTGCTTTCAACTCCCGCTTGGTGCGCGCCACAAACAAGGCCGCCTTTTTGCCGGCAGTAACAAATATGGTCGTGTTTTTGTCGACTTTGGCGGCTTCGCGCAGCAAGTTGCTGTTCAGGGCCCCGCAGAGTCCTTTATCGGAACTCACCACCAACAAAGCCCGGCGATCTCCGGTCCGTTCCTCCATCAACGGGTGCTTGAAATCGCTCGCAGCTGCCGAAATCTCACTCAGCACCTTGTTCATCATCTCCGCATACGGCCGCCCCGCCACCGCCGACTGTTGCGCTTTGCGCATCTTCGACGCCGCAACCATCTGCATGGCCTTGGTAATCTGTGCGGTGTTCTTGACCGACTTGATGCGTCGGCGAATGTCGCGAGTGCTCGGCATCGATTACTTGGAGTAGGTTTGTTTGAATTCCGTCACGGCGGCCTTCAGGTCCGCGGTCAACGCATCGCTGAGCGTCTTTTCCTGCGAAATCTTGGCCATCAACTCCGTCTTCCGGCTGCTCAGGAATTCGGTCAACTTGGATTGGAAGTCCTTGATCTTTTCTACGGCGACATCATCCATGAACCCGTTCTGTACGGTCCACAGGATGGCCACTTGCGCTTCCAGCGCGATGGGCTGGTATTGCGGTTGTTTGAAAACTTCGATGATGCGTTTGCCACGCTCGATCTGGGCCTGAGTCTTGGCATCCAAATCCGAGCCGAACTGAGCGAAGGCCGCCAGTTCGCGGAATTGCGCCAAGTCCCCTTTCAAGCGGCCAGCCACCTGCTTCATGGCCTTTACCTGGGCTGCAGAACCCACGCGGGATACCGACAAACCCACCGAGATCGCCGGACGCACACCCTGGTAAAACAAATCCGTTTCCAGGTAAATCTGCCCGTCGGTTATGGAAATGACGTTCGTCGGAATGTAAGCCGAGACGTCGCCGGCCTGCGTTTCAATGATCGGCAGGGCAGTGACCGAACCGTTCCCGAACTTCTCACTGACACGCGCGGCGCGTTCTAGCAAGCGGCTGTGGAGGTAGAACACGTCACCGGGATAGGCCTCGCGTCCCGAGGGGCGCTTAAGAACCAGCGATACCTGCCGATAAGCCACCGCGTGCTTCGAAAGGTCATCGTAGATGATCAGCGCATCCAAGCCATTATCCATGAACCACTCACCCATCGCCGCCCCGGCGAACGGAGCCAGGTATTGGTTCGAGGCGGAATCGGAGGCGGAAGCGGCAACCACGATGGTGTAAGGCATCGCACCCGCTTCTTCGAGCACGGAGATCACCCGGGCGATGTTCGATTGCTTCTGCCCAATCGCGACATAAATACAATAGAGCGGGCGATAGGATTTATCACCGGCGGCCTCGGCGGCTTTATTCAGGCGCGCCTGGCTAATGATGGTATCCACGCAGATGGTGGTCTTGCCCGTCGAGCGATCGCCAATGATCAACTCGCGCTGACCGCGTCCGATCGGGATCATGGCGTCCACCGCCATAATACCGGTTTGCACCGGCTGGCTCACGGATTTGCGCTTGATGATGCCCGGAGCAATCTTTTCGACCGGATAGTTGGTCTCGGCCTTGATCTCGCCCTTCCCATCCACCGGTTGTCCCAGAGTATTGACCACCCGTCCCAGCAATCCCTTGCCCACCGGCACCTGTAGCAATTTGCCCGTGGTGCGGACTTCCGTGCCCTCTCCAATCTTGGTGTAATCGCCCAGAATGATGGCGCCGACCTCGGTCTCTTCCAGGTTTAGCGCCAGCCCAACGACGCCATCACCAAAATCCAACATCTCGTTGAGCATCGCGTCGGTGAGCCCTTCGATTTTGGCCACACCGTCCCCAATTTCCCGGACTACTCCGACATTCTGCTTCGCGGCGGATTGCTTCACGCCGGCGATCTGCGACTCAATTTCCTGAAGTATATTGCTCATATTCGTTCCACTCAAAATCAACTCCGTACTGGGGCCTTAAAATGCCTCCTGCAGGCTCTTCAGCTTGGCCTGAATGCTGCCGTCATAAACGTCACTGCCCACCTTGATGCGTAACCCGCCAATCAGCGCCGGGTTTTGCGCAAACGATATGCTCAAACCCGGCCCGTAAATCCGAGTGAGATCCGCGCGGACCCCCTCCTGTAGTTCCGTAGCCAGCGGCGTGACACTTTCGATTCGGGCGGTGCGGCGTTCAATCTCCAGCTTAACCAGCCGCTGAAAATGCGATAGAATTCCCAGGTAACCCCGAGGTTTGCCGGCAACCACCTTGGAAACGGTCTCACGCACCCGGCCCTCGTCCATCACCCCATTCACCAGGCACGCACGATATAACTGCTTGGCTTCGCGCCGGGATTGTTTGGAAATATTCATGCGTTCAGGCAACCTCGCGGCTTAGGCCGACACCTGTCGGGCGGTTTCTTCCGCCAGGCGCTTGTGATCTTCGGGTGTCAAAATCTTGCCCGTCACCGTCGCCGTGGTCTGTACCACTAGCCGGCCCACCTCGCGCTTCAGCTCCGCGAGCATCCGAGCGTGGTCCGCTGCTGCCGCTTCCCTGGCCTTGGCGATGATCTGTTCCGCAGCCGCGATGGCTTTTTGGGTTTCCTGCTCCTGCACCCGCGCCGCTGCCGCGCGCGCTTCTTCGATCAATTTCACCGCTTGCGCATTGGCTTGTTGCAGCGTTTCCTGTCTTTGACTCTCAGCCTTGGCGAGCTCGTCTTTCATCTTATCCGCATTCGCCATGCTCTCCGCGATGAGTTGCCGCCGCTCTTCCAGCATGTCCACCACGCGCTTGTAGGCGAAGCGGTGCAACAAAAACGCCACCAGCCCAAAGCTGATGACTTGCGCGATGAAGTGCGGCCAATCCACGCCGAACTCCCGCGCTGTATCACCAATGATTCCACCAAACATGATCAGGTTCATACGGTCAAAATATCTTTGCTCAAGACACCGCAGCCGGGATCTTTCGACCCCGGCTGCGGCTCAATGAGTCCGCGCCAGGATTAACCCTGCGCCGGCCAGGCTTTCGTCGCCAAAAAGATCGCGAAGAACACGATCCCTTCCGCAAAGGCGATGGCCAGAATCGATTGCACCAGGATCTTCGTCGCCGCGCCGGGATTGCGTCCCACCGCTTCCGAAGCCTTTGCACCGATCAGACCGACGCCGATGGCCGCGCCCAGCGCCGCCAGACCGATATGAATATTACCGGTCACTTGTGCCAGTATTGGCATCAACATAGTTGTTTTCCTTTCTTAACTCGACGGCTCCCGCGATTGAACACGGTCAAACCACCGAAATCATTGCATGCAACGTCCCAGCCTTTTGGCCGGCCAGCCTCAATGGTGCGCACCGCCAGACTCCTCATCGTGCTCGCAAATTAGCATCGTGAACACCGCCGTCAGCAGCATGAACACGAGCGCCTGCACGATCCCCACCAGCAGCTCCATAAAATAAAACGGAATCGGTATCAGTACCCGGCCCAACCAGCCCGGCATCAGGTTGGCCATCGATTCCAGCATGTTTTCACCGGCAAAAATATTCCCATACAACCGGAAGCTCAACGAAACCGGACGGAACATGATCGAGATCACCTCGAGCACCCCGACCGCCAGGAACACCACGACCATCAGCACTTTAAGAAATCCCGTTGTGTCCCCCTTGGGAGCGAACAAATGCTTCAGAAAACCCACTGGGCCATTGACTTGCAGCGCCCAGACCGTCCAGCACAGGAAGAAGATCATCGACATCGCCAAGGTCATGTTCAAATCCGCGTTCACCCCACGGAACCACGGCTCCGCCACTTTGAATCCCTCGTCGGTCTGGTGCCCATACCCTATGGTTCCCACCCCCGGCAGCAACCCAAGCCAGTTCGACCACAGGATGAAAATGAAGATTGTAGCGAAAAACCAAAAAGTCTTTTTCACCAACATCGTCCCGATCACCCCTTCGAGAAATCCGTAGAGCCCCTCCACCACCCATTCCAGAAAATTCTGCGCGCCGGAAGGCACCCGCTTCATGTCTCGGGTCGCGACTTGCGCGAACACGATCAACACCAGCGCCACCGCCCACGTGATCAGCATGGAGTTGGTAATGGGAAAACCGCCGATGCTCCACAACTCGACCGCTTTAGCGGGAATTCCGTGGTGAGCCTCCGCCGCCCCGGCCACTTCATGGGCCGCCTCGGCCGCAAAAGCAGTAAGGCCGGAAAACAGAAGTCCGGTTGCCACTATTAGACTCGACAGACGCATTGTACGAAATACTAATACCAAGGCACAATCTGTACCCCGGTGTCAACTTTAATTACTGAAGCCGGGCCAAGTTGCATCAATGTGAAATATTTCACAAGGCCTTTTTTTAAAAAATCCGGGAATCCTTCCCCGAAACCAACCCAACCTGTCCCTTACACTGTTGCCATCTCGTCCCGGAAGTTTACGATGCGTCCTCAGAATCTGATCAGCTATGCAACCGAAGGAAACCCTGACACCGCGGGAACGCGTGCTCAAAGCGCTCAATCATGAAGTTCCAGACCGTGTGCCGATTGATCTGGGAGGCAACCAGACCGGCATTCACAAAAACGCGTATCGAGCGCTGGTCGAACGCCTTGGGCTGGCGGAGGAGATCGAGATCATGGATGCGGTCCAGCAACTGGCTCGGCCGAGCGAAGCGGTGCTGCAGCGCCTGCGGGTGGACACCCGCTACATTGCCGCCAGCGCGCCCGAATCCTGGAAAGGTGGAATCACCCGCGCTTGCCGAGACGGTCACAACTGGCAGGACCTGACAGATGAATTCGGCATTCGCTGGTCCATGCCCGAGGACGCCCCCTACTACATGGACATCACCTTACACCCGCTGGCCGGGGCTACACTGGCGGACGTCAGGAACCATCCCTGGCCCAAAGGCGATGATCCTAGCCGCTTCGCCGGATTGCGGGAGCGGGCGTTACGGATCAGAAAGGAAACCCCGTACGCTGTGGTCAGCGGCATTTCTGGCGTCGTTTATGAGATTTGCTGGTACCTCCGGGGCCTCGAACAGTGGTTTTGCGATCTGATGGACAACACGGAATTCTGCGAGGCGATGCTGGATCAAACGCTGAAATTCTGGATGGATTGGTTCCGAGTCTTCCTGGACGAAGTAGGCGACGTGGTGGACGTCATCATGATTGGAGACGACCTGGCCGGGCAAAATGGCCCGTTGTTTAATCCCGCCATTTACCGGCGTATCGTCAAGCCCCGGCATAAGCGCTTAGTCAAATACATTCGCTCTCGGACCCAGGCTAAAATCTGGTATCACACTTGCGGAGCCTGTGCCGACCTGATCCCGGAGATCATCGATAATGGCGCCCATATCCTGAATCCCGTCCAGGTGAGCGCACGGAACATGGATCCAGCTACGCTGAAGCGTCGGTTTGGCGAGCAGATTGTTTTCTGGGGTGGTGGCGTGGACGCCCAACATATTTTACCGCGCGGTACGCCTGCCGAAGTGTCGGAAAATGTCCGACGCAACCTCGAGGCCTTCATGCCTCACGGGGGCTACGTGTTCAACAACGTCCACAACATCCAGGGCGAAGTGCCCCCGGACAATATCCTGGCGATGTTCGACACTGCCTTCGAATACGGATTTTACCGTTAGATCACAACCCCCTGCCCAGGTTGCCGAACCGGAGCTTTACGCCGTGCCAGGCCACCATGACCGCGACCTCATCGATGCCGGTTTGATAAATCGCGGGCCAGGTGAAAATCTTGCCGCTCCCCACGTCCCAGGGTGGCGCCCCCGTGCTGTGCCACGTGCGACCATAGTCGTCACTGCACGAAACCACATTCGCACACGAAACCAGCAGCAGACGCCCGTGTGTGAGGGAGGTAATCCAAGGACCCGCATGGTGACCGGGTATTTGTTGACCGAGACCGGGCGGCCAATGTTCTCCATCTGGTGACGTTTTGTAATAAACATCCGCATCCCCCAGATCGACAACTTCGTAAACCGCGATAAATCTGCCGTCTGCCATCCGCGTCACAACCGGCATGCCGGGACGCAGACTGCCCCCGCCAGGTTCCGCTGCCAGCATTATCTCCGCGCCCCAGTGCTCACCCTGGTCTTCGGAGATGCGCAAGGAGCACACCTGGCTGAAGGCCGGGTTTTCGGCGGCATGCTTTTCATTGGCATAAGCCACCGCCAACCGCCCATCTCGCAACTGGTAGAAATGAGGTTCCCACAATCCCCTACCTTTCAGTGTCCCGGGCGGACCTTCGTTCGCATCGATGTTGCTCCAATATTTCCAGGTCTGCCCGCGATCGGCACTGCGATAGACTGGGAGCCGATACGATTGCCCTTCCACCAGCGAGCGCCCGGTCAGCAGCACGGGGCCATTCGTTAACTGAATGAGTTCCCCGTTATCCATGAATCTCGCCCCCTCCTCCACCATCGACAACCCAACCCAGGTACGGGCCGAGTCCCGGCTCAATCGAAGCTGGAGGATGCTATTCGTTCCATTAAACCGTGTGTGCACGCATAACCAATCGCTATGAGCGATGTTGATCATTCGCCCCCAGCCGCCGGGTGAAACAAAATTCGACGTTCCCCAGGTGATCCTTTCGGCGGCGGCGGCCCCGTGAACTTCGCCCGCGCGGATGTTTCCTCCGGTCAGGAGCGATAATGCCAATGCCATCAAGAGAGTCCAGGCCAGGCGATCAGATCGAGTAGCTGCCACGCCGCTACAATATTAGACCGGAGGGGTAGCGTCAAAACACGCCGCTGTCCACCGGGTTCCAAACTTGCCTTAGGGAATAAATGAGGCTATAGGAGTGCTCAGCAACTGAGCCTACCGTTATGCAACTGAAACGTCGTGATTTTTTGAAGGCCTCCGCACTTGGAGTCGCAGGGATGTTCACCGGTGCTCCCCTCCTGCAAGCGGAACCAGCTCCCGCCAAGTACGATCCTTTTGCCACCGTAACCCTGGGCAAGACCAAGATCCAAACGACTCGGGTATGCATGGGGACCGGAGTGCGCGGCGGCAATCGGGAGTCGAATCACACCCGTATGGGCAAGGAGAAACTCTACACGCTCATCCGCAGCGCCTACGACCATGGTGTTCGATGTTTCGATCTCGCCGACCTTTACGGCACACACCCTTACCTCATCCCAGCCTTAAAGGATATTCCGCGCGACAAATACACGATTTTCACCAAGATCTGGTTCCGCCAGGGCGGACTGCCCGAACCGGAACGACCGGATGCCGACGTTGTCGTCCCCCGATTCTTGAAGGAACTGGGCACAGATCATATCGACCTGATGCTGCTTCATTGCGTGACTTCAGCGAAATGGCCGGAGGAACTCCGCAAGCAGATGGATATGCTCTCGAAGTTCCGCGAGAAGGGTGTGATTCGCGCCCTCGGAGTTTCCTGTCACTCACTGGAAGCGCTTGAAGCGGCCGCCAACGAACCCTGGGTGGAATCAGTCCACGCCCGGATCAATCCTTATGGTTTGTCCATGGATGCAGCTCCGGACAAGGTGCTCCCGTTGATCAAGAAGCTACAGGCGAACGGCAAAGCGATTGTCGGGATGAAAATTATCGGGGAAGGCAAGCTCCGCGACGACGACGAAAAACGGAGTGCCTCCGTGCGCTTCGCGCTAAAGGAAGCCAAGGCGGATATCCTCAATGTGGGTTTCGAGAAAATCGAAGAGATCGAGGATTTCGCGGATCGCGTCCGTAAGGTTTAAGGACTGACTCGGGCTACCTGGGGCAAGAGTTGGGAGAAGCCCGCAGCGGACTAGGCCTGGATCCCCACCGTTAACCGGCGCTCCAAGCTGTGCCGGCTCGGATACCGGCACCACGAAATTGGACGTGTCCTGATCCCTGCTTCTATTTCGCCGCCAACAGCTCGTTTACTCTGTTCATCACGGCAAAGGCATCCGCCACATACAGCACATCCGCCTTGCCTCTGGCCCAACCACAATTGGCATCGAGATTGATCGCGCGACGTTCGTTGATGAATCGCCACCCAACCGCATGCGGTTCTTCGCCATGACAGCAGGTGGAGAGCCCTTTGGGATGGCGCGGGGTCGAACCGGTCTGACCGATTTGGTTCAGGTGCGTCAAAAACGACAGCACCGCCTGTCCTTCTCCGCCCAGGTCAACCAGCGACTTGCTGCTGCCCAGTGACGCCCGGGAGGTTTGCAGGAAACTCAAAATCAACGTCTCCGCCTCCTTTACGTGGGGCTGGCCATCCGCTTGCTTTTTGGTCCAGCCCGCCCCGGCCACGAAAAGCAATTTGGCTTCAGGCCGGATCGTCTGCACGCCCGAGCTCAATTCGCGATAGCCTTTGAATGCGGTGCGCAGTTGCGCGGCACCGGGCTGAACCGGCAGCAACTCGACCGTAGCGGTGCCGACGGCGCCTACATAAGCGAGTTGGCTGCCCGGATCAATCAACAAGAACCACGGACGGCGTTGCCGCTGGATAACCGCCTCCATGCGTTGCCGGTAGTACCAGCGCGCCACAGTCAACGCGCCGCCCGCTCCAGATGGGTTGAGCCCGGTCAAATGGGTGTCCGCCACTCCCCCAAGTCGTTGCGCGACGCCGGGCAGGACCCGGTGCCAGCGTGAGGACCCCGGTGCGACGACGATCGAAGCCGCTGACGCCTTGCAGATCGCTTCCGCCGCCATCGCGTCCGTGGCATAACGTGCCACTGAGAATTCGGCTCCTGCCACACCCAAAAACCTCGCGGCCCCGCACCCGGCAACCTGGTCGGCGGCGGCTTGGACGCTGGCTCCCACCAACCCGACCACGAGTTCACTCGCGCCAGAGGCTGATTTCAAAGCCAGGGCCGCCGTTAAAGCCTCCAGGGCGGAGGCGGGCAGCAGCCCATTTTCTTGTGTGTGCGCCAAAAAAAGTATCTGGTCCATATTTCTCTCTGGGCTGAAAGGCTATTGTTTAATCCACTCGACAAGCTCGCGGGCGATTTCATCGGCGGTCTTGTCTTTAATGATCCTGGTCTCTCGCACCTGCTTGGGCAGCGATACGGACACAAAAGTCACATCCGTGGCGGCAGGTTTGAAGGGCTTGGCCTTTTGCAGCGCCGGACCCACCGTGCGCATGTTGAGCATGCCGACTTGAGGGTTGTTCTTCGGTTCCGGGAGATTGCCGGTCGCCCAGCCAAGCAAAGCCGGGGCCCCGGCGCAGCTTGAAATCTGATGACGCCCGCCTTCCACACGTTCCATGACTTCAAAGGAACCGTCCGGCTGTAACTTAATCTCATCAACGCCCTGGAACTGATCCTGAATTCCCAGAAGTTCGCCCACCATTTGCATGGTGACTCCCGCGCCACGCGACGCGGACTCCCAGCCGCCAAAGACCAGCAATCGGGACTTATCCAGGCCGGGGATGGCTTGTATAGCCTCCGCCAGCGCGGCGGCGGTTTGCGACGCCTCGGTAAAACCGCCGGCAGGGCCATCCACCGCGATCAATTCAAACGGCACCTTTTGAGCCACGGTCATCATCACCTGTTGGAGTTTGGCTTTCGGACCGAGGCTCACCAGCCAGACTTTGGAGCCCGGGTTTTGTTTGGCAAGGTTCGCCGCTTCGTACAACGCATGGCTTGCCCAAGGATCCAGGACCGCCGGCAACATCATTTCATTCTTCAACCCTGGACCGGCCGGCGTCGTTACCGGCTCCAGCGTCTGCAGCGGATCTGGAACGATGCTGCCACAAACTACGATTTGTAATACCATGCTCATAAGCGATTTTATTCAACAAAAACGAATCTTTCAGGTCCCAAACGACCCTCACAATTGCCGGGCAGGATTGAGTTCACCCAAAACCACGAGTCTCCTCACTACGCCGCTATTGGCCGCAGGAGTTAGAAAGGCAGTCTCTCGCCCAGCGCCGAGAACTTCTCCGCCAAGCCGCGCGCACTCCCTCGCACATACCAAAAGAGGAAAAAGCGCAACAGAGAAGTGGCGAGGGCGATCACCAGCGCACTGCCGAAGAACAGGCCAAAAGCATGAATCGGATCGGGATCCATCATCCGCGGAATTCCGTGATACAACGCCCGGACTGTGAACAGTATTCCCACCGACCACGTCACCCAAGGGGAAATCGCGGGGAATACATTCAAGAACGAAATCAGCAGGAACGGCAATAAGCTGCAAGCTACGGTGGTGAACGCCTGGGCGTAAGTCTGCCGGGCGTGGAAGGTGTCGGCCATCGATTTGATCACCCGCGTGCCGAGGAAACAGACGAGGAGCATCAACAGAAAATGGACGGTTTCCAGCACGACTGCTTCGCCCAACGGAAACTGCTTCACCCGCTGCAACTCCGCCTGCCAACTTCCCCACCGGACAAGACCGTAGCCTTCCAGCACCACGACCAAAAGGAGCATGGGAAGAAAACTGATCCCAAAAGCCGCCAACATGCCCAGTCGGGATCGAAACAACTTTTCCCAAGTGGCGATCGGCTCAAAAATCAGGAGTACTGCTCTAATCATCAGGTTATAACTTGCCGCCTCGCGCCTCGCGAGACAACTAAAATGCAATCACTTCGGTAGGCTTGCGCCAATTTTCTCCGTTTGACGGGGTCTCAGGACTTGATTTAATGAAGTGAATGAAAGTTGATCTGGGTATCTGGACCAAGTTGACCCGGCTGGTGATATTCCTGCTGTTCGTCGCGGGATTGCTCGGCGTGGGCGTTTGGTACCTGCCGCTGATCCAGACCAATGAACGCATGCGCAAACGCATTGTGGATTTGGACGCTCAGACCCAGAAGGCGGAGGAGACGCGCAAACAACTGCTCTCCTCCATTCAGGCGTTGGGCTCCGATCAGAAAGCCATGGAACGTCTCATCCGCGAGCGTTTAGGCTACGCGCGCACCGGCGAGACCGTGATCCGTTTCGAAGCCCCGGCGACCCCTTCTCCATACGCCACCCCGCGCACCAATACCCTGCGTGGTCCCGTGCCGCGTCCCTGACCCTGACCGGGTCACACGGTCATGATTTCTTTTTCCTTCGTCGCCAGGTGCACATCCAATTTGGCGATGTAATCGTCCGTGAGCTTCTGCAGCTCTTTCTCGGCATGCTTCACATCGTCTTCCGTGGTGCCACTGTCGTGCCCGTGCTTCTTGATTTGTTCCATCGTATCACGCCGCACATGGCGAATCGCCACACGTCCGTCCTCGGCCATTTTGCGGATGATCTTCACGAACTCCTGCCGGCGTTCCTGGCTCAATTCCGGAAAGAAAATGCGAATCGCTTTGCCCTGAATCGATGGGGTCAGACCCAGATTGCTTTTCTGGATGGCCTTCTCGATCGGATGCAGCGAGTTGACATCCCACGGTTGGATCGTCAGCGCGCGAGGCTCCGGGGTCGTGATGCCCGCTAGCTCGCGCACCCGCATTTGCGATCCATACACCTCCACGATGATGTTCTCCACAAGCGACGGGGAGGCCTTGCCGGTGCGGACACCCGCAAACTCATTGACCACCACGTTCTCGGTTTTGATCATCTTCTCTTCCGCTTCCAGTAAATAGTCGTCGAGTGCCATAGGTAAGCGCAGCCTAGCAAAGGATTTTTTCCCTGTATAGGGCTAACTGCGCCTAGGCTAAACCGCGCCACGCCGGGACATGGCTTTGACTTTTCCTCTCGACGTAGTAATAAATCTGTGGCGGGCTTGACCATGGGGGTCAGGCCGCCGCAGGGGGCTTCCCTGTTCGTAATTTTTTTGAATTCACATGAGCGCAACCGAAAAGCATCATTTTCAGGCCGAAATCCAACAACTTCTGGATATCGTCATTCATTCCCTTTACACGGATAAAGAGATATTTGTCCGGGAATTGATTTCCAACGCCGCGGACGCCTGCGAAAAGCTCCGCTTCTTACAGTCCTCCGGAACCGCGGTATATCAAGCCGACATCACCCCGGCGATCCACATCGAGACCGATGAAACGCAAGGGCTGGTGACCATCAGAGACACGGGCCTGGGCATGACCCATGGCGACCTGGTCGAGAACCTTGGAACCATTGCCCATTCCGGTACCAAGGCGTTTCTGAATCAATTGGCGCAGGAAAAGAAACCGGATGCCCGGCTGATCGGCCAGTTCGGCGTCGGCTTTTACTCGGCGTTCATGGTCGCGAGCAAGGTGGCGGTGCACTCCCGCGCCCACCTGGTGGATGAATCCGGTTGGATCTGGACCAGCGAAGGCGCGAACGGTTACGACCTGCAACCGGCGTCGGACCTGCCGCGCGGCACCCGCATTGTGCTCACGCTCAAGGAGGACGCCCGGCAGTTCGCCAAGGCCGATACCCTGGAGCAGATCATCAAGCGCTACTCCAATTTCGTTCAGTTTCCCATTCACTTGAATGGCAAGCTCCTCAACACCGTGCAGGCCATCTGGAGCCGGCCCCAGGCCGAGGTCAAAGAAGAGGAATACTCGGAGTTCTACCAGTTCCTGGGGCACGACTACGAGAAGCCACTCTACCGACTGCATTTTACCTCGGACGCTCCCCTTTCCATCCAGTCGCTCCTGTTCGTTCCCTCACATAATTTTGAGTCCATGGGGATGGGCCGCGTCGATTCGGAAGTGCATCTGTATTGTCGAAAGGTGCTGATTCAATCCAAAGCCAAAGGATTATTCCCGGAATGGCTGCGCTTTCTCAAGGGCGTAGTGGACAGCGAGGATCTTCCGCTGAACATCTCCCGCGAGTCCATGCAGGATTCCTCGCTGATGCAAAAACTCAACCGTGTGCTCTCCGGCAAATTCCTGAAGTTCCTGGCCGAGCAGGCCGAAAAGGACGCCACCGCTTACGAGAAGTTTTACGCCGAATACCAACGCTTCCTGAAGGAAGGCGTGGCCACCGATTTCACGCACCGGGAAACGCTCGGCAAATTATTGCGCTACGAATCCTCGACCACCGGCAAGGGCGAACTGACCTCGCTGTCAGATTACGTCAAACGTATGGGCTCCGACCAGAAGGAGATTTACTACTTGCTGGCTCCCAACCGCGATGCCGCGGAAGCCAGCCCCTACTACGAGGTCTTCCGTTCGCGAAAGCTGGAAGTCCTGTTCATGTTTGATCCCTGGGATGAATTCGTGATGGAACATCTGCACACCTTCGATTCGAAGACGCTCAAGCCGGCGGAGAAAGCGGAACTGGGCCTGGAAACAGCCTCAGGCGAAACCCTCTCGGAGGCGGACGCCAAGGCACTGGCCCAATGGATGAAGGAAACCCTCGGGGATAAGGTTCACGAAGTGCGCGTGTCGCAGCGCCTGGTGGAAAGTCCTGTGGTACTGGTGGACAGTGACAAGTATATGACCTCCTCGATGCGCCGCATCCTTAAGGCAGCCGGCAAGGGGGCTGAGGGCCCGGCCAATGCGCAGCAGGACCTGGAAATCAATCCCCGCAACGCCATTCTCATTCGCCTGGCGGCGCAACGCCAGGTGGATTCCGGATTGGCCACCAAAGTTGCCGAGCAACTACTGGACAACGCGAGGGTCGCCGCCGGTCTACTCGAAGATCCTCGGGCCATGATCACCCGCATGAACGAATTGCTCGAAAGAGTGCTGGGAAAGCCGTCCTGAGGATCAAATCAAAAGTGAGTCAGCCGGTGGCGATTATGCTGTCGCCACCGGTCACAAAATCACCACACCGCCAGGTTTCAAATGCGGTTCAGCGCACTCAGCACCGCTCGCACCGAAGCCAGCTCGATGTTAGTATCGACTCCGGCACCCCAGCGGGCCCGCCCTTCCCGGTCTTTCACCTGTATATAGGCGATGGCCGAGGCTTCTTCCCCCTCGCCCAAAGCGTGCTCACTGTAGTATGCGATCTCGAACCGGGGAACGCCGATGGTGCCAAAACCGTGCACCAATGCTGCCAACGGACCGTTGCCTTCTCCCTTCAGCACGATGGACTCCCCACTTCGCAATAACCTCGCCTGGCAACGCACGGTGCCATTGCTGCTTTCCGTCTGAAATCCCTGCAACTGCCATGGGCTGGATCGGTCGATATATTCGCGCCAGAACATCTCCTTGAGTTCCGCACCGCTTACCTCACGACCGAGCCGGTCCACCTCGTCGTTAGCTATCGGCCCAAACTCCCGCTGCATTTCCTTCGGAAGCATAATGCCGAACTCGCTCTCCAGCAGATAAGCCACCCCACCCTTTCCGGATTGGCCGTTGACCCGTATGACCTCGCGGTATTGACGACCAATGTCGTTGGGGTCGATTGTCAGGTAGGGCACATCCCAATGAGTGCGCTTGGCTGAATTCCATTCCGCCAATCCCTTCTTGATAGCATCCTGGTGCGAACCGCTGAAAGCGGTGAAAACCAATTCCCCCGCATACGGATGCCGCGCCGGCACGGTCATGCCGGTGCACCGCTCATAAATCTCCCGAATCTCGTTGAGATTGGAAAGATCCAGTCCGGGATCGATTCCGTGCATGTAGAGGTTCAAAGCCACGGTCACCAGGTCCAGGTTCCCGGTCCGCTCGCCGTTGCCAAAGAGCGTTCCTTCCACCCGATCAGCCCCGGCCAGCATGCCTAATTCCGTCGCCGCTGTGCCGGTGGACCGATCGTTATGCGTGTGCAGACTAATCGTCAGGCTCTCCCGGTTTTTAATGTTACGGCAAATCCACTCGATCTGATCCGCGTAAACATTCGGCATGGCCACTTCCACCGTGTCCGGCAAGTTTAAAATCATCTTTTGCTCCGGCGTCGGCTGCCAGATTTCCATCACCGCCTCGGAGACTTCCCGGGCAAACTCTACCTCGGTGGCGCTGAAACTCTCGGGAGAATATTGCAGCCGAACGTCCGTCCCGCGCAACCGTGGGAGCCGGTCCTTGATCATTTGCGCCCCGCGCACCGCAACCTTCAATATCTCCGCTTTGGACATTCCAAAGACGACGCGGCGCTGGGCCGGCGAGGTCGAATTGTACAGATGAATCACCGCCCGTTTCGCACCGACCAGGGATTCGACCGTCCGATCAATTAAATCCTCCCGGGCCTGCACCAGGACCTGCAACCAGACATCGGCCGGAGCCCGATTTTCCTCGATCAACCGGCGGTTGAAGGTGAACTCTGTGTTGGATGCCGAAGGAAATCCCACCTCGATCTCCTTGAACCCGATTCTTACAAGGGTCTGAAACAGCTCAAGCTTTTGCCCCACGTTCATCGGCACCGGCAGGGCCTGATTACCATCCCTCAGGTCCACGCTGCACCAGATGGGCGGCTGGGAAAGGGTGCGATTCGGCCACTCCCGGTTCGGCAAGGACACCGGGGTGAAGGCTTTGTACTTTTGTGACGGCTGTTTTAACATGGCTCTAGTTTCCGGTTTCGCCACCGCGGCATGGGGTAAACAAAAACCCCACCGCCCGGCTGGCAGTGGGGTTTGTAAAATTCGTGAGAATATCAAAACCCAACTGCCGCGCAGCTAAGCAGCAGCGCGCTCGATAACAGCAGCAGGGCCCGATCAATATTCACGGAGCTAAGCTAATCCGGCACCCGCGGCGCCGTCAATGACGAATTTAAGACACTCAAAATCGACCGCCTCAGAGTGAGCCTGCCTGCTCCGGATAAGTTTGCCAATGCGCCGGCAGAAAGCGCCGCACCGATGCTCGCTCAAATCCCACGCCGACACTCTTCACCCAGTGCGACCGCCATTCGGCGGTTTACAGTTTCCAACCCTTTCGATATGGAGGCGATACGAGAGCATTCGCACCATCGTGATTGGTGAACTTCATCTTGTGATCGTTCCATTGGAGCTTTACGCCGGGGAACTGAATCGCAATGGCCCCGATCAATGCCGCCTGGGTTAACGGACCACCGTAGGCAAAATTTGACCCAGCCTGCCGCCCGGTGCGAATCGCTTCGAGCCAATCCCACGCGTGATTCTTCACCCGCGGAATCTTCTGCGCCGGCGCATTTTTACCCGAGTATTGGTCCATCAGGGTCTCCGGCGTCAGATAACAGCCGCCGGCGCCGTGCGAGCCGTGCACAATCATTCCTTTGTCGCCAAACAACACCGCGCCTGTCCCGGGAACTTTGTCGTCCGCAGAAAATCCCGCTGGTCGGGGCACTGGATTATTTCCATCGTGCCAAACCACCTTCACTGGCCCGCGCTTCCCTTTGGCTGGAAACTCATAAGTAATTTTCGTCGCTGGCGGATAGGTCAAACCGTGTTTTGCAGGCTCGTAGTCGGTCACTTCCGCCACTACGGACACCGGGGCATCCAGGTCGAGCGCCCAAAAAGAGGGATCCATCACATGACAATACCAATCGCCGACCGTACCTGATCCGAACGGCATCCACCCGCGCCAGTTCCAGGGCACCCAAAAGGGAGTGTACGGACGGAACGGCACCGGCCCGACCCAAAGGTCGTAATCCAATCCTTTTGGAACATCGTAGGTCTGATTCAGCTTGCTCAAGTTGGAAAGCTGGCAATAGACGTTCTTGAACGCGTCACATCCGGCATGAACCGTGTGTACCTGGCCGATTGCCCCCGCCCACACCCATTCGCACAACTGCCGAATGGTGCCGCTGGAATGCCCCTGGTTGCCCAACTGCGTGACAACTTTATATTTACGCGCCGCGGCCATCAGTTCCCGCACCTCGCGAATATTGTGAGCCAGTGGCTTTTCACAATACACATGCTTCCCTCGGCGCATGGCCTCCATCGCGATGATCGCATGGGTATGATCCGGCGTGCCGATTACCACGGCGTCAATCCCCTTCCCCATCTGGTCGAACATCACGCGGTAATCTTTGAACTTCCTGGCGTTCGGATACTTTTCAAAGGTCTTGGCCGCATAGTTGTCGTCCACGTCGCACAGCGCCACGATGTTTTGACCTTCTCCTGCCATCGCCCCAATATCTCCGCCTCCCTGGCTGCCGACCCCGATCCCGGCCACGTTCACTTTATCGTTGGCAGAGATGCGCTCCGCACCTTGCACCACCGTCCCGGGCAGAATGTTAAACAGAGCCAAACCGGCGCCGGTGCTTTTGATGAACTGACGTCGGCTGAAGTTGGCAAGCGTTGATTTCTTCATAGACATGAAATGTTACCAGGGATTGGCAGATTGAATGATTTATTTAGGGGAAACTCTTGGATGAACGCCGTTGGATGTCAAGGCCATTGGCAGAGGGCTGCAGAGGACCATTCCCTGGTTTAAGCCGATCAGAAAAGTCTCCCGTGATCCCGGGCCGGTGAGCAAAGCTCTCGGCGCTTGTAATTGAAAATTTCGGGCTGTAGCCGTAGTTTCGGCTTCAAATGAACGCTGCAACGAAGACGCATAACAAGCTGATCGATCACGTGCTCTGGATTTGTGACCGCTCAATTCTCAAGTCAGCGAGCTGAACGCGTGAAAATGAGCGAAGCCTCATCGGTTAACCTCTGACCACTTCGGACCTGCCCTTCGTATGTTTTTACCCATGGTCAATGCGTCCAAGCAGGTGCTCTACCTGAGCTACATTGGACGTGTAACTGCCGAAGAACTCAAGGAAGGCCGAAAGGACCTTCCCTTGTTATTGGCTCCATTAAAGCCCAACTTCCGGTTGGTGACGGACCTCAGCCAACTCGACTTCATGGGCGTCGAGTGCGGCAAAGAGATCGGGAAGATCATGGAACTGTGCGACCAAAAGGACGTCGGGGTGGTAGTTCGGGTGATACCCGATCCTGCGAAGGACATCGGCATGGAGATTCTCTCGATGTTCCATTATCTCCGGCCGCCAGAGATTTTCATCTGCCGCGATATCGTCGAGGCAGCGAAGATCCTCGCACCGTAACTTCCCTGAAATCAGACCGCAGTTGACGCTGGCCTAGGCGAGCTGGACCAGAATATTCCAGTCAAGTCCAGTCATTCACGCCTGAACATTTCCTCAGCGATATCAGCTTGAGAAATGACGGGCGTCAGGATCCGGAGGCCTCGAAGCGAACGGATGCGCAGATCGGTACTTTGCGCTGTCTCCTGAGGTGCGGGAACGATTTTTGCCACGGGTTTGTTGCCCTGAGTAAGCAATACCTTGTTGCCTGCTTGAACTTGTTTGACGAGCTCGGCGAGCTGGCCGGTGCCGATTCCCGCAGTCATTGTCACGCAGCTAGCATACTTGCTACTTGTCAGCGACCTCCGGCAAAGC
>DBMR01000054.1 GCA_002298785.1 Verrucomicrobia subdivision 3 bacterium UBA693
GTTCCCGCACGGCCCGCCTTGGTCGAAATTCTCCGTCGGGTTACTTTTGCCAGGTGCGCTTCTTATGGCGATGCGCCCGCAGCTTTTTGCGCCGCTTGTGCTTGTTGATCTTTGCTTTCCGACGTTTCTTTAATGAACCCATAATTTTTCAACAGCCGTGACTGGAGATTCCACTTTTGCTCTCCCAGGGCCTGACTTCTATTTTTGAGCCGTCACAGCGTCCCGTAGACTGTGTCATTGCCGCGAAATCGTCAAGCGCGCGTTTTTGACGAAAAACGCCCACCATCCGCTCACTGTCACCGATCTCAATCAAACCTCTACGATCTACCGCCGACTTCGCTCCCACCGCATGCGGGCTTTTATCGCGCATCAGTGGCCTTTCCAGGACAACACCTCGGGCGCAATGCGCTGCAACGCCCAGGTCGCCTCTTGCCTGATCTGCGCGTCGGGGTCCGCGAGCCCCGCCCGCAGCAGCGGCACGGCCTCCTTCGCTGGATATTTGGACCAGTACAGGCACCGGAAAATTCGACCCCGCCCCGCCGTGGAAGCGGCAGGCCAGGCATTCGTCAACGCGGGCACCACCAGATCACCGGGCAGCGCGGATCTGCTCAACTCATCCGCCGCCTTCCAGCCAAGATTCTCGCTTTTTCCCGTCAGGCACTTGATCACTCCGGGCAGCAGAATCGCGCCTGAGTTCGTATCGATAATCGAAACCGCGTCCAACACACTGAACCGTTTCCCATCGGGTCCTTTCGCCAGGATCCGATCCAGGCTCGGAACCGATTCCGGCGCCAGGCCAGTAAGCACTGCGATGCAACGGTCGTAGCGAGTTCGGTCCGGAAATTTCAGCGCGAGCGCTGTGAGTTGAGGAATGGCGGGCCGCGCCGCGTGGCCCAGTATCCCGAAGACCCATTGGGCCCGCATCCCCGGCGAAGGTTTAGAACACCTGGCATCCGCCTCGTCTTTCTGCGCGATCCAGCGCAGCAACGTCGGCAAAGCGTTCGTACCGATGTGCCGGATGGCTGTTTCCTCCGCCGGCTCCGGAACTGGAACACCATTAATCTCGATGACCCTCGCCACATGCGGATCAATCTGCCCGGCCCAATAAGAGAGGTTGTGCCCCTGATATGAGGGCTCAGCCAGCCCCGCCCCGGCACCGACCGCTAAACAGCAGACACCCAGCGACAAGCTCTTCACCAACTTGTTCATTGGATCAGTCTGACGAGACCGCCGTACTCCGGCAACAGCAATCCCTCGATCGGTGTGGCATCCAAGCTCTTACTGGTAGTGCGGTGGCTTCTGAGCGTTGGACTTTATACGTTCCAGTTCCAGCGTCTGCATGGCGGTGGATTGCCGCTGAACTTCCTTTTTGAGCCGGTCCAATAATTTCCCCTGCTCGATAACCACTCCATTCAACTGTTCGACCTGATGCTCGATGTGCGCGAGGTGAGATTCCAGCCTGTCCATGCGCTGGGAGGTTTCTTCTGGCATTTGTGGACTTTGCCAACGTAAACGCCAAAAGTCGAGCAAGGCACACAAAGGGATTGCCAGCCTCCCATAACGTTGTATTTGTAGCTGAGCGACATGGGCGGCTCCGGCTCACTCCATGCTTTGGTTCGATGACGCTCTCACAGTAAGTCCTGGAGCCCTGCGGCGATGGCGACCTTCCGCTTAGAAGTGATCCTTCGCATCGCTTCCCTCAAGCTGTTGCCCTCCTCCTGCATGAAGAACTTGCACAGTACCGCCGCTGAACGGCTCCGTCCCGCGTAGCAGTGAACCAGCACGGGGGGATGTTTCGCAGCCAACTCCCGTAGAAGGCGAACTGCCCGGAGAAACACTTCCGGGCGATTCCCAGCACCATCGATCAACTCAACTACCGAAATGCGGTCAACCCCAACCTCCTCAGCTTCTTCCCCCTTCATGCAACCATCCAGGCACAGCGTTGAGCGAATGCCCGCAAGCCGAAGCGACTCACGGTCCTTTGCTTCGAGAGAATTACCGATCCAAATGCTTTCCGTGATTTTATCCATGGCAAATCATCTAACAATTACCTCGCCGGTGGCGGCCCCGCCGGGACTGTCGGTTTGCCGGGCGGCTGTTCGCCCAGTGAGCTTAGCCTATTATCAAATCGGGCCTCGAGGTATTTCCGTCTCTTTGCACCGCCAATCCGCCATTTCATGTACTGATTGATATAGGCAATCGCTTCTTCCGCTCTTTGAACAACCTGCGGCTCTGTATCCTTTAATGCACGCAGGAGAACGGGCTTGACGATGTTCCTTTCCAGACGTCGATGGAATTCCGCGGCATACGCCAGGCCTTGAAGGGAGCTCGACCGGATGCGCCAGTCACGATGCTCAGAAAGTCGAACGCACACCTCTTGGATGAAGTGCCAGTTCTCGTGGTTAAGCCCCAGGTCAAACGGTAGTCGCATGAGACGTTGGATGTCGTCACGAGCGATTGCATCCATTGCTGCGCGATCTGAGACCGCTACCCTGGGACAGTAGACGCGCTTTGGTATATGCTTTCGGCTAACCCAAGTTCGTCAGTGGAGGGC
>DBMR01000059.1 GCA_002298785.1 Verrucomicrobia subdivision 3 bacterium UBA693
AGTTTGACCGACCGCTGACAGACCAGCAACAGTGCGGAGCCAAAGAAGAGGCTCAGGCCAAAATAGAACCATGCCATGCTTCGACCTCGTGGATGCGATCTCTCCTGGCAGAGGTAGCCGAGAAAGCTGAAGATAAAGCAGCCCCGGGGAAAGAAGTAGCTGAGGAGGAATAATAGACCAAGGAAGAGGATGTAAACGCCACCTACGATTGCCGCGGCTCCTTTCGTGGCAGGGCGGCCGGCCTCGAGTCCAAATTGCGAACTGGCGAACAGGAGACTTCCGGCAACGACAATTATCAAGAGGTCGACCAACAAACTCGGATGCCGCCCAGATTCTTTGGTGTGTTCACGTTGCATGGGCTACGGTTTCCTACGGCAACTGGAGTCGGCAGACCTTTTTCAATCCTTTTGAGACCATCCACAGTTCATGCCCATTCTTCGTGCTGTAGCAGGTCCACCAATGCTCCTTCAGCTTCTCCAGAGGATATTCAAAAGAAAGCACCGGTTCTCCCAGAGGAGTAAACAGGCAAATGGCCGATTCCGTGCAGGTGGCCAGATACTTCCCGCTATACGCAAAGCAGTGCGACATGCAATTGTCGGGAAGGACAACCGTTCGAACGGGGTCACCCTCAGCGGAATACAAATTCACGAAGAAACGTGTCCCCCGAAGCGAACCGCCGCTGACGATTGCGAAGGTGCCATCAGGAGCAACCGAAGCCGAGTCCGGGTGCTCCAACCACATGCCGTCGGGGCGTCGCTGGATTTTTCTCTGAACCTTCCCATCGGCATCAACAATGAACGCGTCATGGTAACCGACGACCAAGGTGCGATTGTTGGTTGGCAGTGGATACCACCGCTCCTTGATGTTATCCAATGCGAACTGCTTCGTTCCGACACGCTGGCCATCCGGACCGAAATGAACATACGTCGGCTTTTCTGGGAAACTGTCTCCACCACTCAAAAACACCTCACCTTGTTCGTTGATTGCGATGTCACCCATGAGGAGTTTCTTAGTGAAGTCGTTATTTAGCGGGGTGCAGACCCTGAGCCTCTTTCCTGTGTCATCAAAAACGTGAACTTCGCCACTTCGTTCATCGGCGGCATAAAGCTTGCCCTTCTGATCCACATTCCAGCAGGCGATCCGGCCCAGGGTCGCACTTCCGGGCATGGAGCCCAGCACCAGTTCAGCAATGCCCTCGTCTGTTACGCTGACGAGTGAAGCTCCATCACAGGCCCAAATCCTACCCGACGGGGAAACTCGAACTCCGTAGGTTGGATCGATAGCGCGCCCGTCCTTATGCTTCAGCAAGAACTGTGAAACAACCTTGCCCTCAGAATTCATTCGCACGATGGGCGGCGAACCTTGGAAGTCATAAACGAGAACGCCGCCATCTATTTCAGGGGAAATCTCAGATGGGTAATTGGGTTTCCTGCCCCAAGCCTTTTCCAAGTCGATATTTTTTAGGAAGGCGCCTTTGAGGTCGAAATATTGGATGGCGTGTCGAATATTGTCCAACACCGCGAGTCGACCGCTGGTGGTCAGAGTGATATCCTTGGGGTTAAAGATCGCCCGCTCATTTTGATAGTCCTGCTTTACGGTCCATCGCACCTTCCCAAGGTGGTCAAACGCAATGAGTTCATCCTCCATTGTGTATTTGTAGTGATACACGCACAGAGCAACGAACCCCCCATCCGGTGTTCCCACCAGACTCTCGACGTCCGGAGCCGCAAATCCAGAGATAGGTTCGAGTTTTCCGGCGGGAGCGTTCAGCCACCAGGCTACAGTTTTTCCCTCGGGACCGAGTTCGGAGGAAGTAACAATCCAGTGATCCTTCGTGGCCCAGGCGAATCTCACCTGGCGGGGTAAGCCCTGCCTTGTGGGGTTGGGTAGAGCGACATCTCGGACCAGCGTGCCATTCGTCTCTACCAGGGCGAGGGTGTAGTCGTCGCTTTTGCCTCGCCGAAGCACGTTAATCCTTCCGGTGCCATCAAATCCGAATCCAATCACGTTCCGGAATATCTCCGTCTCCCTCGGCTGAGCATTTTCCAGGGAAAAACTCCCCAAAACGCTTAGAGCCTTACCCGTGGACGGAATCGGTTTTCCGACCGTATCCGGTTCGGACAGGTGCTTCTTCCTTTCGATCTCTGACACAGCCCAGCGTTTGCCGTCGCGCGTGTCTGTTCGAACGGCAAAGGAAACCTCCTCTGAGCGCTTAGCAGAATGGAGAGTGAACCGATTACTTTTGCTGGCGTCGAGGATTGCGCCCTCAGCCCAAATTTTGTCTCGTAATCGGTCCTCGGCGGCCTCATTTCCGTCAATGTTGTAGTCCCGTCGCCAGGTAGTCGACCAAACTTCCTTAAAGGCGGAATCCAGCAGGGCAAAACGAGCATTCGCGTCCGGGGATTCGTATCGCCAGTAATGCACCAGAATCAGTGGCGTTCCTAGTATGGGAACCGCCCGGATGGGGGAGGCTGATCCTCCATCACCGGCGGACAACTCAAACTTCCCGAGCCCTTTCCCGGACGAAATCTCATAGACCTGCCAGGATTCTCTCGATCGGTTGACGTCCGGATCGCGCATCCGAACTATGAAACGATTGCCGGGACCATCCAGGATTATGCCACGCGCCAAGGGATTGGGTATGTCATGCAGAAAGCGGCTCTCTTGGCGGGAGACCGTTTCGTGCACCCGAAGCCCGCCCGTCGGGTCGATGATTGCGACCACAAAGTCACCCGCTCCCGCTTTGTGGCCTCCATCGGAAAACCCATTTTCTCCATATGTGTAGCCATACCCGGCGACAACGCCCTCATCCGTCACAGCACTTTGAACCAGGGTAAAGGGTTTTACGCCTTCCCAGATGACGGAATCATTTTTGATAAGGCGGTATTTCCCGTCGCCACGCCCATAGATGTCTGTCGGATCGACCTCGCAGGTGAACTTCCCCGAAGGGGAGGCGTTCGTGTAGGGATTGACAACTCTGGGGAAATCGAAGGAAGCAGTGGCACAGAAATTGGCATAGAAGAACAAGGCGGCTTGGAGAAGCCCCCTGGTCCCTGAGAAAATGGCGATCCTCCAGCTCGGTTTCATATGGAACCGGCACTGCCGTAGGAAAACGGGATGATCTCTCGCCCGAAACCATCGGTTACTTTGCGTGTCGTTTCATCGAAAAGACAAGTGGTGTTGAGCCGGTCCGACATTTCAGCCAGCGAAAGCACCACCTGGGCCCGAATGGATAGCTCAACGTCGGCGTTGGGTCGCCTTCCGGACCGAATGCAATCAAACCAATTCCTTTCGTGCTCGCGAACATCTTCCGCATGGAGCCTCATGAAGCTTTCTGGCGCCACGGTGTCCGCAAATGCCTTCTCAGGCAGGAGCTCAACCCGCTCGCCACTGCCGCCAATGGTCAGGGTAGCCTTGTGACCATAAAGGGCCGGAGCGGGATTTTTTGCGTTGAGCCAGCTGCACGTCACGGATAGCAGGTAGCCTGCAGGGAACTCCGCCATCAATTCAACGTGGGCAGGCACCTGCCTGCCCACGGCTTTAGGCCAGTAAGGATTGTCCGGGAGATGATGCGACGAGATGCACGTTACACGTTGGGGGAATTGCGGATTTCCTGAGGCCAGCATGTGCGGATGCAGCCGATGAGCTGCAGCCGTCGCGAGCAGCCCGGCTGAGTAGTCCTCATACAACCGCCACTGATGAAAATGCGTCGCATTGAAGGGCCGCTCCTTCAAAGGGCCAAGCCAGTTTTTCCAAGCTACAGTAGCTGGACTAGCCTCTTTCGAGATCAGGAAACAACCATCGCAGCCAGGTCCGCCATTCCTGCAATAATCAGCCTGCCCCCAAACAAGCGTGCCAATCTTGCCCTCGTTCACCAGTTCAGCACTTTTGCGCCATCCCCCGGCTGAACAACTCTGTTCTCCGAGCTGAAATACTTTTCTGCTGCTTTTGACCTTGTCAAAAACCTGGAAAGCTTCCCCCAAATACCGTGACAAGGGGCGTTCGCAATACACGTGTTTGCCCGCATCCAGCGAATCTAGTGAGATTTGTGCGTGAAGCGGATCGTGGGTCGCCACCAGCACAGCATCAATGTCCTGCCGATCCAACATTCGCCTGTAGTCCAAGTAGACGTCGGCTTCTTTAAGGCCAGCCGACTTCAGCGCCCAGGCTCGGCGCAGGTCGAAGACATCGCACGCTGCCCCTACGATGACGTTGTTTTCCTTTGCGTGCTGTTGAATTCCAATCAAGTGGTTTTGCCCCCAGCCAAACCCAAGCCCGACAACCCCCACAACTATTCGATTATTCGCGCCCACTACGTTTATAGAGGGCGAATTGGCCTGCCTGGTCTCTATTGCTGGGTTGCCCATCCGCTGAATCGGGGTATTGGTTTGACGAGTTGATCAGGGTTTCCCTTCATTCGCTTAAGCCGCCAAATCGCGACAATCAGGCCTGCGAAGGCACCGATGTAACCTGCGTTGTGAATGTAGGCCACGTGAACGAAGGCTGGCCAACCCTGAACGCCGTGACTAACGGCAAACCCTTGCCAATAGGAGAAGTCTGGGTTTGATCGCCGTTGGAGCCCGACCAGATAGCCGATCATTGCTGCAGTCAGCGCGAACGTGGTGATGATAACGAAGGATTGAACCAAATATCGAACTGCATCATGAGGGGGGTATTTTGGAACGACCACTCTTGCAATGAACCATCCCGCAACAAAACCGACCCACCAGGTCGCCAGAAAGCCGATTTCTCCCACAAACACTCGGTGTGGAAAGCCAAGATCGGCGTATTGGAACTGCGTGAATTTAAACCTGGTAAAATATTCCGGTGATATGGAGTAGGTGATTTGGTCGTGGAGAATGCCATAGACGCCTGCGAAAAGAGAACCGATGACAGCATACCTGATCATGGCAGGCAGCCATCTGCGGCTGAGACGTGGATAAAGCAGACTCATTGAGACCTCAAGGCTGAAAGATGCCCCAACGCATAATTTTCATGGGCTCACGGAACCAAACATTTGTCTCGCATGGCGTCGGTACCGTTATGACCCTCCCGGCGCCAGGATCAGCCTCGATCCATGTATTGCCACCAAGGTAAGCCATAATGTGAACGCCGCTGGCAGTCACAGCTAGGTCGCCCGGCAAAATGCGCGAGCGATCTAATTGATTCACGCTCGGCGTATCGAGAACATGAACTGTCATGTGGCGGTATTCCTCGCCGAGATCACTGGCCGTGCAGTCATGCCACCAAAGCCAGAGGGCAAAACGAACCAGTCCGGGATTAAGCGACCGAATACCTTTGGAAAAAGCGGAGTCGATAAGGCCTCGACGAATTAGGCCGGAGCAATCGATGCCCTTAAAGCTTTCGCCACCCCAGTAATAGGTCACGCCCTGGTAGCGCCGCAGTCCGACAAGAAAATCCTGACGCAGAGTCGGCGGGGCCATCCGAGCTGGGGAGGGCGCGACTAGAAAACAAGCCGACAGGCCGGTGAATGCCAGCAACCCGAGCCGGACCCAGCGTCGTCGCCATGTCAGGAAAATTAGCCCGAGCCACGACACAAGCACAAGAGCGATGCCGACCGATCGGGTGGCAAAGCTGCTGACGGGGATGAGACAATCGGCGATAAGAAGAGCAATAGCCATCGCCCAAAGCAACCACAGCAATCGGCGTGTTAACACGGGCTTTTTGCTGGGAGCCTTTTGCAGGTCAATTGGAGGCTTCATGTCTTTTCCCGTGGCCGATGGTCATTTCCCGGGTCTGGTGATGCGTGTTCCTCCAGCCCCAACGATCCGTGCACTGATCTCAAAAGGCGTTTCTGGCAGACTTGAAACTGCTTTCTTGATGCCTGACGCAAGATCCTCCCAATCGCCAGCCGTTGTATAGGAATCCAGCCCTCCGCCTCCAAGGCTGCCCTGGATTGATTTGCCGCCCAGCTCCACATGGCGGCTCACATCCCAGCCAATAGACCCATCTGGGCTTGGGGGTGTCCCGGGAATAAGCCTCGCAACCAGACGCACCCCGGTTAAGTCTCCATCTCTGAAAGCCTTTAAATCCAACCCCATCGCGTTCGGCTCTGGGTGCGAGGCGAAGCTTGTCAGAACCTCCACGAAGTGCTTTGCATCGAAGCGTTGGTTCTTCATTGCCGAAATCCGGGCGGCAAAAGCCGAACGTGGCTCCGCACTGTCCTCAGACCATTCCACGGATGTGACAACCGTCGAATTGGACCTGGCAACCTTCGGGCGTTCCATGATGGATTTCGAAGCTGGAACCGCCACGGCAGGCAAGTTGTGGGCCGTTCGCCATGCATTTAGGTTCGATAATCGTTGGCGGTTGCGATTCTCCAGCGATCCCTCAACGTCGAAGGAATAGCGGTCTGGCCAGCGATCAGAAAGAAACCAGGCCGCCAAGTCGCAGATTCGAGGGTCGCTCAGGCCTTTGTCATTGCGCGAGAAAGACGTGTTAAAGCATTCGGTTGTATCCACCAAAAGACCCGTCAGGGCCTGTTCCATGGCCTGGAGCGTTTTGGGAGAAGGAGGTTCAGATTCGTGCCGCCTGGACCATCGGTTGGTGTCGCCTAAAGCCAGGACAACCTCGTATTTGGCTCTAGGACTCCGCTGTCCGATATCGGCGGTCAAAGCAGTAATGGCTTCAATGGAGTCGCATCCCGATAGGAATTCGGTGACCTGATTCCACACGTATTCGTTCTCCCCGGTGTTTTCGGGCTTCTGCCGCCATTCATTAATCATAGCAGCAACGGCTGTCTCGTGTTCCAGCGTGCGAAGCGCAAAAGCAGCGGCGACCCGCGATTCCAGCAGGGGGCTATGCACGAGTTCATCTCTCAAGAAATCCAGACCTGAGGGGTTTCCCATTTTGCCGATCTGATCGACGAGGCCAGCACGCACGGAGCCGTTGGTTGCCGCCTTTGCCCCGCGAACGAGGGCTGCCATGGCCACATCCGGGTAGCGCTGGGTGAGCAGCTCAGCCTGCGACGGTGTATCAGGCCCGCCGCTGGCAATTGCGTCGACGAGCGCCTGCTTCTCACCTTTCTTTTGGAAATCGGCCCACCAAGCCTCTGCACTTTTCCTGGCCGCCGGGCCCTTCCCGGCAGCCGACATGTAAGTGTTGGACAGGTAATCACCACCGGATCGGCTGCCGAAGAAGGATTTGCCAGTGATCCTCTGAAGGATCGCCTCCGCGCAATCACCCACTGTGAGAACAAAATCCGGGTCTTGAGTGAAGCGGATGGCACCTAGTGCACGGGTCAAGGTGTCCGAGTCCAGGACTGCGATGAGTTGAGGCACCGCTGGATAGCTCAACCGGACCAGCTGATGAGCCGCCGTATTTGTAGCACCACTCCATGAGAAGAATATGTCGCAGCGTCCTGGGGTCATTATCTGATGCCCATTCTGGTCCCGCAGTTGATAGATCAACTCGCGAACTTGCTCTTCGACTCGCGCCCGCGCTAGGTCTGCCGGGCTAAGGGCAGCATGAGCCTGATCCTCGGCGATCATGCGCCTTAGCACCTGAGCGGTTTTTCTGGCGCGCTCGCAGTGCCTGCTGTGTGGGTAGTTCCGCAGAATGGTTTCGAGCTGCCTCAGAATTTCCGTTCGGCTCACCGACGGATCGCCCAAGCCCTGGATAGCCCGCCACATCATGTTATGCCCAATATCTTGCTCCAGAGCCCCTCGAAAGGTCAGGGTGTGCTCATGGCCATGAATGCGAGCTGGGAGTTTCTGAGCCTCATCGTAAAGCCGCTGTGCTTCCTGGAGCATTCCTTGCCGCCAACATGCCCATGCCAAAACGAAAACCTCTGCTCTTTCTTCTGATGTTGGATGGAAGTGGCGAAAGGGATCGTCCTCCTTAGGAGGTCGGCTTTGGATCGCCTGTATTTGGGCTTTGGCTTGTTCTCGCAGGTCAACCCACTCGAAGGCTCGGCTGTTCATTCTTTCCTTGGGCAAAGAGGCGTTCGTCACACTGGAGTCGGAAAAATCGGCTGTGAAAAGCTTCAAGGTTCCGGCATTCGTTGCGATCACGAACGCGGTAATGTGCTCAATCCTTACGGGCTCGCCTTTCGCCGTCCACGAGCCACCGTTTTCAAGGCGCACACACGGGCACCCCTTTAAATCAGCAAAGCCGAGCGTGCTGAACCACTCAAAATCCGCCAGCGCCTTAGAAGACAATCCGCTGGGATCTGCGTTACAAGAAGTCAACAGGCAGAGAGAAGCGATAAGCGCACGTGCGAGGATACCAAGCGATGCGCGCCCGACATCCCCCATCAACGGTTCTTTATTTTTTGCCGCTCTCATCTGAATCAGCATCTTTGGCCAGCAAGGCCTGCATCGTCTCACGGATTCCGCGCAGCGCCCACGCCTCGCCAACCTTATGGAAGGTTGCCGTATAAACCAGAAGATCTCTCCCCGCGCGAAACTCGCATTGGACCAGGGCTTTATCGCCGCTGGAGTTGAAGGTCGGGGGCTTGTTGCCCTTCCAGGAACCGATTTTGACGGCTTTGGCGACCCTTTCGGCTACATTCGTCAGACTGCGATCCGATAATACTGCGGGCTTTGAGTTTATGTAATCAATGGCTGCCTTGGCTTCATCTGAGCGGTCTGGGTTCTTTGTTGGTATTTGTTCCAGGATTGCGCGGCTTTTCGGCGAAGCGATCAGTTTGAGGGTCTGTATCGCACCGGCATCCACCCACAAATCATCGTATTCATTTAAGGCACAGCTTCTCAGGAACGACCAATCCTTTTCAGTAGTCGGTGACAAGAGGGCTGTTACAACACTGTAAGCCCACCTGTCTTGAAATAGCTCTTTCTTTGGTGCCGGCGCTTTTTCGACAATTACCCGGAGATCCTCAGGAACACCGATGAAGGACAACAGCGCAGAGGCCTGAGCAGCAATCTTCGGATTGTTCAAAAGGCGGCGTAGGGGCGGTCTGAAAAAATTATCGTTCAAGAACACCTTGGTTTCGAGTTCTTCCCCTTCCAAGTCGCCTGCCAAAAGCTCTTCCAACTCACGCAGGCGGTCAGCCTCTCCCAGTTTCGCGATTCGGTCCAAATCCGCCGCCTTGAACTCTCTTTTGAGCACGAACTCCTTCTCCAAACGGTCACTTGTGTAACCGCTATAGCCCGCTTTACTCAACTCAACCCACGTGGACTCGTCCGCCGGAATGGCTTTCTCGTCATACGTTCCGGCGGCAACCCCTTTTTGGTCCGTCTTGACTGTTGCCAATGCCGCTTTTTGGACTTCTCCGTCCTTCGCTTTCTTGAGCCAATGCACGTCCACGACGACGTCCGGCACTGGCCTGCCCAGGCCATCGACAATTCGGATGCTGAAGTCCTTCCCCACCAGTGGTGATACACAGAACAGAAAAAGAAGAACTTTCATCGGGAAATTGAACGCCGCGGGTTTCATAAGGCGAGGATGTTCACTTCCGTTGGTCAGCCCCTAGTTCAGCCCAAAGTCCGTCGGCTTTGAGCCGCACGACGGCATTTGAGTGTTCTTCTGGTGTTGCTAACGCCAGGATGAGGTTGGCCTCGGGCAGGTGTCGAAACACCTTGTTGAACCTGAACTCGCCTGTAGCGCTATTCGGTCCGTCGGGAACCATTATGCTCCAGGAATGGATGCCGGTCGCCTGGGCGAGAGCCGAAACGATCGGTTCGGCATCCACGTGAAGGTCGTTCGCCTTCCGTTTCTGCTCCATCCAGGCAACCAGGGCTTTCGAAATAGCATAGGCGCGACATTCGAATGCATGTGGTTCGCGCCTCAAGTGGATGCCATCGGGCTTTTCCTCATAACCAAGCCCCGCATTGGAAGCGAGGTCGGAAATAATACAGCCGAGGGAATGACCACCTCCGACGACTCCGGTATAAAGCCCGGTTTCGAACCCCTCCGCGGCTTTCTTCTCAAGCTCTTGCTCGTGCTGCCGAAAGGCCAAGATCATCTCGTCCATTTGGCGCTCAATTTCAGGAGTGGGTGCTAATTTCGAGATTCTCGTCGGTGCTGTATCGAGAAATACAGCCTGTGGCACCGCGCCTTTGCTCAAGCTCCGGACAGACTCATTTACATAGCTCACGACGTTTGAGATCGGTTCATTGGCAAATCGTTTTTCAGGGAACAGATACTGGTCCCACCTGTAGGGTCGTTGGTGTGCGATCCTCGAGATGCCAAAACGGTGGTGAAAAAGGCCCAGACAGGCGAGGATCACCAGCCCACACACCAATGCTACCCGTTTGACCCATTTCCGTCTCATTCTTATCAAAACCGACAACCACAATTAGTCGCGCCGACCCACTACCAAGGTTGCGGACGCGCTCATGCTGAGGCGCTCGGGTTTGTGACCTTTCCAATAAACAGCACCGTGCGCGTCGGCCTGTCGAAAATCAGAAAAACGAAGGGGTGGTCAGCCTGAAAAGTGGCCGGCGGAGGCCGCTGGGCACATCCGAACGAAACTCCTGTCGCAGCGGCAGCGACAGTGCCTTCCTCGTCAACTTCAACCAGGGCAGCGTGCTCGACCAAGTTGATGAAAAGAGGCCGTTGAGCGGTCATCCCGGAGAAATCAGCACGGGCTTGATCAAAGGCATCCCGCATGCCCATTCCAGCAAGGGTTGAAGCGAGCGAAAATCGAGAATTGATTTTGAATCGCGGTAAGAGGATATCCACTTCCGCCGGGCGCAGGTGGTGGATCCAATTGGTCAGGTTTTCCAGATTTAAGCGCGCCTCCAGGCCCGCCAGGCCGTCTCGGGTTTTCGGCAGGAGCAGGAGCATTGAAACGCCTTCGCCTCGATATGGCATTTCCACGATCTGAGTATCGCCGTCCACGAGGTGCAGAAACGTTGATTTCTGCCTCATCATGGGCACCTCCACGGCCTTTTCAGGGACTACCCAAAATGGCTTTGCGTGGGTTTTACCCTTCTCAAAGCAACTGGCCCACTTGCCCTTGAAATAGATCGCATTTGCGATAACTAACCGCGTGTCTGCAGTTAGCGAACCAGAAGCGAACAAGCCCTTTATTTTCCCCTTGGTTGACCGCTCCGCCCAGACATTGATTCGCAGGCGAGCGGCCTCGGAGTTAGCTTGGAAATCAACGAAATCCGGAACCGCACGGTAGTTGTTCCGGCACAGGTCCAAGAACTGGGGTATGAATTGATATCCGACTTGAGGCCACAGTGCGTTGGCTACGCTCAGCTCACACTGCTCACTTGTGAGGTTCGTAAAGGAGGCCGAGAGTGCTGCCATGCCTGAAGCCAAGGCCGGTCGGTTCGTTGGGAAGTGCAGTGCCTGGGCCATTTGCTTCTCGGTGTTTCCTCGAGCCCCGGTGTAGGCCATGGCTAAAGCAGAGGAAACGCTGAAGGGCGAGAGTATCTGGTTCTCATCCGGCTTTCCGAGCTGGGCAAAAAGCCCCAGCGCGAAGGCTGAGTTTGCCTCGACGACCGCTTTTGCCTCAGGCGTCATTGCCCGGTCAGCCTGCTCAGGCAGCGGGGCACTCCCCACCAAGAGCAGAAGCAGGCCGCCGAACGCTACAACCAAAGGCCACCGGATCCCGGCAATTCGCCTAATCGGCTTCACGTTTAACACTCTTTAGGAATCTCTCGTGCTCGGCAACGATTGTTTGCCAATTCGGTCGCTCGTTAGTGCGGATGAAATCCAAGGTCCCTTGTAGTCTTCGCGTGAACTCCTGAGTAGATACTCGCTCGCTGCATTCACCAGGTCCTGAAAAGTCCACCCGGACGAGAATCCACGCTTTTTTTCGAAACACGGTTGGCGGCGACCCGTGCCAAATCCATCGGGTGGGCTGATCCAAGTAGAGCAGAACGAGGTCCCCTGGGTCGTCCTCTCGGAGTCCAGGGACATATCTGTAGTGCTGCGCCCAATTTGTCCCTGCCATTTCTTCCTTGAAAGCCAGAATGGAATCCCGACTCGTTCCGTTCACATTGGGCAGGACTTTCGTTGGTCCATCGTGAGTCCAGGTGAGCAGCCCAAGCATGATCTGTTTGTGGCAAAAAGGCCGCCCCTGCCAATCGAAGATGAAGTTGTAGTAGAGGATTGGCGTTCCAATCAATACCGCGAGCGCGATCATCCACCAACGGATTGATTTTCTTATGCGCACAGGTCTATTTGGATCAAGTGACACTTGGGGTCGCCGCAGGGTTCCTTACGCACCTCGAAAAATACAAAATGCCCGCGCCACCGAGAAAACAGGCAGCGGTATCGCCGTAAAAAGGAAACGGCGGCAATGAGAGTCTCATTCCATGGAAAAGTAGGATGCAGCCCTCAACCAGCATCAGGGCGCCGAACCAGGGAATGGCCGCCGCGAACTTACGTGGCCAGAGCATGAGCACCAAATACCAACAGCCAACGAGGGCAAAGGCGCCGGACGCCATCCGGAGCCAATAGTCGACCATGCGGTCGTAGGCGATTGGCTGGGCGCCGAGCCCGTAAAGGGCTTCCGCTGCGGCAGACCAACTCAGAAAGACCCCCACCACCGAAATTCCCCACGCAAATGCTGCAAAACCGAGGAAAACTCTTAAGAGGCGAAGGTGCATATCACGCTTTCGAGTCTACCAAGTTTGTTGCCGGGTTTGCAGTTTTATCCATGGCGTGAGTTCGGTTGCCCCATCTGTCCCGGAGCAGAAGCAAACCGGCAGTGAGCAGGGAAACCGGCACCAAGAGGATGAACGCCACATAGAGCAGCAGGTGAATTAACCCCAAGGTGGCCGCGGTCTGCCAGCTCATGTTGAGGTTGGCGGAGGTGCCACTCAAGAATGTGGTGTATTCGCGCAGGCCTGCGAGTTCAGAAAGGCAATAGCACACGGCGATGATGCCCGCCCGCGCCACGAACGCGGTGGGCGAGAACGCGTCTGCCTTCCAGACACGGCGCCATAGACCAAAAAGCGTCTTCATTTCCTGGTCCTTTCCCAAAGTGGTCCGAGCACGCTGGCGTAGAGGAGAGCCGCGTCTCCGACCTGGTTGCTGGCGCAGTATTTCAACTGGCCGTGGTTACGTGAGGGAAAGGCTGCCATGTCGAGCGTGGCGTTGAGCGCGGTGAGAAACTTCCAGTCGTGGAATGTCGAAGCGGCCATAAACGCCATACCACTGGAACCGGCGCTCACCTCAAAAACCGGGATTACCATGCCGGAGTCGATATCACGCGGTCCTTGCCAGGACGCCGGCCACTCCGCGCCGTAGCCAAAACCGAGGACCACACGGCCAAGCTCCTTGCGTGTGCGTTCGTATTGGTCTTGTGCGAACGGCTCGTCGACGACCTGAAGGCAATGCACAACCATCCAGATCGTCGAGCCTTCTGGCCCATCTAATTGGGTGCCGTCGGTTTCAAAGCTGGAGACCAGCAGCCCGGTTTCTTTGTGGACCAGCTTTTCCTTCGCGATTCCCACCCAGCGCTTGCAGAGCGCAGAATGATCTGTTCCATCAAGGCGGTCGGCGAGCTTGAACGCGGCGAGCGCAACCGCGTGGTCAAAGGTCCAGCATTCGTCCGGGTAGCTTTCTGCTGCCATGATGGGGTTGGCGCGCCACCGCTCCTCAATCGCAGTTAACCGTTCGGTCATGGGCTGCTTATAGGCAGGTTCCTCCTGGAGCATACGGCGGGCAGCCATCATTAACGCGATCTCGCCATCAATAAACAGGCTGCGTGCTGGCTTGATGCGGTAAGGTCGCGCTTTCGCATAAGGCATCAGGAATGCGTAGATTCCGTCCTGCTGCTCGATTTTGACAGTTTCCTGGATGATCTGATCCATCACTGGCAGGTATTGCGCTTTCGTCTGCGGCTCGCGCAGGCGCATGTTTGCGAGGGACCACACCAGAAAGCTGCGGCCCATGAAATCCCATTCGGCATTGCTGCCGCGCATCTTTTTGAGTTCGGCCTGCCGCTGCGCCGGGTCGGTCCAAAGCTGCAGATGGCGGGTCGCCAATTGCCTGGCCTTGGGTGAAATCCCGTTCTCTTGGTAAAAGTCTGCGACAGGCTTGCGGAAAAAGAAGTGCAGGCAGGGCAGCCAAATGGCCAGAGCTAGAACGAACGCGAGCACACCCACGCCAGCGTTCAGGAGGCGCAGCTTAAGCTTGGAGTTCATACAGTTTTCGGGGGATTTCCATCTGCAGAAACTTGGGCAGCCATAGGGCCGGGGTCGGCGTCAGGCCAATCTTCAACGCCCCTTGGTGCCCTCTTGCGCTTTGTCACGGGCAGCATCACCGCGACCACCAGCATCGCCATACCACTTAGACAGTGTCCGAGCCCGAAGCTCACAGCCGAGCCGAGAACCAACAATACCCAGGCGAGGAGTTGCACTTTCGGGGTCCAAACTTCGGGTTCTGGTCCGCGTCGCGCCTCACGGAAGTTGTAAATGGCTACCACGATACGCCAAGTCCCGAATACAAATGCGCTAATCAGCACGATATAAACGTATGCTGGAATGCTGCCACCGGTCTTCAGTGGAAACCCCTTCTCGGGTTGGATGCTCAACTGCCAAAGAATTGCCGCTTCTCCGAGCATGGGTGCATCGCTCAGATTAGAAAGTAGTCGCGGCATGGCCAGGACGCCGTTCGGAAGTTCCCCGACGGTGGCCAACATCTCCGCAGCAAGCGGGTATGCTCTGTCGAACCGCCCGTTCTTGCGTGCCGCGCCAACGCCAAATGCGCTGGCTGCGACACCATGACCAGCCACTACCGGGCCGGCGTCCACATCCATTGTCCACTCGGAATGAGGAACGTCTTTCGGGTATTCGCGGTAACCGACAGCCGTAATGCGCTCTTGCCAGAAAAGCTTGTCGTAAATCGCATACCATTGTTTTGCCTGTGCTGGCCAGATCTCAGGAGAAGTCAGGGCCATATAGGAATTAGCGCAACCACGCGCTTCGGATGTCGGAAACCCGTTGCTGGCGCTTGCTGAATATGGCGGTAATTGGTGCCGGGTCGCCCGAGTTCCCGTGAACCCGCGCAATGCCCGGTTGAGGAACTTGGAGTGGTTGGTGCCTAGAACGGCGTCGGCCCGTTTAATGCACATCAGGGCAGCCATAACATCCCCCGGGTAACACTCTCCTGGGTAGTCGTCGAGGAGTCCGGACTTGGACGCGTCCAATTCATTGGCGAACGTCTCGACCTGGTCCCGAAGCAGGTCCAGGTGGGCCCCGTCGTGAAGCAGTTTTTCCCTGCTGGTCAGGGCGGCGATCACGAGCATTCGGTAAAAGACGTTCTCCCGGTGCAGATAATCGTCACCCCAATGCTTCTTTACCCAGGACGCGTGCTTGGGATCGATGACCAACTCCGAGGCAGCGATGATCGCATCTTTCGCAAATGCTTTCGGCTCATCACCGGCACTGTGATCGCCGGCGTCCCATGTGGATTGAAGGTTCTCGACTCCCCAAAGGTAGAACACAGAGCCAAACAGCGGCCATTCGGTTCCGGAAATGTCGGCTGTGGAAAGTCCCTCCGCTTGTCCCCTGGCGACTCGCCCTTTTGCCCATTCGGCATAACGAGGCGTCAGGTTTTTGAACAGCCTCCATGCCGCCTTGGGCGTTCCCGGCTCACGCAACGCTGGATCACGAATATCCAAGACAGCTCGAGCCGGCGGGTAAATGAACAAACAGGTTGCCAACACAACCATGGCCACCGAATCGACGCAGATCAGTTTACGAATCATACCGGTTCCTCCAAAGTGCTTTGGTTAGAATCCGCATTTTTCTTTAGGCGTCATGTTCTGCGCTCACTTTGTATTACAAAGTATCTGACGTGCTTGTCCAGCAAATCGTTCAATCGCTCCCTCTACCATTGGTAACCTCCCCTTCTGCAATGGCTCGCTTTCTCTACAACACGCTGATCATAATGGACTGTCAAAGCTAGAGACATGACAAGAGCACCAGACAAGAGCAGGTTGGCAAACTGGACCCGTCGGGTTGTTTACGCCGGTCTCCTCCTTGTCGTGCTCATGACGGGAGTCGTTTTGGGAGTGATCTGGTATAAACCTTCTCCCATCCAAGTGGCCTTGGCCGGCGACAGCCGGGAATTGGGCACCGGTTATGGTCGGAAGCTCCGGACGCCGATGCATTTGGTGACCCGCTTCTACCTGGATCGGGTTGTTTGCCAGGGGAGCCCGAAGTTGATTGAGGGAAGCAGAGCAGCCGCACTTCGGAGTCTGTCGAACTGGCCCCCTGAATACCGGAATGAATTGAACGCCACCGCAGTCGCTGCACGAATTCCGGTGGGCGCACTTGCGTTCGGGAACACTTTCCTGGACCTCGGGAGGGCACGGGCCGGGTGCCGGAGTGTGGTGTTATCCCACAGCAACACCGTGTTCCACGCGCACAACCTGGACTGGGACAACTTGGGCGGTTTCGGCCGATGGGCCACTTGCATCGTGCGCCGCAATCCCACTGATGGGCGGTTTGCCACAGTGAGCGTTGGATTTCCCGGAATGATCGGCGCGCTGGACATCGTGAATGAGAAGGGTTTGGCGTTGTCTTTCAACCAACTGGGCTGGGGGAAGGGTGGGACCAATGAGCCGGTCTTTATCATGCTCAGAAGGATCGCAGAAACGTGCGATTCGCTGGAAGCGGCGCGAACCAACCTGCTAAACGCACCACAGGGGATGCCTTTCATCATTACCGTCTCCGATGCCAAGTCCGGCAGGGGCAGCGTTTTTGAACGTATTCAGGGCAGGGTCGCAGAACGCCAGTTGCAGGGAGGCTTCGTCGCAGCGTGCAACGCAGCTCAGGGGACCAATTTTGGAACCACAAAGCTGGACCAACTCCTCACAAAAGTGTCGGCATCCGACTTGAGTGGAGTGAGGCAAATCCTCGCAGATCCTGAGGTGTTGATGGAGTGCAACATCTACAGCGTTATCTTCGATTTCCACGGTAACCGACTATGGCTTGCCTCCGGGGAAGTGCCAGCGGCCAAGGGTCGCTATCGCGAGTATCCGCTATTCAGGTGAGTTCCCCGGAAAGGCCGATGAGCGCTCACAGTCCGACGTGGACCTGCAGATTCTCACGAGCAGCCCATTGGCGAAGGACTTCCAATGATCGCACCCCTGGTCGGCTGTTACATTTGGCACGGACCTGAACGATAGCGCGGCGGTGGGGGTTAACCTCGATCGTCGCGATTCGCTTCTCTCCGGCCTCAACACGCAAGCGCAAAGACCAAATGCTTGTTTCTCCGCGTCGGCATCGATCTGCGTAGGTGTAAACACAGTGCCGCATTGCCCGGCCGTCCGCGTGTAATGCATCGCTATCAAGGAGTTCCTGGATGCTCCATTCACGGTCATGCTCCTCCCCTTTCTCGACGATCTGGTAGCCTGGGATTCCTGAGCGGTGCCAGGAAAAGCTGCCGCTATTCTTTTTGTGACCTAGTTCCAGATGCCAGGCATCGGCCAGTCGCAGCATCGATTTAAGCGTTCGCCCGTCCATGGAAAAATCCGGCCATCTTGGCACCCGCGCCTCAGGCCCTTGGCCGGTGAAAACCTCATCGCCAGCAAACTTATTTGCCTGAATAAAGTCGATGATCGGATTTACATAGCTGATTGGCATCTCGGGATTGTTCGCGAAAAAGCGAAGAACTGTGCGCCAGAATTCAGCCTGTTGAATGGTTCGCCCGAGAAGGCCAATGACGATCTCACGGGCCAATCGCTCGTTGCCGCCTAGGCCACGCACTTCACCATACCGAAGCGCTTTCCAAACAGTGTAGTGGTCCGGGGCACGCCGGACAAAATGCTCCATTCGACGGGTGAGCGGGACGGGGATATCCAGGCTGCGGAGGCTCGCGCCGCGACCCAGCCGGATATACCAGGCCTGCTGGCGAAAGCCCTCTGGCCCGGAACCAAGGTCCCAAGCGGAATCCATGAACCCCGGCACGGGATAAAAGACCAGGAGGTGCTGCGCTAACGACCGAAATGCCAGCCTCAGACTGTTGCTGTCAGGGCACCACTCTTCGGCCGGACGGATCCAGTGGGCCTGGCGCTCAGCGAGATTTCTCAAGCGTCGGACCAGGAACGCCGGACTGACCCAGCCCGCCACACCTTTGCCTTCCCCAGGCTTGAGCAAGCCGGTATGTGACCGCACGCACTTTAACAGCCGCTCGAAAGCGGCTCGGCGCTCGGGTCTGTCCTGCAGTTGATCGAGAACTGCCGCAATCTCGATGTCGATCTTTTGTCGTTCTAGTTCTCTTTTGCTAAACTCGTCGTTCTTCTTACCGCATAAAAAAGGGGTTATGTTCATCGCATCCTCCCGCGGCCGCAGGCCGCCCTTTGAATGATTGTGGATGACGACTCCGCCCGGCCTTTTTGGAAGAAGATCAAAGCGTATTGACGCCGACGTTAAATGGCCGTCGCTCCGATCTCAGCGGAACACCGCTGAGGTGAAGGAGACGGGCCCAATCTTCTTAAAGGCAGAAGCACACGCTCACGGGTATGTCCCGAGGCGGAGCTTAATCACGAGGAAACGGCCTGCTGAAAAAGCAGCCGTTGCGCGAGAGGATTATAGAAACCAAGTGCGCATAACAGCGGTAGTCTGATTTAAAATGGAGGAAACGTCAAATGCTTACCCCCCAAAAGATGCCGTCTCAACCGACTCAGTTCTCACGCCCCCTCTGCTTGGAATCATAGCGGCTTAAGACATCATCGAACCGCTTGTTTCCCATTGTTGCAAGGCAGACCACAAGCCACATCTTCTCGGGTTCCTGCAGGGTCGCGCGGGGATAAGGCTGGTCAACCGAAACCTCCATGGACTTGCCCCAGTGGCAGTCGCCAGCGTAAATCACAGCCTTGCCAGAAGCCCTGTCACCAACCAGCACCCATTGTTCGCCGAATCCGTTTTCAAAATAGCTGACGAACTTTCCCGTGGCATCAACGGTGGGAGGCGCTCCACATTCAGGTGTGTGTAGATTATCGACTTGCAGGACAGGAATGCCCTTGTGGCTTTTGGAGATCATGGGTTGAATGTTTTGGTAAATAACTTTCGAACAGCAGCCCAGCTACACGATCGACTTGTTTTCACGGAAATAGCTCACGCACGGATAAGAGTGGGTTGCCAGTTTCGGCGGCTCTTCGCACCTTCATATCCACGACTTTCACAAAAGATAATCTCCTTCGTAGCATTTCACTCAGATCAAAACCATCCATGCAAATGAGTCGCTTGCCACGTCCAAATGCCTGTAGTCCGTCCGGGGCGAATCCGCTGTTGCTCACGAAAAGTCCCCTAGACCAGGCAGCCTTCTCGCCCAATTTACCCTCGAAAGTGTGGAGTTCCGCAACCCCAACAGTCGTGTTTTGCCATTTTGCCTCCAGTAAATAGGTTTCATGGTGGAGGACAAAGCTGCCATCGATCTGCTCTCCGGTCAGCCGAAACGATGCGCGAGCAGCGAGCCCATATGCGTTAAAAAGGTCCTTTAGGAATGCTTCATAGGCATATCCTCGAGTTTGTGGTGCAAGTGCTGTAACTCGCAGCAATTCCGACATTAGTCTCTCGGACGCTTTCGGATCGATTGCGGTATCGGTCGCATCCTCCGGTTCATCCATAGCCGCCACGCACCCTCCGAGCTTCTTTATGGTCCTCTGGAGAAGGGCGCGTGAGGCCTCACTCATCGGTGCGCGCGAGTAGAGATCCCAACCCTCAAGGATGCCTTGGAAGAGCGCCCGAAGCTGATCATCCGTCGCAACTTGCCAGAATGCGCGCATCCGATTGGCTTTTGAGCCCGAACCCAAAGCGTAGCGGGTGTCATATATCGGCACACCCACGACGTCGCGAAAAAGTTCCTCGAAGGTCCGATTCGAGAAATCGAGCACGTAGCCGCCGTCCATTCGCAACTCGCGCTCGAGCTTCTGTTTTTCAATATGTGTCAGGCTATTCATCCCGATTGTATCAACGTCGACGCCTAATACGAGAGCCACCTACCGATAATGTTGGATTTTGTAAAAAGGTCGAGCCGACACCGTTCGCTGGGCGGTTTTGTGGGCTGATGTTCAAGAGGTCTTCTCTGACATCTTCTGAAGCAGTGATGTCTTAACCGTCTCAATTTCGATGGCGAAATGCCGAAGGAGGCTCATTGCCGGTCCGTCGTCTCTGTCCAGCAGACCGAGGACAAAATGTTCCGGCTCAATTTCCGGATCTCCCAACGTCTCCGCGTGCTGCGAAGAGAGTCGCAGGATGTTGCGCATCGACGGACCGTAACCGTTTGATGCGACCTCCGCAGTGGAACCAATTGCCATCATTCGACGCCGAACGGCCTCTGCGGTAAGCCCAGCACTCAACAGCACCGCGGCCCCGCTACCTGTCCCATCCACTACCAAGCCCAGCAATAAGTGATCGCTGCCGACATGCTCGCACCCCATGCGTCTGGATTCTTCACTCGCGAGCGCCAATACGCGCTGTGCTCTCTTGGAGAATTGCTTGCCGGTGCCCTTCGGAGTGAACTCCGGACCAGAAAATTCGGCGCTGATTAGCTCCCCGGTAACTGCATCTAAATGGAATTTTGCCGTTGATCTGGAGGTCTTGCTGACGAATGAAACGAGCGCGGTTTCTCGGACTTTTGGCTTATGCAGTCGCTCGACCGGGATCCCTGTCGTCCTGGCATGCTCCTCGGCCTTTGCAATATCTGGCGACGCATCACTAAAGTCTCGGATCCACGGGCTCGCTTTCCAGCGCCAATACCCCGAACACGCATTCGTGAACACGGCGGAGCGGTTCCTGGCGGACAAAGCGCTCCAACGCCTCGATACCCAAAGCAAACTCCCGACTGGCCAGCGAGCGCTTGGACGACAACCCGCGGGCCCTCAACCGCTCGAGATTCTCCGGTATGGTGTATTCCGGGCCGTAGATGATCCGCAAATACTCCCGCCCGCGGCACTTCACCGCTGGCTGGACCAATCCCTTCCGACCCCGCACCACGAAATCCAGCGGTTTGACCACCATACCCTCGCCTCCGGAACTGGTCAGTTCCTCCCACCAGCGAATCCCGACCAACTGGCTTTCAGCATCCATGACATCTACGAGCTTGAAAGGAGTCGCGAGCAACAACCCGGAATCTGCCGCGCACAATTTGGCCAAGGTCTCCATGTGCCAGAGGTGGTCTTTGCCGGCATGCACCTGACCTTCCGTGGCCAGCAGGTGGAAGGGAGCCAACTTCAGATCAGCCAACGATCCGACCGGCCAGCAATAACGCTGGTAGGCTTGCACGTAATCATGCGTGAGCTTTTGGCGCTCTTGATGGCGCTTAAGCAAATTGTTTACTTCGGCCCCATTCGCGCAAGCCTGATTCAGAGATTCGAGCACTCCGGCCAATGACGCCTGGGCGGCAGTGCCGACCGCGGCATACTGTTCCTTAATCAATGCCTGCGCTTTGGCGGACCACGGCATGAGTTCGCAGTCCAGGCACGCCCAATCGGTATTGAACTCTTCCCAGACACCAGCCCCTTCCATGGCCAAGCGAACTGTATCCAGCAACTCGGCTTCAAGCGTCCTGTCGTCGAAAAAGCGTCGGCCGGTCCGGGTGTAGCAAATGCCCAGCCCTTCGCCGACGATGCCGAAGCGTTTCCGCGCCACTTCCTCGGTTCGGCACACGATCACGACCGCTCGGGAGCCCATGTGCTTTTGTTCACAGACCACCTTAGGCACGCCTTCGTGGCGATAGTAGGCAAACGCCTCGGCCGGGTGCTCCAGCAAACCCGGTTCCTTGGTGGTTTCGGAGGGCGACATCGTGGGCGGGAGATAAATCAGCCACTTGGGATTGGCCGCAAAGCGGCTCATGACCTCCAGCGCGGCCGTTGCGTTCTCCTCCCGAACAGTGACGTTCGAGCAAAGACGGGTGGAAACAATCCGTTTTCCGAGGACATCTTCCATGTCGAGCAAATCGTCCTGTTGCTGCTGCGCAGACAGCGGCGGAGCTGGAGCCTCGACAAGGAAGGGTTTTGCCGGTTGGGAATAGGTTTGTTTGGCCGGGACGGAAACGATCTCCTTCTCCGGATAGCGGAGAGCAGTGAGCTTGCCCCCAAACACACAGCCCGTGTCGATATTGATCGTCCGGTTCAGCCATTCGGGTTCAGGCACCGGCGTGTGGCCGTAGACCACCATTGCTTTGCCGCGGTATTCGGCGGCCCAGTTGAACCGAACCGGCAAACCAAACTCGTCCGTTTCACCTGTGGTTTCACCATAGAGTGCAAAATCCCGCACCTTACCCGAACCGCGACCCTGCATGGATTCCTTCATCCCGGCGTGGGCGACCACGAGCTTCCCCCCATCCAGAACGTAATGGCTCACCAGGTCATCAATGAAGGCAACCACCTTCGCGCGAAATTCAGGAGGTTCAGCTTCAAGCTGGGCCAGCGACTCGGCCAACCCATGCGTTACCTGAACATCCCGACCGCGCAGTTTGCGCATCAACTTCATGTCGTGGTTCCCCGGCACGGACAGGGCCACTCCGGATTCCACCGCCTGCATTACCAGCTTCAAGACCTGCGGCACCTTCGGCCCTCGATCTACGAGATCGCCCAGGAAGATCAACTTGCGGCCGTCCGGCGCCTTAATTGCAGTTCCTACAGGGCTCTCTGCGGTTTCGTAGCCCAGTGTTGCGAGCAAAGCCACGAGTTCGTCGTAACAGCCGTGAACGTCGCCAATGATATCGAAGGGCCCGCACTCGGTTCTTAGGTTATTCCACAACGGCTGCCGTTCGATGGTGGCAGCGTCCACCTCTTCCAGCGAGTTCAGCACGAAAACGTGGCGAAATCCTTCCCGCTCGAGACCTCGAAGAGAACGTCGCAACTGCTGAACCTGTTGCCGGATCACGTGCGGCCCGAAATCCCGATCCGATCGGTTCAGGTTGCGCTCGTGGCAAAGCTTTTCAGGCAGGTTGAGGACGATGGCCACTGGCAGACAGTGAAACTCCCTGGCTAACCCGACCAGCGGCTTGCGGGATTCAGCTTGCACGTTCGTTGCATCCACAATGGTGAGTTTTCCGGCCGCCAACCGCTTGCGTGCAATGCAGTGCAGCACCTCAAATGCATCCTTAGTAGCCGCCTGGTTGTTTTCGTCATCGGAAACGAGTCCTCGGCAATAGTCGGAAGAGAGAAGCTCTGTCGGCTTGAAGTGCTTGCGAGCAAAACTCGATTTTCCTGAGCCGGAGGCGCCCATGAGGACAACGAGAGAAAGTTCAGGAATGGTGATTTTCATTTATTGGTTCTGCAAAGCAATGCCTCAGATTCGTCGCAAAGCTTGTCCATAATCGAACTCCAACTCGGTTGAATCCCGTCCTTTTGTTTACGAAGCTCAGTCAGAGACTCATATCTGAGCCAGGGTGCTGATGCGCGTCCTTTCAGGGCGTCAAAAAGCAGATTTGCCTCCTCAGGCAACCGATATGCCTTGTCCCAGTCCTCATAGGAATCAATGTCAAACACCTGAAGCGGGCCGATATCTGGTCCGTCACGGAAAAGCGACCTTTGGAGGTGGTCTTCCAGCGCTGCTTCGAAGGCGTCAGAAAGTGGAAAACGTGCTGGGAAGTGGTCAAACACTAAAACGGTCGGATATGCTTTTCTCAGCCTGGGAATGTGCGTCCCATCCGCAGTGTAACACGAGCCTTTGGTCAGCGCATCGGCTGCCGTTACTGCCTGCCGACTCAAGCCCTCGAGAAGCTCAGCTACCATATGAAGATCTCCGGTTGCGCGGAGCGAACGAGGTGGCACCTTGGCCTTCACTTCGACACAAAATCCAATCTCTCCGAGAATCAGGAGCAGGTCCCGTTCAGGGTCCGTATGATCTTTTGGGAGGTGCTCAGCCTTAATTCTGTAGTTCTTGATTACCTTGACCGGGCTGCTCCGGAAGCGTTCGCTCGCGAGCCACGCTGCATAACCTTCGAAAATGTAGCCAACCGGTGCCCGCACGGCCTGTAGAGCGTTTCCTGACAAGCCCGCTTGTTCCGCAGCAGCCATTGCGAGATAGGGCAATCCGCGAACGAATTTCCCGAAGATGCCGTCGAAGGAAGTGACCAGGTGCCGACGGCCCACCTGCAGAAGAGGTCGGAGGAGTAAAAGGTCGTTAGAATCGAAAAGGACAGCGGAAAACGACGAGTATTCGAATTTGGCAGCTGCTTTCACTGCTTCGGGAGTGGTTGTGGCAAGTTGGACTAACCGCGCCACCGCTTGATCCTCTCCAGGAAAGCATTTGCAGAAGGCATCTAGATCCAACCACAGATGTGTTGGATGCGGGGCGTCCGGATTGAAGCGTCCTGCGTAACCCGCGAGTGCCTGAGCCACCTCGCGGTAATTGCATGCGGTCAGGCCGAATCTCTCTTTGAACCAGTCGTTGATCGTCCGACCACCTTCCCTTTGTGCAAGCAATTCACCGACCTCCGGCCGAGACACGATTGCATGAAGGCGTGCCATGTCGTGGCTCTCATCGGCTGCATCCTCGTGCTGCCGTTGGCGCTGATTTGTGGTCCCCTGCGCGGCATTCCGCTCTACTGGCGTCTCATCGATTGCTCATTCGGGGTTTTCGGCGCTCTCCCTCTCCTTTACTGCGTGCGCCTGACCCGCTTGTTACGAATGGGGCAAAGGGCGGGGCATTCTTAACGGGTCATGAAACAGCACATCCCGCCGATGGAAATCCGGTGCTTCCGGACGGATGACGAACCATCCGTCATTGCCCTCTGGAAAGAGTGTGATTTGGTTCGCCCCTGGAACGATCCGCATCGAGATATCTGCCGCAAACTGAAGGTCAACGCGGAATGGTTCCTGGTTGGATTAGTCGATGGACAAGTGGTCGCGACGGTGATGGCTGGTTACGAAGGACACCGCGGCTGGCTCAATTACCTGGCTGTTGCTCCTGAATTCCAGCGTCGAGGGCTGGCGCGGGGGATTGTGGTCGAGGCGGAGCGACTGCTTCGGAAGGCAGGCTGCCCCAAGATCAATCTACAGATCCGGACTTCTAACCAGGCTGTGATTGAGTTTTACCGCCGGCTCGGTTACTCGGTGGATGATGTCGTGAGCATGGGCAAACGATTGGAGCATGAGGATCGGTGAAATGATAAACCGAGTGACAGGTGAAATCGATTTTAGCGACGGTCTTCGAATCCTCCCTCATTGCACGGTGAATTCCTTGTCGACGGCGCCTGAAAGGCCATTGAAAGGTCAAATCCAGAAGCTCTCACTTAGAGATTGGAAACGCCACGTGCTTGGTTCTCACTCCTCGGAACATGGAGACTTTGAGGTCGAAGCGCTTTCGGCAGATGACGATTGCGTTCACGTGGTGCTCCTATCGCACCAACACCGCTTTTATGAGGCGGGCACCTCCGAGGATGCGGAACGAAGAGCATTTCACGAGGGTGTCGTCGCTTCGGATCTCGGCGGGCAGAGAGAGTTCGCTTGGGGTGAGGTCATTTGTCGCTTGGAAATGCCTGCCAACAAAGACTGGCTCGTCGTTGCCTACAATCGACAGCCGAGAGTGCCTCTGCCCGAGAAGACCGTCCTCTTACGCTTATGTGCGCAAGAAAGGCTACCCGACTTTGATATTTGAGCAGCCTGCACTCCCATCAGAATTAATTCTCGGGGCATTCGGTCGTTCTGTAAGCAGCTGGAACCCAGAAACACCTGCATCAACCCGGCCAGATATAATCCGGCCGGACGTAAACGGAAACCCGACTCCACTGGCCGGCAAGGTGCAGGAAATTGCGTCGGCAAAACTTAGCAAAATCCTGCCTCGAAAGTCTGAATCCGCCAACCAATCTTAGCCTTGGCCTTCTGGCAGCACTTTCTGCTCGTTCCAGTTCCTCCAATAAACGAATAAAAGGCATTTTCACCGGGAGAACCCGAATCTTCTTCGACTGTGTCCACGCAATGTAGGTCTTTTGCATGAACTGTGGTTTGGCTACCATTTGCCGACGTTCCGAGGGAATTACATGGTCCGGCTTAGCCCGAAAGCCAAGGGTTTAAACTGTCTGATGAGGATTCGGATGGTCTACTGGTGGAACAGTCCTACACAACCGAATTCAACCCAAAAAGTGGCAAAGAAGTGGCAAAGCAACCCATGAAATGTCGACGTAATATTGCGCTTTAGACCTGCATTCAAGGCCTGATAGTGAGGGGTCCTATGAGATGGTGGGCCCAGAGGGATTTGAACCCCCGACCAAGCGATTATGAGTCGCCTGCTCTAACCACTGAGCTATGGGCCCGGAGAAGCTACGCACACAACTTTGCCCGGGGCGGCTCGCGCGGCAAGTCTTTTTCGAAAGAGATCGGCGGTAATCGGGTTGCCTTGCCAGAACTGTTTTCTGTGATGGAATTCGGGAAATACCCATCGTTGCCATCCGGGGAATGCGACCTGGAAATGGAGATCATAACGATGGTTATACCTGGACTGACCGAGCACCAAGTGCGGCTCCTTGGTTTTGTCGAGCAGAGCGGGCTTGCGGTGGTGATATCGGATGCGCAATAGGCTTTCCGCGCTGCATTTTGAGACAAAAATGAGTCAATTATCAGGCTTGCGCTGGCCTCCAGGATAGATACTTTGAGGGTAGAGTTTTACCCAATTTACGCGCTATGCAGCTCCGAAACTGCCATCATTCCCGGGGGATCCCCGGGGCGATAATCCGAACTTACCCCGATTTTTCCCGGGGTGGAGTTGTGTCATGGTGGCGTCGTTGTGATTGCGGATCAGACCAGCACGAACGCGAGCGGCCGGGAAAACCTGGCCCGGTCCACCCCAATCCCCGCGAAAACTAGAGATACCATGGAAACTGTAACCTCGGTCAAAGCCAGTTCAAAAATTTCCTCCTTATTTGCCATGCTGCTGACGGTCGGTGTCAGCCTAACCGGCCTTGGGCTAGCGCAAGCCGGCACGCGAGTGGTGACCTGGGGTGATCTTAACTCCAACCTGCCCACACCCTCCGCTTATCGCAAGGATGGGGCGGTAATCGGAGTTTCCGCCGGTAGTTTCCACAGCGTGATGCTGAAAAGCGATGGCACGGTGACGGCGGTTGGCGACAATACCTGGGGACAGTGCGACGTGCCGGACGTGATTCGACGCTTGCGCGCCTCGAGCGTAGTGGCGGGGAACGTGCACAACGTCGCGCTGCTAAAGAACGGGACCGTCGTTGCCTGGGGAGAATCGACCGGCCCCTGGGGCAGCTATGGGCAATCCCAGGTCCCGGCCAAGCTCAAGAGCGTGGTGGCGGTCGCTGCCGGCGCGGTACACAGCCTGGCTTTAAAGCGAAATGGCACCGTGGTGGCCTGGGGATTCAACAAATATGGCCAGTGCGATGTCCCAGAGGGGTTGGATCGGGTCGTCGATATTGCCGGGGGAATGTATCACAGCCTCGCCTTGCGGCGTGACGGTACGGTGGTTGCCTGGGGCAATAACAGTATGGGGCAGTGCAATGTCCCGGCGAATTTGAACCGGGTGGTCGCGATCGCCGCCGGGGGCCTGCACAGCGTCGCTCTGCGCGCCGATGGCACAGTGGTCACCTGGGGTGGTTATGGACGGATCGTGGCGCAGTCACCCATTGGATTGAGCAATGTGGTGGCGATCGCCACGGGCGATTTCCACAGCGTGGCGGTGAAACGGGATGGGACCGTGGTGGCCTGGGGATTCAACGACTTTGGCCAATGCAACGTCCCGCAAGGGCTCAGGAACGTGACGGACATCGCGGTGCGCGGCAATCATAGCATGGTTCTAATTAATGATCGCTCTTTGAGGACCTCCATTCTGCAGTAATTGGTGGTTGGTGGATCGGGCCACCCAAGGCAGGCCAACTTGTTCTTCTAATATTCTGTAGCCGACACAAAAAAGGCCGCATCCTTTCGGGTGCGGCCTTTACGATTGTTTGAAGTGATTACTTCTTTTCCTGGTCGGCCTTCTTCTGCTTGGCGGCTTCTTCCGCCGCCATCCGAGCGGCGTCTTCAGGTTTGATCACCTCGATCTTCGCGCCCTTCTTCAATTCATCGGCGGAAGGCACGCGAATGATATCGCTGGTGAGCGGTTGGGCCGGGGCGGGAGGAGCCGGGGCCTCGGACGAGAGGAGTTCGACTTCAAAAATCAAGGTCGAGCCGGGTTCGATCAGTGGCCCGGATTGCCGGTCGCCATAAGCCAAGGAGGAAGGGATATAGACTTCAAACTTGGAGCCGGTCTTCATTAACTGCAGAGCTTCGGTCCAGCCCCGGATGACCCGGTTGACCTGGAATTTGGCGGCCTGCCCGTGCTTGGCGGAGCTGTCAAACTCTTTGCCATCGATGAGCGTGCCTTTGTAATTGACGGTCACGGTATCATTGCTGCCGGGAATCGCGCCGGTTCCCTCAGTAATGACTTTGTATTGGAACTCCGCCGTGGTGCCGTCGGGCAGGGAAACGGATTTCGTTTTGATGCCCTCCTTCGTCTTGTTTTGGGCAAGGAACGCGTCGCCGGCTTTGCGGTTCTTTTCAGCCTGAACTACCCGCTCTTGCTCCTGCTTTTTTCTGAGTTCCTGCTGGTAGGTCATCATGACTTCCTTGGCCTCGTTTTCGGGCAGCAACGGCGCTTTGTCCGTCAAGGCATCCTTGATAGCCCCGGCAAGGATGTCCACATCCACATCGAAGCCTGAACGCTTGAGACTTGTACCGATATTCATACCCACGGCATAGCTGACCTTGGATTTTTGATCCTTCAGTTCAGGTTGCTTTTCGGCATAGGCGGGTTGCTGCAATATCGCCATGCCGATCCCGGTGGCCACCAATAAGTTCCATCCAATTTTCATAAAAATCTTAAATGATTGAGTTTTAGACTCCCACCCGTTTACACCATGACTGTTAAAAGTCCAGTCTCAAAACTCCGCGTGGGTCGGGGTGCAAAAAAGGGATTAACTCGCTTCCATGGGAGCAGGGACGCTCATTGTGGCACCGCTGATTAGCGGAAAAACAACAGCCACACCACCAACCAAATCGGCAGCAGGATGGGCAACGTAAACTTAAGAACATAACTGATGAAGCCCGGCGTGTTGGCCTTTTGCTGTTCAGCGATGGCTTTAACCATGAAATTCGGTCCGTTACCGATGTAAGTGTTGGCGCCGAAGAACACCGAACCGATACTGATGGCCTGTAAACAGCGGGCGTACACGGGATTATTTAGGAGGACCGCCATGCCGACCTGGTCCGGGGTTACGGCGGCCCGCTGCAATTCGGCTGGGAACCAGGTTTGCAGCGCCTGAATCGCCTGCCGCATGGTTTCAGTGTCGGACCCGGCCGAGAGGAAAGCCGGATTAGCTCCGTGCTGTTTCACATACTCTGCTACCGCGGCACAGAGGTCTGCCGGGGCGAATGCCCCCATGGCTGCGCTCAAAAAGCTCAGATAAGTCGGGGCGTTATCCAGCACGCTGGAAAGACTACCACTACCCCAGTAGAGCAAGGCGGGCTGAGGTTCGCCAAAGCGGGAGGCGTTTGCCTGGAGCCAATCCAGCGCCGGCATCATCGTCGCGAAAATCCCGACAAACAGCAGCGCCACCTCGATGATGGGATGGAAGCTAAAATCGTTGGCCCGGTGGATTTCCTCGCGCGTAGTAAGAAATGAGCCAAAGGCTGCGGAGATCATCAGCGTCTCCCGCAGAAACTTCGGTTCCTCAATGAAAATGGCCGCAAGAACCACCGCCAGGAAGATTAGGTTCTTCCCGCCCCGCAGGCGCCATTGCTCTTTCCCGGTTTCCGCCTCGCGCACGTGGGTGGGAGCACGCAGAAAATTACGGCGGTCCAATCCGTAAAAGACTACCAGGAGCAGTCCGGTGCCGGTCGCCCACATTGGCCAGCAATTCTTGATGACCCACGTAAATGGGACCCCTTTGAGGTATCCCAGAAATAGCGGAGGATCTCCCACCGGGGTCAGTGCGCCGCCGGCGTTCGAAACGATGAAGATGAAAAAAACGACGTGATGGGCGGTGAGTCGGTATTTGTTGGCCCGCAACCATGGCCGGATCAGCAGCATCGAAGCGCCAGTGGTGCCCAGCACGTTTGCGATCAAGGCTCCCACCGCAAGAAACAGCACATTTCGACCCGGTGTGGCCTCGCCTTTTACGCTGATGTGGATTCCTCCGGAAATGACGAATAACGACCCGATCAGACAAATGAAGCTCAGATACTCCAAACCAGTGTCGATTACCCGATTCCACGCCTGTAATCCGACCAGGTAATAGCCAAGTGATATCGCCGCAAAACCGAGGCTGACCTTGCCAAAATTCCGGCTCCACCAAGTGCCAAACCACAGTGGTGCCACTGCGATGGCTGAGAGCAGCAAAGCGAACGGCAAAATCATCCACGGATTTGGGGCTACGTGAGCATCCACCCGCAATCAGATAAACTGGCGACCTCCGCAGAGCAATAGTTTTTAGGCTAGAGGCTGTGGCAGTAATGTGCCGTCCACGCTGGGGTTGTGACCCGTTGGGCGGGACAAATTGAGCATTGGCAGCGAGCAAATGAAGGACTTGGAGGCAGCACCGAGTTCGGTGGTGAAAGGGTGACATGGCAGCTGGTTCAGCAGCAACAGAAGGAGCCGTGCAAACCGATTGGATGGGTTGCGGCATAATGCCCGCACTGAATAAAAATCGCCACTGGCGATTTTTGGTTTCCCCGGTGGTTTAGTTTCAAAGCGCTATTGGCGAGTTGCTTATACGATAAGAAATTCCTACTAAACTCCTTTGGCACGAATGGTGCGATTGGGTTCTCAGAGGCGCCGGAAGCACGCGCCAAAACAATTTACTCCGCGCTGGGCGAAGTAAGAAACGCAGACAAACCCAAAACGTGATGAAAAAAATCGAAGCTATAATCAAACCATTCAAATTGGAGGAGGTGAAGGACGCGCTAGGCGAAATCGGTATCGAAGGCATGACTGTCAGCGAGGTCAAGGGATTCGGAAGGCAAAAAGGCCACACCGAGATTTACCGTGGCAGCGAATACACGGTGGATTTTTTGCCGAAGATTAAAGTCGAGCTCGTGATCGTGGACGAGAAGCTCGAGGAGGCCATTACCACGATCGTAAAAGCGGCCAAGACGGGCAAGATCGGTGACGGCAAGGTGTTTGTCTCAAATATTGAAGAAGCCGTTCGAATCCGAACGGAAGAAAAGGGATCGTCGGCGGTCTGACAGGTTCAACCAATCCAAGAGTAACCCATATGAAGAAGCTAATATTTAATGCAATTTTGTTTTCTGCGCTGGCGGTCATGACACCGGCGCTGCGAGCTCAGGTCGCGGCGACGAACGCTCCCGCGGCGGCGGCGCCCGAACGGTCCATTCAAGAACGTCTGGAAGATCTTGAGGCGTATGTGAACAACGGAACGCGAAACGCCAATACCAACACGGTTTCCAAGATTGGCGGATCTGGTCCCGGGCATAACGGTTGGATGATGACCAGCTCGGCACTGGTGTTATTCATGACTTTGCCGGGGTTGGCCTTGTTCTATGGCGGCCTGGTGCGACGCAAGAACGTGCTCTCAGTGTTGGCGCAATGCCTGGGAATCGCCGGCTTGGTGACCATCCTGTGGTGGGCGGTCGGTTACTCGATGGCCTTTCACAAGGGTACAGCGATTTTCGGCTATTTCGATTGGGCGTTTCTGAACGGTGTGGATTCCTCGCCGAATGCGGATTATGCCGGCTGGGTTTCGCATAACGTGTTTTCGATGTATCAGCTCATGTTCGCGATCATTACGCCGGCGCTGATTGTTGGCGCCATCGCCGAGCGCATGAAATTTTCCGCGATCCTGTTGTTCGTCACGTTGTGGATGTTCGTAGTCTACTTCCCGCTGGCCCACATGGTCTGGGGAGTGGATGGCCTGATGAACGGCGTCTGGAATGCGGACGCGAAGATCAAAGCGATAGATTTTGCGGGGGGCACGGTGGTTCACATGTCCTCTGGTTGGTCCGCCCTGATCCTCTGTTTGATCCTGGGCAAGCGGTTGGGCTTTGGCAAAGAACCGATGCCGCCGCACAGCATGGTGTTGTGCATGGTGGGTACCGGGATGCTCTGGGTGGGCTGGTATGGGTTCAACGCGGGCAGCGCGGTCGCGGCTGACGGTCTCGCCGCCAACGCTTTCATGACCACCACGCTGGCGACCGCCACGGCTTCGTTCGTGTGGGCGATGGCGGAGTATCTGCTCCGTGGAAAACCCAGCATCCTGGGCTTCTGCTCGGGCGCCGTTGCCGGGTTGGTTGTGATCACGCCCGCGTGCGGTTTTGTCACCGCCAACGGGGCGATGGTGATTGGAATCCTGGCCGGGTTGGTGCCGTTCTTTGCGTGCTACAAATTGAAAGGCTGGCTCGGATACGACGACGCGCTGGACACCTTCGGCGTGCATGCCGTCGGTGGCACGATGGGCGCCCTGGTGACCGGGTTCCTGGCGCGCAATTCGGCCAACGCGAATCTGGCCACCAATTTGAAGGACTACGTAAAGGACTCACTGTTCCAACCGCTGGTATTGGAGCAGATCAAGGCGATCCTCTTGACCCTGGTGCTGGCCATCGTGGGCACGACGATCATCGCGTATGTGGTCAAAGCGGTAATCGGTCTGCGGGTATCTGAGGAGACCGAAACCTCCGGCCTGGATCTGGTCGAACATGGCGAAGAGGGTTATCACACTGGCGGTTCTGCGCGGATGTAAGCGCGACCTCCAGGCGATCGACCGGCAGCCGAGCTTGGGAGTTGCCGGAGTGGGTGGGGAAACTGGTTGACGGACAGGGTTGTTAGGGAAAACGACTGACGGCGCGGGTGCAAACCCGCGCCGTCAACTTGTACCTGAACGACCACCGGTTAGTTGCGAACCAGGTTGACGAGGGTTGCGAGAGTGCGAAATCCTGGTTGTCAGAGGTGATCACGCTTGTCACAGTGTGTATATTCCTCCGTTGGCACCCGCTCTGGCGGGGCCGAAGGTTCAGCCTATGCGAATCATCACATATCTGGGCGTTCTCGTGGCACTCGCGCCAGTTGGCTATGCCGATTCTCTGTCCAGCCTCGAGCATGAGTTTGGGGCGCCGCCGGTGGCCTCGCGCCCGTGGGTCTATTGGTTCTGGCTCAACGGGAACCTCTCCAGCAACGGCATCACCGCGGATTTGGAGGCCATGAAGCGCGTGGGGATCGGCGGGGTGCTGATCATGGAAGTTGACCAGGGCACGCCCAGGGGCAAAGTAGACTTCGCCTCCAAATCCTGGCGGCAGATGTTCCAGCATGTTTGCACCGAGGCAGCCCGCCTTGGACTCCAGGTGAACATGAACAATGACGCCGGTTGGTGCGGCAGTGGCGGCCCTTGGATCACACCGGAACTGAGCATGCAAAAACTGGTGTGGACGGAAACCAACCTGGTGGGGCCAATGAAGTTCGATGGTTCACTGGCCCGGCCCAAAGCGGTTGCGGATTTTTACAAGGATTTGGTGGTGCTGTGTTTTCCTACGCCGGATGGCAAGGCCCGGATTCCTCGCATACGAGGAAAGGCGGGGTTTATTCCAGAAGAAGTTCCCGTCACGGCTCGATACCCCGAGGTGCCAGTGGCCCAGGCGATCTCCCTCGGAAACATTCAGGCTCCAGGCGGATTGCTGACTGATTCATTTGTTTGGGAGGTGCCAGCAGGCTCATGGACCGTGCTGCGAATCGGACGCACCTCCACGGGCAAAGATAACCACCCGGCGCCAGAGCCGGGGCGGGGCCTGGAATCGGACAAGCTGAGCAAGGCTGCAACCGAGGCGATGTTCAATGGGCTGATGGGCAAGCTGATCAAAGATTCACCTCGTTTGGCGGGGCGCGTGCTGATCTCGACCCACATTGATAGCTGGGAAACAGGCTCCCAAAATTGGACTCCATTGTTCGCACGGGAGTTCGAGGCCCGCCGCGGCTATGATCCGATTCCGTGGTTGCCAGTCATAACCGGTCGAGTGGTGCAGAGCGCAGAATGTTCCGAGCGCTTCCTCTGGGATCTGCGCCAAACGATTTCCGACTTGCTGGTTGAAAATTATGCCGGGCATTTCCGGAAACTAGCGGCACAAAACAAATTGCGGCTGTCCATCGAAGCCTATGACAACACTCCTTGCGATGACCTGACCTACGCCGGACAGGCGGACGAACCGATGGCGGAGTTTTGGTCCTGGGGATACAACACCGCATACAGTTGTGTCGAAATGTCATCCGCTGCCCACATTTATGGGCGTCGCATTTTAGGAGCGGAAGCGTTCACCGCGAATGACCAGGAACGCTGGCTGCATCATCCGGGGTCGATAAAGAGCCTGGGTGACTGGGCCTTTTGTGAGGGGATAAATCGCTTCGTGTTTCATCGTTATGCAATGCAACCATGGCTGAATCGTCAGCCCGGAATGTCGATGGGGCCGTGGGGATTGCACTATGAGCGAACGCAAACCTGGTGGGAGCTGTCAGCGGATTGGCACCGCTACCTCGCCCGTTGCCAGCACATGCTGCGGCAGGGAACTTTCGTGGCGGACATTCTTTATCTGCAGCCTGAAGGTTCCCCTCGGCGGTTTACGCCTACTCTGCCCGAGTACACAGGCAGCACACCGGACAGGCCTCGGCACAATTTTGACGGATGCAACGCCGAGGCGCTGCTCACCCGGGTGCGGATGAAAAAGAACCGGCTGGTCTTGCCGGACGGGCTCAGCTACCGCGTGCTGGTGCTGCCGCAAGTGGATACCATGACTCCCAAGCTTTTGCGCCGAGTGGCTGAGTTGGTGGGCCAAGGAGCATCGGTTATTGGCCCGCCACCGGTGGCTTCACCGAGCCTGGCTGGCTATCCCAAGTGCGATGAGGAAGCGCGTAATCTGGCCACCGATCTCTGGCATCCTGGGAATCCGGAGGATAAGCGAGTGATCTGGGGGCCGGAATTTGCCCAGCAGACCGAGAAAGGGGCTACACCGACCCTGGCTTCAAACGCGCGCTGGATTTGGTATCCTGAAGGCAATCCGGCAGTCGCCGCGCCGCCGGGGAAGCGCTTCTTTCGTTCGACCCTGGTGCTACCGGTGGAGCGGACCGTCTCAAAGGCCGTCTTCAATCTTACGGCCGATAATACTTTCGTGCTGTGGGTGAACGGCCGCTATGCGATTTACGGCTCGAATTTTAAAGAATTATATACCACGAATATCACGACGCTGCTCAAGCCAGGTACGAATCTGCTGGCCATCGCCGCGGAGAACACGTTGGACTATCCGAACCCGGCCGGGTTAATCGGTACCTTGAGCCTCGATTTCGCCGATGGGTCCCATCAGGATTTTAACACGGACGCCCGGTGGCAATGTGTCATGAAAGTGTCGGCGGACTGGGCGGCTGACTTTAGCTCCAGTGAAAAGTGGGTGCCCGCGATGGAGTTGGGAGGGCCGGGGGCTGAGCCCTGGGGCGAGTTCAACAGCGGAGTGGCGCCGCCTTACGTTTTTCCCAGGTACGAAGCCATTGCAGAATGGCTGGAAAACCACGGAACCGGGGCGGATTTCGAAGCGGATCGGACGCTCCGCAGCATTCATCGCCAGGTGGGAGACTGCGATGTTTATTTCGTGGCGAACAGTCAGACCAATCCGATCGCCGCTCCCTGTTCCTTTCGAGTCAGCGGCAAAGTGCCCGAGCTCTGGGATCCTGGGAGCGGGACTATCACTCGGCAAGTGACGTTTCAAGAGCGAGCTGGCCGAATCCAATTGCCTTTATGGCTGGAGCCGTCCGGTTCGGTCTTTGTAGTCTTTCGCCCGCCACCGCATCTGCTAGCCCGGACGGATCGCGAGAAGATCGTGGGGATCAAGCGCAACGGCACCGAGCTCCTGCCGGACAAGGCTGAAATGAGGGCCGCGCTTCCGGTCACTGTGACAGCCGCTCCGAATGGAAACCTGATGCGAGTGATACTGGGCGAACCGGGCCAATACGAAATTACCGCTCTCAGTGGGAAGACCAGGAGTCTTGAGATCCGAACGAACCTGCCGGTGTTGGAACTGAACGGGCCCTGGAACGTACGCTTTCAATCCGGCCGGGGCGCGCCGACGGAAACGGTGTTCTCGAAGCTTAGTGACTGGTCGCAGCACCCGAACCCCGAGATTCGGTATTTCAGTGGCATCGCGACGTATCAAATGAAATTCAAACTTGCGGCGGATTGGCTGACATCCGGTTCGATCTGCCGGTTGGATCTGGGTGGGGTGGCGGTGATAGCCGCAGTTCGGGTCAATGGCCGCACCTTCGGCTCGCTTTGGAGCGAACCTTACCAGATAGATATCACTTCGGGACTTAAGCGGGGGGACAATGTGCTGGAAATCGAAGTTGCCAACCTCTGGGTGAACCGGCTGATTGGTGACGAAGACCTGGCAGAAGACTCCGAGCGCAATGCGAATGGCACCTTGAAGTCGTGGCCGGGATGGCTGGATAGCCCGCGTCCCAGCCCGGCTGGACGCGTAACTTTTACGAGTTGGCGATTATGGAGCAAAGATTCGCCATTACAGCCATCGGGTTTGCTGGGCCCGGTACGGTTGCTTGGCCTTAAGGAGTTGTTGGTGCCATTTCCTGGAGAGTCAACCCCGGGCGTAACACGAACGACTAAGAATTTGCTCCGGTGACGGAAACAAGGCAGGATTAAGCAGAGCGCAATACGCGCTCGAAGTTACGGAGAAGTCTATGGCGCAAGCAATAATGGATCCGGAGCAGGTCCGGCGTTTCGCAGAAGAGCTGAAGCGATTCAACATCGAATTGCAGGAGAAGATCGCGTCGTTGCAGGCGCGTTTCACGGCGGTCGGCGATACCTGGCAGGACCAGGAACACGCAAAATTCGCGGAAGAGTTTCGCCAGACCATGAAGGCGATGAAGCGTTTTGTGGAGGTGTCCAACCAGCACACGCCTTACCTCCTGCGCAAGGCGCAACGCATCGAGGAATACCTCAACCAGCGTTGAGCCATGCCGCAGCGCGCGCACATCACCTCCACGGAGGCGATTGAACAATTTCGCAGTCAGCTCATAGTGTATTTGAGCAAAGCACGTCCCGCATTGGAAGAGGTCGGCGCCGACGTGTTGCGCCTGCGCGGCTGGCTCGAAAACGATCAGCGCATGGTCTGGGAAAGCCAATTTCGGAAGCGCTCGAAGGATTTGGAAGCCGCCCAAGCAGCATTGTTCAGCGCCCGCATCGGGAATCTGCGCAAGGAAAGTTCGGCGGAACTGATGATGGTGCAGCGGTGCAAGCGCTCAGTCGAGGAGGCGGAGAACAAGCTCCGTTTGCTCAAACAATGGAACCGCGAGTTCGACGCCCGCATTCAGCCGTTGTTAAGGCAAACCGAAAAGCTGCACACTGTGCTCTCGAACGACATGGTCAAAGCTGTGGCGCATTTGAACGAAGTCATCACGACGCTGGCAGCTTACGCGGAACGCGGGACTCGTCTGGAGGCGGTGCCCATGGTGGCTGGACCGGTCGCCACCCCACCCGCTGCCCCCGCTGACGAGTCAGAAACCAAACCATGACCCAGCTATCATGAGCGCCAATGCCAGCCGGCTCTTCGGCATCACCAAGGAACTGCGGGCGCAATGGTTTCAAACCCGGGAGTATTGGCAGGACACCAAAGCCCTGGAATTCGAGGCCCGGTATTTGGAGGAGCTGTTTGGCAGTGTCGAAAAGACGGTCGCCGTGATCGAGCAACTCGACAAGTTAATGAGTCGGATCAAGAAAGACTGTGAGTAAAGAACTTGCCGCAAACAAAACCTTGGCCTTGTTGCATTCCCTCCGGCGGGACGCGCAGAGCATTATTACGCGGGCCAGCAAAGCCAGGGAAGATGTAACACTTAAAGGCGCGCGCGAGAAAAATCGATCGCAGCTCGCGCTGGAAGACAGCGCCGCCCGAACCGGACAAGCCATTAGTGAAGCCGAGGCAATAAGGGATCAGAGTCTGGCTGCCGCCGCTGTTCGATTCGAGAATCGCAAGAAGCGCATCGGGAAAGCCTACCAGGGGAGCAAGGAGCAGCGCTTGCAGGAAATCGAGAATCAAGTGGGTGGGAAGAAGTATGAAGCGCAAAAGCGCACACTTCAGGCCGAGCGCGACCGCACGCAACACCTTTCGGACAACGCCAAGCGGCACGAAGAATCCAAGGCCGCACTCGCGGCAGAGCAGCAGGCGCTGGTCGGGTTGGAAACGCAAACTCAAGCGGCCTTTAAGGGCTATCCGGTATTCCTCACGCAATTGAGCGGCGGGGATGTCGCTGCCGCGCCGCCGGCAGAAATGGATGAACAGGCTGTGCTGCGAGAGTTGAATCGCGCCGTTGGCGAGGGAAAGCGGCAACTCGAGCAGTTCCAGGGGCGGATGCTGTTGAAATTGTTCCGCTATCCAGCGTTGTGGGTGGTGCTGGGCATCCTTTTTGCCATGCTGCCATTCGGGCTGAATCTGGCGGGTAAGTCCGCCATCACCTATGCCCAGGCGATCGGGGCCGGGGCGGGGGTCATTGTTCTGGCGCTGGTGTTACGGACATTGGGTCAGAAGGGCGCGTCCGCAGCCGCGCTGGAGTTAACGAAATCGTTGCATCGGGCACGCGCGCTGGAGAATGCGTCGTATGCTTTGGCCACTGCCCATTTTGAACGAGAGCAACAGCGTGTCGCGTTGGAGTTTGAAACTACGATTCGCAATACCGACCAGGAACTCAAACAATTCAGCCTGAAAGCCGGCGAAGCCCGGGTCGCGTGCCGGATGACGGCGGATGAAAAGACCGTCCGAATTACCCGCAAACACGAAGACCAATACCGCCGTCGACAAGCTCAAATTGAAAGCGCCTATCAGGAGCGATTAAAGCGATCCGGCGCAGAAGGTGTGGAACGATCCGCTCGGCTTAAGAAGGCGATGGATGAATCCCTGAAACGATTTAACGAGGAGTCGGAAAAAGCGCTGGCGACACTGGCCGCGGAATGGCGCGAGCGCGTGGTGCCGGCATTCGAATCGGTCGCCGCGGCCAACGCGCTGAGCCAAAAACTTTTCCCGGCCTGGACGCCCGAGTATATTGAGGGGTGGACTCCGCCGTCACACTTTGCCCACGCGGCAAAGTTTGGCGAGGTGGAGGTTGATTTGCCCGCGCTAATCGAGAGTCCCGTGCCCGCAGATCCCCGGTTTCCCTTGCCGGCAGGCACAGCCTTCAAGCTGCCGCTCTGCCTAGGCTATCCCGAGGCCGGTTCGCTGTTGTTGGAAACGGAAGGAACCAACCAGGCTAGCGCAGTGCATACACTGAATGAGGCCATCCTGCGCCTGATCTCCAGCGCTCCTCCGGGGCGGTTGGTCTTCACCATTCTGGATCCCGTCGGTCTGGGCCAAAATTTCGCCGGAGTCATGCACCTGGCCGACTATGAAGAGCAACTCATCAATAGCCGGATTTGGACACAGAGCACGCAGATTGAGCAAAAGCTCGGGGAGTTGAACGAGCACATGGAAAAAGTGATCCAGATGTATCTTCGCAATGAATACAAGACCATTGCGGAATACAACGAACAGGCGGGAGTGATCGCCGAGAAATATCATTTTGTCGTGGTGGCGGATTTTCCCGCGAATTTTAGCGATGTGGCGGCAAAACGTCTGATGAGCATCGCGGCGAGTGGGGCGCGGTGTGGCGTTTACACCCTTATACATTGGGATCGACGGCTGCCGTTGCCACAGGATTTCATCCCGGATGAGCTGCGCAAGAGCTCGTTTTGCCTGACGTTGAGGGACCAGCAAGTGTTGCCCCAGGGGAAACCGTTCCCCGGCGTGCGGGTTACCCTCGAGCCGCCGCCGCCGGCGGAACTGGCGATTTCCCTGGTGAACCTCATCGGTCGCGGCAGTCGCGATTCGATGCGTGTAGAAGTGCCGTTCGAGCACGTGATGCCGCCCGCGGAGGAAGTCTGGTCTGAAGACACCACGGCTGAACTGCGAGTGCCCATTGGCCGCACTGGCGCGACGAAGCTGCAATACCTGGAAGTCGGCAAAGGCACCCGCCAGCACGGCTTGATCGCCGGCAAAACCGGTTCCGGCAAATCAACGTTGTTCCATGTTGTTATCACGAACCTGGCTTTGTGGTGCAGCCCGGACCAGGTTGAGTTCTACCTGGTCGACTTCAAAAAGGGGGTCGAGTTCAAATGCTACGCCGCTAAGAAACTACCACATGCCCGGGTGGTGGCCATTGAGAGCGATCGAGAATTTGCCCTGAGCGTTTTGCAGCGAGTGGATGACGAACTGCGCCGTCGCGGGGATCTCTTCCGCAAGCTCGGGGTCCAGGACATTCCCGGTTACAAGCGGGCCGGTGGGGAGCAGAAGATTCCCCGTTCCCTACTCATCATCGATGAGTTTCAGGAGTTTTTTGTGGAGGACGACAAGATCGCGCAGACGGCCGCATTGCTGCTGGATCGCATCGTGCGCCAGGGACGTGCGTTCGGCATCCATGTGCTGCTCGGGTCGCAAACGCTGGGTGGTGCGTACACCGTCGCTCGCACCACTCTCGGGCAAATGGTCATTCGCATTGCGCTGCAATGCAATGAAGCTGACGCCTATCTCATAATGGACGACTCAAATCCCGCACCGCGGCTGCTTTCGCGTCCCGGCGAGGGCATTTACAACGATGCGGCGGGAGCACTGCAAGGGAATAGCCCCTTCCAGGTGGTATGGCTGCCGGATGCAGTACGGGACAAGTATCTCGACAAGGTGAATGAACACGCGGTCGCCTCTGGAGTAGAACTGGCCGAACCGGTAGTTTTCGAAGGTAATGCTCCCGCGGATGTGCGCGAAAATCGGCTGCTCGCCAAACTCCTGCACAATCCGCCTCCCGCCTCTGGACCGGCACGACTGTGGTTGGGCGCTCCCAATTCAATCAAAGGCCCCACCGAAGCGATCTTTCGCCGCCAGGGCGGCAGTCACCTGCTCATGGTCGGGCAACGCGAGGAGACGGTTTTGGCGCTACTCTCCCTCGGAGTGCTCGCGCTTGCGGCCCAGTTCCCTCCTGGGGGTGTGCGGCTCATCCTGTGCGAAACCACTCCGCCGGGCACTTCGGTGCGCGCCTACCTGGAGGAGGTATTGCAGTCCTCAGCGCAGGGAGTGACTTTGGTCAAGCCTGGCGAAGTGTCGGGGTTAATGCAGGAGTTGGAGTTGGAATTAAAGCGCCGCACTGAAGAGCCGGATCCGGATAGCGCACCACCGATTTTCCTTTTCATCCAGGATCTCCAGAAGTTTGCAAAGCTGCGTTACGAAGAGGACTTCAGCTTTTCCGGTGGGGGCGCGTCGGAAGCAAATCCTGGGGCGATTTTCAACAGCCTGCTGTCCGAGGGGGCACGACTGGGAATCCATATCATCACGACTTGCGATACCTACAACAACGTGTCCCGGTTCCTGAGCCGCAAGGCGTTGAGCGAATTCGAAATGCGCGTCTTGTTCCAGATGAGTGCCAACGATTCCGCCAGCCTGATTGACAGTCCCCGCGCGAGCATGCTCGGCATGCAGCGGGCTTTGTTCTATAACGCGCACGAAGGTTACCTCGAAACCTTCCGACCCTACGCGCTTCCACCGTTGGAATGGGTGGAGAGTGTTCGAGGGAACCGGGATTCCCGGTCTCAGTCGTAGCACCCTGGCTGGCTCGAATTGGTTCCGGCCGGTTTGTTTGAAGTCGACTTTATGATCACGATCAACAAGTTCGGGACGATAATTGCCATTATCGGATTTTGGCTTGGTACGCAAACGGGTTGTCTGGCAGCGGGACCGTTGGAGAACTTGCGGGTCTGGCCGGGCAAGGCGCCGGGAGAGACTGCGGAGTTGCCACCGGAACAGGATACCACCAAGCCAACTGATCACCAGGTCGCCGGAAAACCAGTCGTTCGAATCGGAAACGTCGCTACGCCGACTTTCACGGTGTATCCCGCACCTTCGAACAAGGCGAATGGGACCGCCGTCCTAATTTGTCCGGGCGGTGGGTATCACATCCTGGCGATGGATCTGGAGGGGACGGAAGTTGCCGAATGGCTAAATTCCATCGGAGTCACGGCGATTGTGCTGAAGTATCGTGTCCCCGCGCGGGCCGGACGAGCCCGACACGATGCGCCGCTTCAGGATGCCCAACGCACCATGGGGCTCATTCGCTCCAGGGCCGCCGAATGGCATATTCGTCCGGACCGGATCGGGATCCTGGGGTTCTCTGCGGGCGCTCACCTGAGCGCGGTTACGAGTTGCACCACCAATCGTATGTATGAGGCGGTGGACGCCCCCGACGGGTATTCTTCGCGTCCAGACTTTGTTCTGCTGATTTATCCCGCTTACCTCACCATCGAAAAGGAGAACTACAAGGTCGCTCCGGAACTGCCGATTTCATCATCCACGCCTCCCACTTTCCTGGTGCAAACACAGGATGACGGCATCAAGGTGGGCAACGCGCTGTTCTATTACCACGCCCTTTCGCAACTCAAGGTGCCGGCGGAAATTCACCTTTACCCGGTCGGTGGCCATGGTTATGGATTGCGGCCTGCCAAAGACGAGGTCACCCATTGGCCGGTCCTGGCCGAAAAATGGCTCCGCGGACTCGGCTTGCTCACTTCAGCCCAATAGCAATTGCCGGGAACGCCGCCGGCTTTGACCGTTGTCAAAGAGACGTTTAGAGGGGTGTAGAGCCGGGGATCAGGGAAAGTTGGGAAGAGGGTTTAGGGCTGGGGTTGCAAAAGAGAAGGGAAAGCAAAAGGGCAGGCAATCGGTTTAAATAATACAAGCTAATATGTATTATTAATGGAACAAAAATCGTGCGCCGGGGCGCAAACTTTCGCTTGCGAAAACTGGTTTTGAGGGCTAAACATCACGCCCAAGTAATTGTTCCCTGCGCGTTTGGACGCGATTTGGCGCGTGGGATTTGGTGCATAACATATTTTGTTATACAGAAAACAATTGACGGTTGGTCGGGGAAACGCGCACGATCACGACTTTTGTGGCCGGCGGCGTGTTTTTACGGCCGAAAGTATTGGATTTTATAGGGTGTGCCCCGGCGGCGGCCGGAATTGAAAATACTAATTAGATGTCAGCCATTTTCCCTAAGTGGACGAATCGGCTCCCGCTGATGATTATCACGGGGGTGCTGCTGTTTGGCAGCGCCCTGGTTGCGGGAGTCTGGTACTACATGTCCCCCAATTATGCGCGGGTGGGTTACAAGCCCATCCAGCCGGTCGCGTTTTCCCATGCCACGCATGCGGAGCAATTGGGCATCGATTGCCGGTATTGCCACAATAACGTGGAGCGCTCCTGGTATTCGAATATCCCCGGCAGTTCCACCTGCATGAATTGCCACAATCAAGTGCTCAAGGATGATGCCCGCCTGGCCCTGGTGCGGGAGACCGCGCAAAGCGGCAAATCGATACCCTGGGTGCAGATTCATCGGGTCCCGGATTACGTCTATTTCAACCACTCCGTGCATGTGAACCGGGGGATTAGTTGTGTGGAATGCCACGGCCAAATCAACCAAATGGAGGAGGTTTTCCAGTCCAAACCTCTCAGCATGCCGTTTTGCCTGGATTGCCATCGCAACCCGGCGGCCCGCATTCGGCCGCTGGATAAGATTACTGATTTGAATTGGAAGTGGAGCCAGGATCCGCAGGAAGCCGCGCGCCTCCAGAAACTTCATGGCGAAAAACTGGTCAAAGACCTCAAGGTTGAATCCCTGCAGACTTGCTCCGCGTGTCATCGATGAAAACGATTCCTCCTGCTTGCCCGGAACCGGAAACTGGCCGCACTTATTGGCGGAGCCTGGACCAGTTGGCTGATAAACCGGAGTTCCGCCAATGGCTGGAACGCGAGTTTCCGCAAGGCGCCAGTGAGTGGACTGATCCAGTCTCGCGTCGGCACTTTGTCAAGATCATGTCCGCTTCGTTCCTGCTGGCGGGCCTGGGCTTGGGCGCCACGGGCTGCCGCCGGCCGCAGCAACGCATTCTGCCGTTCGCGAAAGCACCGGAGAATTACATTCACGGAGTGCCGGAGTATTATGCGACGGCGATGCCCACTCGGGGCGGCGCGGTGCCGCTCGTGGTCAAATCTCATGAAGGCCGACCGGTCAAGATCGAAGGCAACCAGTTGCATCCGGACAGCAACGGTGGTTCCGATCGCTACGCCCAGGCTTCCATTCTGAATCTATACGATCCGGACCGCGCGATCAGCATCAAACTGGACGGAAACGTTAAGACCGCCGAGGCGGCCTACGACGCGCTCGCCGGCATTGCCCGGCAGGCGGAGGCGAGTCGGGGCCAGGGCCTGTGTTTCCTGCTAGAGCAGGGGACGTCGCCCTCCCGGTTGCGACTTCAGGCGGCCATCAGCGCCAAGCTGCCGCAAGCCCGGTGGTTTGCCTTTGAAGCGGTGGATTTGAGCGCCGCGCAACGCGCTGCGGTCATGGCGTTTGGCAAGCCGGTCAAGCCTCAGTTCCGTTACGACCAGGCTGACGTCATTTTGTCGCTGGACTGCGATTTTCTCGGTGTGGAGGAGGATGTTCATAACAATATCCGCAAGTTTTCCACGCGGCGTCGGGTGCAAAAGTCCGGCGAGGGACTCAACCGTTTATACGCGGTCGAGAGCCTGATGACTTTGACCGGCGTCAGCGCCGATCACCGGCTTAGAATTAACAGCGCGGCAGTGGCGCAAGTGGCAGCCGCCGTCGCCGCGGCGGTGTTGGGTGGAGATGCTCCTGCCAGCCTGTCGAACCTCGGCAAGCCGGCTGGGGTAAACGAAAAGTGGATCACAGAATGCGCCCGGGACCTGGTCGCCCATAAAGGAAAATCACTGGTGGTCGCGGGCTACCGCCAACCGCTTGCAGTGCACCTGCTGGCCTATGCGTTGAACAGCGCTTTGGGCAACGTCGGGCACTCACTAGTGTTGCTCGACGCGCCGGCCCGCTCGGAAGGCACCATTGGGGAATTGGTCAATGCTTTGAATGCTGGGGAAGTCGCCACCTTGGCGGTGTTGGGTGGCAACCCCGTTTACGCGGCCCCCGCGGAGCTGAAGTTTGAGCAAGCGCTCGGCAAGGCCAAACAGGTTATCCGTCTAGGGTATTACGAGGACGAAACGTTCGCCAAAGCCAACTGGCATTTGCCAGCGGCCCATTATTTGGAGTCGTGGGGCGACGCGCTCACCAGCGATGGCACATTGGTGCCGGTGCAGCCCTTGATTTCTCCGTTATTTGGAGGAATGAGCGAGTTGGAGGTGCTGGCGCGGATTTGCGGCCTTAGTGCCACAAACCCATATGACATCGTCCGCGAGACCTTTGCGGGTATTGTCGGCAGCAATAATTTCGAGGCCGCCTGGAAGCGGTACCTGCACGATGGTTTCCTGGCGAAGTCGGCTAAACAACCGGTCGCTGTCCAATTCCAGTCCGACGCGCTGGCGCAGAGTTTAGCCAGCTTCAAAGTGGCCACTCCCGCCAAAGATCGGTTGGAGGTGGTTTTCCATCGTGACTACAGCCTGGACGACGGTCGTTACAACAATAACGGTTGGCTGCAGGAGATGCCCGATCCCATCACCAAAATGGTTTGGGACAATGCGGTGCTGATCAGCCGCAAGACCGCCGAAGAACTCCAGGTGCGGAATGGTGATGTGGTCGAAATCAAGCTCAACGGACGAAGCGTGCAGGGTCCGATCTGGGTGCAACCAGGTCAGGCGGATTACTCTCTGGGACTGGCCTTGGGTTACGGACGTCAGCGCACTGGTCGGGTTGGACTGAAGGCTGGCTTTAACGCTTATGCATTGCGCGGGGCAGGGGTTCAAGACCTGGCCGTGGGCGCCACCCTGAGCGGCACGGGCAAGACGTATCCTTTGGCTTGCACCCAGGACCATTGGTCCATGGAAGGCCGGCCCATCGTCCGCGAAGCTAATCTCAATCAGTATCGAGAACATCCGGATTTTGCCAAGCGCCTGCAACTGGCGGAGCCGGAGGGTTCTGGACCGCTGTATCCAAATCCGTTCGACAAGTTCAAGGAGACCGGCCTGCATCAGTGGGGCATGGCGATCGACCTCAACCTGTGCGTGGGTTGTTCCTCCTGCATGATCGCGTGCCAGAGCGAGAACAACATTCCGATCGTTGGTAAGGACCAGGTCAAGCGCGGCCGGGAGATGCACTGGATCCGCATTGATCGCTACTTTTCCGGCGTGCCGTCCAAGCGCAAATACGCGGACACTTTCCAATCCGAAGCGAAGCAGCAGTTCGAGGAGTGGGTGGACGAACCACAGGCCGTTACGCAGCCGATGCTTTGTCAGCATTGCGAATCCGCGCCCTGCGAAAGTGTCTGTCCGGTCAACGCCACGGTGCATGACCAGGAAGGCTTGAATTTGATGGTTTACAACCGCTGCGTCGGCACGCGGTATTGTTCCAACAACTGTCCGTATAAGGTTCGGCGCTTCAATTATTTTGACTACAACAAGCGCCCGTTGGATGCCCTGTACCTGGGGCCGTTCGGGAACCGCAAAGAAGACGAGTGGGACTTGATCAAGATGATCAAGAATCCGGACGTCACGGTTCGAATGCGCGGCGTGATGGAGAAATGCACGTTCTGCGTCCAGCGCATTGAACAAGCCAAGATTGCCCAGAAGGTCAAGGCCGGTGCGAGCAGCGAGGTGACCGTTCCGGAGGGAACCTTCACCACCGCCTGCGCACAGGCTTGTCCCGCCGGCGCGATTGTATTCGGCAACATGGCCGATGCGGAAAGCCCGGTTTCCCTGGCCAAAGCGTCGGAGCGCAACTACACGGTTTTGGATTTTCTGAACACCAAGCCGCGGCTGACTTACCTGGCGCGGGTCCGCAACCCAAACCCGGCGATGCCGGATTACCAGGAAGCTCCGCTGAGTTTTCAATACTACGAAGAGAAAATGGGAAATCCATTCACGCACGGCGCAGAGCCACACGAGGCCGGGCATAGCCATGGCCAGGTTGAGCCGAAAGGAGCACACTGATGGCCGCGCACGTTTCACCGATCACTGTCCCGGAACCGCCCCGCGAGTTGCGGCGCGAGCCCTTGGTCGCTAATTACCACAGCTTCGGCTGGATTTCGGACCGGGTTTCATCGCTCACGGAAGGCAAGGCTCCGTTGTGGTGGTGGATTTTGTTCATACCCAGTGTGCTGTGCCTGGGCATGCTGTTGTTCATGTTGGGCTACCAAATCTCCACGGGCGTGGGCGTTTGGGGCAATATGCACCCGGTGATGTGGGGCTGGGACATCATTAATTTCGTCTGGTGGATCGGCATCGGCCACGCCGGCACCCTGATCTCGGCCATTTTGTTCCTGCTCCGACAGAAGTGGCGGACGGCGGTGAATCGGGCGGCGGAAGCGATGACCATTTTCGCCGTGATGTGCGCCGGGATTTATCCCGCGCTCCACGTCGGGCGCATGTGGTATGACTGGTGGCTGTTCCCGCTGCCTAACACGTACACGATGTGGCCGCAATTCCGCTCACCGCTCATGTGGGACGTATTCGCGGTATCGACCTATTTCACCGTCTCTCTGCTGTTCTGGTATATGGGACTGATCCCGGACCTGGCGGTATTGCGGGACCGCTCGAAGTCCAAGGTGCGCCAGTTTCTTTACGGACTGTTTTCGCTAGGCTGGACCGGATCGAACCGTCACTGGAGCAATTATGAAAAGGCGTACCTCCTGCTGGCGGGGTTGTCCACGCCGCTGGTATTGTCTGTGCACTCCATCGTCTCCCTCGATTTCTCCGTGTCCCAATTGCCCGGGTGGCATACTACGATCTTTCCGCCCTATTTCGTGGCGGGCGCGATCTTTTCAGGGTTTGGGATGGTCTTGACCCTGCTAATCCCGTTGCGCTCGATCTTCAAGCTGCAGGACCTGATCACGATGCGGCACATCGACATCATGTGCAAAGTCACGCTCGCGACCGGCACGATCGTCGGCTATGCCTACGCGATGGAATTCTTCATCGCCTGGTATAGCGGTAATCCCAGCGAACGTTTTCACTTCATGAACCGCGCTTTGGGTCCCTATTGGTGGGGATGGATGTTTATGGTCGGCTGCAACGTGTTGGTGCCTCAGTTGTTTTGGATGAAATGGTTCCGCCAGAACCTGGTCGCCGTCTTTATCCTGTCGATCCTGGTGAACATCGGCATGTGGTTCGAGCGTTTTGTCATCATCGTTATTGGTCTGCACCGGGATTTCCTGCCGGCGAACTGGGGCTACTACAGTCCCAGCCCGGTGGACATCCTGACTTACATCGGCACTTTCGGCCTGTTTTTCACGATGTTCTTATTATTCCTCCGCTTTCTGCCCATGATCGCGATCTCGGAAGTGAAAGGGGTAATTCCCCAGGCTGATCCGCATAATCCGATGGGCGGAGCCAAAACCCAGGAGATCATTCACGATAAGGAATAGCACCATGAATGCGTCTTCAACTCCTTACGGCATCATTGCCGAATTCAGCAACACCGCCTCGCTGTTGCACGCCGCTGAGAAGGTGCGCGATGCAGGCTTTCGCAAGTGGGATGTCTTTACTCCTTTTCCGGTGCATGGCATGGACCAAGCCATGGGTTTGAGGAATTCCAAGGTGGGGTGGTTCACTTTCATCGGCGGCGTCACAGGTTACACCACCGGAATGATCATGATCTGGTGGATGAACGCGGTGGATTATCCCCTGGTCGTCGGTGGTAAACCAATGTTCAGTCCTTTTCATGCGTTTCCGCCGTCCTACGAATTGACGATTCTGTTTGGGGCCTTTGGCTCGCTCTTTGGCATGATGTTCCTGAACCGCCTGCCCCGGTTGCATCATCCGCTCTTGAAGCACCGCCAGTTCGCGCAGGTTACCCACGACAAGTTCTTTATTGTGATTGAATGCGCGGACCCGAAATACTCGGAAACCGAAACGAAGAAACTGCTGGAGCATGCGGGCAGCCCGCGGATTGAGATGGTGGAGGAATAATGCGTTACCTACTTGCCATACTGGTCCTCTGCATACTCACGGTGGTGGGCATCCTGGGTTTTCGAGGATCGCATTCCCGTAAGACCTCTTTGTATATCTTTCCGGACATGGAGTGGCAGCTCAAGCTGCGTCCGCAGAAGGACAACGGCTTTTTTGCCAACGGCCTGAGCTCCCAACTACCGCCAGCGGGCACGATCGCGCGCGCCAAGCCGTTACAGGCGGCGAGCGGTCCGGCGCTGCCCTTCGAGGATGCGCCGGTGTTCACCGGTCGCGTCACGGGCACAACCAACTTCGTGGAGTTGAACCCGATGACCGTAAACGCTCAGTTTTTGCAGCGGGGCCAGCAACGTTTCACGATTTATTGCTCTCCCTGCCACGGCGCCCAGGCTGATGGCAATGGGATCACGAAGAAGATCGGCGCCATGGCGGTCGTGGCTAATCTCCATGACAAGCGCATTGTCGAACTGGCGGATGGCGAGATTTTCCATGTCATTACCAACGGGCGCAACCTGATGGGATCGTATGCCTCGCAAGTCAAGGTGGAGGATCGTTGGGCAATTATTGCGTATTTGCGCGCGCTCCAGTTCAGCCACCTTGGAAACGTCGAAGACCTGCCGCAACCTTTGCGCGCCTCTCTGAAAAAGTAGCTATGAACCGTTCTTCCGCCCATCTGCCGCTGAATTTAGCCAAGTATCGGAATGTTCCGAACATTCTGATGGCTGTTGGTGGGGCGCTTGCCGCCCTCGGGTTCTTTGTGAATCGGGAGCAATTCGCCTTTTCCTGGCTCCTCGCCTTCATGTTTTTTCTCAGCCTGGGGCTCGGGGCGCTATTCCTGGTCCTCGTCCATCACCTTTTTGACGCCGCCTGGTCGGTGCCCATTCGCCGCATCAGCGAACAACTGAGCACCATCCTGTTCCCGACGATGGCGCTGCTGTTTCTGCCGATAGCCTTTCTGGCGCCGCAGGTGTATCCGTGGATGAGAGAGCCGCACCCGGAACTGGACCATGCGCTGCACGCGAAGTATCCACTGTTCACGATGTCGGGGTTTTATGTCACCTCAGCCTTGTGTTTCCTGATCTGGTGGTGGCTCTCGAGTAATTTGCGCGGCTGGTCGCTGAAGCAGGATCAGACCGGAGGAGCACTGCCCACCTACAAGCTGCGGCGGTATTCCTGCGTCGGGATCATTCTTTTCGCGGTCACGCTGACGCTGGGAGCGGTGATGTGGATGAAGGCGTTAATGCATGAGTGGTTCTCCACAATGTATGGTGTGTATTACTTCGCTGGAAGCGTGTGGATGACCCTGGCAACGGTTTACGTGATCACCATGGTCCTCGATCGCCAAAAGGTTCTCTCGAATATTCTCCACGCCAACCAATATTATTATATCGGTTCCTTGCTGTTCGCTTTCACCGTGTTTTACGCCTACATCCATTTCTCCCAATACTTCATTATTTGGAATGCCAACATGCCGGAAGAGACCTTCTGGTACTTGGCCAGGGAGAAGGGAAGTTGGTTTTATGTCGGGATCGTCATCATCTTCGGCCACTTCTTTATCCCCTTCCTCGGCCTGCTGCGCATCGATGTGAAAAGTGTCTTTCCCTATATGCTGGCCATCTGTGTCTGGGCGTGGTTGATGCATTTCGTTGATTTGTCCTTTAACATCATGCCGATCCTGCATCCTCAGGGCTTTGTCCTGCATTGGCTGGACCTGGGATGCTGGGCTTTCATGACCGGTTTGGTTGCCACCGTTTTCCTGAAAAAATTTGCCGCTCACCCTCCGTACCCGCTCAAAGATCCGCGGCTGAGCGAAGCGTTGGGCTTGTATCACGCCATGCCGGATTCCTTTTCGGCGGCGGATTTGAGCCCGCAGCATGGCAGACAAGGAGGCAAGTGATGAAAACTGAAACTGTGCGCGAGAGACGAGTATTCCCGTATGTGTTGGCGGTGTTGGGCGCCTTCGTAATTGTGGCGGCTCTGGTATGGGTGATGCAGCGCTATAGTCAGCCCGCTCCGCTGGGTGAAGACCGCATCGCCGTGCGCACCAAGGCGCTGGCTGAGTTGCGTGCCGCGGAAACCGAGGCCATAAACACCCCGGGTTGGATTGACCAAGCCAAAGGGGTGGTTCGCTTGCCGGTAACCAACGCCATGGCTTTGTTTTTGCAGGAATGGCAAAACCCGGCTGCGGCCAGGTCGAATCTTATTAGCCGCGTCGAAAAGGCGACCGCCGCTCCTCCCAAAGCTCCACAAAAGCCCAGCGAATTCGAATGAGCCGGCTTTTCCGTAATTGCCATTACCAGCCTAGATGAGTCAGAAACAACCATCACCCTCCCGGGCGGAAGCCCCACTCCCCGGCGGAGCACTGGACACGCCTGCTTGGGCGTTCCCGCTATTGCTCCTCCTTGCCGGCGCAGCGTTCTGGCTAGTGGTCAGTTCTGGCTTCAGCCTGATCGCATCCATCAAGTTTCATTCCGCTAATTTCCTGGCTGACTGCGCGGAGCTTACTTACGGACGCGTGCGGGCTGTGGGCACTAATGCCTTCCTCTACGGCTTTTGCGTTCCAGCGGGTACCGCATTTGGACTTTGGCAGTTTGCGCGCCTGGGCCGTTCCCGGCTGCCGCTGCCGGGGCTGATCGCGGTCGGGACGGGCTTCTGGCACGTCGGTGTGGCTACCGGCTTGCTTGGAATTTTACGCGGGGATCTTTCGGGGTTCGAGAACCTGGAAATGCCCGGGTATGCGGTGCCGCTGTTGTTTCTGGGAATTGTAGTTCTCGGACTTTGGGGCTGCCTCGCGCTGCATGAACGGCAGCAGACGGTCCTGGAAGCCTCGCATTGGTATTCCCTGGCTGCATTGTTTTGGTTTCCCTGGATTTTTTCCACCGCCAGCCTGCTTCTCTTCACTTTTCCGCTGCGTGGCATCGCGCAATCGGTAATCGCGTGGTGGTATTCGGGGAATCTTCTGATCGTGTGGATGGGTTTGGTGGGATTGGGCGCTTTGCTCGCGCTGTTGCCGCTTGCAACCGGATCGCGCCAGCGGCATCTCGCCCTGTTCATTTTCTGGACTTTGCTCTTGTTCGGGAGCTGGGTGGGAATTCCCTCGGCTGCACCGCTCCCGGCCTGGATGCCAGTCACAAGCAGAGTGTTCACGGTACTTCTCCTGGTGCCCGCCTGCGCGGTGGCCGTTTTGCTGGTGGGTTCCAATTCCAAGGAACGCGACTTGGAAGTTCCTCCCTTTCTCAGGTTCGCTGGAGGCTTCTTCGTCCTCTACGGGCTGATCGTTTCCATCGGCGCGTTTCTTCATCTCGATACCGTCACGCAATTCACCTGGTTTAAGCCGGCCTTGGAAATGTTGGGAGGCTACGGCTTTTTCGGCTTTGCGATCTTCGGCGCGATTTACAGCGTGCTGCCAAAACTGCTCACACTGGAATGGCCATACCAGAAGTTGATTCGGGCGCATTTCTACCTGGCGCTTGCGGGGCTGTTGTTCGCCACGGTCCCGTGGTTTGCCGGCGGTGTGGTGCAGGGCCTGGATTGGCGTAATCCTAATGTTTCAGTGGTGGAGGTCTCCGCTCGAGCCTTGAAGTTTTTGCGACCCGCCACTCTCGGTGAGTTCCTGATTGCGCTCGGGAATGTCCTCTTCCTGGTAAACGTTGGGGCTGCGTTGTTCTGTTATATCAGACGAGCAGTGATGGGCTTTATCGCGCGGACCATCGCGCCTGCTGGCGTGGGGGTGAAATTGTGAACTACGGACCACTGATTTTTCTGGCGGCCCTTTTTGCTTTGTCCGGATCGTGGCTGGGGTTTGTCGTGACTCCGAGTTTTCAGCTCGGAACGTTGCAGCAGACCAACACCGTGGGGGCGGGGCTGACTTACCCACTTGCTCGGCCCGGTCTCGCCCAGCAGGGGCTGCAAGTATATCGTGCGAACGGCTGCGTTTACTGCCACAGCCAAATGGTCACACAGGAGCGCACGCTATGCGAAGTGGTGCTCACGGAAGCCGGCACCAATACCACCGCCCTGGTGGCCGCGCTCCACAAGCTGAATCCGAATTACAACCAGGAGGCCTTGGATGCCGTCCTGAAGAGTCTGCCCAAAACCGTGGTATTCAACACGACTAAGACCAAAGCCGATGCCGCAGTAAAGGAACTGACGCAGACGACGGCTAAAGCGCAAGTCGTCATAACTCCGGCAGGTCCGGATATAGCCCGGGGTTGGGGGAAGCGCCGAAGTGTGGCGGAGGATTACCTGTATGATTATCCCACATTGCCAGGGGCTCAGCGGGTCGGACCTGACCTGGCTAATGCCGGAGCGCGGTTGCCGGATGTGAATTGGCACCTGCGACACCTTTATGCTCCCGCAGCGGAAGTGAAGGGCTCGACCATGCCTCCTTATCGGTTTCTGTTTGAGCTACGTAAGGCAGGGTTAACGCCCTCGACTCAGGCTTTGCAGTTGAGCCCGGGAATTGCGCCTTCGGGCTGGGAAGTCGTCCCTCGACCGGAAGCGGTGGCACTGGCCACTTATCTCGCCAGTCTGCGGGCCGATGCGCCCCTTTACTCAACGCCTCTGAGCAGTGCTCCCACCGCTAGCGCTTCGGCAGATACGAATGCCCCGGCTGGCGGCGCGAACCTTTCCACTAATGCTCCCGCCGCCAAATGAGTAATCCGATGAAATCCAGCGCTACGGGCGAGAATTTGGCACAGGTGCCGGTTTGGCTCTTCATTCTGCTGTTTGTGCTGTTGTTCTGGGGAATGTATTACTTCGATCAAAACAGCGGTTGGTTTAATGCTCACGTCTATTCACCTTATCGCAACGTGGCTGAACTCCAGCTTTATCAGCCGGCGGGCGGGGGTGGTAATGACCGGGGTAAGGCGGTGTATGAAAATGTGTGTGCGCTGTGCCACAACCCCGACGGAAATGGCAAACCTAATCAAGCGCCCCCATTGGTGGGGTCCGAGTGGGTGCTCGGCAGTCCCGCCCGTATGATCCGAATTCCACTCGCAGGCTTGGCCGGACCGGTCATGGTCAAAGGACAGGAATGGAATCTGGCTATGCCGGCCATGGGCGCGGCTTTGCCTGATGATGATCTAGCGGCGGTGCTAACCTACATGCGCCAATCCTGGGGCAACAAAGCCTCGGCCATTACCACCGAGCAGGTGAAGGCAATCCGGGCAGAGTTGGGCGGACGCAGCCAGCCGTTCACCGCCGATCAACTGCAGCAGGTGCCTTAATTAGCTCGGGCGATTTATGCTCCCGGGCCGGAAGCCAATCGGGTCTGGATACGGTTGATCGCCCAAGTCGCGTGCTCAGCGATGAGTGGCTCAGCATCCCGGTTCGCTCGTTGCAACGCCGGGAGCGCCGAGGCGTCGCCCACATTTCCCAAAGCCACACACACATTCCGCAACAACCCCCGGCGCTTGGTGCGAATCATGGGTGTGCCTGCGAACATCTCCTTGAATCCCGCATCATCCAATTCCAACAGTTGCAATAGATTCGGTAGCTCCAGGTTTGCCTCGAATCGATCCGCCATCATCCGGCTGGACTGCGCGAATCGATTCCACGGACAGGCGGCCAGACAATCGTCGCAGCCATAAATCCGATTTCCCAATGCCTCCCGGAATTCCAGGGGGATGGGTCCCTTTAATTCAATCGTCAGGTAGGAAATGCAGCGTCGTGCATCGAGCTTAAATGGCTGCACAATTGCCTGTGTCGGGCAAGCGGTCAGGCAGCGGGTGCAACTGCCGCAGCGATTTACCTCCGGCGGGTCCGGTTCAAGCTCGGCGGTTGTGATGATCTCGGAGAGAAAGAACCAGTTGCCCAATTGTCGGCTGATCAGGTTCGTGTGTTTGCCGACAAAACCAACGCCGGCACGCTGTGCCAGGTCGCGTTCCAACAACGGTCCAGTGTCCACATACCACAGCGACCGATGGGGTGGTGGAAAAAGGGTTTGCAGATAGGCAGTCAACTCGGACAACGGTTTGGCCAGGACGTTGTGGTAGTCTGGATAGCGGGCGTAGCGGGCAATTTGACCGCCGGGTTGCGCCGTCGGCCGTTCCGCGGAGACAGGAGGGTGGGGCGGCAGGTAGTTGGTAGCGAGGGTGATAATAGACCGCGCTCCGGCGAGCACCAGGTTTGGATCACGGCGCTTATCGCCATTGCGCGCCAGGTAACCCATTTCGCCCTGCATACCTTCAGCCAGCCAACTCCCGAGAGCGTCACCTGATGCCGGTGGATTTGCGGTGGTGAAGCGGCACGCGTCGAACCCCAATTCCCCGGCTCGGGCTCGAATCAATTCCTTCATCATTGCTCGGCGCGCACGGCTTCAAATTGGTGGAAGACCTGCTGCGCCACTTCACGCGGTGAGCGTTGTTCGGTGTTCACCAGCACGTCGGCTTGGCGGTAGTAAGGTTCGCGTTGTGCCAGCAGACTGCGAATTCTCTCGCCAGGATTGGGATGCTGCAACAACGGTCGATGTGAATGACTGCTAACTCGTTCCAGGATTGCCTCCGGTGTGGCCCACAAACACACCACCAGGCTGTGGCGTTTTAGGCTTTCGAGGTTGCCTTCATAAACGGGCAGGCCGCCGCCGGTGGCGATGACCAGGCCGGTTTTCGCTTCGAGTATCTGGCAGATTCGCCGTTCCCACTCGCGAAAAACGCTTTCACCGTCCTGTTCGAAAATTGCCGAAATCCGCTTTCCAGCGCGCGTTTCGATTTCGTGGTCCGTATCCAGAAATTCGAATCCCAGCAAATCCGCCACGATCCTTCCCACGACAGATTTGCCGGTGCCCATGAAGCCAATCAGGGTCAGGTTGCGAATCGGTCGTGTCGAGGTCATGCGGGCAGGTTAGCGCAGCAGCCGGTCAGAGGCACTGTGCCTTTTGCCGCAAGGCATGATCGAGCAGTACGAGAGCCGTCATGGCTTCAACCATCGGGACCGCTCGAGGTAGCACGCAGGGATCGTGTCGGCCGCGGCCTTTGAGGGTCGTATTCCGGTATTCCTTATCCACCGTGTCCTGTTCCTGCATCACCGTGGCCACTGGTTTGAACGCCACCCGGAAGTAGATGGTTTGACCGTTGGAGATGCCACCCTGGACGCCTCCCGAGCGGTTGCTGGTGGTAAATACCTTGCCACTATCTGACCGGAACGGGTCATTATGTTCGGTGCCGCGAAATTGAACACAGTCAAAGCCGCTACCGATATCGAATCCTTTCGAAGCCGGAAGGCTGAGCATGGCTTTGCCCAAATCTGCTTCAAGGCGGTCGAAGACCGGTTCACCCCAGCCGGGAGGCACCCCACGAGCGATACCGGTGACGATTCCGCCGACAGTGTCCCCAAGCGCGCGCACCTCTTCAATCAAACGGATCATTTCTTCGGCTTTCTGGGAATCTGGGCACCGCACGATGTTGCTCTCGATTTGCTGAGCCGAGACGGTATTCGGGTCTATGGCACAAACGATCTTTTGCACCTGCGTGACGCAGGCCAGCACGTCGACTCCGTATTGTTTCCGCAGTACCTTGCGGGCGACAGCTCCGGCCGCGACGCGCCCGATGGTTTCCCGAGCGCTGGATCTTCCGCCACCCGCCCAGGCGCGGATGCCGAATTTAGCTTGATACGTATAATCCGCGTGCGAGGGGCGAAATTTGACTGCCATCTCCGAATACGCCTCCGAGCGCGCATCCTCGTTATTCACCATCATGCAGATCGGCGTGCCCAGTGTCTGACCATCGAGCACCCCGGAGAGAATACGCACGGTATCGGATTCCTTCCGCGGGGTCGTGATTTTGGACTGGCCAGGACGGCGTCGGTCCAGGTCGGGTTGAATGTCGGCTTCAGACAAGGCGATGTGTGGTGGGCATCCATCAATAACCACGCCCACGCCGCCACCGTGGGACTCTCCCCAGGTAGAGATGCGGAAAAGATGCCCAAACGTATTTGCCATACCGGGAGCTTGATTCAAATCCGCTCGGCGGTCAAACCACAGTTGGGGTTTGCATTTGACCCGCGTCCGTTCGCAGAGTATGCCAAAGAGGTTGTTGTACGTACTGTCAGAGTCGATTGTTTTGGAGAGGATGTCCCAGTCTCCAACCTGCCAGGCTTCGGCCCCACCGGCCCGAGCGGGAGGTTTGGCGGTCAGCGGGGCATCCAGTTCCAGAGCCGCGCTTTCTACACCCGCGCGCGCCAGGGACGGGGGGCAAATTGGAGGGAATCGGACTTATCTCGCCCTGTTGTGGGGGTTACTCGTGCTGGGATGCTGCCTGGCGGTCCCTGGGTTCGCTGCCATCTCCGGCGGCGGTCGTAATCCGATCAGCCCCAGGCAGAAGTCCCTGAACGAGTGGCGTGATCTGACTGCCACAAACTCCCCGCCCAGAGTCTATGTCAAAGGGGACAATGTCCGGATGTTGTTTGGTTTCGGCACGAACGCGGTGGAATATCGCGGAGATTGGACCCGGTTAAGAATTCCGACCCAAAAGTTCAGAATTCACTCGGCGCTATTACGCCTGCAAAAGGACTCGCACGACATCCCGGCCCTGGAGGAACGGTGGCGCCAGGCGCGAGTCGTTGCAGGGGAAGAGTTGCAAAAGGTGGCGGGAAGAGTGATGGACGACTTAGTGCCACGCCAGGCCGAGCATGGTGTGTATTATCAATCTTTCCTGGCGGACGGCGTGCTGTATCGGGACACCAATGGAGTGGTTCGCTCCGTGGAACTGGAGCGGCAGCCCGCCAATGTCGTGCTGGATCGACGGTATTCAATGCACGAGACCGTCAACGCCCTCGCGGAACGATTTCAAGCACAGCTAACCCGGGCGCACCCCGGGGAGACTTTCTTCTTAATCATGTTGCCGAATCCGGGCAAATACACCACCTGCTTGCTCCTGGATTTGACTCGGCGACGTTGCGTGTGGCTCTCCCCTTCGGCCTTATATGATCGCACGGAAATGGGGGCAGACGTTTCGGTAACGCTTGACAGTCTGAGCGCTTTTGTCGTCGAAGGTCATGGTTTGGCTTTGTTGAAGAATCCGGTTTCTTCGGCCGCCCGTTTGGTGGACCTGGGAGTGCAAACGGTGGGACGTTTCCTCCGCTTGCCCCGGCCGCACACCGTTAAACCGGGGGATATCCACGCGGATCGGGTGGGTATGGATCTGGGGAAATGGGAGCAATGGCTGGATCAATATACCGGTACTCGGCGGGTGCCGGGTTCACTCGAAATGCTGGTGGATGGAGACCGGTTTTTTCCCCGGTTGAAGGAGGCGATTGCGTCAGCCACGAATCACGTGGTGATGGACATGTATAACTTTGACAAGGATGATGTGGGAACCGAGATCGCGAATGAATTAAGGGAGCGTTCGCACTGTATTTCCGTGCGGTTGGTGGTGGATCGAATGGGTACCTGGGCTGGGGGAGTTTCCCCGCCTGCCACGCCGTTGCCGGTGGATTTTGTGCCACCTTCCTCGATCCAATCCTTGTTGCGGAGCAACTCTTGTGTCAGCACCCGGAATTTCCTGAATCCCTGGTTTTCCGCGGACCACAATAAGATGGTGATTGTTGATGGGACGAGGGCGTGGTTGGGCGGGATGAACCTGGGACGGGAATACCGTTACGAGTGGCATGATCTGATGGTTGAGCTTCGGGGGCCGGTAGTGAGTTCGTTGGAAGATGATTTTCGCAGAGTTTATGCGCACGCCGGCCCGCTGGGTGACTTGGCATACCTGGGCGCGGTGCTATCCCCTGCGGCGAAACCTAGCGAGGAGCCCGGGAACTGGATACCCTTGCGGTTACTGCCTACACGGACGGGGTGGAAGCCACTAAACGACGCTGTGCTGGCGGCGATTCGCAAAGCGCAGCACCACATCTATGTGGAGAATCCCTACTTGTTCGACAAGCGAGTGACCGGCGAATTGGTTCGTGCACGCCGGCGCGGTGTGGATGTCCGCGTCGTTTTGCCCAGGGCGAACGACTTCAAAGCCGGAGGACGCAGCAACCTTGTGACGGCAAATTACCTAATGGCGCACGGAGTTCGGGTGTTCTTTTATCCCGGCATGACGCACGTGAAGGCGTTGCAGGTTGACGACTGGTCTTGCGTCGGTTCGGCAAATCTGAATCACCTCAGCCTGCGGCTTTGTCGCGAGAACAACGTGGCCACTTCAGACGTGGCGTTCGCCCGGCATTTGCGCCACCAAATTTTCGATGCGGATTTTTCCAAATCCTTCGAATTGCACGAGGAAATTGGAGTGGGCTGGTCCGATTTCCTGACCGATCTCGTTCTGGGAAGTTTCTAATTGCCCTGAGTCAAAGCGGTGAATTTCGCGTAAGCCGCGTCCCAGGGCCCGGCCGGGCGAGGCTCATACGTTTCCACGGGAGTGGAGGCACGCACGACATTGCGCATCTCGGCGAGGCTGGACAGTTCTCCGCTGGCGCGCACTTGAACGAGCAAGTTGCCCATGGCCGTGGCCTCAACTGGTCCGGCGATGACCGGTCGTTGGCAGGCGTCTGCGGTGAATTGGTTCAAAAGTTTGTTTTTCGACCCGCCGCCTACGATGTGGATAACTTCGATCGGGGAGCCGCCGAGTTCTTCCAACCAGCCGAGCACCTGGCGGTATTTCAGCGCCAGGCTTTCATACGCGGCGCGTGCTAACGCCCCTTCGGTTTTTGGTACCGGTTGCCGAGTATCCCGGCAAAAGGCCTGGATTGCCCGAGGCATGTCAGCCGGGCTCAAAAATCTAGGATCATTGGGGCTCACCAGGGAGCGCAACGGAGGTGAGTCCGTCGCCAATTGCGCCAAGGTATCGTAGTCCATCTTTTTGCCTTTGGCCTCGAAAGAGCGCCGGCATTGTTGGACCAGCCACAAACCCATGATGTTTTTGAGCAAACGATAGGTGCCGTCGATACCACCCTCGTTGGTCAGATTCAGGTCGGCAGTGCGCTTGGTGAGGGAAGCTTTGGCAACTTCGAGCCCCATCAATGACCAGGTGCCCGAGCTGAGGTAGGCCCAATTGGGTTTCCCGGTATTGGCAGTGGGTACCCCCGCGACCGCAGAGGCGGTGTCATGCGTGGGAGGGGCAACCACGTTCACTTTTCCCAGGCCGGTGCGTTCGGCCAGATTCCCTCGCAAGTTTCCAAGCTTCGTGCCCGGGGGCACGATTTCCGGGAAAATGTGGAGAGGTAACCCAAATTTCTTAAGCATGCTGCCCGCCCAGTTCCGGCGCGCCGCATTCATGCATTGGGTGGTGGTGCCGTTGGTGAACTCAACGACCCGGCTGCCGCACAGGCACCAATGGATGAAATCCGGCATCAAGAGCAGGGTTTCGGTCTGAGCCAGCAGTTTCGGGGACCGGTCTTTTAGCGCGAGCAATTGATACAGCGTATTGAGCTGCATGAATTGCAGACCGGTTTCGCCGAAAATCTCCGTTCGCGGGACTTTGCGGAAGGCCTTTTCCATCCAACCAGTTGTGCGCGCGTCTCGATAATGGAAAGGTTGGCCGAGCATCTCGCCCTCACGATCCAACAGGACGAAATCGACACCCCACGTATCCGCGCCTACGGAGACTATGGATTTGCCAAATTTCCGGGCGGCCAAGCCGAGGCCGTGTTGGATTTCCGCCCACAGACGCACCACATCCCAGCGCATGCTGTCGCCCAGGTAGACGGGCCCGTTTGGAAACCGGTGGACCTCCTCGAGGGTCAGACGTTTGCCGTTCCACACGCCAGCCATTACGCGGCCGCTCTCGGCGCCGAGGTCGATTGCCAGGTAAACCTTTTTAGCCATGTTGTTTCTCCGTCAGTGACCTTCCGCCAATGCACTCTTCAACCAGGTCCCAAATCCAATGACGATGGTGGAAAGGATTAACGTGGCGATGCCCGCGGCGATGAGCCCATGGGCCTTTTTGCTGGAGCCTTTCCATTCGTGGAAGATCCAGCCCCACATGGTGCTGAAAATAATGATGCTGGCCATGTGTAGCGTCCAGCTTGCGAAGCCGAACTTGCCCATTTGGGTTTCGCCCATGGTATAGAAAAAGAACTGCATGTACCAGGTCGTGCCCGCGAGCGCCGAGAAGAAGTAATTGCGCAACATCGGAGCGTATTCCTGAGTCGGTGTTTCAGCAGTCGCCGGGGTGGCGTGCTCTGGTTTGATCTTGGACACGAAATATTGGTAGCCGGTGCCATTCTTGAGGTTCAAAAAGGCGCACCAAAGGAAATTAGTGGTGAACCCACCGAGCAGCACCACCACCAGTTTGGGCAGGCCGGTCCAATACGTAGTAGTACCAGCCGCTTTGGAAGCTTCGCCGATCGGGTTGCCGGCGGTGAGCGCAAAAGCAAAGCACGCGCTCATGATGCCCGAGAAAGTGGCGACAATAATGCCCTTTTTGAAACTGAACTCGGCGATGGCTTTCTTTTTCTCCGCCTCCGGCATCTCCCTTTCCTTGGTGAGACCCGCCAACGCGGCGATAAAGATGCCCAGCAGGCAGACTGCCACGCCCGCAAGCGTCACCAACCCTGCGGTGGAGCCTATAATATCTCCGAGGCTGGATTCTACGGGAATGCTGCTCTTGATGCTTTTGGCGATGGGCGGAACGAGGGTGCCGAAAGCAGCGCAATAACCCAGCGCCACTCCCATGCCCAGAGACATGCCGAGGTAGCGCATGGTTAGACCGAACGTAAGCCCCCCCAGTCCCCACATGGCACCGAAGAAGTAAGTCCACCATAACGTCACCATTTCCTGCTGGCGCAGCACCCCGAGCAAATCGTTCGTAAGCAGGGACGCCATCACCCAGGGAGCGATAATCCACGAGAAGAATCCCCCGACCAGCCAATAGACTTCCCAGGACCATTTGCGCACGCCTTTATACGGGACGTAAAAGCTCCCGGAGGCGAGACCGCCCATCCAGTGAAAAAAGACACCGAGGAATGGATTCATAATAGTTGGTTCGAAAAAATGAGTGGTTTAGCTTCTCTGAGATAACACGGAGGCTTCGTATTGCTTGATATCCGCCAGCCACGATTCGCCGGTCGGCACGTTGTGGGTGAGGCAATAGTAATCCCAGACTGCTCCAAAAGGCAGTAACTTGGCGTCCTCCAGCAGTGCGAGGCGGGAGGTGTAGTCGCCGGACGCTTCCGCCTCCCGGAGCTTGGCAATGGGATTCGTCAATGCTATCAGGAGCGCTTTGATCATGTTGCGGGTGCCGATGACCCACGCTGCAATGCGGTTGATGCTGGCATCGAAATAGTCCAACCCGATCCGCACCCGCTGGGTGTAGCCGCCCCAGACGATTTCCTGGGCAATGGCCTGTAAGTCGTCGGTTAGGGTCACAACATGATCGCTGTCCCAGCGCACGCCGCGACTGACGTGGAGCGCGATTTCCGGCAGCACGCAAAGCACCGAGGAGATCTTGTCCGCGATTCCTTCGGTCGGGTGATAGTGCCCGGCGTCGAGGGTGAGCAGGGTGCCTCGCTTAACCGCATACGCCAGGTAAAACTCGTGCGAACCGGGGGTGAAGCTTTCAGCGCCGATGCCGAACAACTTCGGCTCGACTGAATCCACGTTGTATTTGCGATCTATCTTCTTGCGGAAGATCTGGTCCAGCGAATCGGTCAGGCGCTCCCGTGGTCCTTTGCGATCGACCGGCGTGTCTTTCATGCCGTCGGGGATCCACAAATTGGTGAGGCAGGATTTGCCGAGCGCTTTGCCCAATTCAGCGCCGATCTCTCGACAGCGGATGCCGTGTTCGATCCAAAACTTGCGGATCGCCGCGTCCGGATGGGTCAGGGTGAGGCCACCTTTGACCTTCGGATGCGAAAAGTACGTTTGGTTGAAATCCAATCCAATTTTGAGCTTTTTGGCCCAGGCGATCCAGTTTTCAAATTGGCGCACCGTCAGCGCGTCGCGATCCACTCGTTGGCCGTCCATTTCCACGTAGTTCGCGTGGAGGTTGAAGCGGTGTCGGCCGGGAATGACGGAAACCGCCTTCTCAAAATCACTGCGCAGTTCCTGAGCGGTGCGGGCCTTGCCCGGGTAATTCCCCGTCACCGCCAACCCGTCGCCCAGGGCCCCGCCGGCGGTTTCAAAACCGCCAACGTCATCTCCCTGCCAGCAGTGAATCGAGATGGGAATGCGGGCCAGGGCGGCCAGCGCGGCTTCAGTATCGACGCCCAGTTCCGCAAAGCGTTGTTGGGCCAGGGCATAGGCTTTTTGAATTGTCTTGGTAGTGCTCACAGTTTGGTTCAGGGAGTTCAGGGCTTCAGTAAAATGGGCCGAACCGCGTGGTGATTTCAAATGACCTCCCGGTACACCTCCGGGTGCGGGCGTGAAATCACCACCGCGTTCACCAACACTCCGGCGTCGGCGATCACCTTGCGACCGGCCGCGACCGCGGCTTGCACCGAACCGACATCGCCGGTCATGGTACAAAAGGCTTTCCCGCCGAGCGCCATCGCCAGGCGAACCTCCAGCAGGTTGATATGGGCGGCTTTGGCCGCGGCGTCGGCGGCCTGGAGCAGGGTGGTGACGTTGAAAGATTCGAGGATGCCCAAGGCCCCGTTGGGTTCCACGGCGCTGGTGCGTCCGAGGGCGAGGAGTACTTCGGGATGGATGTTGGCGCAAACAAAGCTGTCGATCAGGCAGCCGTTGGCCGCCTCGGCCCCGGCTTCAATAGCGGCCTCGACCGCGGCGTTGTCACCGCCGATCAACACCATGTACTTGCCGGAGCAGATGGAGCGGGCCAGCAGCAGGCGCACGTTGCCGGCCTTGAGCATGGTGTCCGCCACCTGGAAACCGGCAGCAATGCTGGAGAGTTCGATGAGGCCAACGGATTTTTCAATCATGATCGGATTTCGAGAACGATGTTTTCTGCATTAATGTCCGCGACTCGGGCCCGTGCCGGACTGTGCAAGGTCGCACCCAGGGTGTCGGACTTGGGCTCGGCCAGGAGCTCGCCTTCCAAAACATCCTGTCCTGGTCGCACCCGGGGCAGGGCGGGGGTGCCTGCACTCTGTTTGAGCGGCAGCACCAGCAGTTGGGGCATCGGCAAATCCTCCACATAAGGAGCGTGGAGATCGTACGCCTCAACGTGGAGCTTGCGGGCAAGGGTTTTGATGGGCACCCGGCGCCCGTCGTGCATGGGGTGCGGTTTGACCGTGGCGGGGCCGGTCCACTTCAGGTTGTAGGTGCGCAAAGCGGCTTTTGCGTCGTCACAGGCTTCTTTGGGGAAGAGTTCTTCCGGACAGGAGTAAAGCGTGCAGAGCCCGCAGGAACAACACAATGCCGCCCACTGATTCCACACGGTTGCACCGGTGGCGGTGAAAGCCAGGCTGCGCATCACCTGGTGTGGTTCCACCGCATAACCGAGCAGAAATCGCGGACAGTACTCGGTGCAATAGCGACACTGGTCACATGCGGATTTGCCGATTTTCGCCTGGGCTTTCGGGGGACTGAGCTTGCGCTCGATGACGTGATGGTCTCGCGGCAGGATCACGACGCCGGTGGCGGTCTTGGTGACGGGGGTATCCAGGTTGTCGGTGGTTTGACCCATCATCAGTCCACCGAGGCACAGCACGGGATCGTTGGTAGTTAAGCCACCCGCTGCGGCAATGCAGTCGCGATAGGTGGCGCCAATCGGTACGCGCAGAGTTATCGGATTCCGAACGGCACCGGCGATGGTCAGCATCTTGCGAGTGACCGGGCGTCCTTCCGCGGCGGCGGCGATATTAACAAAAGTCTCAACGTTATTGACCACCACTCCTACCTGGACAGGGATTCCCGCTGGTGGAATCAGACGTCCGGTAACCGAAAAGACCAAATCATACTCGTCACCTGCGGGATAATAATCACCGAGCAGATGCACGCGCACCGGGGTGTTTTGGCAGGCACCCCGCACCGCCTCCACGGCTTTGGTTTTCTTTTCCTTGATGCCGACGACCGCGTCGCGCGCTCCGACCGCCTCCATGGCGAGCAGCATGCCTTTGACCAGGCGCTCCGCTTCCATCTCCATGATGACTGCGTCCTTGTGCAGCAAAGGCTCGCACTCTGCTCCGTTGGCGATCAAGGTATCCGCTTTGGCAGCGAGTTTTACGTGCGTGGGAAAGCCACCGCCCCCGGCGCCTACCACGCCGGCTTGCTTCACTTTTTCCACCAGATTGATTTGCATTGCTTCTTATGACCTGTGGATTAGCCGTGATACGCCGCGGCGCTGGTAACCGCATTGAACATCGCTACGATATTCTCTGGAGGCACATCCGCCAGAATATTGTGAACCTGCTGAAAAATGAACCCGCCGCCGGGCCGCCAGATGGAAACCAATTCGGACACGTGCTGGCGGATTTCCTCCGGTTTGCCGTTGATCAACATGTGGCGAGTATCGCAGCCACCGCCCCAAAAGGTGAGGCGCTGACCGAAATCACGCTTCAGTCCGGCTGGATCCATGCCGCGGCAGGTTATCTGCACTGGGTTGATCGTGTCCAGTCCGGCTTCGATCAGGCCGGGTAGAAGTTCCCGTACGCCGCCGCAGCAATGCAGCATGATCTTGAGGTGCGGGGCGATCTCCTTTACGCGGCGCCACATGCGTGCTTCACGTGGTTGAAAGAACTCGCGATAAGTGGCCGGGCTGATTTGCGGGCCGGACTGCATCCCCAGATCATCCCCGAACAAAATGATATCGAGGTGCGGACCGGCGGTGCGGAGAAAACGGTCCAGGTTCTTCAAATGCAACTCGACCAGGCGATCCAAAAAGCGGTGTGCGCGCTCGGGTTCGCCGGCCAGCAGCATGAAGAAGTTATCGTTCCGATAAAGCATCTGTCCCAATTCCAGCAAATTGCCGCCAAACAAACCGATGATGGCCCGATTGGTACTGGCGCGCAGGGCGCGAGCGCCGTTGGTGAGAATCGCGTCTCCTTCCGCCCCCGCAGTGATGATCGGGCCGGGAGGCGAAGCGGCGGCGGACCACATGCAATTCGCCAACGCTTCCGATAGAGAACCTTCGTCGTTTTCGGCGAAAGGCCAGTGCGACTGCTCGAAATACCAAACTCCGTTGGGCATGCGGCCCAGGACGCGGCCAGTGCCCTCCGCGCGTAACACCCAGTCCTCACCGTCGCGGGTTGGTAGGGCCCATTGCGGCATGAGGCATTCCGTGCCGTCGGGTAGTCGCCATTCGGCCCAATATTTGTCCTCCAACGCGAACCCACGACCTAATTCAATGGTGTCTACCTGGAACAGTTGGAGCACGTCCTCATCCACAATCGCCATTTGCTGGATAGGGTCATAAACGCGCAATGGTCGTCGTGGGAGTCCGAGGTGGTTGCGGAGTCGCGCATAAGCCATCGCGGCGATGCCGGAGGAGCGATGTCCCGAAAAATCAATGGGCACCCGGTCCGGTTCCTGGTGGTTTAAGGCCGTTAAGACACGTTCTCGCGAAGTCATAGTTCCCTTTGATTTTCGATGCGTCCGAGACTGCACTTTGCTCGGACCGGCGTCAAAACAAAAGGTCCCCAGTCCCGTCCGCGAAATGAGAACATCCAAGGCTTGCGTTTGTGCGCCCGCCCGGTGATATTCCGGCTCTGGTTGAGGCCGATTGACTTATGAATTCACGAATTTGGATGGTTCTAGGTTTGGTAACCGTGATGGCGTTTTGTGGTTGCACGCGCCACTACGTGGTCACCATGACTAACGGATCCAAGTTGACGGTATGTGGCAAACCCAAGCTGCAGAACGGATCCTACGTGGTGAAGGATGCGGCGGGTAAGAGTTACCTCGTTCCCAGTGGCAGGGTACGTGAAATTGCCCCGGCTTCGATGGAGCCCGAGAGCAAAGGACGATTTAACCCTTCGACCGGGAAGTAACAAACTTTTCCACGTACTTGCCGATGATATCGGCTTCGAGGTTTACGGCGTCGCCCACTTTTCGCTCGTGCAGGGCGGTGACTTCGTAGGTGTGTGGAATAATCCAGATGCGAAAACCGCGTTTGGTCACACTGGCTACCGTAAGGCTGATGCCGTCCACCGCGACCGATCCTTTGAACACCAGGTAACGCCGGACTTCTGGCGGTGCGGCGACATCCAGCACATGATCCGCCCCTTGGCGCTCCCAGCGGGTGATCCGGCCCACGCCGTCGATGTGGCCGGTCACGAAGTGGCCGCCCAAATGGCCGTCGGTGCGCAAAGGTCGTTCCAGGTTCACAAGCGAACCCACCTGGGCATATTGCAGATTGGTGCGTTGCCAGGTCTCCTTCAATAAATCAAACTGGAGCAGGCGTTGTTTGCCGGGGCGACCGAGTTTCACCACGGTCAGGCAGCAGCCGTTGACAGCCACGCTGTCGCCGAGTTTCACACCCTGGGCGCACAAACGCGCCCGGACGCTTAATTCAATCGATTTCCCCGTAGGTTGAATTCGCTCTACGACTCCCGTCTCTTCGACAATGCCTGTAAACATAAAAAATAATCAGTGCGCATAGTGTTGCCACCCCGCCCAATAACACAAGTCCAAGTCACGACCAGTGCGATGGAAGGTTGTTCTCGATGCAGCACTTGGTGCTGGCGCTCGTCGTTTCTTCACGACTCACTGGGGTGACTGAACTCGCGCTTGCAGCAACAAGTCGGGTCCCAACTTCTGCCATCGCACCTTTTCGAGGCGCATCACCTGTTTCGACGAAGTCGCCCCCACTCCCGCCACACCGCGCCTGGCATCTTGCCCTCCCAACACTTTGGGCGCATAAAAGAAGGCAATTTCCTGGGCGAAACCGCCCAGCAGAAACGAAGCGTTCACTTCCCCACCGCCTTCCACCAACAAACTGGTGAGATCTTCTTCGCCGAGTTTACGCAGCACCCACGGCACCTCGACCCGCCCATTGCTGGCGGGGGCCTTCAGGATGTTCACCTGGCAGGCCAAAGCCCGCACCCTGGACGAGGGTGCGCGAGGACCGACTACGATGGTGGTCAGAGCGCGGTGCTCGTCGGAGACGACCTTGGAGTTCAGCGGGGTGCGAGCGGTCGAATCCAGGACGAACCGTCTCAGTGTATGCACTTGTTCCGACCTGGACTTGGCGCGATGAGTGAGGCTCGGATCATCCGTCAGGATGGTTTCCACCCCCACGAGGATGGCATCGTGTTCTGCGCGCAGCTTCATCCCAAACGCGCGGGCCTTTTCGCCGGTGATCCATTTCGAATCGCCGTGAGCCGTGGCGATCTTTCCGTCCAGGGTCATGGCGGCCTTCACCGTAACGTATGGAGTCCGGTGCCTGATCCAATGGTTGAAGGCCTTATTCAGGTCCGTCGCAACGGTGTCCAGCAGCCCATGTTCGACCTCAACCCCGGCAGCGCGAAGAACCTCAAAGCCTCTTCCGGCATGGAGTGGATTTGGATCGGTGGCGGCTGCCACCACGCGCTGGATTCCGGCCTGGATGATGGCGTTGGTGCAGGGTGGGGTGCGGCCAAAAGTGGAACAGGGCTCGAGCGCAACGAACAGGGTGGCTCCGCGTGGATCGTGTCCCTTAGCCTGAGCGTCGCGCAGCGCCTCAATCTCGGCATGCGGCTTGCCGGCCTGGTGATGCCAGCCTTGCCCCAGCAACCGTCCACGCCGGGTGATGACCGCGCCCACCATGGGATTGGGGGAAGTGTGGCCTCGCCCTCGCCGGGCCAAACGCAGTGCCAACCGCATCCAACGTTCGCTCATTCCTTGAAAAGGGCTTCCGCAAACTGTTTGGCGTCGAAGGGTTGCAAATCATCCGCTTGTTCCCCCAAGCCGATGAATTTCACGGGCAAGCCGAGTTCCTTCTGAATGGAAACCACCATGCCGCCTTTGCTGGTGCCGTCCAACTTGGTCACGACCAAGCCAGTGAGCGGGACCGACTTGTGAAATTCGCGGGCTTGGTTCAGGGCATTCATTCCCGTTGTGGCGTCCAATACCAACAGCACCTCGTGCGGAGCCCCCGGCAATTGTTTACCCATCACCCGGTGCAGTTTCTGCAATTCCAGCATCAGGTTATGCTTGGTGTGAAGTCGGCCAGCGGTGTCCACGAACAGAAAGTTTGCCTTCCGCGCCTGGGCCGCCGTGACTGCGTCGTGAGAGACCGCGGCGGGATCCGCCCCATACGTTCCGGCGACCACTTCCACCTTGAGGCGTTGTCCCCACAGTTTGAGTTGCTCGATGGCGGCCGCGCGAAACGTGTCGCAGGCGGCCAGCATTGCCTTTTCGCCACGGCCTTGCACCAGCGCGGCAAGTTTGGCGGCAGTAGTCGTTTTACCGGTGCCGTTAACGCCCACGATGGAAACCACTGTCAGGCCCGAAGGTGCGTGCCGCAATTTTGACTCGCTGGCCACGAAACTCTTTTCGACCTCGGCGGCGGCGATGTCGAAGAAACCGCCCCCATCCTTGCCCTGGGTCTCAAAAGACTGTTTGACCTTGGCGATGATTTGCGTGGTCAATTCCATGCCGAGATCCGCGCCGATCAGGGCCGCCTCCAATTCCTCGAGGCTTGCGGCATCGAGCCTGGGGGAGCGCGTGACAATGCGCTTGATCTCGTGAACCAGCTTGTTGTGGGTCTTCTGCAGACCCGCTTTGAATTTTGCGAATAGACCCATGGTGCTAATGGTTTTCGCTCCACCCGGCGGAGCGTCCGGCTCTGGCAGCGAGCGCGGTGACGTATTGATAAGGCAATTTGACGGTACCCATCAGGGGTGTCCCCTTGGTATACCCGTGACAATCTGATCCCCCGGTAATGAGCACGCCCAGGCGGCGGGCCAACGCCGCGTAGCGTTCGGAAACCGCCGGCGTGTGCTTGGTGTGGTAACACTCGATGCCATCGAGCCCGGCGGCCACCAACTCGGGAATCGCTTCATCCATACGATTCAACCCGGGATGGGCCATGACCGCCACCCCACCGGAGCTGTGGATCAACGCGATGGAGTCCGTGGCCGAGATTTTGAATTTTGGCACCCAGGCCGGACGGTGCTTTTTGAGAAAGCGCTCGAAGGCTTCATCGACGGTGGCGCAAATGCCGGCCTGGACCAGGGCACGCCCGATATGTGGACGGCCAGGGGATTTGCAGTTGGCCACCGCCATGACTGATTCTGAAGTCAGATCTACGCCCAGGGAGTTGAGGCGGGACACCATTTCCTGGATGCGTTGCTGGCGCACGGTTTGAAATTGGTGCATGGCTGAGAGCAATCGGGCATCTGTGGTGTCCAGGTAATAGCCCAAAATGTGCAGTTCGTTGCCGTCCAACTCGGCGGTAAATTCGCTGCCGGTAATGAACTCGATGCCCACCGCAGCGCAAGCCGCCGCCGTGGCGGCGCAGCCTTCGATCGTATCGTGGTCGGTCAGCGAGACCGCGGCCAACCCATGCAGTTTGGCCTGGCCGGCCAATTCTTCCGGCGTGTAGGTGCCGTCAGAAAATCGTGTGTGCAGGTGTAGGTCCGCGAAACGGTTTCCGGCTCGAGACATGGGCTTGGCGCCGCTCATGAAGCTTCCCGGGCCGGGCGCATGAGTTCGCCTTTTACCTTGTCCAGGATGCCGTTGACGAATTTGCCGCTGTCCTGGGTGGAAAATTTTTTCGCGATATCCACCGCCTCGTTGATGCTAACCACCGGGGGGATGTCATCGCGATGGAGCATTTCGTAAATCGCCAGGCGCAGAATGTTGCGATCCACGGCGGCAATGCGGTGGAGTTCCCAATTTACCGCGTGTTTCTTGATTACTTCGTCGGCCTCGGCACTGAACTCGAGCGCGCCGCGAATCAGCGGGTCCGCGAACAACCGCACGGCGGCTTCCTCGGTGGTGGGTGGTGGCAATTCCACCGGCTGTCCCCAATTCGCCACGCCTTTGTCTTCGGCAATGGCCGCAGCGCGCTGTGACTCCCAAAACTGGTTCAGCGCGGCATCAAGATCATCCGGGCGGTTCAGCTCATGTTGAAACAAGAACTGCACGGCGCGCTCACGCGCTTCTCGTCGTTTTCCCATCCTTTAACAATGGCGCAGAAAGCAGCTTCATGAAACTAAAAACTGCATGCCGGTGGGCTTGGCCAGGCTGCCGCGATCGGGCGCTATTCGGTTTCCGGCTTCGGCGGGTGCTGCGCCAGCCAGGCTTTCCAAAGCCCAAGTTCCACGTAAAGTTCCAGGAACACACCGGGACGCAGCTCGTAGTAGCCGGTCATGAGGTGGGTCTTGGCTTCGTCGAGGTGGGCTGCGAACTTTGCCCCGACCACCATGATGGGGGCGTAAGGGTCGGTCGGCAAAGCATCCCACCACCCCACGCGCCGTAGTGAGCGCAGATAGTAGGGCAATGGCCAATAGTCGCCTTCCCAGCCAATTACTTTGACCAGAGTATTGGTGCCCTCAGGTGAGGCCTGGATGAGGCTCTGTACCTGAGCAGTCAGGCGCAGCAGATCGGGCGAGGTATGCGCATAGACAAAGGGGTTGCGCCGGTCCGCCGCGTAGGTCTGGGAAGCTTGCACGGCCTGCCAGGCCAGATGTCCCGCCAAACCTAATCCGATTAGTACGACAGCGGATTTCGCGAACCGCGTCCGGGCAGTTTTCAACAGTACCTCCATGCCGACACCAGCCAGAAGAATGGCACCATGCCAAAACCCGAGCATGCACCACGGCGTTTTGTACGGAATGACCGTATACACCGCGCTCAGCACGGCGGCATAAATTGCAAGAAATCGGACCAGGCAAGCCCGCGCCTCTGAGAGACCCTGGCGGCGGAATCCTGCGGCTATACCCACGAGGGCCATCACGGCAATGGCCGCTTCGCTCCAGGCGGGGCCGTTGGCGACCTGATAAAAGAGCAGGCGCTGGAAATAGAAGTACCACGGCTGGATATGGGGCGACGCCCCTCCAGCACGATTCAACCAGGGCAGATAGGTGCGCAGTGAATCGAGCGGGCCTTGCGAGTTGTGGAAGAAAGAGGAAAAGAAAGCCAGTGCGACGAGACCCCACACCACAGCGGCCAGGGAGAGGTGTTTGAGGTTCACCCGCGGGAGTCTGGTCACTGGGGGAGTGGCGTCAATCCAACGGTTCCAGGCGCAATTGGCAACCAGCGCGAAGGCGACGGCGAAGAGGTTGAACACGAAAGTTTCCTTGGAGGCGTGGAACAAACCGAGGCTCGCGCCGCACAGGAGGGCCCAGCCGATCCGCCGGGTTTGCCAGTAACGCCAGCCGGTGCCGAGGGCCAGGCCGGCGAAAGTCACAAAGAGAATCTCGTGAACGTAATAGCGACTGTAATAGACGAACGCGGGAGATACCGCGAGGAACAGCCCTCCCCAAAGGCAGGCGGTCCGGCCCAACCCATCCCACAGCAATGCGGTGGCGAGAATCAGGATGAGTCCAAACAGGACCGTGGTCGAACGGAGAGCGGCTTCTCCAGAAACCGCACCGCCTGGACCGGGGTAGAGCCTGGTCCAGGCGAGGGTGAAGTAAGGAAGGGTTGGCCCGTGGTATTCGTGGGGGTCGTAACGGTAGGTCCCCGTTTCCGCGAGCGTCCCGAATTTTATGGCATTGACGGCTTCGTCATTGTGCATCGGCCGTTGGGCCAGATTCGGCCAGCGGAGACCGAGACCCACGCCCACCAACAAAAGCAACCACAACCAAAGCCATCTGCTCATTAGGCCTAGCGGCCGTAGATTTCGATTTCAGTATATTCGTTCAGCGAGCTTTCCGTGCTGCCTTTGGAATAGAACCGAACATATTGGGCTTTCACTCCCTTGGCGTTGATCAAGCGCCCTTCGTGAGTTTCGAAATATTCGCGGTCAGTCCCAACTCCCAGGCCCGAGGTGTTGTCCTGATCGTTGTTATAGACCACCTTCACATCTTTAACGAAATCCGGATCATCGGAGACCTGGACCACCACATCGTGATAGACCTTGGCAGTGTTATGCGCGTGCCAGAGTACGATGGCAAATAGTTCCTTCGGCGCGCCGAGATCGATCTGGACCCATTGCGTGCCTTTGCGCAAGAAGATAATGCTCTGATCTGAGGCTTCTTTGTCCCCGTCAATGATCTTGGCGAGCGTGTCGGCCGTGGCGTTCTTATCACTGCTGGTTAGTTTCTTACCCGGGGCGAGGTTGGAAAGCCCGGCTGGGACCATCATGGCCGGACGAGGCTTGTCTGATAGGGGTTCGACATAGGAGCTAAGCTGGATGTCTTTAGGCGTGCCTTTGAAGCCCGGGGAGGGGAGCTTTAACTCCAGCGGTACCAGGTTCTTAGCGTCCTCGGCCTGAGCTGCCAGGCCCATGACCAGGAGCAGTGACAACGTAAGCGGAGCCGCAGCCCCGCGCGCAAACGAATGCATGATGGTTTTCATTTATTTAGATTTCTGAAATCAGACTGCCGTAAAACGATGGTATTAAATCAAATTCAGGTCGCGGGACAAGCCCGTTTACCATGAAATGCAGACGGAACTCACGTGCCGGGTATTCATGCCGAACGCCCGGCCGTCGACGCGGCTGTCCCAGCTAAGCGCACTCAGGCGAATTGCAGTTTCGTCGTGGGCGCCTCGACATCCCAGCCTCGAGGCGGCTTGCTATTAATAGACGAGACATCTTTGATCGAGATTTGGCGCCCGATGGTTTTGGGTCCTTTCACTTCGATTTCGGACGGGTTGCAGGTTTGCTGGTTTATCTTTTGATAGGGAGCGGGCTTGTATTTGATGAACAGTTCAGCAGGCGTTTCGGGCTCAAAGAACAGGATTTTGCTCTTCTGCGGGATACAATGATAGATCTTGGTCAGAATCGTGCCTCCGAACGTAAAACGCTTCAGGTAGGTCGCTTCGCGGTTGGTATAGGCGAGCGTAAACACCCGCTCACGCTCCGGTAAGCCGCAGTAGACCAAATCCGGACCTACGAACAACTTCTCCGGTAACTCTACCACCTGGTAATGGCCGTCCCGGAACACCAGCAGCAGTTTGTCGAATTTGGTGCACTCGAGGCGAAATTCCTCCGCGGTGACTTTGTAACCCACGTAACCACTTTCGCGATCATAGGCCACCTTGAACGCCTTGAACGCCACTTCGCGTGCATCCACCTCGTCGTAGCGGCTGGACTTGGTCAAACGCGGATAAATCGGGCCGTACTTTTCCAGGAGCGCCTCCAAGTGACCGATGGCGTACTTGATCAAGTTCTTGAGGTTCTTGCGCGTCTCCGCCAGGTCTCCCTTCACCTGTTCCATTTCCTGGCGGTGCTTGTTGATGTCGAACAGCGAGATGCGGCGAATCCGCACTTGCAGCAAACGGTCTACATCCGGATCAGTGAGTTCGCGAACCAGCTCCTTGGCGAATGGCTTGAACCCTTCATATACCGCCGCAAAGACGGCCTCATTCGTTTTGCATTGCTCGATCTTTTTGTAGAGCCGCTCCTCGATGAAGATCCTTTCCAGGGTGCGAAAATGCAGTTCTTCCAGGAGTTTGTGTTCCTTGATCTCCAACTCTTTCTTCAAGATGGCCACCAGTTGATCGGTGTTCTCCCGCAACACTTCCGAAACCGTCATTTCCGCCGGGCGATTGTTGCGAATCACCGTGATGCGGCTGGCGATCGTGACTTCGCAATCGGTGAACGCGTAGAGCGCATCGACCAGTTGGTCGGCGCTGACGCCACTGGGAGCCCGCACCTCGATCTCCACTTCTTCAGAAGTGAAATCGTTGATGCTCTTAATCTTAATTTTGCCTTTTCGTGAGGCGTCCTCAATGGAGCCAATCAGCGAATCGGTCGTGGTGGTCGGCGGAATCTCCTTGATGAGGACCGTCGATTCATCCTTGACCTTGATGCGTGCGCGCACCTTGATCTGACCGGCTCCGTCCTTGTATTCCCGGGCATCCATGAGCCCTCCGGTTTGGAAATCCGGCAGGCATTTGAATGGCTGCTTTTTCAAGATGGCAATTTGCGCCTGCAACAACTCGGGGAAGTTGTGCGGCAGGATGCGAGAGGACATTCCAACGGCAATGCCTTCGGTGCCCAGCATCAGGAGCACGGGCAGCTTACTCGGCAGGGAAACCGGTTCATCCCGGCGCCCGTCATAACTTGGTACCAGTTCCGTGATCTCGTCGTTGAAGAGTTCGGTGCGTGCCAGTTCCGTAAGGCGGCATTCAATATATCGTGACGCGGCAGCGGGATCGCCTGTGAAAATGTTGCCGTAGTTTCCCTGGCCCTCGATCAAGTAACGCTTGTTCGTGAGCACCACAATCGCATCATCGATTGAGGCGTTGCCGTGGGGATGGTACTTCATCGTCTCCCCAGTCACGTTGGCCACCTTCATCAGGCGTCCGTCGTCCATCTGATGCAGCGCCCAGAGAATCCGGCGTTGGACTGGTTTCAAACCGTCGGCCAGAGCGGGAATCGCCCGGTCCCGAATGACGTACGAGGCGTAATCGAGAAAGCTGCGATTAACGCGATGGTGCAGCGGCAATTCGATCTTGCCGGGAACAAACGGATGATGCACGACGGCGGTCGGCAAGTTTTCCGCCTGCACGTGAGATTCTCCCGCAGGCAAGGATTCAGGTTTGCCATTCCCGGCGTCACCATTTGTTGGTGGAGCACCTTCCGCCGGTTTGGTGGCCGTGGGGGACTTGCCAGGTCCGGCAGCTTTCGCAGCAGCCGACCCGGCGATAGGTAGTTCCGGTTGATCTGGGTTTTTTTCAGGTTTTGAGGCCATGGACAAAATCTAAGTTGGTAGCAAGTAGAAGCGCGCGTATTCCCGGACTAATCCTCCACAGGGACGACCAGGTTCTCCATGATATAATCTTTGCGCTCGGGCGTGTTCTTGCCCATGTAAAAAGTGAGGATACCGGAAACATCCATTTTGGTGGCGTACTCCACCTGGCTCAATCGCATATCTTTACCGATGAATTGCTTAAACTCCGACGGGGAAATTTCGCCCAGCCCTTTGAACCGGGTGATCTCAGGGTTTTTGCCCAGTTTGGAAGCGGCCACGTCCCGTTCCACTTCCGAATAGCAGTAAATGGTCTGCTCCTTATTGCGCACGCGGAAGAGTGGCGTCTCCAGCACATAGAGATGCCCGTCGTGAACAAGTTGTTCGAAGAACCGAAAAAAATAGGTGATGAGCAAATTACGAATGTGGAGGCCGTCCACGTCCGCATCGGTGGCCAGGATCACTTTCTCGTACCGTAGGTTTTCAAGGTTGTCTTCGATATCCAGGCTGCGCATCAGGTTATACAATTCGTCATTCTTGTACACGACATCGCGCTTGAGATCCCACACGTTTAAAGGTTTGCCTTTCAGCACGAAAACCGCCTGCGAGTTTACGTCGCGGCAGCTTACGATTGAACCGGCCGCGGATTGCCCCTCAGTGAGGAACACCATGGAGCCTTTGCCTTTGCCCTTCGCCTTGTCGAAATGGGTTTTGCAATCCTTGAGTTGCGGGATGCGGAAAGTGATGGCCTTGGCGCGTTCCCGCGCGAGCTTCTTCACCTCCTGCAGTTCTTTGCGCAACTGGCGGGTGTCCTGGACCTTGGCGAGGATCTTCTCCGCGATTTCCTTGTTCCGATGGAAAAACTGGAGCAACTCTTCCCGCACCCGGTTGACCAGGTCGGTGCGGATTTCGGTGTTGCCGAGTTTGTTTTTGGTTTGAGATTCAAACACCGGGTCCTTGAGCCGGATCGCCACCGCGCCAACCATGCTTTCGCGCACGTCGTCTCCCTCGAACTTCTCGCGGCCATATTCATTCACAGCTTTCAGCAACCCCTCACGAAATGCGCTCAAATGCGTGCCGCCGTCCGAGGTGTATTGCCCGTTGACGAACGAGTAAAATGTTTCGCCGAACCGGCTGTTGCTGTGGGTGAAGCAAAACTCAAGCGTCTTCTCCGCGTAATGCAGCGGGGGATAAATCGGCTCGCTGCCGTCTCCCTGCAAATCCTCCATGACGAGGTCCAGGAGCCCGTTGCGGGATTGGAACAGCTTGCCGTTATAGACCAGGCGCAACCCGCTGTTGAGGTAGCTGTAATGCCGCAGGCGCTTTTCAATGTGTTCCGGTAAAAAGTCGGCGCTCTTAAAGATTTCCGGATCCGGCTCAAAGCGAATAAAGGTGCCGTCCGGTTCGTTGGTTTTGCCCTTGTTTTCCTTCTTCAAGCGGCCCTGTTTAAAGGCCGCCTCCACAAACTCGCCCTGGCGATGGCTGCGTACGAAAAACTCACGGGACAGCGCGTTCACCGCCTTGGTCCCTACGCCGTTCAATCCAACGCTAAATTGGAATACATCGTCGTTATATTTAGCGCCGGTATTAATCTGCGAGACACATTCGACGACCTTGCCCAACGGAATGCCGCGGCCAAAATCCCGCACGCTGACGGTTCGCCCCTCGACCGTGATCTGCACCTCCCGGCCGGAACCCATGATGAACTCATCAATCGCGTTATCAATAACTTCCTTCAGCAAAATGTAGCAGCCATCGTCGTAATGCGAGCCATCCCCGATCCGGCCAATGTACATGCCGGTGCGGAGCCGGATATGTTCCAGCGAGGAAAGCGTCTTGATCTTGCTTTCGTCGTATATGTGCTTCGTGTTTTCTGCCATACTTCGAGGGGTAAATTATGGGAACGGCGGGCGCTTCTGCCAATCCTAAAGAAAACAATTTCTACCGGGAACCGGTCGGGCATGGCGACGGCGTTCGCGTCCGCCTGGCGGCTTCAAACAGAAAGGTTAATTTTAGCTTGAAGTGAAACTCGGCTCGAATTACAGTAATCATGGTTTCGAAAGGTTGTATTATGAAGAAAAGTGCCAGACTGGTTTGCCTGCTAACCCTGGTTTTAGGTGTCGGCATGGCGTGTGCCGCCGAAAAGACCCAGGAGCAGACCGCCCCCACCAAAACCAAAGCTAAAACCTCCACCCCGGTGAAGTATCCGCGTGGGGTGGCTCTCAATGGTAGCATCACCGACGGGCCGTATCAGTTGATTATCATCACTGACCGGTCCATGCGCAACCGCGGTCAATCGACTGTGGGGCAGGTGATCGGCGCCTACGGAGCCAGGCGGTAAGCCCCGCGGGGTTTTGACGCCGAACCTGGTCAGGTGGCATGGGCCTTCATGCCGCCACACAGGGTTTGTCGTCGGCAGTGATTACCGCCCGGGATCCTGAGTGGCCGTCGGCTTGAGGTTTTCTCAATTTGAACTAAGCTAGAGTTATGAAAGCGTTCGTTTGGTTGCTGGTCCTGGCGGTGGTCGGTTTGAGTTCAGCTTACTGTTTGGCGGCAGGGGAGAAGGAGCAGAAGGCACCAAAAGAACCGTCGGTCTGTAAGTGTGCTCACCCAGAAGCCACTACCAAATTGCCAGCCGACACCAATATTACCAGCATCAGCACCGGTTCATTGCTGCCGCAGAAGGTTCATCGGGCAGGGGTGATTACCGACGGCGCGAATAATGTGCGGGTGCTGGACAAGAAGGATATTCAGACCAGTGGTGCCAATAATGTTCAGGACTTGCTGCGTAAGCGCGGAATGACTCCCTAAACCACGGTTCCTTTAGGTAAGAATCCCATCTGAGCTGGTCGAGGCGCCTCTAATTCAGATCGGCTCTCCGACGTTCCCACATGCCCCGGGCGGGCGGCGCTTGCCATTTCCGGCGGAAAAGTTTCTGCTCGCCCACCGACGGTTGAATGAGGACAATCCCCCGCGATGAGCCACGATACAAACAGTCCGGTGCTCACAGAAGCGAAACCGGGCGAGAATCATGCGGCGGAATTTGAACTGCCGGTGGAGGGTTTTCAAGGAACTGCGGAGGAGATCGAGCAACAATGGTATGAGAAGGTCTACCGCGGTCGTGGGGATTCCATGGCACAGCTCACGTTGCGTGCGCTAATCATGGGGTCAATTCTCGGCGGCATCCTCTCTTTGACCAACCTCTACATTGGCTTGAAATCCGGCTGGGGCTTTGGCGTGGCCATCACGGCCTGCATCCTTTCCTACAGCCTTTGGACGACTTTCCACAAGCTGGGATGGGTGCGCACCAACATGACCATCCTGGAAAACAACTGCATGCAATCCACCGCCAGCGCGGCCGGGTATTCCACCGGCACTACTCTGGTTTCCGCGTTTGCGGCGTTGATGCTGATTACCGGAAAGCCAATGCCGGTGTCGCTCATGTTGGCCTGGGTTTTTCTGTTGGCAGTGCTGGGCGTCACCATGGCCATCCCGATGAAGCGCCAAATGATCAATATTGAGCAACTGCGCTTCCCGAGCGGATTAGCGGCGGCGGAGACCTTGCGCGCCCTGCATTCGCATGGGGAAAAGGGCATGCGCGCTGCCAAGGGGCTCGCAGTCGCGGGCGGATTGGCGGCCTTTAGCACGTTTTGGACGGATGGCTTACGCCTGGTTCACAAGTCCCTAGAAGTCTTCCAACTCAGCAGCGTGGTAAACTGGTTGAATGAACTGTTGGTGGGTAAAGCCTGGATGGGACGCACCGTTATGTTCAATTGGGATCCGATTTTTATTGCTGCAGGCGCGATCACCGGCATGCGCGTCTGTCTGAGCATGCTGGTTAGTGGCACCCTGTGCTGGGCGATTTACGTGCCGATCATGCAGGGACAGGGCGTGATTGAAGGGAGTGGATTCAAGCAAGTCGTCCAATGGACGCTTTGGGGAGGGACGGCTTGCATGGTCAGTTCCGGTTTGCTCAATTTCCTCCTGCAGTGGAAGACTTCGCTGCGGGCGTTTCGTAATCTCGGCAAGATGTTCCAACGTGGCGGAACTCAGGATCGCATGGATCAGCTCGAGGCGCCGATAACCTGGTTCGTGGTTGGGCAGGTCCTGGTTTTGATCGTCCTGGCGATTCTGGCCAAAGCCACATTTGACATTCCCTATTGGGTGGCGGCTTTGGCCCTGGTGATGTCCTTTATCCTGGCGCTGGTCGCCTGTCGTGTAACCGGTGAAACCGATACCACTCCGGTTGGTGCCATGGGGCAAATCACCCAGATGACCATCGGAGCACTGCATCCGGGCAGCGCCACTACCACCTTGATGAGCGCCAACGTGGTGTCCAGCGCGGCGATCTCTTCGGCGGACTTGCTGACTGATCTAAAGAGCGGTTACCTGTTGGGCGCAAATCCACGCAAACAGTTTCTCGCGCAGTTTTCAGGCATTTTCATTGGCACGATTATCACCGTGCTGGCTTTTCGAGTAATGGTCCCGGACGCGTCGAAGCTGGGGACGGACCAATTCCCAGCACCTGCGGCTCAGAACTGGCGCGCGGTGGCCGAGACGATGAGCCAAGGCATCGGCCATCTCCACCCGGTTAAGCGTTGGTCGATGGCCATTGGAGCGGTTGTGGGCGTAGTGCTGGCGGTGCTGCCGGTTTTGCTGCCCAGGCAGCAGAAGTACATCCCTTCAGCCGCGGGTGTTGGCCTGGCCTGGACCTTCCACTGGTATTACAGCATGTTGTTCTTCCTCGGGGCGTTCCTTGGATGGATCTTCCAGAAGCGCGCCCCGGAGAAATCGGAGGAATACACTTTCCCGGTTGCTTCCGGCGTCATCGCCGGCGGCTCGCTCATGGGAGTGCTGCTGATCTTCTGGGAAAACGGTCCAGAGATGATCAAAAAACTCCTGGGCGGCGGGTAGGTCGCTTATTCCTTCACCGGACGGATTTTGAGGTTCCGAATCCAGACCTCCGCGTTGTGGTCCTGGAGCAAAATCCGGCCTTTGACGAGTTCGCCAAATTTCGGCGTCGTCTTGAATTTGCTATTTTGAACCGCCTTTTTCGTGGCGTCGCTGCCTAATTCGTACTCCAGCACTTTGGCCTGGTTTAGCCAATGTTCGACGTGGTTGCCCTTCACGATCACTTTGCTGAAGTTGATTTCCATGGGCCGGTTCAATGGCGTCTTGGACTGCGGGCCGAAGACATCGTAAAAGCTGGAAGTGATTCTCTTGCCATCGCCCAGTTTGGCATCTGGATGCGCATTGTCGTCGAGCATCTGGTATTCGTGTCCAAGGGGGCTTCGGAAGTCCGCGACAAAGTATTTGACGCCGCTGTTCCCAGCCGCAGCGAGGCGCCATTCCCATTGCAGTTCGAATTGTTCGAACTGTTCCTCCGACACCAAGTCCCCGCCTCCTTTGCCGAGGCAATGGAGCCAGCCATCCTGAACCTCCCATTTGCCTTCGGGCATCGTCGTTTTGCCCGGCGAATGCCAGCCTTTGATCTCCTTCCCATCAAAAAGCAATTGCCAACCGGCCGCTTTGTCCTGGTCGCTTAGCTGATTGGGCTGGGCCGCCGACATAAACGCAACCGAGGTGCATAAAACGATTACGCCTTGCAGAGCAAGACGTCCGAAATTCAAAGCTCTCATGAACGGTATTGGATAGCGAGATGCCGCCACGTGCAACCAAAAAAGAATGAACCGGGATCGCTAAGCCAAATAGTCTTCGCGGACTGGAGAAAACACCTCGATCGCCACCGAGTCTTCCAAAATGACCGCGCTGTGTTCGACGCTGCCCGGGATACACCAACTGTCACCGGGGCCGACCTCATGTTGCTCGGCCCCGATCCTCAGGCGCATCCGGCCACTAACCAGGTAGCCTGTCTGCTCGTGAGGGTGGGAATGAAGCGGCAGAACCGCGCCTTTGCGCAGCCGGAATTCGGTCATCAGAGTTTGCTGGCCATGGACCAGCGTCTTGCGCTCAATCCCTTCCAGCGCCGGACGGTAACCAGCGTTGCTCCGCCGTTCGAACATTGTTCACCTCATGGTGATAACGATTTCGTGCGAGCCCGTGAGGGTTGCGGGCACGAAGGGTTTAGCCGATTTGCCGTCGATTTGGAAATGGCGGATTTTGGTTCCGTGGCCTTTCACGACAATGCGTAATTGAGCGCCGCGATACTTCACCTGATTGAGCACCAACTGCTCAAAGCGCTCGGGTACTACGGGCGCAAAGGTCACACCCTGCTCGGTAAACTCCATTCCGAACAGGCCGTGGTAAACCATGGAAAGAAAACCGGAAGCACTCCACAATTGGCGAGGTGAACCATCCGGCTTGCCGTCTTCCGGTCGGTAGAGCTCCATGAAGGTGTCGTTCTTTTCGGAGAGTTTGACCAGGGCATCCAATTCGCGGGCGAAAACCGGCACGTTCTTTTGAGCCGTCGCCGCCCACGCCCAGTAACCCTGCACAAATGGCCAGATCATGCCATTGTGATAATAGTGGGCGAAGTCACGCTTGTAATCGCGCCACTCCTCGAATTGCGGCCAGAGACAGGGGAAACCCCAGGGCGTAGTGGGAGTGTTCTTCAGGATCAGGTTGGACTTCTTCGCATCCGCCACTCCTGTCAGGATGGCAAACGCTTCACCCAATCCTTCCATGCGTGGATTAATCGCGCCGACATCATCGATGAAGTAAGCATAATAGCCTTTGTCAGGTTGCCAAAAGTGAGTGTTGATTGCTTTCTTGAGCTGGGCCGCCTTGTCGCGGAAACCGCGGACATCCTCGCCCAGAGCCTGGCCGGCGGAAACCGCCACCAAATACCCGCGATAATAGAGCAGGCACGTGCTGAGCGCGCAGGTCTTGCCCACCCGCTCGCCTTTCATGGCATAGTCCTTCGGGTAACCGCTGTTGGATTCCATGAAACTTGAACAGCCCCGAAAGAGTCCGAGTTTGGCGTCGAAGGCATCGCGTTCCGCCCGTTGCAGGCTGCGCACAGTTCGGTCAAAGAGGGGGCGGAGCAATTCCCGGTCTCCGGTCACCACATACAGCGCCCAGGTGCCCGAGGCTCCGACGATGGCATCGGTCAGGTTCGGCCAACCGGCAAAATGCCCGCATTTATCCTGATACCAGCAGTCCCCGATACCGTCCACCGGCTGACTGAGTCCCAGCAAGGTGGTTTTGGAAACGTCCGGATGGAGCAACGCGCACGCCAATTCCACCGAGTACGAAGTATCCCGTGTCCACACCTGTTGCCAATTCTGGCCCGCGAGAAATTTGCCGTCCTGGACGTCCGCCGCAATCACGCGCCGGGCTTTTTGATAGGCCTGGTCGTAGGCGCTCACGCCTGACGAAAACTCGAAACCAGTGCCGTTATCCGCCGTAGCGGAGGTCGCGGAAAGGGTGGGACCGGCCAGGATCATTCCAGACAGCAATGCTGCCGCAACCGATCCAAGGAAAGACTTCACCGACAATCGACTTGGGGTTATGCGTTTCATTATTTCTATTTACTATACTAAATGAAAAGCTTAGCCGATTGACTCCTCCACGGCAAGGAGTTCCTCGGCCGGTTACCACTAACTCAGGCGCGGTTCACGCGTTATCGGCGTGAACCGCTTCGCGGAGTTCGTCGAGGAAAGAGGGCAGGGCGGATTCCACTCGGTTCCAGTTGGAAATGAGAGGCGACCAAAGAGGATCTTCCTGGAAGGCTTTAGTGGCGACGCGCAGGCTGCGAACGAAGGTGGCCACTGCGTTTTCCTCCTCGTGGCGTGGATATTTCAAGCCGTTCAACGTGGCGTCGGCGGCATAGAACCTCAAGGTATCCTCGGCTTGCCGCATATAGGCGCTCAGCAAGGTATCGAAGAGACCAGCGTCCAGCTTGATGCCTTCCGCCGCCATGCGCTGAAAAAAGGAGCGCGCGATGTCGGTGGCCATTTTGCTGAGACCCTTCTCCGGGTCCCGGGAAGACAGATCCTGGTGTTTGTGGTCGTAATTTTCGCACAGTTCGGATTGGCAAATTGCGCGCGGCGTGCTGTTGCGAAAGACCTCCGCCAGCACCCCGATTTCCAGCGCCCAATCGTGCGGAATACGCACGCGTCGCACGAGATCGATGTCCAGGCAGAACTCCCCGGCGAGCGGGTATCGAAAGGTGTCCATGTAGACGAGGTACGGATGTTGCCCGATAATGATCTTGAGCGCCCGGAGCAGCGGCGTGACCATCAGTCGCATCACGCGTCCGTTGAGTTGGTTCGTGACCCGCGCGTAGTAGCCCTTGCAGAAGTCGAACCCGAGGCTGGGATGCGCCACCGGATAGCACAGGCGAGCGAGCAGTTCACGACTGTAGGTAACGATGTCGCAATCGTGCAAGGCCACCATGCGCGATTGTTCACTCGCCAGCACATAGCCCAGGCAGGTCCACACGTTGCGTCCTTTGCCACCGGGACCCGCGCCCAGTTCCGCCGCTTCCAGCTTGCGAAAAAGCTGCTGCATTCGAGGACCGTCATTCCAGAGCAGCATCGGCTTTTGGGGTAATCGCGCGAAAAAATTCCGCGCCTTTTTCCAGCCGCGCGCATTGGCGCCGTCGATACCGACCACGATTTGTTTCAAGTAAGGCACGCCGCGCAGTTCGCGGGCGATCAGTTTGAGGGCCTTGGTGCCGACTTCGCGGATGTGGCAGGGCAGCACCAGCGCTATCGGTGTCTCCTGGGCAAATACCTGTAATTCCCGTTCCAGCCATGGCAGGTCCGTGGATCCCAGGCGATGGAGCGTAGCGATCGCACCCGTTTGAAAGAAGTCAGACATAATTCAATTCAGGTTCTCCTAAAAGGGACGCCCCCTCACCGGCAATCATTCAAAATTATTCGCCTCATTCCTGATCGTATGTGACATTGCGCGCGTTGAGATTAGTAATCGTCCATCACCATTTTCGTCCGGGTGGCGTGCGACGGGTGATCGAACTCGCCACTCCTCAACTGGTCGCACACTGGCCCGAGCCGGTCCATAGTGTAATACTGGCTACTGGTGAAGCGCCGGATGACGCCTGGCTGCGAGATTTTCGTGAGCGGTTGGATGGAACCACGGTTGAAGTCTGTGTGTGGCCGTCGTTTGGCTATGCTGCAGAACTGTCTCCGCGCGGCCTCATCGCCAGTGATCTACGGTTGGGGATCCATCAACTCATGGGTAAGATTCGCCATGAAAACTCTGTGATCTGGGCTCATAATCTGGGTCTGGGGCGTAATCTTTATCTCGCACGTGGTCTCACGAAAGTCTGTGCGCGGAGGGGAATCCCACTCCTGATTCATCATCACGATTGGTGGTTCGAAAATCGCTGGCATCATTTCTCCGACCTGAAGGATTCGACTTTTCGAACCCTTCGTGCCATGGCCGACGCGACACTGGCCAACAGCCCGAACCTCACCCATCTCGCCATTAACCAGGGCGATGCAAGCGTTTTGAAACGCTATTTTCCGGGCCGTTCGGGCTGGCTGCCGAATCCTGCGGAGCCTGCGGCCAAACCATCCCGGGCGAGAATTGATGCGGCCAGGGCATGGCTGTGGGAGCAGGTCCACGAGGAGGCTCCGATTTGGCTCCTGCCGGGCCGTCTGCTGCGCCGGAAGAACATCGCCGAGGCCTTGTTGCTCACTCGGTGGTTGCGCCCGGAAGCGTGGTTGGTGACCACGGGTAGTGTGAGTTCTTTCGAGGAGCAGCCTTATGCGGAGACTCTCACAGCGGCGGCGCAAACCCACGGCTGGCGGCTTCACTTGAGTGTGCTGCGAGGGGACGAAAGCCATAAGCCAAAAGTCGCTGAACTCTCCGCAGCCAGCGAGGTGCTATTGTTGACTTCACTGCAAGAGGGATTTGGCCTGCCGTTCGTCGAAGCAGCGGCGCTTCGTCGCCCGCTCATCGCCCGAGAGTTGCCAGGAATTGCGCCGGACCTCTCAAAATTCGGCCTCGAATTTCCACAGTCTTATCGAGAGGTGCTGGTGGCGCCTACGCTTTTTGATTGGCGTGGCGAGCGGGCCCGCCAGCAACACCTATTCGCGCAATGGAAAGCCTTGATGCCCCGGGCGGCCGCGAAAATGGTTGGCAAACCGTCCGTGCTGGCAGCGGGGCAAGATCCACGCCCGGTGCCTTTCAGCCGGCTCACTCTCACGGCGCAATTGGAGGTATTGGGCCAACCGATCCAGCATTCCTGGGATCAATGCTGCTCACTGAATCCATGGCTGCGCCGTTTGCGGCAGCTCGCGGGTGAAGGACGATTGAAGGCGAGCCCGTGGCCGCGAACCGCCGCGCGCTGGCTCGGTGGAAGCGCCTACGCCCGGCGTTTCCTGAAATGTGTGCCCCAAGTAAAGGAGAACACCTCGCGCTCTCAGGTCGGTCAGGTTGCTTTGATGGATTTTCTTCGCGGGAAATTGTCCAGGGACAATCTTTACCCGCTACTTTGGAACTCACGCACATGAACATTCGGGCAGTCATTTTTGATGTGTACGGAACCCTGCTGGAGTTGGGGCCGGCTCCCGCGGACGCCGGGGATCGCTGGCGGCGATTGTTTGCGGAGTTGCTGCAAGGTGAAGCGCGCCTGGGGCAATTGGAATTCTCGCTCGCAACGAGCCGGATCATTGCGCGACACCACGATCTTGCTCGAAGTCGAGGGATTCCGTGGCCTGAGGTTTTTTGGCCTGCGGTGGTGAGGGAGGTTCTACCAGAACTGGCACAACTCGCACCGCACCAGCAGGAGGAGTTCCTGTTTCGTCAGATGCAGACCGGGCACCAAGTCCGCCTCACCGAAGAAACCGCAGCCGTGCTGCGGTGGCTCAAGGATCGAAACTGCCGGATGGGCATCGCTTCCAATGCGCAGGCTTACACACTCCGCGAGGTGGAGCTGTCGCTTGCTGAGCATGGAATTAGCTGCGAGATCTTTGAGCGCGACCTTTGTTTCTGGTCCTTCGAGCATGGTTTCAGCAAGCCAGATCCCCATGTTTTTCAAATACTCACCACGCGCCTGGCGGCGCAGGGCATCGCTGCGTCTGAAATACTGATGGTCGGAGATCGAAGTGATAACGACATTATGCCCGCGCGCGCTCACGGTTGGCGAACCTGGCTGTTGGGAGCGGCAGGAGATGGGAACTGGGCCCGGCTACAGAATTGGTTGACCGATCCGTAAAACTGACTTGGCAATGAACACCCATGTTTCTACCGCTGGCTCGTCCAAACGCATCGGCTTTATCTCGACCCGCTTTCACGGGACAGATGGGGTGACGCTTGAGGCGCGCAAATGGGCTCACTTGCTTCGGGATCTGGGTCATTCATGCTACTGGATGGCTGGTCTGCTGGACGTCCCCCCGGAGTCAGGTCAGGAAGTTCCTCTGGCGCATTTTAATCATCCGGAGGTGGCCGAGGTGCAGTCCAGGATGTTCGGTGTTGCCTCCCGGCCTCGCGCTGTTACCAATCAGATTCAATCGATCAAAGAGCGACTCAAGGACGAGCTGTATCGGTTTATCGAGCAATTTCAAATTGAGGTACTGCTCCCGGAAAACATCCTGGCGATCCCGATGCATGTCCCGTTAGGGCTGGCCATGACGGAGGTAATCGTGGAAAGCACCATCCCGGTAATCGCACATCACCACGATTTTGCCTGGGAGCGGGAGCGCTTCACGCTGAACGCCGTGAATGATTACCTTCAATCGGCTTTCCCGCCGCTGCTCTACGGGATGGAGCATGTGGTCATCAATTCCATGCAGCAAAAGGAACTGGCCCGCCGCCTGGGCATTCCTTCCCAGATCATCCCCAACGTCCTGGATTTTGAAACCCTACCTCCTGGAATTGACGATTATAATCGGGATCTGCGTCGTGAAATCGGTCTGCGCGACGACGACTGGTTCATTCTGCAACCCACTCGAGTCGTGCCGCGCAAGGGCATTGAGCACGCGATCGAACTGGTCCGGCGCCTAAAGGATCCCCGTGCCAAACTGGTCATCTCCCATCCGGGAGGTGACGAAGGCAACGCCTACCTGGCGATGCTCCATGATCGCATCGAGGATGCCGGCATCGAGGTGCGGTTCATCGCTGATCGGGTCGGCAACGTCCGTGGCAAGAATGGCGCCGGGCAAAAGGTCTATACGTTATCCGATGTGTATCCGCATGCGGACCTCGTGACGTACCCGAGCCACTATGAAGGATTCGGCAACGCTTTCCTGGAGGCGATCTACTTCGGCAAACCGGTGGTGGTGAATATGTATGCCGTCTATGCCAGGGATATCGATCCACTTGGATTCAAAACGGTCGAAATGACTCAATTGGTAACGCGCGAGGTGGTCGAGCAAGTACGTGCGCTCCTGCACGATCAGTCCATGAGAGAAGCATGGGCCAAGACCAACTATCACCTGGGTTTGCAGCATTTCTCGTATGCTGTTGCGCGCCGCAAACTTGCCGGACGTCTGGCGAATCTCTTTGGCGAAGGGGTCTAGCAGCTTCCGATGCCGTCGTGGCATGGTTGACATTCCGCCTGAGTTTCCTAATGTTTGCATACCAGCCTAATTCCGGGCCGCCGCTGGGCCCGGAGGCGGGGGAACCAATGTCCGGTGTGTAGCCGGGCCGGGGCGCACGGTGAAAATCGGGGCCACTTTCATGGCCTAGCCCGTCAGCTAACCTCGTCGGCAAATGAAAGGGCAAGTTTTCCGGCCGCTTTGGCGGCCGCCGCAAGTGCTTCCCCTCCGCGGCTTTTTTGAGTCATGGAACAGGTGAATTCGGATACATGCGGCCAGCATCAGGGACGCCGTTGGGCATTGATGTTAGGGTCGCTGGGTGTCGTGTATGGCGACATTGGCACCAGCCCTCTCTACTCACTGCGCGAGTGTTTCTCCGGCACGCATGGCGTACCGTTGACCCCCTCCAATATCCTGGGTGTGATTTCGCTCATCGCCTGGACTTTAACCGTGTTGGTTTCCGTCAAGTACCTGACATTTGTCATGCGGGCAGACAATCGCGGCGAAGGCGGCATCCTGGCGCTGCTATCCCTGATGCAACGCGCGTCGGGGGATCCGGGCGCAGGGCGGCGGCGAGATTGGATCCTGGTGCTGGGAGTTTTTGGTGCGGCGTTGCTGTACGGCGACGGCATGATTACTCCGGCGATCACCGTGTTGGGTGCCGTCGAGGGATTGAGCGTGGCGACGCCGCAATTGCACGCGTTTGTGCTGCCGTTAACCATGCTGGTGCTGATCGGGCTGTTTTCTTTTCAACGGCACGGAACCGAAAAGATCGGCAATATCTTCGGACCGGTGATGTTGTTCTGGTTTGTGGCCCTGGCACTCTTGGGTATTCGGGGAGTATTTATGTCGCCGGAGGTGGTGGCCGCCTTGAGCCCGCATTACGCGATCCTGTTTCTGGCCGAAAACACGAAGGTGGCGTTTGTGGTGCTGGGAGCGGTCTTCCTGGTGGTAACAGGGGCCGAAGCACTGTACGCCGACATGGGGCATTTCGGTTTGCGTCCCATTCGGGCGGCCTGGTTTTCCGTAGCGTTCCCGGCGCTGGTGCTGAATTACCTTGGGCAGGGGGCACTACTGCTCAAGAATCCAGCCGCCGTGGAGAATCCGTTCTATTTGCTGGCGCCTTCGTGGGGAGTGTATCCGCTGGTGGCACTTTCTACGGCCGCCGCCGTCATTGCCTCTCAGGCCCTGATTAGTGGAGCCTATTCGCTGACCATGCAAGCGATCCAATTGGGGCTGCTGCCACGGCTGCGGATTCAGCACACCTCCCAATCGACCCGGGGTCAAATCTATATGCCACAAGTCAACTGGTTCTTGATGATCTCGTGTTTGGGACTGGTACTCAGTTTTCAGTCTTCCAGCCGGCTGGCTGCGGCTTATGGCATCGCGGTCTCGATGACCATGCTGATCACCACCTTTTTGTTTTACTGGGCCGCGCGACACCTCTGGAAATGGCCGGTCTGGCTCGCATTGCTGGTGTGCCTTGGGTTTATGACTGTGGAAGCGGCCTTCGTCGGCGCCAATATACTGAAGTTTTTGCAGGGAGGCTGGTTTCCGCTGGTGGTGGGAGCGATCCTGTGCACTTGCATGACGACCTGGCGCACCGGCAGACAGATCCTGCGCCAACGGTTGGCGGTGAGCAGCATGCCTTTTGACCTGTTCCTGGCGGATCTGGAACAAAGCCCGCCGCGACGAGTCCCCGGCACAGCCGTTTTTCTTTCGGGCAGCAGCACGGGGATTCCTCTCGCACTATTGCACAACCTCAAGCACAATCAGGTGCTACATGAGCAGGTGATCCTGCTGACGATTCAAACCAGCGACGCGCCGTATGTATCACCGGTTCGGCGCTTGGAGGTTGAGCATCCGCACCCGGATATTTACCGGCTCATCGGGCGGTTCGGGTTCATGGAGCAACCGGATATTCCTGAGTTGCTGGTGCAAGCTGGCCAGGAAAAAGGTCTGAAATTAAATATGCAGCGCACCACGTTCTTCCTCAGCCGGGAGACGATTCGGACCGGTAAAGCCAAGGATATGGCCCTTTGGCGGCGGCAGCTATTCGGCGCCCTTTCGCGGAACGCGCAAGCGGCCACCGCGTTTTTCAACCTGCCGGCGAATCGAGTGGTGGAACTGGGAATGCAGGTGGAACTCTAGCCCGCCGTTATTTGAGATGCACAGTGTAACCCAAAAAATACTTGGGCTGGATGGTGGACGCGCATTGACAAGCGAGCCTGCCCCGGTACTCTTCTAGACAGCCTTTCACGACAAACGTGTCTAGCGCGAAAGCAAGCTGTGGCTGAAAAAGACGATTATCTTATAGATATTTTGGTGGACTTGGGGTTTGTAACCCCAGATAAGGTCGCCGAGTTAAGGCCCGAAGCGCAATCTGCCGGGGTGGGTTTGGTGGACCTGATGGTGGCCAACAAACTGATCCGCCCGGCCGATGTAACGCAGGCCAAGGCCGCTCACTTTGGCGCCGAAGTCGTCAACCTCGCGGATATCAAGATCGAGGATGACGTCATCGCCGCCGTCCCGCGTCATATCGCGCGCAAGTTCCGCATTGTCCCGATTTTCAAACACGAAGGCAGTTTGACCGTGGCCATCTCCGACCCCTCTGACCTCGCCACCATCGACAGTCTTGGGCACCTTCTGCGAGCGGAAATCAGCATCCAGGTGGCTTCAGAAGCAGATATTGAAGCGGCGCTCTCCAAGTATTACGCGGAGCGAGGCGGTGGGATGTCGGCGGATCCGCGCTTGAAAGAAGCGATGGAGGAGTTGACGCGAGAACACGTCGAAATCGAAGCCGGGGCGATGCAGGATGGCGCCACCGTCGAAGCCGACGCTCCGCTCATCAAGCTGGTGAATTCGATGATTGTGGAGGCTTTCAAATTGCGAGCCTCCGATATTCACCTCGAGCCGATGGCTAAGAAGTTTCGCCTCCGCTATCGCATTGACGGTGTGCTGCACGAGATGAAACCGCCACCGAAGCGGTTGCAGCCGGCCATCATTAGCCGCCTCAAGATTCAGTCCAACATGTCGATATCCGAGCACCGGATTCCGCAAGACGGACGTATCCAGACGCAAGCGGGCGGCAAGCTCATCGATCTTCGTGTTTCTTGCCTTCCAACCAACCATGGCGAGAGCATCGTCATGCGTATTTTGGACAAGGAAGGTTTGCGCCTGGGGTTGGCGGAGTTGGGCTTTTTCACGGACGACCAGCAGACTTTCGAGCGCCTGATTGGGTTGCCGGACGGCATCCTGCTCGTGACCGGGCCTACTGGTTCCGGAAAGACGACCACGCTTTATTCCTGCCTCCACTTCATCAATCGCCCGGATCGCAAGATCATCACGGTCGAAGACCCGGTCGAGTATTTGCTCGCGGGCATTAACCAGGTCCAGGTCAACGAACCGGTTGGTTTGAACTTCAGCGCGGCGCTGCGGTCCATCCTACGCCAGGCGCCCAACGTGATCATGATTGGGGAAATTCGCGACTTGGAAACCGCCTCCATCGCGATCAATGCTTCGTTGACCGGTCACTTGGTTTTCTCGACGCTGCACACCAATGACGCGCCCAGCGCCGTCACTCGTCTCATTGATATCGGGGTAAAGCCCTTCTTGGTGGCCTCCTCGACACGGGCGCTGATGGCACAACGTCTGGTGCGCAAAATCTGCAAACAATGCGGCGCTCCGAAGACCCCGACCGAAGCGGAGTTGCGCGCGTTGAACCTCGACTCGAGCAATACGCAAGGCGCCAACTTCCTGGCTGGCCGTGGCTGTGCCAATTGTTCGAACACCGGTTACCGCGGACGGTTTGGGATTTTTGAGATTTTCGTCATTGATGATGATTCGCGAAAGCTGATCTATGAGAAGGTGCCATCCTCGGTCCTGCGCACGCGCGCGCGTGAAGCCGGCATGCGCACCTTGCGCGAGGACGGCATTCGGAAAGTGCTGGCGGGGTTGACCTCGCCGGAGGAAGTAATTCGCGCCACCGTGGGAGATGTGGAGTGAGACCTTGGCTCTCCTTTGTCGCCGTGACATATCCGGGTCTTGCCTGTCCAATAAATGAAAAAGGCGCGCCTAGCTTAATGAGGATTTAGAGCATGTCCTATCAGATGTCAGATTTGTTGCAGTTGGTGGTGTCGGAAGGGGCTTCCGACCTCCACATCCGAGTGGGAGCGCCACCCGTGATCCGGGTGCACGGCATTCTGCACCGGGTGGAAGGCCCGAGCCTCGGTCCGGAAGACACCGAGGAGTTGATGCGCAGCATCACCTCCGAAGATCATATTCAACACGTGCGCGAGCGCGGGGGCGCCGACTTCGGGTTTGCTTTCGGTGAAATGGCCCGGTTCCGGGTCAGCGTATTCAAGGAGAAGGGGAATTTTGGGATGGTCTTGCGCCAGATCCCCAGCAAGCTGCTGACCATGGAGCAAATTGGCATCCCCATGTCCGCCAAGGAGTTGCTCTACAAACCGCGCGGACTGGTGCTGGTCACCGGTCCCACCGGATCGGGCAAAACCACCACCCTGGCCTCGATGATCAATATCATCAACGAGGAGCGCGACGAGGCGCACATTATCACGATTGAAGATCCCATCGAGTATTACCACAAACACAAAAAAGCGCTGGTAACTCAGCGCGAGATCGGGGTCGACGTCCCCAACTTCGCGGAGGCGCTACGGCGCGCCCTGCGTCAGGACCCTGACGTGGTGCTCGTCGGTGAAATGCGCGACTTGGAAACGATCGACGCGGCCATAACCGCGGCGGAAACCGGTCACTTGGTGTTTGGCACGCTGCACACCACCGGGGCGGCGAAGACGATTGACCGTGTCGTGAACGCCTTTCCGACCAATCAGCAGGAACAAATCCGGATTCAGCTTTCCACGGTGATGCAGGCGGTGATTTCGCAGTTGCTGATCCCGCGGGTCGACAAGCCGGGCCGGGTGGCCGTTTTTGAGATCATGGTTAATACGCCTTCCATCGCCGCGCTGATCCGCGACAATAAAACGTTCCGTATTCAATCTGATATTCAAACCGGTGCCAAATACGGCATGGTTACCCTGGACAGTTTCCTGTTGGAGAAATATCTGGCCGGAATGATCGCTCGGGACGAGGTTGTTACGAAGGCGCAGGATCCAGTCACGATCCAGGCCAAGTTGCAGGAATTGGAACTGGCGCAGTCCGTGGGTGCGGACGCGAATGCGGTAGCTCAAGGCAAATCGCAATAATAGGCTTTAAGATATGGCGGACGACGTCTCAAACCCATTGCTCGCCCTGGTCAAGGACCAGGGTTTGGTCGATGACCTGCAATACGAGGAGGTAGCAGCGGAATTTAAGCGGAGCGGCAAGCCCGTATTCCAAATCCTGCAGGACTTTGGGATCATGGCGCTGGAGGATATCCTTCAGGCCATGGCGAACCACCTGAGTACTGAAGTGGTTACCATCCACGAGCGCGACATGACGCCGCAGCTTGTTCAGAGCATTCCGGGCAAGACCGCGCGCACCTATCAATGCGTTCCCATCGCGCAGGCGGGCAGCACCCTGCAAATCGCGCTAATGGAGCCGCTGGATCCCGGGCGCATCGACGAACTCGGCTTCATTCTGAAGGGCAAAGATCTGCAGATCGTTATTGCCGATCCTGCGTCCATCCAGAAAGTCCTGGACAAATTTTATTCAACGGACAGCGGCGGTGGCGACGACGAGAGCATGTCGGAAATCCTCAAAGAACTTGGGGACGACCAGGACATTGCCAAGGAAGTCGAGGTGCTCGAGGATACGGATGACGCCAAGGTGATGGAGAACCTGGCCAACGGCGCGCCGATTGTGCGGTTTGTAAACCTGGTTGTATTTCAGGCGGTGCAGGACCGGGCCAGCGATATTCATTTCGAACCTTTTGAGACCGAGTTCCGCATCCGTTACCGCGTGGACGGGGCCCTCTACGAGATGTCCCCGCCGCCCAAGCATCTGGCCTTGCCCGTCATATCCCGCATCAAGGTCATGGCGAATCTGAACATCTCGGAGCGCCGGGTGCCGCAGGACGGACGCATTCATTTTCACTTGGGCGGCACCCGCTCGGTGGATTTGCGCGTATCTACGTTGCCGACGCAGTTCGGTGAGTCAGTCGTGTTGCGCGTGCTGGATCGATCGTCCGTCAACCTGGAGGTGGAATCACTCGGGTTGCCGAAGTTCATTTACGAGTACGTAAATGACGTGATCCTGCGGCCCAACGGCATTTTCGTGGTCACCGGGCCGACTGGTTGCGGTAAGACGACGACCTTGTATTCGTGTCTGCGTCGCGTCAATACCATTGACTCCAAGCTGCTGACCGCCGAGGACCCGGTCGAATATGATATCGAGGGTATCATGCAAGTGGCGGTCAATGAAGGGGTGGGATTGACCTTCAGCAAAGCCCTGCGCTCATTTTTGCGTCAGGATCCCGACATTATCATGGTCGGTGAAATGCGCGATTTGGAGACTGCGCAGATTTCCATTCAAGCCTCGCTGACCGGTCACTTGGTGCTGAGCACGCTCCACACGAACGACGCTCCCGGCGCCGTGACTCGTCTGATCGATATGGGCGTCGAACCGTTCTTGATTTCCTCGACGCTGATGGCCGTGCTCGGCCAGCGCCTGGTGCGCCGGGTGTGCATGGAGTGCCGGACGCCGTTCGAACCCACCGAGAGCCAATTGGCCACGCTGAACCTCTCGCCGCATGATCTTGGAGAGAAGGTCTTCTATTATGGCCGTGGGTGCGGAACCTGCAACGACACCGGTTACAAAGGCCGGAAAGGCATTTTTGAGTTGATGGTCATCGCGGAAGCGATTCGCACCTTAATCAATGAGCGCGCGCCCACGGTGGTGCTCCGCCAGAAAGCGGTGGAGTTGGGGATGGTGACTTTGCGTGAGGACGGGTTGCGCAGCATTTTCGATGGCGACACCACCATCGAAGAAGTGGTCAAATACACTTAACCCCAGGACTTGGTATGCCAAAATACAACTACGTCGCCATGGATGCGCATGGCAAAGAGACCAAGGGCACACTCGAAGTGGCCAGCCAGAACGAGGCCATCGCCAGGGTGAAGGACATGAACTTGTTCCCGACGAAAATCGTCGAGGTGGACAAGCCGAAGCCGGAGAAGGCCGACAAGAAAGGCAAACCGGCGCAAGCGGGGGGCAAGCCCAAGAAAAAGGGCCAGATCAACATCAATCTCAAGATTCCCGGCCTCGGTGGTGGTGTGAAATCGAAGGTGTTGACCACCTTCACGCGGCAGTTGGCTACGCTGGTGGACGCCGGTCTCCCCCTGCTGCGCGGGTTGCGCGTGCTGGAGAAGCAGGAGCGCAATGCCAATCTGAAGAACATTATTGGGGAGCTCGCGTTATCCATTGAAGGCGGCAGCACGTTCTCGGAAGGTTTGGCCCAACATCCTAAAGTCTTCAACCGCCTGTTCGTTAACATGGTGAAAGCCGGCGAACTGGGCGGTGTGCTCGAAGTAGTGCTCAACCGTCTATCCGAATTCATGGAAAAGGCGCAGAAGATCAAGGGCAAGGTCATCGCCGCCATGTTTTATCCGGTGGCAGTGCTGGTGGTAGCCACAGCGATCTTGCTGATCCTGATGGTGAAAGTCGTACCTTCCTTTAAATCAGTGTTTGAAGGCATGTTGGAAGGTTCACAACTCCCCGCGTTCACGCGCCTGGTGCTCGGCATCTCCGAAATGATCAAAGATCATATCGTGATCACCACCGGTATCCTGGCGGTTTTCGTGGTGTTGTTCATGCTCTTCATCAAGACGAAATTCGGGCGTTACGCCTGGGACAAATTCAAACTTAAGGTTCCGGCTGTCGGTCCTGTCGTTAGCAAGGTCTCCATCGCCCGGTTCACCCGGACGCTGGGAACGTTGGTCAGTAGCGGTGTGCCGATTCTGCAGGCGCTGACGATCGTTAAAGAAACGGCGGGTAACGTGATTATCAGTAACGCTGTAAATGCCGTGCATGAAAGCGTTAAGGAAGGTGAAACCATCACCGCGCCTCTTGAGGCCTCCGGGGTGTTTCCTCCTATGGTAATCAGCATGGTGGACGTCGGTGAGCAAACGGGTGCCTTGCCTGAAATGTTGCTCAAGATTGCCGACAACTACGACGAAGAAGTGGATAACGCGGTGGCGGCCATGACCTCGCTGTTGGAACCGATTATGATCGTGTTCCTGGCCGTGGTCGTCGGCAGCATCGTCATCGCTATGTTCCTGCCCCTCATCGAGTTGATGAACCGCGTCGGCGATTCCGGCGGCGGCGGCAAGAAAGACGACTAGAACACGGGTAACGACAACCCGCAGGGTTTCGCCAATCCCTCGTCCGGAAACTTCCCGGCGAGGGGTTGCGCTTTTCAAGTGCCTGACTCCCAGCAGACAAGGACGGGGCAGGGGAATGCTTGAAAAATAATCCGGAAAAGCGTTGACAACTCTTCGGCTTTGGATGTAAATACAAAGTAGTGACAATGCATGGGCAAATTAAAACCAGTCCGCGAACGGGCTTTTGCCGCATCGGTGGAGGCATTGGCTGATTCTTGCTATGGAATTCGACTGGAACAATCCACCGTTCAATCTCGATAGTTCTTTGACTTTGCAGGAGATCGAAGAGTCGTTTGAAGATCCTTTTGCGGTGAAATTGCTGCCGGATTCGCCGCGATTTTCACTCCAGGCGCGGTTTTTCAACTTGGGGCTTTCAGCCAATGGCGCCGGCATCCTGAGTGTTTATCGCACCAACGGGCGGCAGGTCCGAGTAATTTTCGCCCGTCCCTTCCAGCCGGAAGAGAAGTTTTTCTATCAACGCAAAACCGACCAGATGTTGAACCAGTAACACCGAGCCGAATATGCGAACGATATCCAGGTGGGAGGATGTGCCGATCTTCGACAGCGAGGAGGCGGAGGCGGATTTCTGGTCGGAGAACCGGCCGGACCTGCGGCTGATGGAAGGGGCCATCGCCAATACCGCCGAGGGTTCGGACAGCACCACAATTACGCTGCGAATGGATCCACGAATGCTGGCGCGGATCAAACGTCTGGCGCGTTCGCGGTATCTAAATTATCAGAGCATGATCAAGCAGTGGCTGAGCGAAAGGATGGAGCAGGAACTGAGGCAGGGCAGCAATGCCAGGAGCATGAATTCATGAACGAAAATATTTCCAGGACCGATTTTGCACGGATGGCCCGTCGAGCCTTCACCCTCATTGAATTGCTGGTGGTGATTGCGGTGATTTCCCTATTGGCGGGTTTGATTTTTCCAGTCACGGGAGCGGTGAACCGGGCGAAAACGCGAGCCAAAGCCCAGGGAGAACTCGCCAAGGTGGAAGCCGCCATCCTGGATTACAAAATGAAGCTCGGGCATTATCCTCCCGACCATCCGACCGATCTTCGCTATAACCAGCTCTTCTATGAATTGCTGGGAACTGCTTACGTGCCGGTGGGTAAGAGCGGTCAGCCTGCTTTTCGAGTGTTGAATGGGTCCACCGAAATCCCCGTTAAAGCGGTGCCTGAAGTTTGGCCCGGCGTTCAGGGATTTGTGAATGCCAACGCTGGCGCCGGCGGTGATGAGGTGGCGAAAGCCAAAGCTTTCCTCGGCGACGTACCGCCCGGGCAAATGTTGTCCCTGGATGTTAACACGGCAAGCGCCGGGACAGTGCAAGTGGCGTTCCTCGGAACCACCCTCGAAGGGCCTTATATGCTCGTGGACGCCAACGGCAGGAAACTCAATCCGTGGCGCTTTAATTCATCCAATCCGACCAACAATCCCAATTCATTCGATTTGTGGGTGGATGTGCTGGTTGGAGGGAAAACTAACCGATTCAGCAACTGGAGTAAACGGCCGATTATCGTGAATGTCCCGTGAACGCGAACCGATTTACAGATAAAAGTTCGGGCACGCTGCGACTCTGGCGGCGCGTGGGGCCAGTGCCCGCGCAACGCCAAACCGGCGGTGTGTCGATGCTGCAATCCGCCGGCAGGGGCCGGTTGAAGCCACGCGTGCGCAAGCTGCGGGTACACTGGTGCCAGGACGAATGGCAGAAGGACGTGACCGTGTCCCCGGTTTGGCGTGGTGCTTCCACGGATCTGGTGGCCACCCGTCGGATTCCTGCGATTTCTGATTTGACGGGCTCGCTGCTCCTGGTGTGTGCTTACGGTGCGGAAGCTCTCGGGCCGGATTGGCATCGAGTGTTGAACAATCGTCGAAACCCTCAAAAAACAACGATTCTATGAAATTCCTGAACCCAGTCTTCCGTCGTGCGCGACGGGGCTTTACCTTGATCGAATTATTGGTGGTCATCAGTATTATCGGGATTCTGGCGGCGATGCTGCTGCCCGCGCTGGCTGCGGCCAAGCGACGAGCCCAGGTGCAGAAAGCCAAGCTGGAAATCGCGAGCATTGTTAACGCCATACGGGATTACGAAACAGCTAATAGCCGGTTCCCCGCCTCCAAAGCGGCTTCGGACGCTAGTTCCGCCGGGGCTCCCGCGGTTGCCAGTCAGGATTTCACCTATGGCACCGGCGGGATTAACAAGTTGAAGACACCGACTGGAACACTGGCAATTGAATCCCTGAATCCGCTCACCCGGGTAGGATACACCACCAACAACGCCGAGGTGATGGCGATCCTGATGGATCTGGAGAGTTACGGAAATGGATGGGCCACGATCAACAAAGGTCACGTGAAGAATCCCAGCCGCAATCGTTATCTCGTTGCCCAGCAGGTGAGCGACACCACCAAACCCGGTGTCGGTCCCGATGGGGTTTACCGTGATCCCTGGGGCAATCCGTACATCATTACCGTGGACTTGAACAACGACGAGAAAGCCAGGGACTCCTTCTACTGCCGCCGAGTGGTGTCCCAGAAACAGGGGACCCAGGGCTACGACGGTTTGTTCAATAGTAAAGATGCCAATGGAATGGGGGATAACTTCGAAGCCAACGCTCCGATCATGGTTTGGTCGGCGGGGCCGGATGGTAAGGTGGACCCGACTGCCAATGCGAACGCCGGGGCCAATAAGGACAACGTTTGCAGTTGGAAACCTTAGGACAAATGTGAAAAGCGCCAATCCGAATTTCAGCAAAGAACACTGGGCGCGCGGGTTTACGCTCCTGGAGTTGCTGACAGTAATTTCGATTATCGGAGTCCTGGCGGCGATTGCCTTGCCCAACATCGGGAAGTTCAAGCCCAACGTCACCGCCGCGGGCAGCCGGCAGTTGCTGGACGCAATCTCCCGTGGACGCCAGCTCGCCATCAGCCAGCGCACTACCGTCTACATGGTGTTTGTTCCGACCAACTTCTGGACCTATTCGGCCTACACCAGCCTCCCGGACACAGAAAAGGAAAAAGGCAGAAGGCTCTTCGACAAGCAGTGCGTGGGCTACACTTTCGTAACGTTGCGCAGTCTGGGCGATCAGCCCGGGCGTCCCACGGCGCGCTACCTCGACAATTGGAAAACGCTGCCCGAAGGCGTGTTTATACCGCTGCAGAAGTTCGGTCCGCGCAATGTGAACCTGCCGGTGATGCGAGTTTACACCAATAGTCCTCCTCCCGCTTTAACGCCGTTGCTCGCGTTTGAAATCCTGGGTTTTAACGTCACCAATGGCATTCCGTTTCCGTCGGAATTTGCCCCCGCAGCTTCCGGTCCCGACCCGTGGGTGCCGCTGCCGTATATCGCCTTCAATCATATGGGGCAGGTAACCTCTGGCCGGGATGAACAGATTCCACTGGCGTTAGGGACGGTCAGTTTTTCGCGGGATCAAGCGACTCGCGAGCCGACGGCTTTCTCGCCGACTTTTAATGAGCTGCCGCGCGGCAACAGCACGAACACCTTTAACCTCGTGAATATCGATTGGTTGACCGGTCGCGCCCGGGTTGAGCGCCAGCAAATACAATGAACTTGCCAACCACCATTCCCCACCCGGTTCCCAGGGTGTCGCCCGGGTTAAGGCCGGCTCGTGGGGCGCGTCGCGCGGGCTTTACCATGATCGAAATCGCGATCAGTCTCGCGATTATTGCTTTCGCCATGGTAGCCATCATCGGCGTGCTTCCTACCGGGATGTCCGCTCAACGGGAAAACCGTGAGGAGACCATCATCAACCAGGACGCCAGCATCCTTATGGAATCCATCCGCAGCGGGGCTCGCGGCGTGGATGATCTCACGAACTACGTGGTGGCCATCACCAACGCCAGCACAGAGTTTGACGTGAATAATGTCGCGGTGAGGAGCAGCCTGGCTTGGTACACGTTCAACAACTCGTCTGCCAGTCCAAAATATCTGCTGACCAATGGTTTTCGGATCATTGGATTACTGAGCACGCCAAAAATCATTCCCATCCCGCTCACCGCCCAAACCAGCCCCGGAGGACATTACAGCAATTACGTGGTGGCGATCATCCGTTCCCTCAGCGGACCGGCCAACGATAAATACCCTCAGGACAGTCCCGACGTTCATGATTTCAGCTTTGCTTACCGCTTGATTTCAGACGTGCTGCCATTTTCGGAGTTCGACACCAATTGGGCCTGGGCCGGGGACCCTTCGATCAACGGGAACACGGCTGAGATTCTCTCGCGGTCGAACTATTGGCAGGAGGTCAAGAATCTGCAGACCAATTTGTGGGATGTGCGGCTGACCTTTCGTTGGCCGATGAAACCAAATGGGCAGCCCGGCAACGGCCGCCAGGTCTACCGCACCATGATCAGCGGGCGCTTGCTGCAAACGAACGATTTTGTACAGCCGGGTTATCCTCTGTTTTTCTTTGAACCTCGAAACTACGTGAAGGCGCCGTGAAAGCTAACCACCCCCATTTCTATTCCGGCAGCCTGCGGCTTCCGCCGCGCAAGCGTCAGGCGGCCTTTTCCCTGATCGAAATCCTGGTCACCGCGGCGTTGCTGTCTTTCATTGTGCTGGGCTTGCTGGCGATGTTTAACCAAACGCAGCGCGCCTTCCGAAGCAGCATCACCCAAACCGATGTGCTGGAAGCAGGGCGGGCCACTTTGGACATGCTGTCTCGAGAACTGGAGCAGATCACCCCTTCGCAGGAGGCTTTTACGACCAATTTCCTCGCCGAACCCAGCGTATCCTTCAGCAAACCAATGCTGCAAGACCTGCCCGGTTCAAGCCTGCGCCGCACCAATATCGTGCAGAAGTTCTATTTCCTCACCCGCTTTAACACGGACTATGCGGGGGTGGGATACCAGGTCATCCCGGATTATCCGAACGGAGGGGTAGGGACGCTTTACCGTTTTGCAGAAGGGCTACCGGCGCGCTACGGCGCCTTGTACCTCAGCCGGGATTTCTATAACGCGCCCTTGACCAATATGAGTCGGATTGCCGACGGGGTGGTGCACCTTCGAGTGCGAGCGTTCGATCCCGCCGGGCGGTTGATCGCGGCGGAGTTGCGGCGCTTCCAGGATCCGGCGTCGCAGGCCGGAGGGTTTCCCGCCTATACCATGGTGACCACGAACCTGGTATTGGCCGATGGTAGCCGGGCGCAATACGATCAGGCGGCTATTTTCATGACCAGCAATGCGGTGCCCGCTTTCGTCGAGGTGGAATTGGGCATGCTGGAGCCGAGAGTGTTGCAGCGCTACCGCGCTATCCCCAACCCCGCTGCTCAACTGGAATACCTCTCTCGATACGCCGCCAATGTGCACATTTTCCGGCAGCGCATCCCCGTCCGTAACGTTGATTTTTCCGCTTACCAATGAAAGTCCAATCCTCCAGCGCATCCCGGCGCGGCGTGGCCCTGGTCATCACCCTGGTGCTGCTTTCGGTGATCACCTTCATGGCCATCGCCTTCCTGGTGCTGAGCCGCGGCGAGAAGAGTTCCGTTACCACCACCACCGAGCACACCATCGCGACCCTGGCAGCCGACAACGGTCTGGAGCGGGCCAAGGCTACTCTGCTGGCTCCCATCCTGGCCTTCAGCAACCAGTATCGGTTCGATTTGCTGGTCTCCACCAATTACGTCAGTCGCAATGGCTATAACCCGGCCGTTAAGGCGAACCGGTTCAACTATGACAACGTGGGTTTTGCCTACGCGAACGGCGCGCAAGTGATTGGGGACGATTTTTTGAGCGTGCTGACCAACCTGCTCTACAGTCCGCGCGTGCCGGTTTTCGTCTCCACGAATCGCAACTTTCCGCCGGAATTCCGCTACTACCTTGATTTGAATCGTAATGGACGCTACGACACCAATGGATTGCTCCCGGCCATGAGCGGTGATCCCGCTTGGCCTTATTACAATACCAATGGGGTCAAAATCCGGAACATCATCATCGGGAATACGTGGAGCAATTACTACGTTGGCGACCCGGAGTGGATTGGCGTCCTCGAGCGTCCCGGCTATCCGCACTCCTCCAGCAATCGTTTCGTGTCCCGCTACGCCTATATCGTGGTGCCGGAAGGCAAGACACTGGACCTTAACGCGATCCATAATTATGCAAAAATGCAGGATCGGCGGAGCATGGCTCTGGGAAATGGGGATGGTTTTTTCCGTAACCAGGGGGTGGGTCCGTGGGAGATCAACCTCGCCGCCTTCCTGGTGGATTTGAACACCAATTTCTGGGACCCTCTGGGGTCTCGCTACAATTACAGCACGAATCTTGCCTTTAACCCGATGAATCGGGGCGCTGCCTTTGATGACGCTCTTTCCCTGTTGCGTTATCGCTACGGGGCCGACATGCAGCAGAATCTAGGTTCGGTGCAGCGACTTTTCGGCGATCGTGGTGCCTACGCTTTCCAGCATGATTTTGTGGATGGCTACACCCGAGGCCCACTGATGACGGGTACCTGGTGGCCAACAGGCACGATTGACAATGATCGTCCGGTAGTGGCGTCGCGGCCATGGTCAGGTGGCGAGGCGCCCAACCGCTTCTTCACGACCCAGGATCTTTTCGACGATGCCAAAATACTGCAGACCGCAGGGGCTCGTCCGCCGATCACTTTCAGCGATCGACTGCGTTGGGCGGGCACAACGAACGACTTTTACAATCGTTACACATTTTACCGGCTCTTGTCCCAACTGGGAACGGATTCCGCGCCCGAGCCTCCGGGCAAGATGAATCTCAACTACGACAATTTGACCAAGTATAACGCGCTGGGCGTACCGGACATCACGGGACGGGCCAGCGCCACGAACTTCGTGGCCTGGGAACCGACCGGCAGCAACTTCTTTGTGAATGCTGCCAGCCGGTTGCTCGCGAGCTCCGGTTACACTTTTGGCCTGACCAATATCCAGATTTATCCCACGAACTATTACACCCCGAGCGTGCATCGATTGTTGCAATTGGCGGCGAATATGTTCGATGCCACCACCAATCGGTTTTATGGCAGCAGCACTAATGAACCCGGGTTGCCGTCCGTTTTCCGGCCCGTCTTCAAACGCGGGGTGTATGGTGGTGACGACATTTCCATCGTGGGGTATGAGCCGGTGTTGGATTCGCTCCTCGTCACGGCGCCGCCGCCCCGGCGGGACCTTTACCTGCAGAGCGATCGGCAGGCGCTCCAGCCGTACGATTTAGTCTACGGAGTGCCTCTCGTCATCGGGGCGAAGAAAGGTTTCCCAAACTTCAACGAGTTCGCGTCTCAAACCGCGGTACAGGCCACCCGAAAACTGGAGTTTGTCCGCAATGCCGCCGGGAAAGTCAACCAGACCAACCAGATGTATGTCGTGGGCATCTCCAACGTCTTCGGGTTGGAGGCCTGGAATTCTTACAGCAATGCTTTTCCGCACGGGCTGGAACTCATAGCCCAGGCGGAGGTTTTCGCCGTGATGACCAACCAAGCCGGCGCCATTTTGGTAAACCAGGTGCACCGGCCTGCGACGTACTCAAAGGTGATTCCGGCTTATTCCTGGCCGGGTTATCAAAACCTGAATGCGGAGAGGTATTCGTTCCAAATTCCCTATGATCCTGTAACGAACATTTATCACTTCCTACCCTACAGTACCTGGAAGAACACCACCCAGTTATTCGTGCCGCTCACGGGTATCTTCGAACGGGGCACCGGTTTCCCCACCCCGGAACTGTTTTTGAATTTGAGAACTCGGGTTTGGTTCGCGGTTCGGGACCTGGCTGCTAATCGGATTGTGGACTACGTGCAACTTGATGCGGTGGAGGACACCGTGCACATACCCACGTTGCTGGCTCAGGGAGGCGCCTGTGGCAATAACTTCGTCGCCAGCGCCGCTCCAGGCAGCATGTGGTGCACGAACCGTTCCGCACCGGGAGGCGTGAATGTCGCCACCTATGGCGTGCGCAATCATATCGCCGCTTGTATGGGCACGGTTCAAGTCGGTGAAGACCAATGGCAACAGTTTACGCCTTACCTTCCCACCGCCGACATTCGCAAGGCGGCGCAGGATCATTTCCGGCAGGCGATTCTCAGCCCCGATCCCAATGGATCGCCGGTTTTTTATTCGCCCTTCGACCCGGTGCGCACCATTTTTCTGAACACGTCGTGGCAAGCCAACGATCCGCTGGTCCATTATACGATCGGGGATTTGGTGGTGCAGGAGTCCACTAATCGTTACGAGTTGGACCACACCGTGAACCCGCCGATATCGAATATCCGCCACGTCAACGGGCGTTACGAGCCTTGGACCGCGCAACTTGCCGCCGGCAGCACCAGCCCCACCCGATATATGCTCGAGGTGAAGGATCCGCAGGTCTCGCGCTCGGACGATTGGGACTTCCCGACCAATAAATTTGCGAATGTCGGTTGGCTGGGGCGGGTACACCGGGGCACGCCCTGGCAGACGGTGTACCTCAAATCGGCGCTCATCGATCCTCCTACATGGAAGAAGTGGACCGGAAATTCCTACCACCCGGTCAACCGCGGGCAAGTTTCCGCGAGTCTGGCGACCCTGAATCAGGAATACGAGGACTCTCTGCTCACGCTGCCGTTCCGTGACTGGGAGTTATTTGATCAGTTCACGACCTCGTTCTCCGAGTCCGCTTCCCGCGGCCAACTGTCCATCAATCAAACCAATCTGGCGGCCTGGAGTGCGGTTTTGTCCGGCGTGATCGTTCTGTCAAATAATGTGACCGACGCGCAACTGACGGCCGATCCTTTTTTGCGTCCAACCAACACCTGGTTCCCGATCGCGCCGGCAGGCTATTACGATTGGACTCAGAATTCCTCAAATTGGCCAGCGCTGGCTCGCATTGTGAAAGGCATTAACGTTTATCGGGCCAACCCGACTAATTTCAATCTGGGCGCCTTCACCAAACTCGGTCAGATTTTGGGTGTCCCTGAACTCACGGTGGCGTCTCCGTTCCTGAACGTTTCGACCGTGAAACAGCGGCAGCAGGCGCTGAACGATGCCGCCTACGAGAGGATACCTCAGCAGATCATGGGGCTGATCCGGGTGGATCCGGAACCGCGTTTCGTCGTTTACTCCTACGGCCAGTCCCTGAAGCCGGCGGATCGCTCCATCGTGACCAGCGGCCGCTTTTTCGGGCTTTGCACCAACTACCAGGTCACCGCCGAGGTGGCAACCCGCGCGGTTGTGCGTGTGCAGAATGCGGCTTCCCAGCCCAAGGTAATGGTTGAGAAGTACAACGTGCTGCCCCCCGAATAATTCTCTCGTCATTCGCTGCACTCCTGATTTATTTACGTAATTTATGCGCTCGCGATCTTTAATCTGGTTGTTTGTCAGTGTTACGTGTTTCTGCGGCGCGCTTTACTTCTGGCGATTGGGCAACCAATGGGCCCAGAAAAAAGGCGAGACGCGGCCGAGCTTGGCTCCCGCTTCGAGTGTCACGACGGCGGGTGGGCAGACACGCGCGGGTGCCGCTGCCCCGTCCCCGTTCCGTCTGCTGACCGAGCCGGGCAATCTGAATTCAGTCGTACCGAAGTCCAAGGCGGCCAAAGCAGCTGATTCGCCGCTGGCCTTCCGGCTCAGCAACACCACGCGGCCGATGCGCGAGCTAATCCGCAGCGATAGTGCGTTATTGCTGGAGAATGCTCTCATCGACACTGCTAATCCTTCGACCCTGGCGATCCCGAGTCATTTAATGGCGCAAGGAGACCCGGGCAGCTACATCGTGCAGTCCCGCGGCGTAATCACGCCCGCGTTCCGTGAACTCCTGGGGCGAGTCGGAGCGACCGTCGTGTCTTACATTCCCAATAATGGTTACCTGGTGCGCGCCTCTTCGGACATGGCCCGCCAAATCGCTGAGGATCCGGCCACCCTGGCGGTGGTCACGTACGAACCGTTTTTCAAGCTGAAGCCAGCCTTGCTGAAGCTGGCGGCCCAGAATGAACCGCTGCCGGAAGGCACCGAACTTAATGTGCTGTTGTTCCCGGGAACGCGTGACGCAGCGCTCGGTCAGTTGCAGGATCTTAATGCCCAGACCGTCGCTGAAGATCGAACGCCTTTTGGACCGATGGTCAAGATTCGGGTTCCGGTGGACAGTCTTTCGCGCCTGGCCGGCCTGTCGGTGGTGCAGAGCATCGAATGGTCGCGGCCTCGTGTTCCCGCCAATGATATCAGTCGCGCCACCCTCGGGGTGGCGGTGGACACGGTGGCACCTACGAATTACCTGGGGCTAACGGGAAACAAAGTTCTGGTGAACGTAAACGACACCGGCGTGGACACCAATCAGCCCGCCTTGGTGGGACGGGTATCTTTTGACGTCCCAATCAGTGGTGTGGACTCCAACGGACACGGAACACACGTCGCGGGCATTATCGCCGGCAACGGCACTAACTCCCTCACCGTCACCAATCCTATCGGTTCCATCACACCGCCGGTGGATGGTCAGTTTCGTGGCCAGGCGCCGGGAGCACACATCTTCTCCATGGCGTCGGACCTGCTTTTTGGCCCGGGTTCGGATACCTACCTGCAAGAGACCGCGCGCCGAACCAATGCCTTTATTTCCAACAATAGCTGGCATTACCAGTTTGATAATCAGTACGACCTTGCGGCCGCGAGCTACGACGCGGCGGTGCGGGATGCGCTGCCGGGCGTAACGGGTCCCCAGCCGTTGCTGCTGGTATTTGCTGCGGGCAACAGTGGCGCCGGCGATGATTCCGGCCTGGGCGGCGCGCCGGACACGATCCAGTCCCCGGCTACGGCCAAGAATGTGATCACGGTTGGCACCGTGGAGCAGTTCCGTAATGTGACCAACGAGACCATTATGAACTGCGTCACCACCAACGACGGCACCAACGATGTCACCGTTTGCACGACGAACCAACCCTGGGCGGGGCTTACTGATTCCACCAATCAGATCGCCGGCTTCTCCAGCCGGGGCAACGTAGGAGTGGGCTTTGAGGGCGACTTCGGACGGTTCAAGCCGGACGTGGTGGCTCCGGGTACTTTCATCATCTCAACGCGCACCACTACCTGGGATGAGCAGGCGTACTACAATCCGACGAATTATCACTATAATTTCTACACCGACCAGGAGGTGGATAAGGGCGGGCTCCAGGTCTACGGAATCTGGGTTCAGGAAAATGCAGTGGCGGTGGACATCTGGGCCAGCCCTACCCGGAAGAATCCCGATCTCGACCAATTCCGAATTTACGTGCGGCAGGTGGATACTCCCACGACGAATGTCTACGATTTCATGCGGACGAATCATGTGGCTATGCCTCCAGATGGCGGGGCCAACCTGAATCCGCGGGATACGGCGTGGTACTACGGTGTGGGGACGATGTACACCCAAAAGGTGGCCTATAACATCACGGAGATGATCACGACCACCAACGACAATGGCAATTATTTCGAGGTGCTCAGCAACATGAATAACCAACTCGGACCGTACTATCGATATGAGTCCGGGTCCAGCATGTCCGCGGCGGCGGTTTCCGGCACGCTGGCGCTGATGCAGGAGTTCTTCGAGCAGCGGTTGGGGGTCACCAACAGCCCGGCGTTGATGAAGGCCTTATTGATCAATGGCGCGCGTTCGGTGGGACGGCTCTATAGTCTGTATCCCAAGACCTCATTGAATTTTCAAGGCTGGGGCAAAGTAAACTTGCCCAACAGCCTGCAAGGTTCGCTGTCCAATCGCAACAACCGGGCGAGTTCGATGTTCGCGTTTGACCAGTCACCCACCAATGCCCTGGCTACCGGTCAATCCTACACACGTAACATCAAAGTGGACTACAAGGCCCTGGCGACGCCCTTGCGTTTCACCCTGGTCTGGACCGATCCTCCCGGCAACCCGGTGGCCAGTGCGAAGCTTGTGAACGATCTCGACCTGGTCGTTACCAACCTCGACACCGGCGAAGTCTTTTTCGGAAACGACATTTATACCGGGAACGATTTCAACCTCGCGTGGGACACCAATTCGGCACCGAACCGTGACGTAGTCAACAATGTCGAAAACGTATATCTCCCGCCCGTGGTCGGCACCAATTACTCAGTTACCGTGATTGGCTCGCGGGTGAATGTGAATGCGGTCCCAGGGCACACCAACGATGTGGTGCAGGATTATGCCCTGGTCATCTCTTCCGGAGACGGAGAAGTTGCTGATGCGTTAACACAAACGCTGCCGCCCAGTCCCTCCACCACCCTTATTCAGCCATACGTCACCATCATTAGCAACAGCCTGCCGCAGAACGGCCCACATCGAGTCACCGGCGGGATTCTTAACAAGCAACGGGCGGGTGCCAATACGCCTCTCTTGGGGACCAACCAGGCGCTGTTGGACATGCCCACCAACGGAGTGCTGGTCATCGGGATGACCAACCAGTGGCATTTCTACATGATTACCAACGAGAACAGCTACACCAATGCTGCGTTTGGTACTTTCTTCCCACCGACCTTGGCGCTGCCACGGATCGGGACTCGTGCCGCGCTCCGGGATAACTCAACCCGAACGGAATCGGATATCGATCTCTATGTTTCACAGGACCAGGCCCTCACCAATCTCGATGCTGGCGCCTTGGAGAGTTCCATCAAGAGCCTCAGCCGTGGTGGAACAGAAACTATCGTGCTCACCAACGCCAACCCTGGAGTCTATTACATCGGCGTGAAGTGTGAGTCGCAGACAGCGGCGGAATTTGGCTTCATGAGTGTGTTCAGCCAGGAACCGTTCAGTCAGAACGGGGACCTGCTCACTTTCCCGAATCCGGCTCCGATCCCGGATGGTACCGCGGCCAAGCCCGGCGTGGCCCAAATCTTTGGCATTGAGCCGGAATCCTACCTGGTGCGCCGCGTCATTGTTACCAATTACCTGACTCACGAGTTGATGGGAGATCTGATGGGCAATCTCAACCACTCGGGCGGGTCGGTCTGGCTGAATAACCATTCGCCAGACAGCGGGGTGACGAACAAACAATACACGTATGAGGATTCCAGCGAAGGGGATCATCCGTGGGCCAGGCACTCGGACGGACCAGGCAGCCTGACCGATTTTGGCGGGTCGATGGGGCAGGGGCAGTGGATTTTCACGATGCTCGACACGGCCTTGACCCATACGGGAACCAATGAACTCTTGCAAATTCATCTGGAAAAGCAGGAAGACCCGACGCAGGGCATTATCGCCGAGCTTATTCCCGGCGCGTGCCGGCAGGATTATTTATACGTTGCGCCGGAAGCCACCAATCTGATCGTCAGCGTTGGGTTAATCAGCGGTATCGGCCCGATTTCGGTGCAGGTCTGCCGTGTGGGCGACCTGGTTTGCCACAACAGTTCGGTCGGAGTCGTGGGTACCACGAATAGCCTGATCATCAACGCCACGACTGATCCGCCGCTGAACGCGGGCATGTATGTCATTCGAACCTGCAACCTGGGTGTCAACAGCGCCAAGATCTTTATTCAAGCCTTTATCGAATATGATTACAGCGGCCTGATTCCCACGAAATTCACGTCCACATCTCCTACGCCCATCCTTGACGACGCGGTTACGTATTCGACCATCAATGTGCCGGTCAAGGATCGGTTGATTTCGGTTGAAGCCGGTGTGCGGGTGGATCACCCTCGGGTATCCGATCTGGCGTTCACGCTCATCAGCCCCAGCGGCACCCGCGTGTTATTGTCCGAGAATCGGGGCGGACTCACCACCACCGGAATGGGTGGCGACATGTTTGCGACTAACATGATCCCGGTCAGTTATGCCGGCACGAACAATCCGGTTACGAACACGATAAATATCGGTCTTCCCGCCGGGAGTATAAGGATCGATTGGGATTTTTATCCGCTGCCGGACCAAATGGTAGTTTATTATGAGGGCGCCAAGCTCTTCGATTCGGGGATGGTGAGTTACAGCGGCACCACGAACTTGACGTTTAGTGGCGCATCCTCGTTCATTACCATCATCATGAATCCAGACGGCAATCCAGATCCGAGGACCGCTTGGACCTACACCGTCACTTCCACCACTGCGAATTATCTGTACACCATATTTACCGAAGATACAAATAAGACCACCGTGCCGATCAAATTCGCCTTGCCGCCCTACACCAACGCGAATTACATCGGCACCAATCTGGCGTTTGCCAACGGCATTTACTTCTTGCCCGAAGAAACCCTGACTAAGCTGCAGGCCGAGCGCGCTTATGGTGATTGGCGCCTGGAGGTTCACGACACCCGCGCTGGCGCCACCAACCCCGCGCCTACGCTGTTGTCCTGGGAACTGCTGCTGCGCTTTGAGAACACCTTGCCGGCTCCCATCACCATCATTCCAAGTACAGCGATCACCAACACTGTGGGGTCTGGCCAGATTAAGTACCTCATGGTGAATGTCCCGAACTGGGCCAGTTATGCCACCAACGCGCTCGTCACCGCGGATGGAAAACTGAACGTGCTTTACAACCAGCTTATTCCACCGACCGGAACGAACGCGGGCGATTACACCCTGGTTGCGGATGTAACCAGTGGTTTCGCCACTCTGGACACCAATGGCGTGCCGCTATTGAACCCGGGCGGTTCCTATTACTTGGGAATTCAGAATACGAATCCAGTTTCGGTGACGTTCGTATTCCAGGTCGATTTCAACATGACGCCGCTCACCAATGGCATTCCCATCAAAACCTCGATGGTAGGGGATGCACTGACGCGTTACTTCTATTACGATGTGGGCACGAACGATACGGCCGTTTCTTTCGACCTCTACGACTTGGGCGGCAACGCGACCTTGGTGGCCCGAAAAGGTGGTCCTGTCCCGACGCAAACGGATTATGAGTACGGCAGCTTTAACCCGGGAACGAACCCGGAGCAGATTATCGTCACGACGACGTCTGAGCCAACAGTGCTCTCGCCCGGACGCTGGTTGTTGGGCGTGTTCAACGAAACCACCAATGCCTTGGATTACACCATCCGTGCAACGGCTTACACCAACCCGATCCCGGCAATAATCACGATCTATAACGGGATCCCTTACACAAATGCCAACGCGGGCACCGGCCTCACCAATGATTATTACAGTTTCGTCGTCCCGCCCAACTCGGTGCGAGCCCAGTTTGAAATTCTCAATCCTTCCGGCGATTTCACTTTGGTAGCTCGCCGGGGGCTGCCGCCACCCGACCTGGCGTCGCATGATTACATGAGCGCCAACCCGGGGCTCGCAAACGAGCTCATCGTAGTCCGAGATACGAGCACCCCGGTTCCGCTCATCCCGGGAACCTGGTATCTCACGGCGGTAAATGTCTCGGGAGCCTCAAACTCCTACACCATCCTCGCCACGACTTGGGCGACCGCGGCCACCAACACCGTCAAGATCATCGGGCAGACAATTACGCCCAACAGCCTCTGCCTTACCTGGAGTTCTGATCCGGGGATTCACTATTATGTCGAGGGGAAGACTGATCTTAATTCGACCAATTGGGTGCCGGTTTCGCCTACCGTGATCGCCACAGATGTCACGACGACGTATTGTATCGCGTTGCCATCGACCTACAGCTTTTTCCGCGTGCGCCAAGGCGATGCCCCCGTCCTTGCTCCCAGGGTGGTTCGCATTGCGCAGGCCGTAAAATCGCCATCGGGCATGCAGTTGAACTGGACCGCCTCCGCTGCAGCCGGTTTCTCGGTGCAATGGTCCACGAACCTGGGTGGACCATGGAATACTTTCGCGGGAACTGTCACCTCCGCCACTGGCCAATTCTCATTCCAGGATGACGGATCCCAATCCGGAGGATTTGCCACCGCCAAGTTCTACCGACTGCTCGAAACAAAATAGGGCCGGGCATGGGAGCGGTTAGTGGCGTCGACTCTAGCCGATTTCGTGGCCTCGGCACGTGTCAACCAGCGCGTTGGCTTTCGCAGTGCGCGACGTAGTGAAATTCGTGCAAAATCGCTCGCAAGTACCCGGTTTTTAAGTACTGTACCTTATGTATGCGCTGGCGACCTCTAACTTTCTTGTTCCTGGGGATCGCTTGCTTTTGTAGTGTTGCGAATGAGAAGGTGTCGGCGAGTGGGTATCCCGGAGCCGGGCTTGTGGCCAATCAACCCTCTGCGCCCAGCCAGCTCGTGTTTCAGTCCCAGAGCCTTCAGCGGAGCGGACCTGAACCGGGGAATACACCAGACTTACTGGCGGGATTTGTAGTGGATATCGATAGCGGGGGTTGTCGGCAGGATTATTTATACGTCTCTCCCGGCTCCACCAACCTGACGATAAGCGTCGGTTTGATTTCCGGCGCAGGGCATCTTTCCATCGAGGTTTGTCGTCGGGGAGACACGGTTTGTCCCAGCCTGACCGTCGCCTCAGCAGGAACTACGAATGTCCTGGTGATCAACAATACCTCGGATCCGCCACTCGCCTCGGGCCTTTACACGATTCGGACCTGCAACCTCGGAGGGGATACCGCCCAGGTCTTTATCGCCGGCTTGGTTGAGGATGACTTCACCGGCTTGGCGCCGGCCGAGTTCACGACGGTGCTGCCAGTTCCGATCGCGGATGAGGCCGTAACCTACTCAACCCTCGACGTGACCAACCAGGACTGGTTGGTCACGGTGGAAGCGGGTGTTCGAGTGAATCATCCGCGCATCTCCGACCTGGCATTCACGTTGATCAGCCCCGGCGGTACTCGAGTAATCCTCTGCCAAAACCGCGGCGGCCTGACTTCATCGGGCATGGGGGCAGATTTGCTCTTCACCAACGTCATTCCGGCCACCGCGGATGGCAATGCGAATCCCCAAACGAATATCTTCAAGACCGGATCGACTTCCGGCACACTTGCGCTCGATTGGAATCTTTGGACCGCCCCCGATCGGATCGTGGTCTATTATGAAACGAATGTGCTGTTAGATACCGGCATGATCAGTGGCATTGGCTCTACCAACTTGAGCTACGGACCCGGCGATTCGACTTTTATCACCATTATTGTGAACCCGGACGGCAACCCCGACCCCGACACCGCCTGGTATTACACCTTCACCTCGACCATGGTGAAATACGTCTGCGCCGACTTCACCGATGACACGAACAAGACGCTGACGCCGATCCAGGTTGCGGTGCCGCCTTATACCAACGCGAACTATATCGGCACCGATCCCGCCTTAACGAATGGCATTTTTTATCTGCCCGAGGAATCATTGGCCCGGCTTCAGGGTGAGCGCGCGAACGGGGAGTGGCGGTTGGAGATACGTGATACGGTCGTCGGCGCCACCAATCCTGCCCCAGTGCTGCTGTCCTGGGATTTAACCCTGCGCTTTGAGAATCCCAGACCGGCGCCGAGTGTTATCATTCCTGAAGGCCCGATAACGAACACGGTGGCGCCCGGTGGCATCCGATATTTCGTGCTCGATGTTCCCGCCTGGGTCACCCACGTCACCAACACCCTGGCCAACGCCGACGGGAACCTTAACGTTTGGTTTGACCAGAGCGCTCCGCCCACTGGAACTAACGTGGGTGACTACCTGCTGCTCAACGGGACCACTAATGGGCTTTACACTTTCAGCACCAATTCGGCTCCGGCACTGGTCCCGGGAGCCTACTATTTTCTGGGAATTCAAAACACGAATTCGACTCCGGTCGCTTTCAAATTCCAGGTCGACTTCGACATCACTCCACTCCCGAACGGCGTTCCCGTCTCCGCCGCTCTGGCTGCGGGAGGGGCTCAGCGTTATTTTTATTACGATGTGAATCCCGGGGAAACGGCGATTGACTTCAAGCTTTATGACCTGACCGACGACGTCTCGCTCGTCGTGCGGAAAGGATCACCTTTTCCCACACCAGCCGATTTCACTTTCGGGAGTTTTAATCCCGGGATCACTTCCGAGGAGATCATCATCGCCACCAATTCCAGTCCGGTGGCGCTTTCCCCAGGACGTTGGTACTTGGGTGTGTTCAACGCCGCGGCGAGTGCGGTAAATGGCACGATCCTCGCAACGGCCTACACCAGTCCGATTCCCGATATGGTGGTTCTACAGAACGGAGTTCCTCACGGCGCCTCCAACCCGGGAACCGGCGCAACGAACGATTATTATCGGTTCGTGGTCGGTCCCAGTGCGGTGCGCGCGCAGTTCGAGATTGTCAATGCCACCGGTGATTTGACACTTCTGGCGCGCAAGGGGTTGCTTCCACCTGATTTGAATTCCTACGACCCCTTGCGTGACCTGATTAATGCGCGACAGGGAATGCTAAACGAAATGATCCTCCTCTACGACTTCACGCTGCCCATTCCCCTCACACCTGGTGAGTGGTATCTCACGGTGGCCAATACTTCTGGGAGGCCGGTCTCCTACAACATGCTGGCTACGACTTGGGATGTCCGCGCCACCAACTTCGTGGTCATCGGCCAAACCATCGTCGGGAACAGCCTCTGCCTTACCTGGACATCGGAACCCGGTATCCACTATTACATCGAGGGTAAGACGGACCTGAACAGCACGAATTGGGTGACGGTCTCCCCGGTTCTCACGGCAACCGACGTCACCACGACCTATTGCATCACATTGCCTTCGTCGCTCAGTATTTTCCGCGTGCGGCAAGGATTACCGCCCGTTCCGGCGCCGGCGCCAACGCCGCTGCTGCCACGGCAGCAACTACAACCAGCGGTGCCTTAACCGCGGGGGGGCAACGGATGTGGTGCCGGCGAAATTGCCGGGAACTGGCAGTCTCAGGCGGGCTGTAACTTTGGCGAATTAATCTGCCAGCAAACGGTGGCAATACCACAGCATCCGCGGCAGATGAAACGGGCCTTTCCAGTGGCTGCCCTTCAAGGTGGAGGAGGCGCTCCCATCACGCCGGAGGTATCCGTACCATTCGCCGAATTGGGCGTCGGAGAAATGTTTGAAGCTCCAGTCGTGCACCGCCTGGTGCCATCGGGCGTATTTGGAGTCTCCGGTTAGTTTCCACGCCAGCAGGGTGGCGATGATCGCTTCATTATGCGGCCACCAGAACTTCATTTCGTGCCAGTATTCCTGGACCGGTAGATTCTTCACGTCGCGAAAGTAGAAGAGCCCGCCGTAATCCTGGTCCCAGCCGCGTTCCCACATCCAATCCAGGATCGTGGTGCCCAGATGGATGAGCCGTTGATCATTTCGCCAGCGCCCCTCGTGCATTATGAACCAGGCGCATTCGAGTGCGTGTCCGGGATTAAGCAGTCGCCCGTCAAAGTGATCGAGCGGTTGCCCGCCTGGCGCAACCACTTCCATCAGAGCTCGCAATTCCGGCTTCAAAAAGTCCCGCTCGATCTCCGCAATCGAGAAGTTGATCCATTCGGAACAGGTGCGACCGCTTATGGATATGTCCCCTAAGTGGGTGCGGAGTTCCTGGGCGGTGACAATCCCGATCATGTGTGCGCCGATACCCTTTTGTGGCCGGGAATCTTCGAACTTGGGAGGCATCACTCCGGGGGTAAAGCTATGGCGAAGGTAGGTCTCGAAGTATCGGACCGATTCACCGGCGGCACGTTCGTCTCCTGTGGCTTTGGCCAGGGCGGCGCTGGCGATCGCCGCGAAGCTTTCGCTGAAAACATAACGCCGCATACGCAGTGGTTGGCCATCGCGCGTCACCAGGAAGAACAGTTTACCGCTGGACGACATGCAATGGGCACGAAGAAAATCCTGGCAACTTCGCGCCGCGCCCAACCATTCTGCGCGCTGGTCCACCGTATTATAGAGAGTCGCGAACATCCAAGCCGCGCGCCCCTGGAACCAGACCGATTTATCCGTATCCACCACCGTACCGTCACGATCCAGTGAGGTCAGGATGCCGCCATGCTCCCGATCCATCCCGTGCCGCATCCAAAAGGGCACAACATCAAGGAGCAGGGTGTTGCGGTAAAGGTCCGCAAGCATTTTCCTGCCCGGTTCAGTTTCCAACGGGCAGAGCGTGTCCGGATTGGTGCTCACGGTTGGGATTTGAGTGATTTGGCCAAGTCATCCAACTCCTTGAGCTTTAAGCGCACGCTGACGATGTACGGCTGCTGTTGATCGGTCCAATGACCATAGGTGGTAGTCACGAATGTGCCGTCCGGGAGCAATTCCACCCCGGGATAGGCACAGTCCGCACGTTGCGTGTTGTGCATCAAGCGCACGCGGTATTGGCCTTCGGTGCCTTTGATAATATCTTCATAGCGACCGACCCAAGCGACCCAATCGCCTTTGGTGCCCGACTCGAGGGTGGTGTCGCGAAACGAAATAAACAGTCTTCCATCCGGGCTGTATTTGCCGCAATGCCGGTCCCCGGTTAGCGCTCCTGGCAATTCACGCGGATCGCTCCAGGTGCGGCCTTCGTCATTCGAGAAGATCACATGGGAATTCTTTCGTCGCGCATTCTCGCGCAAGAGCACCGCCATTTGTCTTCCGTCGGGCGAACGGATGCAGCCTGGTTCGCAGAGGTTTACGACTGCATTGCTGTAGATCGGGCGAGGCGTGCTCCAGTTCAGGCCTCCATCGCTGGAGGTTGTCTGATAAAGCGTGAACAGGGGTGGGGTTTGTTTGATCGGGTTGGCAGAGAAGTAACGCCCGTCATCGTGGAACATTGCCAGGTATTGTCCCTTTCCTGTCTTCAAGGGTTCAACAAATCCCATCACGACAATGCCGCCCCAATCCCCGGCGGGTTTGAGTTCGCTCCAGGTGGCACCGTCATCATCGCTCACTGCCAGCCGTGCCGGGTAAAGACCAGACCAGAGAATCAGACGCCGTTTTCCCGCGGGATCGATGACCTGATGCAGGGTCGGAGTTTCGAGGCTGGTTTCCCAGGACTTGGGCGTCGGCAATCGGCCGCTCCAGGTGAGTCCTCCGTCGGTGCTGCGTTTGTAGATAATCGGTCCTTTGCCGTGGCCTTTGGGATAGACGCAGAGGATAGTTTTGCCGTCTTCCAGCAACACCGTGGTGGGGTGTCCGAGATATTGTCCCGGCTCACGGTCGACGACGACCTGGCGATTGGTTTGGCTGGACAGATCCAGCACTGGCAGGGTATAGCCGCGCAAGGGTGTTTGTGCGGATGCACCCATTCCAAATAGCGTTACGGCCAGCACAATGGCGAATTTGCTTCCGACTTGTGATATTCGTCTATTCATAAATTGAGTGTGAATTGCAGCTCGCGGTTCGGGTTATGGGCAGCCGGGATTCGAGCGTTTTGGTTCAAGCCAGTCAAAGAAACCCAATTTTTCGAGGCCTTCTTTGAGTTTTGAAATGTCGGTCGGCGACAAGTTCGTGTTGGGCAGGCGTGCCGGGCCGACATTTACGCCGAGTATTCGCATGACCGCCTTGGCGGCGCCCAGGTATCCGAAACTGGCCAGCAAATTGATCAATTGCACGGAACGGAACTGTTCGAGTCGAGCGGCGGCCAATTCGTTGGTAGCGAGACTTGCCTGCAACCGTTGATAGATCGGCGCAGCAAAGTTGTAGCTGCTGCCCACCGCGCCTCGGGCGCCGAGCGCGAGCGCTCCCAACAGGAACTCATCCACACCCCAGGGAATGTCGAAGCGACCGCCCTCCTGGTGCAGGCACATTTGGAATGATGCGAGGTCGTAGTTCGTGAACTTGATGCCGTTGAGCGTGGGGACTCGAGTGGAGGCCAGGCTGAGGAAGCCTGGCATGGATAAGCTGACGTTGGTTAAGGTGGGAATATCGTAGAAATAGAAAGGCGTGCCGGGAGCCGCTGCCGCGATCTGCTCACACCACATCACCAGATCCGGCAAAGTGCGCGGCTTGAAATAGGATGGAGCCAAGGCTGATATCGCCAGCGCCCCATGCTTTTCGGCGTGCGCCGCGAGTTCTTTCGCGTCCAACAGGTTATTGGAACCAACGTGCACGACCACTCGCAACGGACTGCCCTGAGTGACTGCGATCCATCGCTCGGTCATCCGCAGGCGCTCAGAAGTGGTTAGTGAATGGCTTTCGCCGGTGCTGCCGCAAATAAACGCGGTGGTGATGCCTTGGTCGAGCAAGTGAGCGGCTTGTCGTTCCACCACCTCAAGTTTCAGAGCGCCATCTTCCGAGAACGGCGTGTGGGTTGCCGCGACCAATCCTTTAAGTTCGATCTTTTGCATGATTTGTATTCAGTGACTATCCAAGTTCCATTTCGCGCTGGGGTTTGAGCGCCAGCAGCAACAGGGCGGCGACTCCAAGACCTGCGGCAGCGATTTGAAAAACCACAGCCAGGTTGATGTGCGCGTCGCGCAGCGCGCCGCTCAGGTAAATCGTGGCTCCGCCGACCAGACAACTCAGGCAATTCATTAGGCCATATCCAGTCGCACGGTAGCGCGCATCGACGATCTGGCAGAGGACCGGCATCATATTTGCATCCGAGCATCCGCGAGCCACACCAAAGACCATCAGGCACGCCAGGGCGACCGGCAGGGCGTTTACCGTCACCGCGCAGAACAGCGCGGGTGCGGCAGCCAGAAATCCGATGAACGGGACCAGGAGCCGGCCCTTGATGTTCCCTCGACTCCAGGCATCCGCCCAATAACCTCCGATCAGAATCCCGCCAAACGAGGCAACCTGCACATAAGCTGTGGCAGAGAGACCGGCGCGGCCCAGGCCAAGGTGGTATTGCTCGCGCAGGAACGTCGGCAGCCAACCATTGATACCCCAGTAGGCCAGGGCCAATAAACCGACGTGGGCTAAAAGAGCAAGGAATGACTTTTGCCTCAACAAGCCGCCAAGTACTTGCAGGGCCGGTGAGTGATGTTGTGCAACTTGCCGCCGCTTGTCGCCCGGAGCATCCCTGAGGCCGGCGACCAAGACCAGCGCGTACAGCACACCCACGGCGCCAAAAAGGCTGAAGGCAGTTTGCCAGCGGTGATGTTCGGCAATGTACCCTCCAAGGCCCCCCAACGCCGCTCCGGCATACACGCCGCTCATGTGGATCCCAGTCGCCAGCGATCGGGTGGAACCCCGATGATAATCTGCGATTAATGCCAAGGCTGCGGGAATGTAACAGGCCTCGCTCACACCCATAAGAGCCCGGGCTAGCAACAATTGCTCAAAACTGGTAGCGTGACCGGTAAGCCAGGTGACCGCGGACCAAACAAAAAGGCTCGCCAGGATAACACGGGAGCGACCTGTCCGATCCGCCAGAAAACCGGCCAGGGGGCTCACCACTGCGTACACCCAGAGAAAAACCGAGGTCAACAACCCAAACTGTGCCTCGGTCATTGGTATGGTGGCCTGCACGCCATCGCGCATGGTGGTGATCATCAGCCGATCCAGATAATTCAGGCAGGCTACCAGCCACAGCAGAGCGACCATCAGCCAAGCGCGTGGCAGCGGTTTTTCGACACTGCTCATGGCGAAGTTGGCCCCTCCATTCGCATCATCCATACTTCAGGCGAGCGCACCCCCGGACGCAGTTCGCCGCTTGGGAAAACATACGCACCGTTCCACGCTACGGTCGGAAGCGTGGCCCTCGATGCGGGCACTTGTCCGAGGATTAACCATTTCTCAGTTTCCAGGTGAAAAGCCAGGATCCCGCGTGGAAAGCCGGGATGCTTCTCCGCGGGCGAAAATCCTGCCAAGGATCCATCGTCACCTCCGACGAGCAAAAGCATGCCGCCGGCGGTCGGAGCAGGGGACGGTGCGGCCACGCAAGGTCTGGGTAGGTCGTTCAATCGTTGCCAGTTCTTTCCTGGAATATATCGCCAGGCGTCGCGCAGCAGGACGCGCTTCACCTTTGTGCCCTCGCGTCTTAGCGCCGCACCACCGAACAAGTAAAAGGCGTCGCTGGTCGCCCCGGCGACAGCTAGAATCCTGGGCTCACCGGGACAAGGTGGTAACTCTTCCCATTTGGGCTCGATTTGCGCCAGATTCAAGGCAAAGAATCGATTGAGCGCAGTTTGCTCGCCCGGTCGGTCGGAACCACCACATAGAAGGGCTTTCGACCCCAGCATTGCCCCCGCGCCGTTGGCCACGGGCACCGGCAATGGCTTCAGCGATTGTATTCGCAAACCCTCGTTTGAGAGTGTCATGAGGAAGGACTCGGCAAAGTGTTGCGCCGCGTCGCTGCCCCCGGCGCATAGCACTCCGCGCGGCGTGGTCAGTGAAAGGCCATAAGCGAGAGCGCGCGGCAGTTTGCCGACGATACGCCAGGGTTGGTTTGGTTTATCAAGCGCGTAAACCGTATCGTGCCAGACTTTTTGCCCGCTATCCCAAGGCATTTTCTCAGGAAAATTCGCTCCTCCCGCTACCAAGAGCGTGCCTTTGGTGATCCCGGCAAAAGCTCCCGCCACGCCGTTGGTGTCTGGCAGTGGAGCCAATGGAGACCATTGCAGCTTGGGCTCCCCAGCGGCGGCGAGCAGTTGGGCGCCGGCCAGGGTTGACGTGGCGATCATGACCAGGGTTCGATCAAACATCCGTGGCTTTGCTTTCGGGTGATGGGTTTGTGCTCAGCAGGATACCGGCTCAAGTTGGATTCGGCATCTTCGAAATGGGGTGTGCGTTCGGCAACATCCTGATACTTGGCAGAAGTGGTCATGATTCATTGCTGCGTCGTTACGGCAGAATCTTGCCGGGGAACGGCCCATGGACAAAGTGGAAACCGCTTGTCTTATTTGCAGACAGGCACTAACGCTAGCCCAGGGTCTCGCCACTGATAAACCGGGGCATCAGCCGAATGGGTTCCTGGGTCACCCGCCCATTCTGGGCGATGCCCAGCACGAGTCGGGAGAGCTTTTGCGCAAAGGGCACCGGTTCGGAGGAATAGCGGGCTACGGAGGGAACCATATGCTCTAGGAAAGCGTCTGTATCTCGGGCAATCAAAGCCACATCCCCGGGCAGGCGGATGCCACGCCGCAGCGAGTGTCCAAGGGTGGTCAAGGCATGCATGGGACGCGACACCAGCAGGGCGGTGGGCGGACGTTGGGAGCGAAACAGCTTGTCCAGGCAAGTGCAGATCCCGGGGACGGTACCGTCGTGCCGGACAATTTTGGCCTCGATTTCAGCGGTTTGGGTGACAGGAATCGCCTGGAGAAATCCTTGCTCACTTTCCAGTTCGCCACCGGTCCCGGTTTCCGGGTTTAAAAGCACCAGTCGGTGGTGCCCCCTGGAGAGAAAGAGTCCTGCCGCATGGCGGCAGGCGGCTCGGTAATCTGTATCCAGGGAAGGCAATTCGATGCCGGGATGCCGCGACCCGGTGATGACACAGGGTAGTTCCTGGGCGGCAAAGTGCTTCTGCATTTGGCGGGTGCTGCAATAAAGCACCCAGGTCATGGCTTGCTGGCTTTCCGTCAATTGCTGCAAGGCATGAGCACTTTTCGCCGCGTACGCGGCTTGGTGCACTTGGATATCAAGGTACAGGCCATGATCTCCCAGTTGCTCACGCAATGCATCCATCCAATACACTGTGAAGGCCGGCAACGACTGCAAGGGGGCAGGGGTGAGCAGAATTACCCGATTACCGGCCGTGAGGTTTTTATTTGCTCTCTGCGAAACAGTAATTTCGCGACGACGTCCCTGGCTGGTTTTCAGCCAGCCTTCGCGTTCGAGCTGCGCCAGAGCAGCCCTCAAGGTAACACGGCTCACCCGAAGAGCTTTGGCTAGCTCATGCTCTCCGGGCAGCCATCGGCGCCACCGACCGGCTCGCATTTCTTCCAGCAGGATGCGCGTCGTTTGGCTGACCAACGAGGAGCGCTGGGGAAGATTTGCCAGCACGCCACTCAGAATTTCACGGTCTCAAGATACTTCAGGCTGACGGGTAATTGATTTACCACCGAGGGAGATTCGTCTTCGATAAAGTACCACTTGACCCCAGCCGCCTTCGCCGCCTTTAGAATGGCAGGCATATCCATCAGGCCGGTGCCCAGGGCGACGTCGTTGCTGACATCGGTGTGGCCTGTGAGCGCGCCGCGTTCGGTGCCTTTCTTCATATCCTTGAGGTGCACCAATTCCCAACGTTTTCCGTACTTCTTGAAGAGCTGTACCGGGTCCTGGTTGGGGAATACCACCCAGAAGATATCCATTTCGTAGAATACCAGGTTAGGGTCGGTTTCCGCAAAGAGGAGGTCCAGCAAGGTTCCCGTGCCGTGGGGCTCGAACTCATACCCGTGGACGTGATAAAAGAACTTTAGGCCTTCCTTTTTCAACGCCGCTCCTGCTCGGTTGAAAACCGCAGCCGCTTCCCGGCAGGTTTTCTCGTCGAATTTGCCATCGTGAGGGATCCAGGCTATGCCGGCGTACTTCAGCTTGAGCGACTTGGCTTCACGAATCACACCAGCGAGATCATCGCGATACCGTTCGTAGGGGAAATGAGACGCGATGGGGGTGATTCCGCGTTGATCCAGTTGGCGAAGAAATTCCTCGGCGGACATCCCATAGGTGCCGGCAAGCTCGGCGTAGCGGAAGCCCAGGCTTTTCACCTGGTTAAGAGTTCCGGGCACGTCCGACTTAAATTGGTCGCGCAGGCTATACAATTGCAGACCGATTTGGCCTTTGAAGCTCGGGCCGATTCCCGCCGGGGCGGCTTCAAGCATAATGGAGCTCGCCAGCAAAACCCCGGTAAGAAGTAGGGTATGAAATTTCATGCCTTAGAAATACCATCGATCGCACGCTGATGGAAGCAGAAAGCCGGGGCCGAGGTCCTGGTCTCTAATTACTTGTAACCGCCATTTTTGGCGCGCTGCGGCGGTGTGAGGTCTTCGACGGATTGGCCGACCACGGGGATTCGTCGTTTTGGTGGCTTACGGGGCCACCCGCACCGGCAGCCCAACATACACATATTTGACCAGCAGTTCGGCGTTCCAGTTAGCCAGTCGAAAACAGCCATGCGATTCCGTGCGCCCGACCTGTTCCGGATTGGGCGTGCCGTGCATGCCGTAACCGGGCTTGTCCAGGCCGATCCACGCAATGCCCACCGGGTTATTTGGACCTGGGGGCAGGATCAACCGTGAAGTAATCGTGCGCGCTTCCGGCGATTCAGGGAACAACTCCGGGTTAAATGTGTAGTTTGGATTTGGGGCGATGGCAGCCACGTGCAGTTCGCCCACGGGACGTTTTTCAACGTAGCGGGCGATGCTGCAAGGGAAGTGCAGCAGCAGGTTGGTGTTTGCGTCGAAGGCCTCGAGGACTTTTTCCGCCAGCCGGATTTCGATCCAGGCCGCTTTGGTGGTGAAAGGCGGGCAGCACGCGTCAGGGATTTGCACCTCAACGCCGGCCGTAAGGTTAGTCCAATCCAGACCGGAGTTGAATCGGCGCACCAGGCTGGGGGAGGCATGGCCGCGTTCCGCCACCAGTTCCAGGGCCGATTCATAACCCAGGGTGCTTTGTCGGGATTTGCCCAGCCAAGACGGACTAAGAGGTTGCAAACTAGCCAGGTCATTCGTGGTGAGGATATAGGTGGTGAGGATGGGCCGGGCGAGTCTCAGCTCGCCCCGGGTTGCGACATCCCAATCCCCGGTGGGAGTTAATCCGAGCTGCTTCTGGTAGGCACGCAAGGCGCTGCGGGTTTGCGAACCCAGTACACCGTCCAGGGAACCGCTGGAGATTCCCAACCGCTCCAGGGCTACTTGAACCTCGAGAATATCGCGCGGTTCACGCGGAAAACCCGCTACATTCGTAACGACGGCCGTGGTGGCTCGCTCAGTCAGGGTTGTCGAGGCACTGGCAGTGGGCACATTGGTGGCTGATGCGGCTCCAGAACGACTGGCATTGGGGGCGCTACGCACCGTCGGTGGATTGGTGGCGGGTCGCTGGGGACTTGGTGCGACCGACCCGGTTGTGCGAGGGAGGCCGGTTGGTGGTAGGGATTCGATTTTTGCTGTGTTGGTTTTTGCCAAAGATCGGGGTGTTAGCGCCGGTAGATTGGTGTCGCGTCGTAGGATTCGCACCGAGGTCGAATCTCTCGGCAAATTTGTGCGTGAGCTCGAGGTTTTTGAAGCGGGGGCCTCGGCTTCCGGTCGGCTGAGGGTCTTCCCCGCGTGCCACCAGAACCAGATCAATACGATCAGGCAAAACAGCACCAGCAGCCAAAGGTAGGTGGACCCGGCCTGGCCAAGCGATTCCTTCCGTTTGCTCTGGGTGCGGAACACGCCCTGATTAAGCCGGGTTCGGCCTCCGCAATCAATACCGGAACGGACCGAGCGGAAGGAAGACCTTGCCTGCGGTGACCGTGCACGGATGAACCTTGGCTAGGGAAAACGTTGCCGAGGGAAGAACTCGACTAAACCGCTTGCGAACGGGTGGCTATTTTACAACAATCGGTATGCCGGTAGTAATCGTGCATGCACCGGCGCCCGGCCGGGCTAAGGCCATGGACGCGTAAGTGATCCATTTTGAGCGTATACTAACTAACCTAAGATCGTAAAAATGAAAGACACACCAAAAGCTACTCCATTTACCCGCCGTGATTTTATTCGGCGCAGTGCGCTCGCGGCCGGAACCGCGGCGATGTATTTCCCATACGTGGGGCGTGTGCTCGGCGCCAATGACCGCATCAACATCGCCTGCGTGGGTGTTGGCGGCAAAGGCGACAGTGACAGTTCCGACGCTGGCAAGAACGGCGGCAACATTATCGGGCTGTGCGATGTCGATCAAAATACTCTAAACAAGAAAGCGCAGCAGTTCTCAGGGGCCCGGAAGTTCCAGGATTATCGCCGCATGTTCGATGAGATCGGCAAGGACATCGACGCGGTGACCGTCTCGACTCCGGACCATAACCATGGGGGAGCGGCCATTCGGGCCATGAAGCTCGGCAAACATGTATTCTGTCAGAAGCCGCTGACGCAAAACGTGGCGGAGGCCCGGGAGATGCGGCAGTTGGCCAAAGATAAGAAGCTGGCCACTCAGATGGGCAACCAGGGCAGCGCCGAATCGGGGCTCCGTCGCGCAGTCGAGGTCGTCCAAGCGGGTGTCATTGGCAAGCCGTTGGAACTGCATGTCTGGACTAACCGCCCGGTCTGGCCGCAAGGGCTCGACCGTCCGGCGGGATCGGACCCGGTTCCCGATACGCTCAACTGGGATTGCTGGCTCGGACCGGCAGCCAATCGGCCTTTCAAGAAAGACGTTTACCACACCTTCAAATGGCGTGGTTGGTACGATTTTGGGACCGGCGCCCTGGGCGATATGGCGTGTCATACGGTGAACATGCCGTTCCGCGCCCTCAAGTTGGGCTTCCCGGATGTCGTGGAATGCGAAATGGCGTCCAAGATCTACGCCGAAACGTTCCCGAAGACCGCGCGGATCCGCTTTGAATTCCCGGAACGCGAAGGCCTGCCGCCGCTCAAATTCTGGTGGTATGACGGAAATCCCAACGACGCGCTCAAACCCATCCGTCCGACCGCCGAAGCAACGCACGAAATCGTCACCACGATGGGCAAGTTGCCGGAAGCGGGTGCGCTCATCATCGGTGAGAAGGGCAAGCTCTTTTCACCCGACGACTACGGCGCTCGTTTCTTCCTGGCCATGAAGGGGCAGGACGAGATGACCCCGGGCGACAACCATGATGCCTGCAAGAATGTGGCACAGACGATCCCCCGCTCCCCGGGGCACATGAAGGAATGGTTCGAGATGATGAAGAACGGCACTCCCGCTTACTCGAACTTCGACATCGCGGCTTATCTGACCGAGATCATTCTACTGGGCTGCATCGCGCTGCGCGTGGGCGAAGGCGTGCGCATGGAGTGGGATGGGCCCAACATGAGATCCAAGAACCTCCCGGAAGCGGAGAAGTTCGTCAAACGGCAGAACCGTGAGGGTTGGACCGCGTAACATTAGTTATCAAGAATGTACCAGGTAATTTTGGCCCTGGCGCTGACCGTCACTTCTTTAATGGCCCAGACAGCGCCGGGCCAAAACCCCACCAACAACCCGGCCGCCGCCGCTTCCGGCGCGCGCGACGTGGTTTCGCTCCCAGGCGGATTCGAGATTGCGATCGATACCACCGATACTCCCGACCTGACCACTTGGACGCGGGAGAATTTGATACCGATGACCCGCCACTGGTATCCCAAGCTGGTCAAGCTGTTGGCGAGCGAAGGCTTTGACGCGCCGAAACAGCTAACGGTGACATTCAAAGCCGGTATGGACGGGGTCGCCGCCACGAGTGGGACCAACATTTCCTGTGCGGCGCGCTGGATGCGGCAGGAGTTGAACGGGGAGGCCGTGGGCAGCATTTTCCACGAATACGTTCATGTGGTGCAAAGCTACGGGCATGCGCGGGCACGGGGCGGCCACCGAAACCCCGGTTGGCTGGTGGAAGGTCTGGCGGATTATCTCCGCTGGTTCCTTTACGAGCCGGAGAGTCGCGGCGCCGAGATCGGCAAGCGCGGGTTGGCGCGTGCTCGATTTGACGGGAGTTACCGGGTTACCGGCAATTTCCTCAACTGGGCAACTGTGAACTACCACCGGGATCTTCCCTATAAACTGAATGCTGCGATGCGGGAAGGAGTTTACTCGGAGGAACTGTGGGCTGAGATCACCGGCCACCCGTTGTCCGAGTTGGGAGAGCTTTGGAAGACGACGTTAGAGAAGAAAGTGGCTAACGAGACGAAATCTCAACCCGAGTAGTCAGCATGGAAGCAGACATCGCGGGCGGTATCGGCTCTGCCAGGGAAGAACCTCCTAGCCGTTTCCCGAGCCGGTGGTCGTGGTGCCTGCTGGCCTTCCTGTCAATTCTCGTCACTCCAGGTCTTTGTTTTGCCCAAGCCGGCCTGGCCGTGGCGGCAAGCCATCGGGACGCGGTCTATCAATTGGGGGAGACTATTGAATGGAGCGTTCAGGCTACCAACGGTAACGTCGCTGGTGCGGAAGTGGTTTACACCGTCAAAAAGGGCGGATTGACCGTGATCAAGGAGGGTAAGCTGGATTTGGCTGGGGGACGTGAATTGATTCGAATGCCTGCATCCGAGCCTGGCACCCTGCTTTTGGAGGTCAAAGCCCAGGGGACGAATAACCAAAAACTGCGCGAATTGGCGGCGGCCGTGATTGCCCCCGCACAGATTCGATCGGCCCATGCCCGTCCAGCTGATTTCGACAAGTTCTGGAAGGCAAAACTGAAGGAGTTGTCGAAAGTTCCCGCGAACTCACAATTGGTCCCGGGAGTGTCGGAACGGGAGGGGATCGATTATTGGCAAATCTCGATGGATAACATTCGGGGCTCGCAAATTCGGGGGCAGTTGGCGCGTCCTGCTGGTCGTGGAAAGCTACCGGCGCTGCTGGTCGTTCAGTGGGCTGGGGTCTATGGCCTGCAAAAAGCTTGGATTAACGACCGCGCCGCTGCCGGTTGGCTGGTGCTGAACATCAACGCGCACGATTTGCCGATCGACCAGCCGCCGGCGTTTTACGAGGAACAATTCAAGGGGCCGTTGAAGGATTATTGGGCCATCGGCAATGACGACAGAGACCAGAGTTATTTTTTGCGGATGTACCTTTCCTGCTACCGGGCGGCGCAATACCTGGTAGAGCGCAGGGATTGGGATGGGAAGACACTGGTGGTGATGGGCACCAGCCAGGGCGGACAGCAAGCGTTGATGACTGCTGGATTCCATCCCCGAATCACCGCCGCAGTGGCTAATGTGCCGGCGGGCTGCGATCTGGCAGGACCGGAAGTTGGACGCAGCCCCGGTTGGCCCGGTTGGTATTACAGGACCGCAGGGAAAGACCCAGTGAAGGTGGTGGAGACGAGCCGCTATTACGATGTCGTGAATTTTGCCACGCGCATCAAGTGTCCAGTATTGGTCGGCGTGGGTTTGGTGGATGAAACCTGTCCCCCCGAAGGGATACTCGCCGCCATGAACCAGATCAAAGGCCAAAAGGAAGTGGTGTTACTGCCGCAATCGGATCACCAGGGAAGGAACAACACGCACCAAGCCTTCAACGACCGGTCCGCGGTATGGTTGGCGGCACTGGTAAAGGGGCAGGGGATCCCGCCCCGTTAATCCAGTTTCGCAGCGCTATTCCGCGGTCTTCCGGGCAAGCTTTTCGTCAGCCATGGCCGCATCATACACCATCGCGGCCAGAATGACCGAAGCTTGTCGGGCGTCCTCCGGAATGATGCGATCCAAGGTGTCCTGGTTGGAATGATGGGTGCGGCTGAAGTAGTCCAGCGGATCCTGAATAAATTGAAAACCCGGCAATCCAATCGCGTCGAAGGAGAGGTGGTCGGTGCCGGAGGTGTTGCCGGCGGAAATCGTCTCCGCACCGAGGTCCCGGAAAGGATCGAGCCATTGACGGAAGAGCGGGCGTAGCTTTTCGTTTCCCTGCAGGTAGATGCCACGAATCTGGCCAGCGCCGTTATCCACATTGAAATAGGCCGAGAACCGCCGGTATTCCCGGGTAGTCACCAACTTTTGACCACCGGTGGGCTTGGCTGCCGAGCGTGACTTGCGGTTCTGCTTATCACGCGGAGCAAGCAGGTCGTCGCTGTCTGGCGTCGCGTTTGTGTAATACCCAAAATGCCGCGTAACGTATGCCTTGGACCCGAGGAGGCCCTGTTCTTCTCCCGACCACAACGCGACCCGGATGGTGCGGCGCGGGTGCAGATTGAGGACTTTGATCAGACGCACGGCCTCCATCGCTTCTGCGGCCCCGATGGCATTGTCTGTGGCGCCAGTGCCCGCATGCCAGGAATCCAAGTGTCCGCCAAGCATCACGACTTCGTCTTTGAGGTCGGTGCCCGGGATTTCCGCCACGGTGTTGTAGGACATCAGGTCCTTATCATTAAATGAGACGTTGAGCTCCACCGCCATCTTGAGGGGCACGTTTTGCTGGGCCAGGCGCACCAGCCGGTTGTAATCCTCCGTGGCCACAGTGATCTGTGGCGGGCAGGGTGGCGCGTTTGTTTGCCACGCCCGGGGGGCATTAGACATGCTCCCGCCGGCGGTGCGCGGCAGAAAAGCAGCTCCAACGAACAAAGAACCACCATCTCCCAACGAACTAGGGAATACTACGAGCGCCGCCGATTGCTCCTGCAGAAATGCCATAGTCCGGGCGCGCCTTCCCAAGTCAAAAGCGGGTGCGCTTTCCCCGGCGAAACGACTGGTGTTCGTGCTGATCCCCGCCGCATTGTTGGTCGGGGCATTGAGGCGTGTCGGGCGGGACGCGTTGGTGTCGAGCCGGGTCAGGGACTCGGTGGAGCGACCGCCGCGCGTGGCGCTTCCAGGATTCGCATTGGCCAGTCGCAGCAGGTTGGTCTCGGCCAGGCGAGTTGCCAAGGGCTCAAAGCGCGGCTTTATCTCGCGAACCGGGTTGGCGAGGACGATCTTGCCCGCCAATTGTCCTTTGAACTTCTCCAAGTCATTGGTGGAGGCGGTATTGAGATATACAACGTCTGCCAGCAGCGGCTGTTTCAATCCGGGACTCCAGGCATTGGGAGCCGCAATCAATGGAAACGAGTAGGGCTCAACGACCTGCGCGCTGAACCGTTTGAGGGTCCAGCCTCGGCCAAACGGACCCCAAGGCTCCAACTCTGCCTTCTCCAATCCCCATTTGCGCATTTCGTCCCGGGCCCATTCCGCCGCTCGCTTATGCTCCGGTGATCCCGTAAGCCTCGGGCCATTCACTTCTGTGAGATGGCTGACGATCTCCATTACCTTGGAACGGTTCAAGCCTTCTTCGCGAATTCGAGAGATGGCGTCGTTTGTCGCAGCCGGGCTGTAACTCGAGCCGATAGAACTAAGAGCGACTATGAGCGCGCAAACCGCTGGGCGCCTGGGAAAATGCTGGGGCCTCATATTGATGGCTGAGCAGCATGCAAGCCCGGCTCCGGTTAGGAAAGCAAAAACCGAAGTCAGATTCGGGCGCTGAATGCACGATATCAGGCGTGACAAGTTTCGCGGTTTGTTTCGATACTGATGGTATGCGACTGGCTGGCATTTTCTGCTTGGGATGGCTCTGGGTGCTGTCGGCTGCCGGAATGGAATATACCAACCCGGTAGTCCCGAAGGACTTTCCGGATCCTTCCGTCATCCGCGTGGGGAAAACCTACTGGGCCACAGCCACGGGTTCGAGGTGGGCGCCGCATTTCCCGATAATGAAGTCCTCCGACCTGGTGCATTGGGAACGAGTTGGAGAAGTCTTTCCCAAAGCACCGGAATGGGCAGCGTCGAATTTTTGGGCGCCCGAAATTCAATCCTGGAAAGGGAAGTACTACGTTTATTACGTGGCGCGTCAGCGAGGTGGTCCGCTCGCTGTGGCGGTGGCAGTGGCCGATGAACCGCAAGGTCCATATGTCGACCAGGGTGTGATTGTGAGCCAGGAAGTCGGGTCGATCGATCCGGTGGCGGCTGATGACGAATCCGGGCAGCGCTACCTGATCTGGAAGGATGACGGCAATAGTCGTGGCCAGCCGACCTTCCTCTGGGCCTCCAAACTGAACGAGGACGGCACCCGACTGGCGGGACCGCACGTGGCGTTGTTTCGAAATGACGCACCCTGGGAGGGCGGAGTAGTAGAAGGGCCCTTTGTGGTGAAGCATGACGATCAGTTTTACCTGTTTTACTCGGGCCATGGCTGCTGCGGACCGGGTTGCCGATACGCGCTCGGGGTGGCGCGGTCCAAGAAGCTCCTGGGACCATGGGAGAAGTGTCCGGCCAATCCAATTCTGGCTGCCAACGACGATTGGAGGTGTCCGGGGCACGGCAGCATTGTGCAAGACGAGTCGGGGCGCGAGTGGCTGTTGTACCATGCGTATGCGGCCAAGCCCTCCGCCGAGCGGGGGCGGCAGGGCCTGCTGGATGAAATAAAGTGGGGTGCCGACGGTTGGCCAGTGATCAATGGAGGACATGGGCCCAGCACCAGGGGGCAGCGCTGACCGGCACTCCTGGCTTGACCTTCCTGGCGCCAAGTTGGATTTTAGGCATTAACAAACTCTGATCGTAGGTATGTATAAAATCATCGGCGGAGATAAAAAGGAATACGGCCCGGTCGACGCTCAGCAGCTAAGGCGGTGGTTCACCGAGGGGCGGGTGAATGGGCAAACCCTGGTGCAAGGACCGAATTCGACAGAATGGCGGCCGCTGGAAACCTTTCCTGAATTGGCACCAATCGCCACCGAAGCAGTTCCCCCGGTGGCCCCGGCGATGGCGCCTGCCACCGCTACCGCCTCGACTGGAGCCAGTTTGCCGGATAACGACTACGACCTGGATATTGGCGGCTGTGTCAGCACTGCCTGGGATATATGGAAGAGGAATTTCGGCCTGCTCCTCAGCGGCGTGCTGGTGTTCATGCTGGTGCAATTGGGCCTGGGTTTGTTGGGTCAGATTCCTATTCTTGGACTGATTTTCACGGCCGCGAGCATTATCCTGGGTGGAGTGTTTATGGGGGGGCTTTATTACTTTCTGCTGCGCGTCGTTCGCGGCGAACTCGCGGATATTGGTGACATATTTGCCGGGTTCCGAATAAACGTCGGCCATTTGATCCTGGTGAACCTTGTGGAGATACTCCTGATCGCCGTCGCGGCACTGCCGGGGTTGCTGATTGCCGGGGTGGGCATTTTCATGAAGTTGAAATGGCATGAGACAGGGCCAGTTTTCGTGGTCCTGGTGGTATTGGGGGGGCTGGTGGCGTTGATTCCGACGATCTATCTTCGAGTGTGCTGGCTTTACGCGGTCCCCCTTGTAATTGATAAGGGCATGGATTTTTGGCCGGCATTGGGTTACAGCCGGCAAATGGTTTCCAAGCATTGGTGGCCGGTGTTTGGGCTGTTGATTGTAACCAGCCTGATCAACATTGCCGGGTTGCTGCTGTGCTGCATCGGTATTTTTGCCAGTACCCCGTTGGCCTTTGCCGCCCTGGCTTGCGGATACGAGAGAATCTTCAATGGCCGAACCGCGTCCACCACAGTTACCCCTTAGCCGGACCAAGGCGCGCAATTGCGCGTTCTTGAATCAGTTGGGCACCCCTGGTTTGGGATCGCTCCTGGCCGGGCGCATCCTGGTGGGTATCGGCCAGCTCCTGCTGGCCATTGCTGGTTTCGGTTTTATTGTCGCCTGGTTCGCCATCACCATCATTCGCTTCTACCGAATGATGGAGCTGAATTCGGAGGTGGCCGGCGCTTCACCGATCGGGCTGGGCATTTGCGGTGCGGCGTTGTTCATCGTCGCCTGGCTCTGGTCCTTGGTCACCAGCATCTCGTTGCTGCGCCATGCGACAGAGCCATCCCTGAACCCGCCCGTCCCGCCCGGCAGTGACGACGATATCCGCTGAGGGCTTGCTTAAAGCAGCCGAATCACAGAGTGATTTGCTTGCGATGCGCGGCCGCCTCACCATATTAGAACGTGGACATGAAAAAGCATTTTCTCCGACTCCTGTTGGTGGCCTGGTGCTCTCTCCCAGCGGTCTTGAGCGCGGCACCCGCGCCATTCGGGATCCAGCCCGCGGTCTCGACGAATGTAGTGGGGACCTCGCTGCAACTGCGTCTGGCACAGGCCTCCGTGACCAACTACCCCGCACTGTCCTATCGTTGGTATTACAATGGCATGTTGCTCACGGATACCGCGAGAATCTACGGAACCACTACTCCCACATTGACGCTGCGCGACACGGTGCTCGAGGATACAGGAGTCTATTCGGCGGATGTGCTGGTGAGCGGTTTCGTTTTGGTCTCCCCGACCGCGAACGTTTACATCATTGACGTGCCGGCTCTGACCGGGATTCGGCAGCAAACGGCCGGGTCGGGGCTACGCTTGATCGCCGATGCCACTGGCGGGTTGTTGAGTTACCAGTGGACCTGGCAAGGCCAAAACCTGGCCGGCGCCACCAGCAGCACGCTGTTCTTCGCCAACGCCTACACTGATGCCAACGCTGGATACTACGGGGTTACCGTCACCAATCCGCTGGGAGTCGCGCAATCCACTCCACCCGGGTTTCTCCTAACCAAACCAGCCCTTTCCGGCACTTACCAGGGGCTTTTCTATGACACGAACATCTTTGCCGAAGGCTCAAGCGGCAATTTTCAATTTACCGTCTCCGGTTCGAAGCAAACTTTTAGCGGCAAAATTCGTTCCGGACGAAGCCAGTATTCATTCTCCGGCAAGTTTTCCCTGGACCAAAGCGCCGAGGTACTGGTGCAACGAAAGGGGATGACGCCGCTCCAGCTTCAGCTCCAATTGGTGAGCACCAACGACAACATGCGCTGCTTTGGAAATCTGACGGATGGCAACTGGAATGCCAGTTGGATGGGGCGGATGAATTATTACAGTTCCCAGAACCCAACGAGTTTGGCCGGGAGATATACCGTGGCATTTCAGAACACCAATACCAGTCCTGCCGTTCCTAACGGCAACGGCTATGGCACGATTGTGGTGAACTCCAGCGGCCGGGTCACTTTCTCCGGACGCACCGCCGAGGGCACCGCCATCTCACAGAGTTGTAACCTCGCCAAATTTGGGGATTGGCCTTTGTGGACGAGCGTGACTGAAGGCCGGCAGGAGTTGATGGGGTGGGTGCAGTTGAATCGCCAGGCCAATCCGAACGTTCGCTCTGACAGCCTCTGGTGGTCAAAAATTCCCGGCGCCGATGCTCGCTATGCCCAGGGATACTTTCTGCTGTTGACTGGGGTTGGTTCCTTCTGGGCTCCGCCGGCAAACGGTCCCGTAATCGGTTTCACTTCGGGCACCTCCAGCTTTTTCGGCGGTGAATTGGTCACAAACGGGATTCCTTTTTGGGATTCATTACGGGTCTCGGGGAACAAGGGGGTATCGTTTTCAGTGCCCAACTCACCGGAACAGGTAACGCTGTCGATCAGCCGCAATACGGGCGTCGTGTCGGGCAGTTTCAGAAACCCGTTGACGCGCGAAAAGCTTAAGATCCAGGGAGTGGCCTTGCCCCAACAAACCGCAGCGCGCGGATATTATCTGGGCCAGAAGGCTTCTGGTTATTTCAGCCTGACGCCTTGATCAAGTTTTGGGGAAACCGCTCAAATTCTGAAGTTGGTTTGGAATGGTGGAGCCTAGGGGATTCGAACCCCTGACCTTCTCATTGCGAACGAGACGCTCTACCAACTGAGCTAAGACCCCATTCCAGTCCATTAGGACAGGAATATTGATGCCACAAACCCAGGTTCAGCGCAACAAAGATCGCAGAGTTTGAACCAAGGCGTCTGCTGAACTGCAGAGCAAGAACGCCAAGGCTGTTCAAGTTGACTGCGGTCTTGCCAGGCGACCTTGAATGCTGGGTAATGTTCCCGAGGTTTAGCCTTCCCTTTCCGTGCAGTTGAGAAATTCCAAAAATGAGAGATGTTGGTTGACCACCCTTACAACCAGTTGCCATGAAAAACGAAACCCATCGAAATCGTGCTTGCGGCAATGTGAGCCGCCATGAACTTGCTCTTACTCGCCGGAGCTTCATTAAGATATCCGCCGCCGCCAGTGTGGCGTACGGCATCGGGATGCCTCCCTCCCAGGCCGTGGTCAAGGAGGGGGACATGATTTTTCGCTCTCTCGGCAGCACCGGCGAAAAGGTGTCCGCGATTGGGTTGGGGGGATATCACGCGGGCAACCCACCCGAGGATGAAGCGATTCGGTTGATTCGATCCGCGATCGACCAGGGGATCAACTTCATGGATAACTGCTGGGATTATCATAATGGAGGGAGCGAGGTTCGCATGGGGAAAGCCCTGCGCGACGGTTACCGGGACCGGGTGTTCCTGATGTCCAAAATCGATGGGCATACCAAGGCCGCCGCCGCCCTGCAAATCGATGAATCGTTGAAGCGATTGCAGACTGACCACGTGGACCTCATGCAGTTTCACGAGGTCATCCGACCTGAGGATCCCGCGAAGATTTTTGCCGACGGTGGAAGCATGGAAGCAATGTTGGCGGCGAAGCAGGCGGGGAAGGTGAGATTCATCGGATTTACCGGGCACAAGGACCCGGCGATCCATCTTCGCATGCTCGAAGCGGCGCGTGAGCATAAGTTCCGCTTCGAAGCCGTGCAGATGCCGCTAAACGTGATGGACGCGCATTTCAAGAGTTTCGAGAAGAATGTCCTTCCGGTGTTGACGCGCGAAAAAATCGGTGTCCTGGGTATGAAACCTATGGGCAGTGGACGAATCCTGAAGAGCAACACTGCTACGCCGCTTGAGTGCCTCCGTTACGCTTTGAGTTTACCGGCATCGGTGGTAATTACCGGGATGGAGAGCCAGCGGGATTTGAACCAGGCGCTGGAAGCGGTACGGGGATTTCAGCCCTTCCAGCCCCAGGAGTTGGCAGCGCTGCTGGATAAGACTCGTGAAGCAGCCTTAAAGGGCGAGTTCGAACAGTTCAAGACCACGACCCAATATGATGGCACCCTCCACAACCCGAAGTGGCTGGGTTAAGGTGGCGGCCTGAGGGAGGCAAGAGGTTGCGACTTGGCCAGGCGCAGTTCCGATTGTTGCCGCACGAGTTCCATGCGCTCGGCTTCCGAGGATTGCGGGTGATTGAGGAGGGTTCGCATCCGGGCAATTTCCAAGTCCAGGTGCTGATTGCGGAAACGTGTCGCCAGATCCAGTAGTTGACGTTCAACGTTGGGAACCGGGCGCTCCTCAGCGGCCACCGAGGCCAGCAGCAGTTGCTGCTCCTGGCTGAGCTGATTTAGGAAAGCGGCAAGGCTAGACCACGAGCCGTTTTGCTGAGCCTGAAATCTTGCCGCCAGGATGGTGCGCACGTCTTGATGCCGCACCCACTGGAGATCAAGGTTGCTCGTCACCCAATCCGGCAATAGCTCCAACAGGAAGACCAGTTTCAAGAGCCAGCGCTCCGGCTCGGTTGGTGGCGTAGTTTCGATGACGTTGGTGGTATCCTGGGCCGGCGTTTCCTCTCGGCGTGGGCTGTCACCGCGAGCCCCTCGCGCGAACTCGGCACGCACCGCTTCCGCGGCGACCCCGAGTCGCATAGCGACCTTTTGAGCATGAGTGTCGACCAACACCGCACTTCCAGTCTGGTGCAAGGCTTCGGACATTTCCCGTATCACCGCCAATCGCCCTTTGTCAGTGGTGATGTCGTTTAGCGTACAGAGGCGCTGCAGGAGGAAATCGAAAAAGCCCTGGGCGCTGTCGATGACCTGCCGAAATGCGTCCGCACCCGCGGCTTTGATGAGACTGTCCGGATCGTGCGGCTCCGGGACGGTGGCGACTTTGATGGCAAGTCCGGCGGCCAGCAGGCTGTCCAGGGCACGGACCGTCGCGTTTTGTCCGGCGTTATCAGAATCAAAACAAAGCACGACCTCGTCCGCGTATCGTTTGATGATGCGCGCGTGGTCCTGAGTGAAAGCAGTTCCCTGCGGGGCAACGATGTTTTGGACTCCGGCCATGAAACACGCGATCAAATCGAGTTGTCCCTCGCAAATGATCGCGCTGCCGGCGTCGAGGATCGCACGTTTGGTCTTGTCGAGTCCGAAGAACACCTTGCTCTTGGTAAAGATCGGTGTTTCGGGAGAGTTGACATACTTGGCAGATTTTTCATCACCAGTCAGGATCCGGCCGCTAAAGCCGATGACCCGGCCTTGTTCGTCGCAGATGGGAAACATCAGACGGCCGCGAAAACGGTCATAGTGGCCACCGCCTTCCCGCGCCAGAATGAGGCCGGCTTTCTCAACCAAGGCTGCCTCGTGTCCTTTGGCGCGAGCCCAGTTGACCGTGTCGTCCCAAAGATCCGGCGCATAGCCGATTCGAAACAGCGCCACTGCTTCGCTGGAAACCCCGCGTCGACGCAAATATTCACGGGCGATTTCTCCGGCGGCTTCGTTTTGCAGGGCACTTTGCCACCGCGCCGTGATCTGCTCGTGCAGTTGCAGCAGCCGATCCTTGAGGTCGCGAGTCTCGCGATCGGGTCCGCCTTGCTCGTACTCCAACGGAATGCGTGCCCGATCGGCCAGGCGCTTCACCGCGTCGGGGAAATCCACGGCTTCAAAATTCCGAACAAAAGCAAAAACATCACCCCCTTTGTGGCAGCCGAAACAGTAAAAAATCTGCTTCTGAGGATTGACGTTGAAGCTCGGTGTCTTCTCCTTGTGAAAAGGGCAGAGCGCGACGAAATTATTGCCGGCACGCTTTAACGGAACATAGCCGCCAATGACATCAACAATGTCACTGGCGCTGCGCACCCTTTCGATGGTGCTCTGTGAAAAAAAGCCGGCCACGAGCGCACTGTACCGCAAACCCGTGGCCGGTCAAAACCTATCCGGACGGCGATGCGTTAGCTCAGGAGCTTTGGCCGCTCATTGAGCGTTTTCCAGACGAATTCGCCAAAAATGGTGTTCGCCCAGGCAAACCATGAACGCGTGAATTTCTTCGGATCGTCCTTGTGGAACGCTTCGTGGATAAAGCCGGTGCCCGCATGTGTGCGGCGCAATGTATCCAGGCAGCCGTGAATTTCCGCGTCGCTGGTGGCGGTCAAACCCTGAATGATCACACCCAGTGGCCAGACCATGTCGATGCCCACGTGGGGGCCTCCCAGGCCTTGAGCGGCCTTCCCGATGCAGTAATACGGGTTTTGCGCGGACAACAACATGCGGCGCGTGTTTTGGTAGAGCTTGTCGTTCACTTTGCTGGCGCCCAGGTAAGGGAGCGAAAGCAGGCTCGGGATATTCCCGTCGTCGGTACAATAGTAGTTACCGAAACCATCCACTTCGTAGGCGTAAACCCGTCCGGCTTTGGGGTGGTTGACGATGGCATACTCGTGCAGTGCGTGTTCGACTTCGTCGGCCACCGCGCGGCATTGCTGAGCAAGGTCGCGATCGTTCCGAATCTGTTCCACCATCTCCGCCGCCTGGCGCAGACTGACCACCGCAAAGAAGTTCGACGATACCAGGAAGGGGAAGATCGTGGCGTCATCGCTCGGACGGAAGATCGAGTAAATCAACCCCACGGGCTTGGCCGGGTTGCCGTAGCCGCGGCCGGGAACGGTGTCCGTCTGATACTCCGTGCGACGCATGAAGTGATACGGGCCTTTGTCATTTTTGCGTTGCTGCTCCCTAAGCGTTTGCAGGGTGAGTTTGATGGCCTCATGCCAGGCCGCGTCGAAGGGTGCGGTGTCTCGGGAAAGCCGCCAGTATTCATGAGCCAGGCGAATTGGGTAGCAGAGCGAATCGATTTCCCATTTGCGTTCATGAATGCCGGGTTTCATGTCCGTCATGTCGTTCTTCCATTCGCCCACTTTGGTGTCGTCCTTGTAGAACGCGTTGGCATAAGGGTCTTTGAGGATGCAACGGGTTTGGCGATTGATTACCCCGGCGATCAATTGCTGCAACGGTGCGTCCTCTTTCATAAGGGCTAGGTAAGGCCAAACCTGGGCGGAACTGTCGCGGAGCCACATGGCGTCGATGTCGCCAGTGATCACATATGTGTCCGGGCGTCCGGCGACTACGGAGAAGTCCACAGTGGTATCGAGGGTGTTCGGGAAGCAGTTTTCGAACATCCACGCGAGCTCTTTGTTGCCAACCGCACTGTGCACGCGAGCGATGGCGCGCTCGACGGCAGCACTCTTGAATTTACGCTTGCTTTCCGGGATGCGGACGGTCGGGAATTCGGAGCCCGCCGCAAAGCCCCTCGGCGTGACCGCCAGCAGGGAGGCTGCCAGGGTCGTGTTACGGATGAATTGTCTTCGGTTCATAAATCTTACTTGGAGGTTGCCGTTTGATCAAGGTGGCGGCCAGCGCGGTAACCATAAAGGCCGTAAAACGCGATATAGGCAAAGGCGAGCATCGGCACGACGAAGGAGGTCTGGATGTCGAATTTATCAGCCACCCAGCCCTGGGCCGGCGGCAGAATAGCGCCACCGAGGATCGCCATGACCAACAAAGACGACGCCTGGCTCTTGAGCGGTCCCAATCCTTCAATGGCCAGGGAGAAGATGTTGGACCACATCACCGAGCAAAACAGACCCACTCCCAACACCGACCATTTGGCGATCTCACCGGAGGTAAAGATGCCGGTCAGCAGCAAGGCGATGATTACGCCGCTAAACAGCGCCAGCATGCGATGCGCGCTGGCCTCGCCCAGAAAGAACGCCACGAGCAGCACCGCCAGCGGCAGGCCGTAATGCAGCGCGTTGCTCAAACCGCCGGTCGCACAGATCGTCACGAAGGCGACAATCGGAACCAGGACCACCAACGTGTGCTTGGTGGAACTCTTCATTTCGCTCAACGCGAAGGCTCCCATAAACCGGCCAATCATCAGGCCGCCCCAGTAATAGGCCAGGTAGCCGGCCGCGGCTTCATGCGCCAAACCGCCCAATTTCTTGGTGCCGAGAAAATTGATGATCGCGCTGCCGACAGCGACCTCGCCACCGACATACATGAAGATGGCCAGCATGCCCAGCGCGGTGTGCGGATGTTTCAAGGCACCCAGTCCGCGGGTCAATTGCTCCGTGTTAGTGAATGCCGGCAAGTGAGCGAACATGAAAAACACCGCAAGCAACACGAACACCGCGGCAAAGCACAGGTAAGGAATCTTTACGGACTCCGCGCCGTGAGCCGTCTTGCTGGTGAAGAAGGTGAAGATCAGCCAGCCACCGATGATCGGACCGATGGTGGTGCCGAACGAATTGAAGGCTTGGGACAGGTTGAGGCGGCTTGATGCCGTGCGCTCGGGGCCGAGGATGGTCACGTATGGATTGGCGGCAATTTGCAGCATGGCAAAACCCAGGCCGACGACGAAGAGTGCCACGAGGAAGAACGGATATGAATTCATCACTGCCGCCGGATAGAACAACGCGCTGCCGAAAGCGGCAATAAAGAGACCAAGAATCACGCCATTCTTGTAGCCGATGCGATTGATGGGGTCGCCCGAAACCAGGGAGACAACGTAATAGATCAAGGAGCCGACGCCATAGGCGCCGAAAAAGGCGAACTGTACCAGCATGGCCTGGAAATAGCTGAGCGTGAATGCCTCTTTGAAGCGCGGGATCAGGACGTCGTTCCATACCGTCATGAATCCCCACATAAAGAAGAGGATGGTCATGATCGCGAACGGACCGCGATACGTCTGGCCGTTCGTGGCGGTGGAAGAGGATGCTTGCGGGGTTGCGGAACTGCTAATGCTTGCCATAGGGGTTGATTTGATACGGGTTGCTGAAATGCGAATTAGGTGCTGGCTGGTGACGAATTCGGTGCCTCTATTGCAGTGAGCCCAACCCGGCCATGCCGGAAGGTGGACGGCTTTCCGGCGCCGCGGCCCACTTGCGGTCCGGTGCTGAAGTCATTTTGAACTGAAGTTCTCCGCCAGCCAGGATTTCGTTGTGGCTGATAAATGTCCGGTTGAACGGCTTTTCATTGAAGGTGGCGCCACAGATATAGGGCTTCAGCGGACCGTTTTGTTGCGCGGTGATCGTGAAGGTCTTGCCACCTGCGACTGTGATGGTGCTGCGGTCAAATAAAGGGCTGCCGATGATGTAATTAAGGTCGCCGGGGCAGACGGGATAAAATCCGAGGGCACTGAACACATACCAGGCGGACGTCTGCCCATTGTCTTCGTCGCCACAGTAACCGTCCGGCGTGGGTGCGTAAAGTTTCCCCATGGCCCAGCGCACGCGAGACTGCGCTTTCCAGGGTTGGCCGGCGTAGTTGTATAAATAGATCATGTGCTGGATGGGTTGGTTGCCATGGGCATACTGACCCATGTCCGCGGCCACCATTTCCGTCATTTCATGAATCATACCCCCGTAAGTTCCCGTGCGCACATCGCTGGATGCGGTGAAGACCGCGTCCAGCTTGGCTCCGAAAGCATCGTCGCCGCCCAGCATTTTTGCGAGGCCAGGAATGTCGTGGAATACGCACCAGGTCCAATGCCACGAACAGCCTTCGGTAAACGGACCACCCCATTCATTCGGATAGAACGGTTCCACCCATGAACCGTCGGCTTTGCGTCCGCGAACGAAGCCAATCTTTGCGTCGAAAACATTCGTCCAGTTCATCGCTTTGCGCGCAAAGGTCTGGGCCTCGGCGGTGCGCCCAGCCGCAAGGGCGAGTTTGGCCGAACAGTAATCGTTATACGCGAATTCCAGGGTCTTCGCCGTGGCTTCGCCAAAACTGGTTTCGCCTTTAACCGGCGAGTAAGGCACGTAGCCAATACTATGGTAAAACTTGGCACCATCCCGGCCGATAGTAGAAATCGGACCGCTGTTATTGGCGTCATGCACCATGACGTCGACGGCTTTGCCGACATCAAAGGATTGGACGCCTTTAACCCAGCCGTCGGCCAACAACGAAAAGGCGTTATTGCCCACCATGCACTCGCGATGACCAGGGCTCGCCCAGGCCGGCAGCCAGCCGCTTTGATCCGCGGCATTGAGCAGACCCTGTAAAATCTCGGCGTTCACCTCGGGGTAGAGCAGATTGTAGAGCGGTTGGGCGGCACGGAACGTGTCCCAAAAGCCGCTGTCGGTGTAGAGCACACCTTCATGTACCTTGCCGTCATAAGGGCTGAAATAGACCGGCTTTCCTTGCTCGTTCATTTCATAAAATTTGTGCGGGAACAAGGTGCAGCGATAAAGACAACTGTAAAACGTGCGGCGTTGCTCGTCCGAACCGCCTTCAACGCGGGCGCGTCCCAGCATTTCATTCCAGCGCGCCTCGGCGCGTTGTCGTACCCGGTCAAAATCCGCATCGCCGATTTCCTGCTGGAGACTTCGAAGCGCCTGTTCCGGACTGATGAACGAGGAGGCGATCTTGCAGCCCACGACTTTCGTCGCGCTCGTGTCGAATTTCACAAACGCTCCGGCTTGCTTGCCCGCCAGTTGGTTTTGGCCAGCCTTGATTCCGTCCGCCGACCAGACTCCACTCGCCGCGAAAGGTTGGTCAAAGATGATGACGAAATAATTGCTCGAATAGATGTCCGGCACTTGCCCGCAGTGATAGCGGACCGCTCCAGTAATTCTTCTCTCACCGGCATTGATTTCCACCGACGCGCCTTTGTCGAAGCTGTCGAACACGACATAGGAGTTGCCAGGCTGGTCAAAGGTAAACCGGAAGCGGGCACAACGTTCGGTGGGAGTGACCTCGGTTTGCACCTTCCAGGTGTCCAGGTAAACGCTGTAGTAGCTCGGTTGCGCGGTCTCCTTCGCATGCGCGAAATCGGACGCTCGATCATTTTCGTTCACCACCAACTCACCGGAGACCGGCATCAGGGAAAACATGGCGTAATCTCCGATCCACGGACTTGGCTGATGCGTTTGCCGAATGCCGCGAATTTTGGTGCTGGGATATTGGTAGAAAAATGAATCGCGCTGCGGTTGGGTGTAAGGGGCCCAGGTGTTCATGGGGAACGGCAGCCCGATCGCCGGATATTCGTTGCCGTGGGAGAAACCACCCGTGGAGTCCGTGCCCATCAGGGGATTGACCAAAGTTACCAGCGGCTTGATCGCGGCTGAGGCGGGAGTGGGCTCCGCAGACGCAGGCGGCGCAAACTCAACGCCGCCGATCAACCAGGCGAGAGCAAGGGGAAACAACCGTGTTCGCAGATTTATTTTCATAATTCACTTGTCACGGCGGGTGAGTCTAATTGAGGAGCCCAGTTCGTCGCCAGAACTTTATAATTCAGTCGTCAAACCTCTTCGGCCGGAAATTCAAGGAAACCGGAGTCGAAGGCGCAGTTAATGAAATGTTGCGGAAGCGGAACCGAAGAAACCACAGATTTTCACGGAATGCGGCGGCTCACAAACTGCTGAACGCTCGTGGAGGCCATTACGAGACCAGGTCGGAAACCGTGAAGAGGAAGATTCATCCCTGCCAATAAAAAGGTGGTCGGAGCGACAGGATTTGAACCTGCGACGTCTTGGTCCCAAACCAAGTGCTCTAGCCAGGCTGAGCTACGCTCCGGTAACCGTTGGGAGTATCCCAGCAACGGCGACCCAAAGCAACGAGTTTCTCCGAGACCTTGAATTCGCGATTCGTCAGCTCCATTTCGGTGACAGAAGGAAGCTTGTAATGCGCGCGCGCCAGCAATAGAAGCGGCGTCGGTGCGAGCATCCCCACGACCTTTCCTCATGGCTATGAATGCTGCCGATGCTCTACATAAGTTGGCTCCGGGCTGGACGATGGAACGGTGCGTGCTAAAATACTCTGGTATGTCGATTGAAGCCCCAGGTGGACCCAAAAAAGTGAATCTGCGTCGCCCCGATATTATGACGGCGGTGCAAGCCCAGGTCCTTTCCCATTATCGCAGCGACATGGTCGAGCGCATTCGTGCGAATGGCCATATTTTGTCGGCAGGCGACTTAACCGTGAAGTTGGCGAAGGAATTTGGATTTTGTTACGGAGTGGAGCGAGCGATCGATCTGGCCTACGCAGCGTGCAAGGCTTATCCGGACCGACGGATTTTTTTGCTGGGAGAGATTATTCATAATCCGGAGGTAAATGACCAGTTGCGGCGGATGGGGATCGTCACGATCGCCGGGAAGCCCAAAGATGAGGAGATCAACCAGTTGACTCCGGAAGACCTGGTAATCATCCCCGCCTTTGGGACGGAGGTCGCCACGCGTCGCAAGTTGGAGGAGAAAGGCTGTCTGTTCGTGGACACGACGTGCGGGGACGTGATGAGCGTGTGGAAGCGCGTGCGGCAGTATTCCAAGGACGCGGTTACCAGCATTATTCATGGCAAGGCGTGGCATGAAGAGACGATGGCGACAAGTTCCCAGGCGCGTTCCAGCGGGAGCGGACACTACCTGGTGGTCTTCACCCTGGCAGAGACCGACTATGTTTGTAACTACATCCTGCACGGAGGATCGAAGGAAGAGTTTCTTCAGAAATTTAAAGGAGGCTACTCCGAGGGATTTGATCCGGACCACCATTTGAAAGCCATCGGGGTCGCAAATCAGACGACGATGCTGCGGGGCGAGACCGAGGACGTGCAGCGCCGGTTAAAGGCGGCCATGGTCCAGAAGTATGGTGAGGCGGAAATTCACCATCATTTCCGTTTCTTCGACACGATCTGTGGGGCAACGCAAGACCGCCAGGATGCGTTGCAGAAACTATTGCTTCAACCCCTGGATTTGCTCCTGGTCGTGGGTGGCTATAATTCTTCGAATACTTCGCACCTGGCGGAAATGGGCGAGGCGAAGCTGCCAACCTATTTCATCAAAAACGCGGCCAAGATGGAGTCGGTTAAACTCATTCGACACTACAATCAGCATATACATCAAGAGGTTGAGACGCTCGACTGGCTGCCGCAACGAAAGCTCACCGTGGGCATCACCGCCGGGGCCTCCTGTCCGAATAACCTGATTGAGGATACCATCCGGCGCTTGTTCGAGTTGCGGGGCATATCCGTGCAACAGTTGCTGGCGGCCTGAAAATCGCCCTCCCCGGGCTCACCCCACCATGCTCTGCACGCGCGAAGTCCTCGAGCAAATCGAGTCCAAAACCCTGGCGCCTTACGCGCAATTCAGCGCGCAAAGTCGGGGCCGGGAACACCGGGAAACTCCGCCGGAATGGCGGACCGAATATCAACGGGACCGGGACCGGGTGATTCATTCCCGGGCTTTTCGTCGCCTGGAGTACAAAACCCAGGTCTTCCTGAATGGTTCCGGGGATCACCTGCGGACGCGGTTGACCCATACCATCGAAGTCGCCGCCATTTCCCGCAACATCGCCCGTGCGCTCAGCCTAAACGAAGATTTGGCGGAGACAATCGCGCTGGCGCATGATCTCGGGCATTCCCCGTTTGGGCATAAGGGCGAAACCGTTCTCGATCGCTTGATGAAAAAGCATGGCGGGTTTGAGCACAACCGTCAGAGTCTGAGGATCGTGGAGGAGTTGGAGCAGAAGTACCCGCGCTTCTCCGGGCTGAACCTCACCTGGGAAGTCCGGGAAGGCCTCGCCAAGCATTCCCGCACGGTTCCACCGTCGGGGTCTCGGGCGGTGAGATTTCGTAATCCGTCTCTCGAAGCTCAGATCGCCAATCTGGCCGATGAAGTGACCTATTACAGCCACGATCTGGATGATGGTTTGGATTCCGGATTACTGTCCGAGCAGCAACTCAATCGCGAGGTGCGTTTGTGGCGGCAGGCGACCCGGACGGTCGAACGCGAATACGGCAAGTTGCCGGACGAATGCCGTCGTTACTTCATCATTCGCTGCATCATTGATCTTCAGGTCTCCGACGTCGTCACCACTACTGAAGCGGCGGTGCAAAAGGCAAACGTGCGAAATGCGGACGAAGTCCGCCGCCAGGCTCGGCCGCTCGTGCAGTACAGCGCAGAGAGGAAGTTATTAAACCAGGAGTTGCGCCGGTTTCTTTACAAGAACCTGTACTTCAACCCGGTGGTCAACGAGCCGCACATCCGCGCCCGGCGCATTTTGGAGGAGTTGTTTCGATATTACTCGGAAAAACCGAAGGCATTGGGAACGATGTCGCGGAAGCGTGCCCGGCGCGACGGATGGCCGCGGGCGATTTGTGACTACCTGGCTGGCATGACGGACCGCTTCGCGTTGCAAGAACACGCTCGTTTGGTAAGCCCCATGCCACACTAAGTTGGCCTAAGGGTTAGGGGCCTTTGGGGAAATCCGTACCTTGCTGTTGGTAACTTGGATTGAATCCAGTTTGCCTAGTACAGCACTGGCATTCGTGCTTTCCTTCAGTAATCCTGCCAAATTCTGTTCGCGGATCTGTGCCTGGTAAATGTTAGGTAGTGGTTTGCCTCGGACGAGGATATTGGTGGCGGCAAGTTTCAAAGACCCATCCCGCAGGCCCACATGAAAATCTGCCAGCCCGTTTAAATAGCGATCCCGGAATACGGGCAGGCCAATTTCTCCCATGGGCATGCTCAGTTGGGCCCGGGCCTGGTTTCCTTCGAGCAGCACATGGACTTTGCCGCGGAGCGAAATTAATTCCGGGTTGCGCTCGATAAAGGCATTGAGTTCGTCGGCCGACAATTCCAGGGGCGACGCTGATTTTCCGTTCCTGATGGCGGCGCTGAATTCCTTTAGGCGCTCGCTAGCATCCTGGTACTGGGCGGGGGACAACGAAGAGGCTGGCAGAACTTGAGGAGCGGCGTCGGTAAATTCACGGCGCACTTTTTTTGCCATGCTGATTCCAAAAATCAAGCCCAACCCGAGCAAAACCAGAAAAACGGCCACCACGATTGCCCCGTAAAAGAGGCACCCGCGTCGCCCGGACGGATTTCGTGAATTCATAATACCCCCGGCAATAAACACGGCCCAACCGAACCGTTCGACGGACCGATGGAAAGCCTACCGAATCGTTAATGGAATCTCCATGCTGAAGTTGGCTGTTGGATTTGCGGACTGGATTTATTACCGTGCAGCGATGGTTTGGCCGCCTAAAAGCCGTGCTCTGCGAAAATTGGAAGCAGGGTTGCAGCGTATCGGAAGTCGCGGCATTATCATGGAACCAGTAAAACGTGTCGCGGCGCTACTCTGGCGTAAACTTGTTACGCGGAAGATCACACCTGTTTCGCAATGTGCCGCCCTGGTGTTCATGAGCGGCTTAATGATCTTGTCGGGTTGTGTGACGTATCACTCAGAACCGCTGTCCCCGGAAACCACCGCCAGCAAATTTCAGGATCGTTCTCTGTCCGATCCCACGCTGCGCCCGTATATTGCCACGAATTTGGGCAAGCCTGTTCTCGAATGGCCGTTGCCGGAATGGAATTTGACTACCCTGACTCTGGCGGCGTTCTATTTGAATCCCGAGCTCGAGGTGGCTCGGGCGGGTTACCTGGTCGCAATCGCAGGGCAGACCACCGCTGCTCAGCACCCCAATCCCACGGTGACAGTTAATCCGGCCTTTAACTCCACCACGGCCGTGCCGTCGCCGTGGTTGGTGACCGCGAGTCTGGATGTGCCAATCGAGACTGCAGGGAAACGCGCCAAGCGTCAGGCGCATGCCGCGCAACTTTCCCTCGCTGCCCAATTCTCCGTGATTCGCGCCGCGTGGGACGTGCGCACAAAGCTGCGGATGGCGCTGCTGGAGTTTTGGGGCGCGCAGCTAAACCTCAAATTGTTGCGGGAACAGCAACTGGCGGAAGCGGAAATGGTGCGCTTGCTGGACAAGGACCAGCGAGCGGGTGGCATTTCACCGCAGGAAGTGGTGCGGGCCAGAATGGCCAGCGCGAAGACACAATTGGCCTTGCTTGAAACCGAGGGCCGCCAGGCCCAAGCGCGGACGCAACTGGCGGCAGTGATTGGAATCCCTCCCAGCGCGCTGGAGAGAGTGAGGCTTTCCCTGCGGGAATTCGATGCCTCGTTGCCGGAACTGCCTTCCACGGAGGCTCGCAAGCGAAGTTTGCTCAGCCGGACCGACGTGCTGGGTTCACTGGCAGAATACGAAGCCAGCCAGGCCGCACTCCAGTTGGAAGTCGCCAAACAATATCCCGACGTCCACCTCAGCCCAGGCTACGAATTTGACCAGGGTGACAATAAGTGGGGGTTGGGACTTGGGGTGGAGTTGCCTATTCTGAATCAAAATCGCGGGCCAATTCAGGAGGCCCAGGCTCGGCGGCATGAAGCTGCCGCCCGGTTCAATGCCCTGCAGGCAAGAGTGCTCACCGAGGTGGAGACAGCCTTGTCGGAGTTTGATAACGCGCGTCGAAAACTGTCCGCTGCCGCAGCGATTCTAGAACAAGCTCAAAAACAACAGCGTGCCAATGAATCCCTGTTCAAGGCTGGCGAGATTTCGCGGCAGACGCTGGCTTCAGTCCGCCTGGAGAGCGTGGACGCTGCCAGGGCGCAAGCGGACGCTCGCATCAAAGCCCAACATGCCTTGGGCGCTCTTGAAGCGGCACTGGAAAGCCCCCTGGATTTTTCCGTCGACACCGCATCGCTCCACACGAACATCCCATCCCGCCCATGAAACGATTCTTCCCTGCTGTATTGTTCGGGCTGATCCTGGCAGGTGCCCTGGCTTGGTTCTTCATTCCTTCAAGAAAAGAGAGCCAACCGGAAACCAAGCCGGTCACGACGGAAAAGCCGTCCTCGGGATTGAACCTGAGCCAGGAGCAGCAAAAAGCGGCGGGGATTGCTTTTGCCAAGCCCGCTAGGGCCGAGTTGGAGCCTGAGATCAAAGCCTATGGTCGCGTGTTGGATGCGAGTGGTTTGGCCACGGCGGTCGCCGAATTTGCTGCCGCCCAGGCTACCTTTTCTGCCTCCAGCAAGGAGTTTGAGCGGCAGAAACAGATCGGGGAGGATGGCGCAGCCAAGGCCCTGGAGGCGGCCGAGGCCGCGCAAGGTCGTGACCGGGCCGCAGTGGACCTGGTGCGGGCGAAATTGTGGGCGAATTGGGGGCCTGACCTTTGTGCCCGTGCGGATTTGGCGGAGTTGAGCCGTTCGATTTTGCTGCAACAAAGCGCATTAGTGCGGGTGGATATGAACGCCAGCGAGCTGCTCAAGGGCAAACCGGGCAAGGTGAGCGTTACGTCGAGCTCCGGTGGGAAGCAGTGGGAAGCAGAATTCGTTGGATCGGCCTCGGCTGCCGATCTACAGGCGCAGGGGGCGGCCTTCTTCCTCTTGATACGCGGAAGCCCGCCGTTGCCGGGAACGCTGGTATTTGCACGGCTGCGAGGGCAGGGTCAGACCCAAGGCGGGTTCAGACTGCCACGGACGGCGGTCCTGCAGTATGAGGGGAAAACCTGGATTTATGGGCATGAGGGAGAGGAAAAGTTCGAGCGCAAACCAGTGGAGGTGTGGCGTTGGGAAGCCGACTCGGTCTTGGTCGTCGGGAATCTTGACTCGGAGATGGAGATCGTCGTTTCCGGGGCTCAGCAATTGCTCTCCGAGGAAATGAGAACCTCCAACACGCCTGAATAGCCGGCAGCGCTAATTCCATGCTGAACCGCCTCATCCAATTTTCGTTGCGCTTCCGCGCGGTGGTGATTTCGCTGGCGTGCCTCATTTTGCTCTACGGTGGGTATGTGGCCTGGCACTCCAAGCTGGATGTGTTTCCGGATTTTGTACCTCCGCAGGTGACGGTCCAGACCGAGGCCCCCGGCCTGGCTCCAGAGCAAGTGGAGACGCTGGTGACCCGGCCCATCGAAACTTCAATCAACGGCCTCGGCCATCTTGAATCACTTCGCTCGGAGTCGATTCAAGGGCTTTCGATTATCACGGTGATGTTCCAGGACGGCACTCCCATCCTGCCGGCGCGGCAGATGGTAGCGGAGAAATTGTCGGAATTGGCGGGTACGCTGCCCGCGGGGGTGAAGGCTCCCAGAATGTCGCCGCTGGTGTCAGCCACCATGGATCTCCTAAAGGTTGGATTGGTAAGCGAAAAGATGTCACCTCGCGATCTGCGAGCGTTTGCAGATTGGACGCTTAAACCACGATTGCTGGCAGTGTCGGGGGTGGCAAAATGCAGCGTATTTGGCGGTGAGGTGCGGCAATGGCAGGTGCGGGTAAAGCCGGATTCGCTGGTGGCACGGGAGGTCACGCTTACCGAAGTGATCAACGCGGCGCGGGCCGCCAGCGGGGTGCGTGGCGCGGGATTCATCGAGGACACCAACCAGCGAGTCGTGCTGCGAGTTGAAGGCCAACTGGCGAGCGTGCGCGATCTGGGGGGCATCGTCGTTTCGACCGGAACGAACGGTTCGCCCGTGCGCCTCCAGGATGTTGCCGAGGTCGTCGAGGGGCCGGAACCGAAGTTTGGCGACACACTCATCATGGGACGACTGGGCGTGTTGCTGACGATGTCGAGCCAATACGGGGCCAACACCAAAGAAGTCACGACCGGGTTGGAGGCGGCATTGGCGAACATGGCACCGTTGTTCGAGAAGGAAGGTATACACCTCTACCCGCGGCTCCATCGACCAGCCACCTTTATTGAGGCGTCCCTGGCGAATATTCGTCATTCGTTAATGTTGGGCGCGGCATTGGTGGCCGTCATGCTCTTCCTGTTCCTTGGCCACTTGCGGACCGCCATCATTTCTTTGACCGCCATACCGCTCTCTCTATTGACCGCTATCCTGGTCATGGATCGGTTGGGCATCTCGCTCAATACCATCACCCTGGGCGGATTGGCAATCGCCCTGGGGGAGGTGGTGGATGATGCCATCATTGACGTGGAGAACATCCTGCGCCGACTTCGGGAAAACCAAGGTGCCGGTGCGAACGCGGCCCCGATTTGGCGTGTGATACTTGAGGCATCGGTTGAAGTTCGCAGTGCGGTGGTTTACGCGACTTTCGTCGTGGTGCTCGTCTTCCTGCCGGTGCTGACACTGACGGGATTGCAGGGCAGTTTCTTCTCGCCCCTGGCGATGAGCTACATCCTGGCGATTCTGGCATCGTTGGTAGTAGCGCTGACGGTTACGCCCGCGCTTACCTGGCTACTCTTTAGCGGTGGCGTGGAAAGGGAATCCCAACCTCGATTACAAATATTTCTCCGCCAGGGTTACGAGCGCCTATTGCGGACGCTGACCGCTCATCCCTTGATCTTGTCAGGCACGGCGGCATTTCTTTGTCTCGCGGCCTTATCACGCCTGCCGTTTCTGGAAGGGAGTTTTCTTCCGGATTTTCGCGAAGGCCATTTTGTGTTGCAGGTGTCCGCCATTCCCGGGACTTCTCTGCCGGAAATGCTGCGGATAGGAGGACAAATCTCCCGGGACCTGTTGGCAAACCCTCACATCGCTACTGTTGAACAACAGGTCGGCCGCGCCGAGCAGGGGGAAGATCCGTGGGGGCCGCATCGCTCGGAATTTCACGTGGAATTAAAGAAAATGCCGGCGAAGGAGGAGGCGGGAGTCGCCGACGAGATTCGGGCGGTACTGAAGAATATCCCTGGGATTCAATTCGAGGTCTTGACTTTTCTGGGCGATCGCATTGGTGAAAGCTTATCCGGAGAGACCGCGCCGGTGGTGGTGGATGTATTTGGAGAGGACCTGGATGAACTGGACGCGACGGCGCGCAAGGTGGCCCACGTTTTGCAGGGTGTCTCGGGGGCCGAGGAGGTGCAGGTGAAGGCGCCACCGGGTTCGCCCCAGGTGACGATTCGGCTGCGGCAAGACCGTATGACGGACCTTGGCTTTCGCCCGGTCGAGGTGTTGGATGCCTTGCAGACTTCCTGGCAGGGCACGGTGGTCGGGCAAGTGTACCACGGAAACCAGGTAACGGATCTGACCGTGATCCTCGAGGAGCAGAGCCGAAGCGATATTGCGAGCCTGGAAAAGCTTCTTGTGCATGGGGTGTCCGGGGTGCGGGTTCCGTTGCGGGAGTTAGCGGCCATCGAACCTGGGAATGGCCGTTTCTCCATTTTGCACGACGGCGCCCGCCGACGGCAAACCGTTACCTGCCATCCCGTAGGACGTGAGGTGAGCGCGTTTGTGGCGGAGGCACGCGAAGTCATGGGTAAGAAGCTTGAACTTCCAAAAGGGATTTACTTCGAATTCTCCGGCGCGGCGGAAGCGGAGGCAGCCGCCTCGCGAGAACTCTTTATCCACGCTGGAATCGCCGCGGTAGGAATCCTGCTGCTGTTATACGTAGTGCTCGGCAGTGGTCGGAACCTGCTGTTGGTCCTCGTGAATCTGCCCTTCGCTCTTACCGGCGGAATTCTCGCGGTTTACCTGACCCGTTGGCTTACGGACTCCGGACTCACCATGGGCTCCCTGGTGGGCTTTGTCACTTTGTTTGGCATCACCACGCGAAACAGCATCATGCTGCTTTCGCACTACGACCATCTGGTTCGACGGGAAGGCCAGTCCTGGGGAGTGGCCACGGCTATTCGCGGCGCCAGTGAACGGCTGGTCCCGATCCTATTGACCGCCCTGGTGACGGGGTTGGGGCTGTTGCCGCTGGCCATCGGGAGCGGGGAAGCCGGCCGCGAAATCGAGGGTCCAATGGCGATCGTGATTCTCGGCGGATTGTTTACCGCCACCGCGCTTAACCTGCTCGTTTTACCGACCCTGGCTCTGCGTTTCGGCCGCTTTGGCACTCCGCCACTGGTTACCCCTTAGCTGTCCTCAGGGGAACAACCCGCGAGTTCGCTTGGCCTCTTGCACGCGCTTGATCCCCAGGCTCAGTGCCGCTACGCGCATAGGGATCTTCTGCTTGCGACTGAGAGTAACAGTCTGGGTAAAAGCCGCTTCCAGTATCCGGAACAACTTGTCCACCACTTCGGTCTCCCCCCAGAAAAAGCTCTGGAGATCCTGCACCCACTCGAAATAGGAAACCACCACCCCACCCGCATTGCACAAAACATCGGGTATGACGAAGATTTCAGGACGCTGAGCGATAATAGCATCCGCTTCAGGGGTGGTTGGGCCATTGGCAGCCTCCGCCAGGATGCGGCACTTGATCTTTCCGGCGTTCTCCGCGGTGATTTGTCGTTCCAGCGCCGCCGGTACCAGGATGTCGCAAGGCAGTTCCAGCAATTGTTCGTTGGTCAGCGCATCCGCTCCGGGGAACCCGGCGACTGTCTTCCGGGCGGCGACGTGCTTCTCTAATTCCCATAAGTTGAGGCCTTCAGCATTGTAAACGCCGCCAAAGGCATCGGTCACCGCAATGATCTTCACGCCGTAGCGGGCCAGCGAAAGCGCGGTGATGGAACCAACATTGCCGAAACCTTGAATCGCTGCTGTGGCTTTGCTGATATCGAGCCCGATGGTATCCGTCGCGCGGTTCACGAGATAGCCGACGCCGCGCCCGGTGGCCTCGCGGCGTCCAAGTGAACCTCCGAGGCCCACGGGTTTGCCGGTTACGATGCTGGGGACTGTGTGCCCCATGTGCACCGAGTAGGTGTCCATCATCCAGGCCATTACCTGTTGGTTGGTGCCCAAATCCGGGGCCATTACATCCACCTGAGGCCCAATGAAAGGGATCATCTCTTGCGTATACCGGCGGGTCAGCCGTTCCAATTCCGTGAGGCTCAATTTTCCCGGGTCACAAGTAATGCCGCCTTTGGCTCCTCCGTAAGGCAAGCCACAGAGCGCGCATTTCCAACTCATCCACATGGCCAGCGCCGCAACTTCACCCAGACTCACCTGTGGATGAAAACGCAACCCACCTTTCGTCGGGCCCAAAGTGAGGTGATGCTGGACCCGGTAGCCAGTAAATACCTGGGTCGATCCGTCATCCTTGTGGATTGGCAGAGCGACTACCATGGAGCGTTTAGGGTACTTGAGCCGGTCCCGGTCCTCCTGGGGAATCTCGAGGTGGTCAGCGACCTGGTCAAACTGTTGGCAAGCCATCAGGAAAGTAGGATGGTCGTAAATATCCATAGGGTGAATATACGAGGGTGGCGAAGGTGTTAAAGCAAATTTTGCTTGATGCTTTGCGGCCGAGTTTCGAGGCTAGGATTTCGCTTGGGGTGTCGGAGGGACCTTGCCTTGCCGCTGGAGTGTAATTATTGCAGAACAAATAACTTGCAGCGATTACAAATACTTCCATGCTTTATAGATGCAATTTTCATCGGGATGCGGTTTCATAGCGCTGTGGACCGGGAGAGTCAGCACAGAGCCGCGGAATATAAACCCAGGCCACATGTCGCGAAAAGCAGGGCGAGAAAGTCCGGTCGATCACGCAAGCGAGTGCGAATGCAGCAGTTGGGTCGGTATTAATAGGCTTGCTCAGTTATTGGAACGGGCGTTAAATGCCGTTGAAACCTAAGTGAGGAACGTATGGACTTCTTGATTTACTCGATTTGTTTCGGGGTAGGGCTGGTGTTCACCATCCTAAGTGCCATCGTTGGCCAGTTGTTTGGAGGACACGACGCCCACGCGGATGTCGGGACTGGGGGGCAGGCCGACGCGGGCTTCGAGCACACGGGCATGCCAGGCGTCGCACCGTTCAGCCCCACTACCATTGCCTGCTTCTTAACCGCAGCCGGTGGGTTTGGCATGATTTTCTCACGCATCGGAGCTACCAGTTCAGTGTATATCAGCGCGCCGCTCTCCATCGTGTCAGGACTGATCGTTGCCGCAGCCGTGTTTTTCCTCTTTGAAGCGCTCTTTCGCAAAACCCAGAGTTCAAGCGAATCACACGTCAGCACGTTGGTTGGCCAGTTGGCCAGCATCATTACCCCCATTCCCGAAAACGGGGTCGGCGAAATCGCCTATGTGCAAGCCGGCACGCGCTATTCGGCTCCCGCCCGCAGCGAACGCGGCATTCGCATCAATTGCGGCCAGGACGTTCGCATCGTGCGGATTGTCGGCTCCCAATTTTACGTCGTCCCTTGCGAACCAAACTCAAACTGAACCTGGAAAAATCCTATGAACCTCATGCTTGCCACGATTACCGAAATTGGAACTGTCGCGGTCGCCGTTTTCGGCATTGTCACTGTCGTCATTATCTTCATGGCGGTTTGGGCCAACCGATATACCAAAGTCGGCCCCAACCAGGTATTAATTGTCTCCGGTCGCAAACACCGGATCATTGATCCGGACGGCACCGTTCAGGCACGCGGCTTCCGCGTGGTCAAAGGCGGTGGCACCTTTGTGATCCCGGTTATTGAAAAAGTGGACGTCCTTTCGCTCGAGTTGCTGACCATCGACGTTAACACTCCTGAGGTTTACACGAGCAAGGGGGTGCCGGTGCGAGTCGATGGCGTGGCCCAGATTAAGGTCAAGGGCGACGACGTCTCCATTGCCACTGCTGCTGAACAATTTTTGAGCAAAGGTACCGAGGAGATCAAAAATATCGCAATGCAGACCTTGGAAGGTCACCTCCGGGCGATTTTGGGTACGATGACAGTGGAAGATATTTACCAAAATCGGGATGCCTTCGCCGCCAAGGTGCAGGAGGTGGCGGCGGGTGACATGGCCAACATGGGCCTGGGCATCGTCAGCTTCACGATTCGGGATATTCGGGATAACCAGGGTTACCTGGAAGCGCTGGGCAAGCCGCGAATTGCGCAAGTGAAACGGGACGCGCAGATCGCGCAGGCCGAAGCTGATCGTGACGCCATGATTCGTTCCGCGCAGGCGACCCAGGCCGGTCAGGAAGCCAAGTTTGTAGCCGATTCCAAAATCGCCGAGGCCCAACGGGATTACCAAATGAACGTGGCGGGTTATCAGGCGAGCGTTAATCAGCGGAAAGCCGAGGCGGATCTCGCTTACGACCTGCAAAAGTTCAAGACGGGGCAGTTGGTTAAAGCCGAGGAAGTGCAGGTCAACATTGTCGAGAAGCAAAAGCAGATCGAGTTGCAGCAGCAGGAAATCTTGCGGCGCCAAAAAGAACTCGAGGCGGATGTGCAAAAGCCGGCCGATGCCGAGCGGTATCGGGTGGAAACGCTGGCCAACGCCCGCAGATTCCAACTCGAAGCCGAAGCTTCCGGCGCCGCTGCCGCTTCGAAAGCGACTGGCTTCGCGAACGCGGATGTTGCGAAAGCGACCGGTATCGCCGAGGCCGAAGCCCAGAAAGCCAAGGGATTGGCCCAGGCCACCATCATTGAGGCGCAGGGCAAAGCCACGGCGGAAGCCATGCGCGTCAAGGCCGAGTCCTTCAAGGAATATAACGAAGCGGCGGTGATTGAAATGATCATCCGCGTGCTGCCAGATGTCGCCGGGAAGATCAGTGAACCGCTGTCGAAGACCGAGAAGATGGTGATCATCAACTCCGGAAGCGGTCCTGGAGGGGGTGCCAGCAAATTTACCGGAGACGTGGCTCAAATTGTATCCCAATTGCCCCCGGTGATAGAGAGTCTGACAGGTATCAAACTGGAAAAGATGCTCAGCAAAGTGCCGGGTATCAAACCCAGCGAGGAGAGCAGCGAGAAAAAGAGCTGAGTATCGCCGCTCGGAAAGGAGCCTACTATGCGCCTTTTTGAAGCCATCATTGCAGCGAATCACCGTGCGATTGCCGGCGACACCACCGCCGGCCTGAAGCCCTTCGAATTCGCGGCTAATCTGCCCATCGTCGCACTGTCATGCATTGACGTCCGGTTGGGCCCATTGCTGCCGGAGGTGTTAGGGGTTCCGGAGAGCGATTTCATTTGGCTGCGTAACGCTGGCAACATCATCACTGGTCCCCTGAGCAGCACGATGCGCTCGATGGCGCTGGCGTGTGCCATCAAAGGTGGGAAAGAAATTGCGATCATCGGCCACACCGATTGTCAGGTGGGCAAGACCGGCGCCCTGGAACTGTTGGAACGGTTTCGCGCACTGGGTGTCGAGCGGCATCGACTGCCTGACAATCTGCCGGAGTTCTTTGGCACCTTCAGCAGCGACCGGCAAAACGTCATTCATGCGGCGGACATCGCCCGCAATAGTCCTTTGATCAGCCCCAGAATTCCCGTGCATGGCCTGATGGTGGATATTGTCACCGGGAAGCTTGAATGGCTCGTAAATGGGTACGAAACCGCGCCCTCCGTTGCCTCCAAGTGGAATGAAGTGATCCACTCAGCCGGCCAGACCGTGGATGCCCTCAAATCGCTCGCCGACTTTCAGATCGGTGAAATGAAGTTTCCTGAAACAAAGATCGGGGAGCACATCATGGGGGCAGGGGAATGGATGGCGGAGAAGCTGCATGCAGCTCAAATCCCGACCGCAGCCCAGCCGGCGGCGCCCCCAAAACCACCACATCCCGAACCGCCTCATCTGACCGCTGCTCCGAAAACGGGATTGCCCCCGCAATTGCGCGCCCGATTCAAGGTGCGCCTAAAGTAAATCTGGTTTCCAACGATAACGGTGCCCAGCAAAGGGCGGTAGCCGGCCCTTCGCAATTCTCTTGTCTGACCGCCTGACATCAATGCACGATATCTAGGCGTGGCGTTGCCAACATGCGGCAGCGAGCACCTCGTTTCATGAAGTTAACAAAACCCAGACGACTAAATCCCGGGGATACTGTTGGGTTGCTCGCTCCGGCGAGCGCGCCGCCGGATCCAAAAGCCATTGATCATTCTGTAGCGACGCTCGAGGCGCTTGGCTTTAAAGTCCGACTTGCCAGAAATGTGCGCCGGCGCTTTGGCTTCCTGGCGGGATCAGACCAGGATCGGGCTTCGGACCTGATGCAGATGTTCCAGGACGATTCCGTGCAAGGGATTCTCTGCGTGCGAGGCGGTTATGGCTCCGGGCGGTTGCTGGGCATGTTGGATTACGGCGCCATCGCTGCGAACCCCAAGGTTTTCGTCGGCTATAGTGACGTCACTTCCCTCCATTGCGCGTTTCTGGTCAAATGCGGCCTGGTTACTTTTCATGGCCCGATGCTGAATTCGGATCTGAACAAGGAAACGACACCCGATTTTACCCTCCAAAGCTTTTTGCGCACGTTGCTACGCCCTTTTCCGCCGGGGAACATCGCGGAGGGTTATTCTGGCAAGACGGTGCGGGTGTACCGCAAAGGTCAGGTCTCGGGCCCGTTGCTCGGGGGCAATCTCACCATGCTCGGCACCATGGTGGGAACACCTTATCTCCCAAATTTCAAAGGAGCGATTTTGTTCTTCGAAGATCTGGATGAAGTGCCATACCGCTTTGACCGCATGCTCACGCACCTTCTCAACGCCGGGATCCTGTCCCAAGTTGCCGGAGTGGCGGTAGGGATTAATCGGAACTGTGAAGAGCCTAAGAATCGTAGTCGACGCGAATACCGGCAGACCCTGGAGGAGGTCTTGAAGGAACGACTTTTGCCTCTGGGGGTGCCAGTGGTGGCGGGCCTGCCTTTTGGGCACGTAGCCCACAATGCCACGTTGCCGATCTGCGTCAAAGCCACATTGGATGGCGAAAATGGGAACCTGGTGATCAACGAAACGGCAGTGGTTTGAGCCGACTCAGGCCTGCTCCCGTCCGGCTTCCGCGACCTGGATATATTTCCGGAGCAAGATTAAACCTGTGGGCGCAACGGTCGTGGTTAAGGCAATCACCAGCCAAAGCAATTGGGAATTGCGCGGCCCTTGTTCGGGACAAAACCAGGCGAGCAACCATCCCGAAGTGCCGGCCACCAAAAGTTTCGCCCCGAAGAAGGGCAGGTAGGACATGGACATGTAGGAGGCCTCCTGCCCCTTGGGCGCTATGGAGGCCGCGTACTCGTACAAACGAGGGGAGTAGATGGATTCCCCAATTGAAAGCAGCGTCACAAAGCAGAAAATCATGACATAGTAAGGATGCACGGCGCCCTCGAGTCCAAGGTATCCATGACCCAACCAGTGTCCCGGAAGGCCGTCTGCCAGCGGCTTGAACCATGCCAGGGGTAACGTCATGATGAAGACCGAAGCGGCGGCCACGGCGCTGCCGATGGAGACCATGCGATACGCGGAAATCCGCTGGCTGAACGCTCCCACCAAGGGCACCAGAAAGATGATCAGCATGGAGTTGATCGTCCAGAGCCTGCCGATGGGCGCTCCTGCTCCCAATTCCCGAATCCCGAACTTGGGATAGGTATAATACATCTGGATAAAGATCAGCCGTACAAACGCGGCAAGCGCCAGGAAAGCCAAAAACCGGTAGAAGCCCGGTTGTGACCACAGGCCGCGAAAGATGCGAACGGTATCCCGGACCGCATCCCGACTCATGAACCAGAGCGCGCGCGGCAAGGTTTCTGCGGGGTATTTGGGTTGGTCTTTTGTAATCTTTACCCCTTCGTCAGTAGCTTCGACACCATCGCGCAGCCCAAAATAGAGCAGCGGCAATAGAATGAGTTCCACCGTTAAACTCACCAGGAACAGAGTCTGATACGTGGTGAGATGCGTGCCCAAAACCGGCACGGTAAAACTTCCATGCGGTTCCCCGATCGTGCGGCGGACATAATCAAAGATGAAGCCCGAGATAAAGAAACCAACATTCATGACCGCATAGAAGATCGCGAAAGCAATGGATCGCTGCGCGGTGGTCGAATAGCGTCGCACCGCGGCGACCAGGACGGGAGTGCCCAGCGCTTCACCTACGGCGAGCAGAAAGAGGCCGGCTGAAAGCACGAGCCATTTGGTGCTGGCGAAAGTCATGACCGCTCGCGAGACCGCGCAGATCCAGACTCCCAGAAGAAAAGCTTTTCGCAAACCGATGGCGTCGGTGAGCGATCCTACCAGGACTGTGGACAGGGTCATGAATGCCGACCAACCGAAGACCAGGTAACCCGCCTGGACGTCGTTGAAACCCAGGTCGTAGGAAAGCCAAAGCACGAGGGACGAGTTGGCGATGCTGTAGGCGAGAATGCCGATCAGCTTGACCGCGAAGGTTATCCAAAGCTCCCGGACCGCGCCGCAAAGCACGGTAAATCGACTCACCCAGCCCGGCCCGGAAGTTTCACTGGCAGCCATTAGCCATCACTAAAGCCTATTGGCTCACTTACGTAAAGCCTGCGCACGGCTATTGCTTCCTTTCAAAACTGTAATCTTCCCGAAAGGTCCATGTCATCCCGCTGTGGTCTATTACTTCAGAACGATTCAACTGAAACGATCGAACAAACAATTTGGAAACTTGATTATGAAACGATTCCTGTCACATACACGAAACCGACTCGCGCTCATCATGCTGGCCGGAATTATGGCCATCGCCGGCACCAGCATGGCGTTGCCGGACAAACCGCAATCAGCCAAACCAAAGGTCAAAGCCCCGGAGTTGGCGGTGGATAAGCGGCCCATCGACCGCGAGGATAACCGACGAAATAGTTACGCACCGGTGGTCAAGAAGGTTAGCCCCGGTGTGGTGAGGGTGTTCACCTCCGCTCGGGTGCAGCCCGCGTCCTTCCCCGGGGGGAATCCGGGAGCTGGCCAAATGGACGACTTCTTTCGCCGGTTCTTTGGCGACCCGAATGCCCGGCCAGGACAGCGTCCGTATGGCATGCCTCGCCAGCAGGGCGTGGGCTCGGGAGTCATTACCACGCGCGACGGTTACATTCTGACCAACAATCACGTGGTGGACGGAGCCGAGGAAGTCAAGGTGGCGCTGCAGGACGGACGTGAATTCACCGCGAAAGTGATCGGAACCGATCCCAAGACGGATATCGCCGTGATCAAGGTGGACGCTAAAGACCTACCGGTAGTGACCATCGCGGACAGCGACACGGTGGAAGTTGGTGATGTGGTGTTGGCGGTCGGAAATCCGTTTGGCATCGGTCAGACCGTAACCACGGGCATCGTCAGCGCCACGGGGCGTGGCAATATGGGCCTTGATTACGAGGACTTCATTCAAACCGACGCGGCGATCAATCCGGGAAATTCGGGCGGCGCGTTAGTCGATTGTGACGGGCGCTTGATCGGGATTAATACGGCGATCTTGAGCCGTAGCGGAGGAAACCAAGGGATCGGATTTGCCATTCCTTCGAACCTCGCGCGCCAAGTGATGCATGACTTGATCCAGGATGGCCACGTAACCCGTGGTTATCTGGGAGTGCTGATCCAGGACATCACCCCGGCCCTGGCAAAGCAATTCGAGCTGAAGGGCACGGCGGGAGCCCTGGTTGGAGACGTGACCCCTGGCAGCCCGGCGGCAAAAGGCGGAATCAAGTCCGGTGACGTGTTGCTGGAGTTCAACGGGCGCAAGGTGGCTGATAGCCGTCAACTTAAACTTGAAGTGGCGCGCACTCGCCCGGGCGAGACCGTGCCGGTCAAGCTGCTGCGCGAGGGCAAGCCCCGGACCCTGGAGCTAACTCTGAAAGCTCTTCCGGGCAGCGAAGAACTCGCCAAGAACAGCAACAACGCGGAAGACACCGGCACGCTTAATGGAGTAGCGGTGGACGATTTGGACAATGGCGCCCGCAGCCAAATGCATCTGCCATCCGCGCTCAAGGGGGCCGTGGTGACGGACGTGCAGCCCGGGAGTGCCGCCGCTGAAGCCGGACTCCGTCCGGGCGATGTTATCCTGGAAATTAATCGCAAACCCGTGCGCAACGCGCAGGAGGCGGTGCAGATGACCGAAAAAGCCGACGACAAGACCACCCTGCTGCGAGTTTGGCGCGAAGGCAACAGCCGCTTCGTGGTGGTGGACGAAAGCAAAGCCGGCTGAAACCCGGGACCAAGAAATCTCCTAAATTGACCACTCAAACCTCCCGTGCAGCCAAGGCGCGGGAGGCCTCATTTTATCCACCCATAATCCGCTATTCACCCCGTTGAGATTTGCCTAACCTATGAACATGCGGATCCTGGTGGTGGAAGACGACAAGAAGATCGCATCGTTCGTGATCAACGGGCTTAAGCAGAGCGGCTATGCGGTCGACCACGCGCTCGATGGTGAAGATGGCTACGCGCGGGCTCAGACGATCGGCTATGACGCGTTGGTCGTGGATATCATGCTGCCAAAGCTGGATGGCCTGAGTTTGGTGCGCCAATTGCGCGCCTCCGGAGGGCGGGCGCCAGTGCTGATATTAAGCGCCAAGGCATCCGTGGAGGATCGCGTGAAAGGCTTGCAGAGCGGGGGAGACGATTATCTCACCAAGCCTTTCGCTTTTTCGGAATTATTGGCCCGGATTCAGGCTTTGATTCGCCGTGCCACGCAGACGCCGGAACCGACGCGTCTGAACGTCGGCGACTTGACCCTCGATCTCGTCACCAGGGAGGTCCGCCGTGGTGCGGAATTGATCGAACTACAGCCACGAGAATTCGGGTTGCTGGAATACCTGATGCGTCATGCCAATCGGCCGGTCACCAAGACCATGATCCTGGAACACATTTTTGATTACAGCTTTGATCCGCAAACGAACGTGATTGACGTGTTGGTGCACCGACTGCGGGGGAAAGTGGACAAGGATCATCAATTGATTCATACCATTCGAGGGGTGGGCTATGTACTCCGACCCGCTTAAACATTTGTCTCGCAATATCGGCGTCAGGCTGAGCCTGTGGTATGCAGGCGTGTTCACGGTATCCTCCGTTGGCTTGCTGGCGCTGGCTTACTACCTGCTGGTGGGAGCGATCGGGCGCAAGGATCAGGAAGTGCTTGAGGCGCGGCTCAAAGAGGCGTCGGTGATTTACCAATCCAGTGGCACGCCCGGGTTGCGCCGCTGGGTGGAGAGCCAGCAGGATGCCGCCCAACGCCGGCTCTTCGTTCGGGTCGTGAACGTCTTCAGCATGGTCACCTTCCTGAGCGCTCCCGAGGATTGGATCACTTTCCGTGACGTGCCGGTCTGGGAAAACTACCGCCAGCAGGTTGGCTTGATACGCATTCCACAAAACGAGGAGCGTGATTTCACTCTCTCATCCGTAGTGCAGGCGGATCGCTCGGTGCTTCAAGTTGGGCGGATCACCGATAGCCGCCACGCCTTGCTGAACCCGGTGCGGCGCAGCTTTCTCATCTCCGGCACGGTTACGCTGGTGCTGGGATTTCTGGCGGGCGCATTCATTGCCCACCGGGCCATGCTCCCCATCCGCCAAATCCTGGCGACGGTAAAATCCATTCTGCGTACCGGGCAGTTGGATGCCCGGGTTCCGCAGCGGTCGTCGAATGATGAACTAGATGAGTTGGTGCGGTTGTTCAACAATTTGCTCGATCAGAACCAGGGCCTGATTCGTGCCATGCGCGAGTCGCTGGATAATGTCGCGCATGACTTGCGCACACCTTTGGCCAGGCTGCGGGGCACAGCCGAGCACGCCCTCCAAACCGAGCATGAACCGCAAGTGGCCCGGGAAGCGCTCGCGGATTGCCTGGAGGAATCCGAGCGGGTGCTCAATATGCTCAACACGCTCATGGACATCACTGAAGCCGAGACCGGCATGATGCGGTTGCAGCGTCACCCCACTGATTTGGGAAAATTAACAGCCGAGGTCGTCGAACTTTACCAATATGTAGCTGAAGAAAAGCACATCGAACTGAAAGCCGAACTGCCGGCGCATTGCGAAGCCTCGGTGGACCCCACCCGCATGCGGCAGGTGTTCGCCAATCTTCTGGATAACGCCATAAAGTACACGCCTGATGGTGGTCGGGTCGTCGTGTCCCTGAAGTTGGAACATGGCTTCGCCATTGTCTTGTTCGAGGATAACGGCATGGGCATCCCGGAGCAGGAGCAAGACAAAATCTGGAGTCGGTTGTATCGGGGGGACAAGAGTCGGTCACAGCGTGGCCTGGGGTTGGGCTTGAGCCTGGTTAAGGCGGTGGTGCAAGCGCATGGCGGATCGGTGAGCGTTTCGAGCAGACCGGATCAGGGATCAGTGTTTAAAGTGATTTTGCCCCAAGCCGTGGGTGCTAATACCGAGTCCGAGAATCCACCACCCCGGCTGACCGCCCTGGCTGGTTGAACCGGGCGGAATGGCAGTGAATTCCGTAGAGTTAGGCTGGGGCGGCCTCGGCCTTCATATTGGCTGCTCTTTCGCGGAGCAAGGTCCATGCAGCACGCACATGCTCCAGTTCAGTGTGTGTTTGCCCGACACACAGCCGCAATGTATGACGCCCCCTCAATTGAGTGTGCGTGAGATAAACGCGTCCCGAAGCGTTCACCCGCCGTAGTAGCTCTTCGCTGAATTCATTGCCCTGACGCGGGGCAAAACAAACCAGGTTGAGCGGTGCCGGAGCCAACAACTCGAAATCGCCGGACTCGCGGACCCAACGGGCAAATTCCTGCGCCAGGCTGACATGATGCCGGATATGGTGCCGCAGTCCAGCCACCCCGTAGTGCCGGATCACAAACCAAAGTTTTAATGCCCGGAACCGCCGGCCCAGCGGTACCTGCCAGTCACGGTAATCAATGACTGCTCCCGACTCCGTGGCCTTGTTGCGCAGATACTCCGGCAAGATGCTCAAAGATCGAATTAAGGCCGCACGATCCGCCACGTAAAAGCAGTCACAATCAAAATTGGTGAACATCCATTTGTGCGGATTGAACGCGTAGGAATCGACCAGTTCCAATCCCGCTTGAAAAACCCGGAATTCCGGGCAAATCCCCGCTGTGCCAGCCATGGCGGCATCCACATGCAGCCACAGGCCCTCCCGCCGGCAAATCTCAGCGATGGCGGGCAGGGGATCCATAGCGTTGGAGGAGGTAGTGCCGATGGTGGCGCTGACAAAGAATGGCTTCCGGCCGGCTTGCCGGTCCTCGGTAATCGCTTTCGACAGGAGATCCGGCTCCATGGCGTATTTCTGGTCCACCTCTATTTTACGCAGATTAGCGCGGCCGACTCCGGCGATTTTGACCGCCTTTTCGATCGAAGAATGAGCCTGCGTGGAGGTATAGGCCGTAAGATCTCCATGGCAGCCGGTTTCATTGGTGTTTAGTCCACTGGCCCGTTCTCGTGCGGCCAGCAACGCGCATAATACGGCGCTGGAAGCTGAGTCCTGAATCACCCCACCCCCGGTTCCAGAAGATTTGAATCGATCGGGCAGGCCCGCCATCTCGGCCATCCAGTCCAGGACGTGGGTTTCCAATTCCGTGCAGGCCGGGCTCGTGGCCCACAGCATGCCTTGGGCTCCCAATCCGGCGGAGACGAGCTCGCCTAGTATCGACGGCCCGGAAGTGTTGGCCGGAAAGAAACCGAAAAAGTTCGGCGATTGCCAGTGAGTTATTCCGGGCAAAATGATGCGGTTCAGGTCCTCCACCACCGCGGAAAAATCTTCGCCGGTTTCGGGCGGTGATGCGGGCAGTTGCGCTCGAATTTCCCCTGGCTGAACCTGGGAAAAGACCGGCAAATCCGATACCCGTGACTGATAATCCGCAATCCAATCCACCAGGGCGTAACCCCACTGGCGAAACTGCTCGGGGGTCTGGTGAAAAGTGTTCATGGAAGGGCTCAACCCGGTGGACATAGTGTGGATGGGAAGATCCTTACCTAGAGGCGTTTTTCGTCCGCATCGATGTAGTCAACGAACGTCTTGATGTCGTCACGATGCCCCAAGCCAGACTGCTCTTTGCGCATCTTCAAGCGTGCCTGCATTTCCGGGTTATCCGCCGGAGGGGAATTGAACACCCGCTCGCGGTGCGCCGCTTTCACACTATCCGGTTGCTTAACGTGCGTGCGCACCCAGTCGCACACCTGCCCATCCGTGGTCGAATTGCGCACGACTTCGATAAACTCCGCGGCGGAGACTCCCGCTTTCTCCAACCAGAGCCCGTCAAAGCCTTTGCAGAAGTTCTCGGTGTAATCCGAGTGCAATTTGCCGGCCAGATGCAGCCGGATCTTGTCGACAAACCGCGGCAGGTAAACCCAACCGCACATCGTCTCCCGCGGACTGCGAGGATAAATAACATTACTCACGCGCGGCATCTTACCCCGCTGCTGGAGATTGCCAAGAATGAACCGGCGCTTGACCGCAGCCAGTTTGGTCCCGCCCGCATCCCGGTCTCGGTACGAGCGTCTCGGATAAGTAATTGATGGTCAAGCAACCATGTATCCCAATGATTATTGGGGACTTGTTGTGGTGAAAAAGTTTGAACATTTCTGTCTCAACGCTTTCCAATCCTGTCGAAAACAGTGGCTGAAAATCGGGCCAATATCGGCGGATACCTGGCAGAATTGAATTTACAAAAGAATTAGTTGTGGGTATCTGATCGCTTCCCGTAGGTCTGGGAATCAAGCTTTTATATGATTAACGTTCAAAATCTGGCCAAGTCCTTTGGGACGAAAAGAGCCGTCGATGGCGTGACGTTTACAGTGGAGCGCGGTGAAGTGCTGGGCTTTCTGGGCCCCAACGGCGCCGGCAAATCCACCACCATGCGAATGATCACCGGATTCATACCGCCAACCGGAGGCTGGGTGAAGGTGGGCGGCTTCGACATAGTGAGCGACCCGATTCCCGCCAAGCGGTTGATCGGCTACCTGCCGGAAAACGCCCCCGCTTACACGGACATGACTGTGCAGGGGTTTTTGAAGTTCGCGGCCGAGATTCGCGGATTGACCGGCCAGGCGCAGGCCAAGGCGGTGAGCCGCGTAGTGGACCTTTGCTTTCTTGAACCGGTACTGCATCAGAGTGTTGAGACGCTGTCCAAAGGATTCCGCCACCGCACCTGTTTCGCACAATCCATTATTCATGATCCAGACGTGCTGGTGCTGGACGAACCCACGGATGGCCTCGATCCCAACCAAAAGCACGAGGTCCGGCAACTGATCCGCCGCATGGGTGAGAAAAAGGCGATCATTTTCTCGACTCACATTCTAGAAGAAGTCGATGCCGTTTGTTCCCGCACGATTATTATTGACCGCGGTCGCATCGTGGCCAACGGCACCCCAGCCGAGTTGCGACAGAAATCGGAATGGGCGGGGGCGGTGACGCTGCGCGTGAGCGGAGCCACCGGGACCGCAATCGCGCAGAAATTAGCCAGCCTGTCGACCGTCAAACGCTCCACAATTTTGAAAGAAGAAGCCGGCGGCGTAACCCTGCGAGTGTTCCCGAAATCCAACCAAAATGGAGCGCTCGCGCGGAGCATTGCCGAAGCCGCGCAGGGCTGGCAAATTGAGGAGTTGCACACCGAGGAAGGCCGTTTGGATGAAGTCTTCCGCAGTATCACCATGCCTGACACTATTACCAATACCGGCGCGGGCCAGAACTCACGACGCGCGGACACCGCTCAATCCGAGGAGAAACAATGAACGCCTGGGCAAACATTAAGACGATCACCAAACGCGAACTCGGCGCCTATTTTTCGTCGCCACTCGCTTATGTATTCATTGTGATCTTCCTGCTGCTTTGCGGGTTCTTCACTTTCATGGTGGGCGGATTCTTCGAACGCGGGGAAGCCTCACTTGTGCGACCCTTCTTCGATTGGCATCCCTGGTTCTATCTCTTCCTGGTACCGGCCGTAGGTATGCGGCTGTGGGCGGAGGAGCGCCGCGTAGGTACGCTGGAGCTGCTGTTGACCATGCCAATTACGTCGTGGCAGGCAATTGTGGGTAAGTTCTTGGCTTCCTGGTTGTTCCTGGCGCTTGCCCTAGTGCTCACTTTCCCGGTGGTACTGACGGTGAACTATTTGGGCAGCCCGGATAACGGCGTCATTTTCACCGGTTACATCGGCAGTTGGCTCATGGCGGGAGCGTACCTGGCGATCAGTTGTATGACGTCCGCCATGACTCGCACCCAGGTGGTCAGCTTCATCTTGTCGCTGATCATCTGCCTGTTCCTGATCCTGTGCGGATTTCCGCCAGTCATCAACCTGGTCGAAACCTGGGCAGGCCCGCGCCTGGTGGAGTTGGTAACCTCGTTCAGCGTGATTACACATTTCGATGGCTTTCAGAAAGGCGTGCTGGACTCGAGGGACGTCATTTTCTTCCTTTCGATCATCGGCTTTTCTCTTTTCTGTAATTCCGTGATTATTCGCGGGCATCGCGCCGGCTAACCCCCAAACAGATTTTCTCGATGAAACGCAAACCACTGGAAACGTTGCTGTATTCCGCCGCCGGAGTCGCGGCGATGGCTATCATCCTGATCGCGGTGAACTTCCTCACCTCCGCCGTTAAGCAGCGGGTGGATCTCACACGGGAGCAGGCTTACACCCTTTCACCCGGCACTCGGGCCATTCTGAAAAAGCTGGATACGCCGGTAAAGGTGCGGCTCTATGTGAGTCAAACCGAGGCCAGCACCCCGGAGACGGTCTTTCTGAAGGGCTATGCCCGAAAGGTCGAGGATCTGCTCTCGGAATATCGGCAGGCCGCAGGTGGTAAATTGATCATCGAAAAGCTAGATCCGCAGCCTGATTCAGACGCGGAGGATTCCGCGCGCCTGGACGGGGTGGAAGGGGAGATGTTGCAGAACGGAGAGAAATTCTACCTCGGCTTGTCGGTTGGGATGCTGGATGCCAAGCAGGCGATTCCGTTTCTGGCTCCCAACCGGGAACGACAGCTTGAATATGATGTGTCCCGCGCGATCAGCCGCGTGATTTCTCCCGAGAAACCGACGGTGGGAATCATGAGTCCGCTGCCGGTATTTGGTGCGCCGGCCAATCCCATGATGGCACGAATGGGACAGCAACAGGGCTCGCAACCCTGGGCGTTGGTGACGGAGCTCAAAAACGACTTTACCGTCAAACGGGTGGCGATGGACGTCGATAAGATTGACGACGATATCAAGGTGCTGCTGGTCATTCATCCGCGTGAAATCACGGATAAAGCACAATTCGCGATTGACCAGTTCGTGTTGCGTGGAGGCAAGCTGATTGCCTACCTCGATCCATTGCCGATTATCGACAGCCGAGAACAAAACCAGATGTTTGGGAGCATTCCCAATAGTGGTTCGAATCTGGAGAAACTGCTGAAGGCCTGGGGCTTCGCGATGGATACCAGCAAAGTGGTGGCCGACCTGAACTACAAAATGCAATTGGGAGGGCGCAACGGCCAACCGCAGGAAGCCCCGGCATTTTTGTCCGTAACCCCTGACGGGATTAACGGGGACGATATCGTGACGAGTCAGATTGATAACATCTGGCTGCCGTTCGCCGGCGCGATTACCGGGACTCCAGTGGCGGGCTTGACCATGGTGCCGTTGCTGAAGAGCACCAAGCAGTCGCAAATGGTGGATGGTTTTATGGCCAATCTTTCCGGCGAAAATATTATTAAGGAATTCAAGCCCTCCGGCGTGGAATACATTTTAGGCATGCGCTTGAAAGGTAAATTCAAGACCGCATTTCCCGAGGGTAAACCCGGGGAAACCAACGCCGCCCCCGCGCTCAAAGAAAGCGCTCAAGAGAATGCCGTGGTGCTCTTCTCGGACGCCGACATGTTGTTCGACAACTTCGCGTTGCGGCAGATGCAGAGTCCGTTCGGCACCATGTCGATGGCCATGAACGGCAACCTAAACCTGGCGCAGAATGCGGTCGAGCAGCTCTCCGGCGACAGCAACCTCATTTCCGTGCGAAGCCGCGCGGTACAAAACCGGCCGTTCACGGTCGTCAAAAAAATGCAGGCGGAAGCCGAAGCGAATTATCGCAGCAAGATCAAGGAAATGGAGGACAGCCTGGCCGAGACCCAACGGCAGCTCAACGAACTCCAACAAAAAAAGGAGAAGGGGCAGCGGTTTATTCTTTCTTCGGAACAGCAAGCGGCGTTGGAGAATTTCCGCAAGAAGGAAGCCGAAGTAAAGATCAAGCTCAAGGACGAGCGCAAGAAGCTGCGCCGCGATATCGATTCACTCGAGAACCGGTTAAAATGGTTTAACATCGCCGCCATGCCGCTGGTGGTCAGCTTGTCAGGTGTGGGCCTGGCGCTCTACAAACGAAAACGCACGGCCGCTAAATAGCGCGTCAACCTCAAGCGCCTTTTAATCATCGTCAATCGCTGATCCTACCGTCCATTATGAATCGCAAACAATTAACGACTCTCCTTGTTCTGGTGGTGGTCCTGGGTGGCGCCGGTTTGCTGCTCCGCAATCGGCAAAGCGCCTCGTGGACAGAGAAGAATCCCGCCGTTGGGAAAAAACTGCTGGGAGATTTCCCTGTCAATGATGTCGCGCAGATTGTGGTGCGCAAAGGCACCAATGTGCTGGTGCTGGCGAAGAAAGAAGACCTGTGGCGGGTGCAGGAACGCAAGGATTACCCGGCCAACTACCCGGAAATCAGCGATTTTCTGCTCAAAGTGCGCGAGTTGAAAGTGGTGCAAAGCGAGCAGGTCGGGCCTTCCCAACTCCCCCGACTCTCGCTCGCCAACGATAGCTCCACCAACGCGCCACTGGTGGTGGAGTTCAAAGATGCCTCGGGAAAGAACCTGCGACAATTGTTCCTCGGGAAGCAGCATCTGAAAAAGTCCAATCAACCTTCGCCGATGGGCATGGGCGAAGGCGGCGAAAACCAGGGCTGGCCGGACGGGCGCTATGTGAAGACCGGGGCTGATTCGGACTCCGTGGCTCTGATCAGTGACCCCCTGACTTCGATTGAACCCCGACCGGAACAATGGTTGAGCAAAGATTTCTTCAAGGTGGAGAAGCTGCGCGGGGTAGAGGTGACGCACTTGGAAGCTACGAATTCCTGGAAAGCCACGCGTGAAACCGAAGCCGGAGACTGGAAATTGGCCGATGTGAAATCCGGCGAGCAGTTTGACACCGGCAAGGCTTCCGGCCTTTCCTCCGCGTTGAATGCCCCGTCATTTACTGACGTCGTAATCGATCCACAGCCGCAAGTCCTTGGCCTCGACAAGCCCACCCAGGTGGTGTTGGAGACCTTTGACCATTTTGTCTACCAACTCAAAGTGGGAGTTAAGACCAACGACAATTACCCGCTGACCATCACCGTATCCGCCGATCTTCCGAAACAACGGGTGGCAGGCAAAGATGAGAAGCCAGAGGACAAGGCCAAGCTGGATAAAGAATTCGCCGACAACCAGAAGAAGCTCCAGGAAAAGCTGGCACAGGAAAAATCGCTGGCGAGTTGGACATACCTGGTATCTAGTTGGACTCTGGACGCGATTACCAAGCCCCGCCATCAGTTGATGGCGGAAAAGAAGGAAGAACCGAAAGCCGACGATAAGGCGTTGGAACCTCCGGCAGCCTTAACTCCGCTTCCTGGTAATCCTTAATTAACCCGGTCGACTAAAGCCGCAGGCGGTAGAATTTGCAGGATTCGGTGAGATCCACCGTGATGGGTGACTGGCCGGTGACGTCGCGATAAGGACCGCTTGCTTCGTCGGCTTCCTGCAATACTCCCCTCGGCCAACTGAGTTGCATTCGGTCTACCGTGACCTGAGCGCTTATCGTCGGTAGCGGGTGAACTGTCACATGAACTACGGTCGAGGCGCTCAGGCTTGGAACGCCGTTGTCACTCGCGATGACCGTTATGTCTACGACCTCAGGAGCAGATTGAGGCTTCCAGAGAAAATCTCCACTTAGCCTGCCAATTGAGGCATTTGCAGGAGCGCCCGTTCCAAGGTGGAAGGTTATTGTCTGTGGGGGGCGATCCGTGTCGGTGGCACTCACGGTAAAAGCCAGTGTCTGTCCCAGGGTCACTTCCAGCGCGTTGATTGCAGTGATCGTTGGTGCGGTGTTTGGCAAGACATTAGACGCACGGGGCGTAGGGATGGTCATGGACATGATGGTGGCTGATCCATCGGGGAATCGTCCCTGGCTGACATCGGTCACCTGGCTTCCAAAAGTAACCGCATCGATCTGGGTGCCGTCGGGCGCGAAAATGCCGATGGCTTCGCCGCCCTTGCTTAGCGCAAAGTCCGCGTGCAAGTCGGGTTGGTTGGTGCTGTTCTGGCTGGGTTCGCCATCCGCCCACACGAGCAAAAAGCCACCCGGCGGGATCAGGTAATGTCCATTCTTGGGCACCTTATACATCGTCTTATTGGTGAGGGTGTCGGTGAGATAGTAACCGCCCAGGTCCACTGTATTCGTGCCCGGATTATAGAGCTCAAACCAATCTTCGAATTGACTGTCGACGGGATCAGCGAGAGTGGTCTTGTTGTCGGCCATCCACTCATTGATGAAAACGGTAATGGGCGCGGAGTCGCCCCGGTTCGTTGCGCCGGGGGTGTAATAGAACATTTCGCCACGGTAGAAGGGTTGTCCATCCGGCATATCACCATAGCTCCAGTTGGAGGGCAAATTGGTATAATTCAGGTAATCCACCAACTGGACCGAGTTACTAGAAAGGCGGGAGAAGGCGACCTGGCCGGCGCCCGAGGCCAGGCGGAAGCTCGCATGCACCGCGCTACTGGTGGCTTGATTCGTCTGCCCGTCGCACCACACGATCAGGAAGCCGCCCGCCGGAACGATGGCATTCGAGGGGAAAGCCCATTTGGCATAATTGGTATAACTGTCACTGAGAAAATAGCCACCAAGGCTGATCCCATTGGTTCCGGAGTTATAAAGTTCCACCCAGGGGTCGTGTTCGCCGGCATTGTCCGTCGGGCCGGAAATGTTGTCGGCTTGCAGCTCATTAAGCCACAGGGGCGGAAACGGGGCCAGCGCGGACAGGACGGAATTGGCAGCTCCGGGTGTCGCCAGTGCGACAGAGTTGGAAATTCCCGGAAAATCGGCCACGAGCTGCAGTCCAAAAGTGATATCCGAACTGCCGGCGCCGTTTTGGTGCACTTCAACCGCCACGACGTTCGTGCCAGGCGGGAAAAGAGCAGTTGAGAGCGTGAAAACATGGGGGTTAATCGCATCACCACTGGGAGGTTGGCTGGTAGTGAAAGTGCGATTTGTGACGATCCCGTCTGCCATGCGGATCCGTTTGGCCTCAACGCCGTTGACGTAAAATACGCCGCCATCATCAAGGTAGGAGGAGGCGTTTATCGTAAAGCCGCTCAGGTCATTAGTGAGCTTCAGTTTGGTGCGGAAATAATCGGCGTGGCCAGCCAGGACATTATTAGTGGCCAGGCCAGGCGGATTCAAAGTGGTCCGAATCAGCGGGGTGATTGCGATATTGTCCTCGTACGCCAGCAAACCCGGGCCGGAGGGCCAGGAATTGTCGTTGTAGGCCGGGGCGGTCCAATTAACGCCGTCCAGATTGGACACCTGCATGAACTTCCAGGTGTTGGTGTAAGCCAGCAGCGAGAGGGACTGCGCGGGGATTACCGTCACGTTGCCGACTGTCCAGTTCGCGACGCGGCAGTTGTCTTGCGAGGGGTCGCGTAGCTGCAACGCGCTGCCGGGAGTTGTCGCGGGCCATGGTGCGGACGCCTCGTAACGCACTCGATCGACCACCGTAAAAGTCCCCGCCGGCTGTCCCGGCCTCAACAAGCTCAAGGTTTCGCCATTCTGCTGAAGGTCTCCCGAGAATTCGTCAAAAACCAGAAGGTTCTGGCCATAAACTGAGCCAAAGACCGAACTATTCTTCGCCAGGATAAGGTAACCGCGCGGAGGAATCATGGCGCCGTTGGGAAACGTGTAAGCCAGGCCATTGAGATTCCAACCCGAAAGATCGAAAGCATTGGTGGTCGAAGTATTGAAAAGTTCCACATACTCGGCGTCGGGTACCAGGGGCTTAAACATGATTTCGTTGATCACCACGGCGCCCGCGGGAGCAGGCACAATCGCGTTGTAGGTCATCGCCACCGCATTGCTGGCACCGGTGATCACCTGGCCTCGCGTATCCAGGCCGACCACGCTGAAGTAGTTGCTCCCTGTCTGGAGAGGAACGGATGCGACCCAATTATTGACCGAAGTCCAGGTTACGGACCAGGCTGCGCCATTTACCGCAATGGAACCGATGTCGATCGGAGCCGTGCCGCTCAGCACTCCCAGGCCATTGCTGACGGTTACCGTGGGATTGACCGTGAAATTTGCGGCCACGGTGGCGAGTTGAGAAACAATGTAGTCACGTCGTTGGGCAGCATAATCCTTCAAGCTCTGGGGTGATTCGGAACCAACGCCCGCAGCCACGAACGCGTTGTAGCGCGGATCGAGCCTGGCCGTCAACGCCGCTGGCTGCAATGGGCCGTTGACCGCATCGCTGAAGGCTCGCCAGTAAGCGCGTTGAAATTCCGGGAATGCCCGCAGCGCATTCATCAGGGGTTCATTGCCGCCAAAGAGCGGATCTGTAACCGGATTGCCGCCTGAACTGAATACAAAGTCGACATCCCAGGGCAGCAGCACCCAGGGCGACTGAGTGGGTTTGTAGGCGAACATGTTCTTGCCACGGGCATAACCGTAACTATCCCAATTGCCAACGATTCGATCCATGGCCAAGACCCGCATGAATTCCTCGACGTTCAGCAACCGCGCCACCCGCGAGCGGAATGGTTCGGGCTGTGGCGAGTTCAATGCGTCGACCAACTGGAACAGGTTGGTGAAGGCGTTCGCGGACTCGCTGGTCGCACGTGGGCGCCAGTTCCACCGGTAACGAGCCGTCTTCTTCGCGCCGTCCGTGGTCGTGAAATTCTCCAGCGTCGCATCCCGATTACCCAGCATGCTTTCGGCGGAGTCATTGAATTCGAACCAGTCCTCGATCTTGTGGAGATTGCCTGAGGAATCGTCGGGAAACCGTTCCTTGACCACCTCGGCATTGGGTTGCTGCGCGTCCTCGTAAAGCACGCTGCGTTGCTGGCCATTGAAAAAGAGCCGGATATAGCGGCGGTTCAAGTAAGGCGCGCCCAATTTTCGGCCGATCCAAAATCCGGTCTGCTCGGCCTGATAAGTGGGATCGCTGTTCAAGTTTCCGATCGTCGCCAAAACGAAATCGACCGATCCAAGCAAGAGATCGTCCTTGGGAAAATTCACCTCGTAATCACAGGCATTGCCATCCGGCGAGTTGTAGCCGGGGGTGTGAAATGGACTGCCGCTATAGAGTGTGTCAACATTGTAGCACACCCGCGTGCCACCATAGACAAAGGTGGCGTCAACGGGTGCATTGCTTTGCTTCTCGCGGTTGGCCCAGCGATTAACGTTGCTTTGAGACACCCACAGCCGATAACTGGCGAAGCTGCCGATGGTACTGGGCTCGCCGAAGCCGATCAGGCACTCACGCGCGGGTGCGGCAGCGGGGAAGCGGGAGACTGCGTTTGGCGTGCCGGCATCCCGCGCTTCGATGTAAAAAGCCACCCGGGCGCCCGTCGCCTGCCCGGGGATGGTGACCGAGTAGAAACCCGCCCCCGCATAATTCATGGGAACGCTCACGTAATTGGATGACGGATCCACGCGGTATTTCAACAGGATCTGCGAAAGACCATCTGGATCCTCCGCCCGGGCGACGACCGAGACGGTTTGGAAGGCGGCCGGAAGGATTGGCCAATGGCTAACCTCCACGATTGCCGGACCTGAATTGGCGCGGTATTGGGTGTTCTGGGTGCCTGGCGAACCGAGATCTCGCGTCGTCAAAATATTTCCAGTGGCCTCAAGCCAATTGCCATGCAGCCGAAGGAGCAGTTCCTGGTGACCCTTTAACCAGCGCACTTTCGCACGTAGTGTCGCGGTTGATCCCTCAGGCAGAGTTTGAGTCAGCACCGTGCGAATGCGATTGGCGCCGGTATCACCGCGATCCGAAGCAATCACGTGCAGGCATCCGCCACTAACACCGCTGCTCGATTGCCATGCGGATTGTTCGTGTGTGCCTTGAAAGAACCATCCGTCCGCGCCGGAATCGAAAGTGCCGTTGGCCACCACGTTGGCTCCGCCCTGGGGAATGACCTCGACGTTATCTATCAGGCACTCGCCCGCCCCCAGCAGGAAAAGCTGCAGTTGATCCGCCACCGCCATCGCGCCGTTGTCCAGAACACCCGTAAACTCAACCGTCGTCCAAGCGCTCTTCGATGACTCATCGCTATCCGCCCAGTTAGGGGCGAGGCTGCCGTCGCCTCGCGAGTCGATCCGCTCCAGACTGCTGCCACCGCCGTCGCTCCAGAGTCCCCAGCGCCCCCCTGACCGATAGGATACTTCATCCACTACGATGTGGACTTTGTTGGTGATGAGTTGTCCGGATTGGTTCGTAGACAACAGTTCATGAGGCTTGTCGAGGCGGATGGTGTCTCCTCCTTTGGCCAGCTTGCCGCTGAAATCGCCGAGGACCCTGGTCGGATCCAGGTTGGGATGAGCCGCCAGCAGCTTCGGGCTGTCTTTCGCAACCACCAGGTATCCGCCGGCGGGCAACGAAGTTCCGGTTGGGAAAGTAAAGCTGACACCGCCACTCAGCCGCCACTTTCCGAGGGTCGCCGAATTGGTTCCACGATTATGGATTTCCACAAACTCTTCGGCGTCACTACCGCTGGCGGGGTGATAGTGTAGTTCATTTATTACCAAATCGCTGGCTAGCGGAGGAGCGTTGTTAGTACCCAGGGTGACGCTGGAAAGCCTTCGAAAAACCGGGGAGCCATCGGGGTAGCGACCGAAAGCGACTCCATTATCCTGGGCACCGAAGCGAACCGCGCTCAGTACCCTGCTGCCGTCAGCGGCGATCAAGTACAGCGTCTCGCCGGCGGCGCTCAAACGGAAGCCAAGCTGCGTTCCGGTGAAGGCCAGGAATCCTCGGGCCGGGATCGTCGTGCCCGCTGCCATGCGGAATCGATTGGTGGTCGGATCGTCGGTGAGCACGCAACCACTGAGGTCCACCGCGGCGGCGCTGTAATTATACAACTCGCAGGCGTCCTCCTGTGGAGGGTCGGTGTGGGACAGGACTTCGTTGATTAGCACGGGCCGGTTTGGGAGCGGAGTGTAACTATCATAGGCGCCAGGAGAACCGCCGATGCGATCACTGGCGCTCCAGGCGCGCGGATCCCCCTCGCCGTAGCTGGGACGTGCCAGCACCAGCGAATGCCCCGCGCCATCCGCCGCCGGCGGCCATGGCGGCTGGTCGGAATAATTAATTTCGAGCAACACTGCATCGAGTTCGTCCCGCAATCGTATCGTGCCGCCGGAGTTCTTCAGCACATTCGTGTAGTTTCCTGATTCGGAATTAGTCATCGGGCCGAGCACATTCGCCAATGCATAAACGGCCTGAACATCGGTGGGATTGGCTGCCAGGAGACGGTAACCCAGCGCCGGGATGCTGGTGCCTTCCGGAAACGTATAACCCACGTCACCGGAAATCCGATATCCGCTGAGGTCCTCGGGCCACGGATTCGAGTTGTAGATCTCGATGAACTCCAGGTTCTTTCCATCCAGGCGGCTGGCGGGGTGGTACATGATCTCGGTTATCGCAATGGGCGTGCGGCGGCTGGATGGCCCAGCCGGTTCGTTCGTGCCGATGATGTAACTCATGGGCAGCGGGGTGTAAGAAACAGAAAATATCTTCTGGCTGCTGGGAAGGATCGTGTTTGGCGTTTGGGCACGATCGCGGAGATTGCTGACGGTCAATAGATAGGAAGAGCCCGTGGTAAGGGGGGTGGTCCTCAATAATACCGTTATGCCATCGTCCAAAAGTGTGGCGCCCAGCACCTGCACGTTGTTGTTAATGAAAAAGTTTCCGGAAACCCCGGCAGTGATCGGGTCCATCAACTCGGAAAATCCGACCGTAACCAGGGCTGGATCACCAAAGTTCTGTGCGTAGGAAATCGTGGGTCGCGTGGTATCTGGATTGACCGTGAGCAGTGCCGTATTGCTGTTGGTGGCTCCATAGAAATTGATCGCCCGGCAGTAAATGGTGCTGCCATTGTCGGCAAGCCGCAGCGGACTGATCGAATAGGATGCCGCATTGGCTCCGGGCACATTTGTCCCCTTGCGTATCCACTGCAAAGATGCCCCGAGGGAGCGAGTCAGCTGAACAGAGAAAGTCGCGGCAGCACCTTCAACCGCAGACACACTTTGGGGTTGGACCGCAAAGGAGGGCGATCCGATTCCGTAAGGGATCAAGTTGGCGTTGGGGATCGGCGCGCTGCCGTCGGCTGGTTCGACATCGCCAGGCTTTTGCCAGGTAACCGCAAGGTTATCGTTTCCACCGCCTTCCTTCATTAAGGCCTCGATGTAGTAACGCTGTCCGGCGGTGAGCTGTATGGCCGCGGACTTTTGCAAGGCGTCCTGGTGGTAACTGCGAGGGGAGGTCCAGCCGTCCACGCGCGCGATCAAGCGCTTTGCGGCGGGCGTCTCATTCGTGCTGAGAAAGAGTTGGGAAGCATCATCACTGGCGATCAGGAAAATGTAATTGCCGGTAATGGGCGGAACGAGCAGCGCCCGCAAGCGTTGACCGTAGCTATCATAAACATCGGCGGGGGCCTCGAATCCGTTAGTCAATATTCCGTCAAAAGAAGGGCTGGTGGGAAACGCCGCGTTGTTGGTGAGATCCGAAACCACCGAACCCGAGATATTCAACCACACCTCGCGCAACACACCGTTGGATTGTGCGTGGGCTGGGGAGGAGCCTGACAAGGTTGCCGCAAGGCAGAGCAGGGGAGCTAATCGGCGCAGGTGGATCCCGCTAGAGCGCCGTCCAAAATCAAATTGCATACATTAAAACACTGTCAAATTCCGTGGCTCCGAAGTTTCTTCTACCGGCCTGCGCGAAAAAGCAGGGGACGCTGTTGCCAGGCGTCCCCTGTGATTTACTTCAACTAGTTGATCGAGAGAACAACACCCTTCGGTCATCACCCTGGCCGCCTTGCGGCAGCCAGGGTTGAGCGGAAGGCGATCCTACTTCTTGAGCCGGAAGTACTGCGGAGTACTGGTCGAAGCCGGCGCATAGACGACATTATCCGTGCCTTCGACTTGCACCGTTAGACCAGACGTGGTCCATCCTCCGGTAACGGTGGATGACTGTTCGATTCCATAGCCCGTATAGGAGGTGGGCCAGGCGATGCGAATCTGGTTACCAGTCCACGGTTGAATCGTGAGCATCGGGCGAATCTCCGGCGCCGAAAGCAGCGATTGGATCCGGTAATCGGAGACTGCGGCATTATAGATGCGGACGTCAAACAGCAGGCAGCTCACCCACCGGTTCCCCCAATAACCGCCGCCTTCGTCCTGCAATCCGCCAAATACCACGTGCGCACCCGGCGCGAGTGCCATGGCCTGGCCGATTGTGTGATTAACCACGTGCGAGAACACACCGTCCACGTATAACGTGCGCGTGCCCGCCGCCTGGTCCCAAATGCCCAGGTAATGGTGCCAACCGCCGTTATTGACGTTGATTCCGCTGCCCCAGCCATCTTCGTTGTCAACTCCGCGAACCGTGAAACCAGCGATGTTGTCGGTTCCCATCCGGCGAATTTGCCAACCTTTGCTATTTTCGCCGAGTTTGGTCACCCAACCGCCCCATTCGCCCGGCATACCTTTGGCCCAGAAGGCCACGGTGAATTTCGAGGCGATGTCCGTGTCGAAGGTGGGCTGGTACCCGATGTCCACATTGGCGCTGTTATTTACCCTGACTCCCACATTTCCAGCAGTCAGGTCTAGCGACTCGCCGGTGAAGTTAGCGGGCATGTCCGTTGAATAGGTCAACAGCCCTGCGCTGCCGCCAACGGCCACGCCGTCGTGCGTGCCTGCCGGGCGGTAGCCGGATTTCTCCACGAGGTCCGCGGTGCCGTCGAACCAGTGCCCGATCAACGTGGGTGTCGGCGTAACCGTGATAACAATCTCCCCGTTGATGACGGAGGAGGGACTGGTTCCCGTGATAGTGGTGGAACCGACCGCTAAGGCGTGGATGGCCACTGTGGCGGTATTCGCGCCGCCTTGAGCGAACTGAACGGTCAGACTGCCGCCCACCGCACCCACAGGAACAGCCACCGTCGGATTCGCGCTGGTGATGGTGACATTGACCGCACTGGTGGCCACCATGGTGGTAGGCACGGTAATCGTGGCCGTGAGGTCGGGATCACCAAGGTTAGGACTCCATTTACCAGGAGTGAGAGACACCAGCGGTGCTCCGACCTGATCGATGATTTCCGTTACGGACAGTGCTTTGTCGTAAGCCCGAATTTCGTCGATGATGACCCGCGCAAAACGTGGGTCCCCGCTCGAATCGCGGGCGCCGAAGAACAACGGCATGCCCGTTGGAGGCGTGGTCAGATCACCATCGGTGATGTTGATCCGCTCGACGCCATCAATGTAGAGCCGGCGTTGCAGCGTAACGGGGTCGTAAACCGCGGCGAGATGATGCCAGAGGTTATCCGTGATGACCGCGTTCGGGTCGGTGGGATCATCATCACTTGGATTCGCTGTTGGCGGCAGGCCGGAATTGCGCAGCGTGAAGGTGATATGCGAGCCTCCGGCTTTGCGAATGGCGTAGCCAGTCGCTTCACCATCTTTCGCGATCCAGGGAGCCCAATCGCTGGCAGGCAGTCCTTTAACCCAGCAACTCCAAGTGAAGCCTTTAGGACTTCCGAAGAGGAACGAATCGAACGTCGTTCGGTAGTTGGGATCCGTGATCAGCGAATTCTGGACGCGCACCGCCGTGTTGGCTGCGCGGAGATCCAACGCGTACCCTCCCAATCGACCTGGCACATACGCCACGTTCCCGACCGCCTGGCCGTCATGCACCCCAGTGGGTTGGAAACCAGCGGTTTCCGCCAGGGTCTGGTTGTCGAAGTTCCAGTAAGCCACCAGGCCGCCAATGTTGGGTTGTTGCACCGCGATAGTCGTTACGGCCGCAGACGGCAACGCCCCACAAGTATAGGTGAAATGCGCCGTGCCCGGCCCATTGGCCTGCACCGCGTAAGTCGCTGTATTAACGCCGATGGGGAAGGTTATGGTGCGGACTCCCGCGACCGCTCCTTCTGGAACGGCGACGCCTGGTTTGTCGCTGGTCACCACCACATTCACTGAAGCTGAGGCCACAACCGAAGGCGGCAGCGTGATGGTTACGATGTTGGTGTTCGGCGACGGACTATACAGGGAGAAGGACGACGGCGAGGCCAGAACGGCCCCCACCAGATCCAGCACCTCTCCACTTCCCAACACTGTGCTGTATAGGCGAACGTCGAACAGCCGGCCTTTGAACCAGTTGCCGAAGTTGTCACTCTCGTCGCCACGTGCTCCGAGTGCCAGGTGCGCATTCGGCGCACCAACCATGGGGTAGTAGTTGTTAGCGATGGTATGAGACAGCACGCCGTCAATGTAGAGGGAACGTGTACCGTTATTTCCATCCCAGACTCCAACAAAGTGATGCCAATTGGTGTCATTCACACTGATCGTGCTGCCGGTGCCATCATCGTTGGCCAATCCGCGAACGGTAAAGCAGGCAAAGGGATTGCCGCCCCACCGGCGAAGCTGCCAACCTCTGCCGTTTTCGCCGTATTTTGACACCCACGGGTTCCAGGAGTCCGGAAAACCTTTAGCCCAGAAGGCTACGCTGAATTGGGTGGAGATGCCATCATCGAACGTCGATTGATAGCCGGCGTCTCCGACCCGTGTATTATTGATCTTCACGCCGATGTTCGGCGCGCCGCTCAGATCCAATGATTTCCCTGGGCGGCCCAGCGGCGAATCGCTGGAGAAATTGCCTGTCGGGGGCGCTCCAACAAACGAGCCATCGTGGGTACCGTCGGTGTATCCAGAGACGTCCGCCAGGTGTGGTGATCCGGCCAGCCAGTGACCGATCAATCCCGGGGCACCAGCGATGTAGGCCTCAAGGCTCACGGAAGAACTCGCCAGCCCAGTCGCTCCGGCAGAGAGTACCGCCTGGCCAGCCGTGACACCGTGAATGGTCAAGGACTGGCTGGCGGCGGCGCCGGCGTTGAATACCACTGGAACCAACGCTGCGCTGCTTCCACCGATGGTCACAACAGTTGGTTGGCTATTGGTGATGTAAACAGTGACTGGGGCGCTCGCGTTGGCGCCGGTCGGGATGGTCACGGTCAAAAGCGTACTGCCACCGACGAGGACCGCGGGTCTTGAGGACAGGGCGGCCACCGGCGGGATAAGAGCGCTGACCTCGCTTTGGGAGAGCGGGTAGCTGTAAATACGAACGTCATACAGCAGTCCCGCAAAGTAGCTCTCGAAGCCGGTGCCGCCCTGCTCCCGGGCGCCCAGGCCGAGGTGTTTAGCTGGAGCTAGGCTCATCACCTGGCCAACAGTGTTGTTCACCGTATGTGAGAACACGCCATCGACGTACAGCTTTCTGGTGCCGGTAGCCTGGTCCCAAACGCCAACATAATGATGCCAACTGAGGTTATTGACGTTGATGCTGCTGCCCCACCCATCTTCGTTGTCAATGCCGCGCATTGTGAATCCTGCGACCGGATCGCTGCTCATGCGGCGGAGTTGCCAGCCAATCCCACCCTCACCACGCTTTGATACCCACGGGTTCCAGCCACCAGGAAAGCCCTTGGCCCAAAACGCGATGGTAAACTTGTTACGGATAATGTCGTCGTAGGTGCTCAAGTACGCGCCGTCGGCGGTGGAGCTATTGGTGACTATCACGCCCACATTGCCGGATCGCAAATCAAGGGACTGACCGGTGCAACCTGGAGGCAGGTCAGCGCTGAACGCCAGCGCGGAGGCAGTTCCCACCGCCACACCGTCATGGGTTCCCGCGGAGCGATAACCGGAAGTCTCGGCGAGGTTTGCGGCGCCTGAAAACCAGCGGCCGATGAGCGGAGGACACACCGTGACGGTAAGGCCAACGCTATCAAGCCCAGTTACGCCCGGTTGTAACCGGGAGGTGCCAATCGCCGTGCCGAGGACGGTCAGATTCTGGGTGAATGAACCACCGGCGGTGAAGGTCACAGGGACCACCGCAGCGGCACTGCCGTTAATGGTGACCACCCCCGGGTTGCCGTTCGTCACATAGGCGGTGACCGCGTTGTAGAGATTGAAGCCTTCGGGGATCTTGACGGTGACGATCGTGCTGCTAGTCCCGATACCCAACACAATTGCCGGATCGGCAGCTTCCACTTTCACTTGGGTCCCGTAACCAGGAATGGAAACGTTGTCCATATAGGTCCAGCCCCAACTGCCGAGGTTGTAATCCATGTAATCGAGGGTGTACTTCTTGCCCGGGATCGCGAAGGGCGCCAACTCGGCTACGGTGAAACTTCCGTTCTGCCAATCACCACCATTGCCGTTGCGTCGTTTGCTCAGCACGTAAGTGTCGGTAGCGACATCGCGCAGGGCGACGCCGGCAAAACCGCCTCCATTGATTGCCTGCGCGGGGATGGCGGACGGCGCGGCGGGTGCCGCCAGTGGGGATTGACCACCGGACAGTTGGTAGGTCAGGTCTTCCAATCCGTGCAGGACGAACTCCGGAGATCGGCCAAATCGGGTGAAAAGATCATCCTGATCATAGCCCGAACCGAGGGCGCCGTTCATCCACAGGGCGGCGGGTGGCGTGGGATAGATTTGGGTCCAGCCTTGCAGGCCGTTATTGAAATCGTAAGCGATTGTGGGCGGACGCACATGCACGGTCACCGTGTAAACGGTAGTGGTCAGGAGGTCCGAGGAGGTCACAGTGTAAGTCTGAGGCGTGGTAAAATCATGGGGCGAACCTGCAGCTTTGTCACAGGTGGCGCCCGCGCTCAGGATAAAGGTCGGGGTAAGCGCGGTCACATCCGTGCGAAACGGGACGGTGAACTTAATGTCAGTACCGGTGATGACGGCGGGATTGCCCGGCAGGCTCATGTCGTACATCTGCGCTTGCGGAGTAGGGGTGGCGGCCAAATAGGCTGTAGCCACGCCATATTTGTCCGCAAGGTACTTGCCAACGACATTGGCTTCGTCGCTGGTCAGGATGTGATTATAGATGATTACTTCGGCGATATCGCCCCGCAATTGCTGGCCGTTAGTGGCGCGATTACCGATCGTCCAATTCTGACCGCTGCCGCTATGATAATCGGCGGAATCGTACCCGGCCTCGGTACCATCGATCAAGACCCGGTAGGTCGAACGACTGCTTTCCAGCGCATATACATGCGAGCCAGTGGTGGGCCAGGCCGCCTGATTAAAAGTTCCGTTCGCCCGGCTATTGCGGAAGCTGCCGGGATGCGACTCGCTATAGGTGTCGGCCACCCAACGTTCGTCGTTATTGCGGTTGCCGAAGAGGTTGTAGCGACCGTCGTTGTCGATGGTCGAGACTACGAACACGGTTCCCGCGTTCGCGGAATACAAGCTCAGGTCCCCGAGATACAGGCGATCCCCGTTGTCATCGCTGTCCTGGGCAAACCGTAAGACTGGCAGGCCATTCAATCCTCCTGGGACATAAAGCGGCTGATCGTTGTCAGTGGTGTTTGAGGCAGGGTGATTGTTCCCGCTCTGATCAGTCCACTGTTTGACATAAATGTCTGATCCCGAGAGCCGGACCTGGTTGGCATCGCTAGTATTAATGCTATCGGCCTTGAGCCATACTACCAAACCATCTTTGACGGGCAGGTCCGCCAGGGCGGTGGTCGCGCCTAACAGCAACGAAAAAGCTCCTGCCAGCGCGCATAACTTTCGACCGCCGAAAATTCTGCCCATTGGTTTCGGAATCGGTTTCGCCGGCACTCGTGGCCGCGGCATGATGCTAAGTAATCGAACTAAGGGGGTATTTTTCATAGGTTGTTTAAGAGGATACTTCTATTTTCACGCACCAAGTTTAGTTATTTAAAAATAGGTCCAGTGTGATTGTCAACAGAATAAACTTTTAACAAATTATTTGACGCACTTATCAGTTATCAGCATAAATTGCTATCATGGTGGCAACCTATGGTTGGTATCTAGTCCGTCGGTGGAAGATGCAAGAAAGCCGCGATTAATCACCGCGGCTCGATCGATCCAGGTTTAGGAGTCAGTTATTCAAAAGTCTCCACGCGCAGCAGCACTGGGGAAGCTTTTACGACTGGTAATTTGCTGATAGTCGACAGTGCCGCGGTCACCGTCCCGCTGGCAGCGGTATGCAACATCAGAATTAAGGGAACGCTTTCTCCCTCATGCCCCTCCGGCTGAATTACCGAGGAGATACCGATCCGAGCCTCGCCGAGGATCCTGGTGATCCTGGCCAGGGTGCCTGGCACATCGCTCACGGACAGCCGCACGAAGTACCGCGAAACCACGTCTTCGATCCTGGCGACGGCACCCGCTTTCTCATGTGGCGCGAATGGAGGGATGCGATGCGGGGTGGCGAACTTCAGGTCCAGGGCCGCATCGACCAAATCGCTCAAAACCGCACTAGCGGTAGCATCCTTGCCGGCGCCACGTCCGTAAAAAAGCGTATCTCCAACAATGTTCCCCCTCACAAACACAGCATTGAAGACATGATTCACATTCGCAAGAACATGGGTGTTGGGCACGAGGGTAGGGTAGACCGAGACCTGGACGCGCGCACCGGCAGTGCTGCCAGGTTTGCGGGACTTGGTCGTGGCGGCTGGCAGAATCTTGATAATGCCCAGCAACTTTATCGTGTAACCAAGCCGGTCGGCAAACTGGATATCGATTCGGGAAATATGCCGGATGCCTTCCACGTAAATATCCTTGGGGTTAACCCAAAAGCCGTGAGCCAGCGAAGCCAGGATCCCAATTTTATGCTGGGCATCATGGCCATCGACATCAAGCGACGGTTCCGCCTCCGCGTAACCCTGCGCCTGAGCGTCCTTCAAAACCGTGTCAAAGTCGGCGCCTTCCAGCTTCATCCGGGTGAGGATGTAATTGCAGGTGCCGTTGACGATGCCGTAAAGGTGGGTGATCCGATTGCCGACGAAGCCTTCCCGCAATGCTTTGATGATGGGGATGCCGCCACAAACGCTGGCTTCGTAATAAAGGTTGGTACCGTGCTTTGCGGCTGCGGCGAATAGTTCTTCACCGTGGGCGGAGAGCAGCGCCTTGTTGGCCGTGATTACCGGTTTGCCCAGCCTAAGGGCAGCCAGGACGATCGTGCGGGCCAATGTGGTGCCGCCCACGAGTTCCGTCACCATTTGGATTTGCGGATCATTAACCACGGCTTGCCAATCAGTGGTCATGAGCACCCGTGGAATGGGGTAGGGGCGGGGTTCGTCCAAGGCCTTGACCGCCACTTTGGCCAGCCGAATTAGCACACCGGTCCGGGAGGTCATCAGTTCCGCGTTCTGTTGCAGCGCATGCACCACGCCGCTGCCCACTGTGCCGCCGCCAATCATGCCGAGATTTACCTGATCCATCATATCTTTGTATTGGGCGAAGAGGGTGCCAAAAACGGCTGCCGGAACAACCGAAAACTCCGGGAATAGCGCGTCATAATTTTCCGGGCGCTTGCGCCCGGATGGTCCATTAGCTACCGGTGATGAAAAGCATAGGTAATTCTACGGATACGAATTTCTATTGATGCGCGCACAGGTTCATGGTAGGAGAAAACTACTAAAAATCATGAAGCCATTGCTCCTGCTCACTACTACGTTTTGTCTATTCCTCCATACACCCGGCCGAGCGGCAGTCTTGCTGCCCTATTTCAATCCGGTCAAAGCGTCGATCTCACAACAATTGATCGTGCTTTCCAACACCGTGCCGGTGGACAAGAAAGCCATTTCAGCTTTAAAATCCACACTGGCCACCATTGACAAACCCGGGGTGTCGAGTCTGCCGAACGATCTCAAATTGCTTAGCACCGTGAGCGCCGCCTTGGACAAAACCAGCCGCGCCGCAGCCCTGCAGCCCAATGTAGACGGTGCGGTAGATCAGTACCTTTCATTGCTTTACGGAATGGCCCGGCAGAGCTCGAACAGCCTGGCGGCCGCGTATGCCTCGCCGTCGAAAATCGCAGCCCAGAAAAGCCTGGATGCGTTGTTTGCGACTCTTGACTCTGCGAATGCGACTACCAGCGCGGTCGCCGCCGCAAAGTTGCTCAATAAAGGCATCAGCCAGTGGACCGCCACCGACAAGTTGGTGACCCGGGCCGGATCGGTGCCTCCGCCGGCGGCGGGGGTGACGGCCAAAATTACCGGCGCCGAGAGTTGGGATTTCAAATCAACCCAGGCAGTGGCGGTGGATCGTTCGCCGGGAAACGTCCTGGTGAACAGTACTCAGGCGATCCTGAAGTCGCCGTTTGGCCAGCGCACCATCACCTTCAGTATGTATGGGCTAAAAGAGGGGGCGAACACCTTGACCGTGCACAATAACGACGCCTTCGTTACCGAGATTTTTGGTAATCAAACCGGTGCCGGATTCGAAAGCCAATCCGGCACGATTCAAGCCAACTACAATCCTACCGCCAAAACCATCGCGGGCAGCTTTACGTTCGTGCTTTTCAATCAGGATGATCACACGAAGCTGATCACTGCGACCGGCAGTTTCTCGGCTACGATCAAGTAGGCCGACCCGGCGGTGCCCACGCACTGAACTGCCGTTGGTTTCTGCATTGCCGAGCCGCGCTGGGGAGGTTTTAATCCGGCATGCGATTAAGGACCTTGCGCGGCCAGGTCAGGTGGACCGTCCTGGCGCTGTTGTTGTTGTGGGTGCCTTGTGCGAGGAGTGGCAGCCTGGCAGATTTGGCACGCCCCCAGGAGGGGCGGAGCCAGCGGGCCAGTTCCACCCATCGCGCCGGGGCTGATGGGCGCTACGATCCCAAAGCCAAGCCTAAAGGCGATCTCGACGAGGCCAGCAATTCAGATAATCAAACTGTTCCCCCGGGAAGCACTAAAGTCCTGATGGACGTGGAAGGGCCGGGAGCGATCACCCATATCTGGATGACTTTCCTCGGGCCGGAGCCCCAGGCTTGGGCCAAGAACGGGTCGGCCAATCACCAGGAGATGCTGCTGCGGATCTACTGGGACGGCCGCGCCCGTCCTGGAGTTGAGGCCCCGGTGGGAGATTTTTTCGCGAACTCGTTCGGCGAGCGCAGCGAAGTTATCAGCCAGCCCGTCGTGGTGGAGGACGCCGATTCCTACAATTGCTTTTGGCGCATGCCGTTCAGGAAATCGGCGCGGGTCGAGATCGTTAATCAAAGCACCAACCCAATCAGCCTGCTGTACTTCAACATTGATTGGGTAAAGGAGGTGGATTTGCCCGCGGAAACGCCTTACTTCCATGCGCAATACCGTCAGGAATATCCGGTGGCTAAAGGAAAAGACTATGTGGTGCTGGAAACCAAAGGGAAAGGGCACTACGTGGGCACCGTGCTCAGTGTGCGCACCCGGAGTCCGGGCTGGTTTGGGGAAGGAGATGAAAAGGTCTACATCGATGAAGAATCAGAGCCGTCTATTTGGGGCACGGGAACCGAGGACTTCTTCCTCTCCGCATGGGGCTTGAAGCGGGCGAGCACACCCTATTTTGGCGTGCCCTATTTTGATCAGTGGGGCATTGTCGGCGGCCATACAAGTGCCTACCGGTGGCAGATTCACGATCCTTTCGTGTTTAATACCGGCATCAAAATGACCTTTGAACATTTTGGGTGGATTTCCCCGGATGAAAACCCTCAAGGAAAGAGCACCAGTTGGAATGAGCGTGAGGATGATTATTCGAGTGTGGCCTTCTGGTATCAGACGGGAGAAGCTACATTTACGGAACGGGCTCCAGGGGCGGCGGAAAGACGACTTCCCTCCCTTGAGCGGGTGACGGTTCAGGCTCGCGAATATGCCGCAGTGGCGCACCACGGCGAAGGTGATGCCGTCCAGCAGCAACTGTCATTGTATCCTATTCCGCAGTTGCTCTACCAACCGGCCCATGCGGAACGCGCCTGGGTCGAAATCCCTTTCGAAGTCACCCGCAAGGAACCTTTGAGATTACTACTCAACCTGACGCAATCCTATGACTTCGGCCGCTACCAGGCTTACGTGGATGGCGTGAAAGTCGGGGACGTCTTTGACGGCTACAGCGAGAAAATTCAAAGCGTGGAACATCATCTGCTCGATTTCTGGCCGGATGTGGGGCGGCACGCCGTGCGGCTGGAATGTGTAGGCAAGAATCCCAAATCCATCGGGTTCTATCTGGGCTTGGAATCCGTACGACTTAGAGAACGCCGTCCCAGGGTCTTTGATTATGGTTTTGATCGGGAAAAGCACTGGCGTGAAAAGCCAGTGCTGTATAATTGAAACCGGGCGGGATAGGGACCTTTACAAGGCGCGAGAGGCGTTGGAGTCCATTGGCATACCGTCAAGTGATTTTCAATTGACCTGTCCGCAGCTTCCGGTATCGTTCCGCTTATGCGTGTTCTAATTGCCTCCATTTTGATGATTGGTACGGCCGCTTTCTGCAACCAGGTGGTAGCTGCGGATCTGCGCATCGGCATTATCGGCTGCGACACGTCACATGCGGTCGCGTTTACGGAGACCCTGAACAATCCCGCCGCCGCTGGACATGTTTCCGGCGGCAAAGTCGTCGCCGCGTACAAGGGTGGCAGCCCGGATGTGCCTTCGAGTTGGTCGCGGGTGGAGGAATACAGCAAGAAGCTCTCGGAGAGCTACGGGGTCAAGTTTTACACCACAATCGAGGAATTGTGCCGCAACGTGGATGTGGTGCTGCTGGAAAGTGTGGATGGCCGCCCCCACCTCGAGCAATTGAAACCGGTGCTGAAGGCTCGCAAACCGGTTTTCATCGATAAGCCGGTCGCCGGATCGCTAAAGGATGCGGTCGAAATCTTCCGCTTGTTGAAGGAAGCCAATGTACCGGCGTTCAGTTCTTCCGCCTTGCGCTTCGCCAAGGACACGCAGGCGGTGCGGGGCGGATCTATCGGGAAAGTCACCTATGCGGAGACGTATGGACCTTGCGAGCTTGAGCCCCACCATCCGGACTTGTTTTGGTATGGGGTGCATGCCAGCGAGTCGCTGTTCACTGTCATGGGCACTGGATGTGAGAAGGTGAAGCGTGGGACCACGGCGGACGGCAAGATCGAAGTGGTGGGAACCTGGCTGGGCGGTCGCACCGGAATTGTCCGGGAAGCCGGGAAATTCCACGGCCTGGCCCGTGGCGATAGGGGTGAAGCACCCATTGGCTCGTTTGATGGTTACCAACCGTTGCTGGTGGAAATCATGAAGTTCTTCAAGACCGGTGTGGCGCCAGTTTCTCCTGAGGCCACCATTGAGATATTTGCCTTCATGGAGGCCGCGGATGAGAGCAAACGCTTGAATGGCGCGGAAGTCAGCGTGGCGGATGTCCTGCGGAAAAACTCGGGCCGCTGAATTGGCGGTCAGAGTTTCAGGAAATTGGCGAGGATCATCCGGCCACTTTCGGTGAGGATGCTCTCCGGATGGAACTGCACGCCCCAGATGGGTAACTGCTTGTGGCGCACTCCCATGATTTCGCCTTCCTCGGTTTCCGCCGTAATCTCCAGGCAATCTGGAATGGAGGACCGTTCAATCACCAGTGAGTGGTAACGGGTGGCCGCAAACGGATTGGGCAAGCCTGCAAAAAGATCCTTGCCATTGTGGCGGATCAGGGAGGTCTTGCCGTGCATCATCCGGTAGTTGACGATCACATTACCGCCAAATACGTGGCCAATACACTGATGTCCCAGGCAAACGCCTAGTGTCGGGATCGTAGCGCTGAAGGTGCGGATGATCTCATTGGATAATCCGGACTCCCGAGGGGAGCAGGGCCCTGGCGACACGAGAATCCGATCCGGCTTGAGCTCGCGAATCTGGTCGATGGAAATCTGGTCGTTTCGATGAACTAGCAGCTCCACCTGCATCTCGCCCAAGTATTGAACGATGTTGTAGGTGAAACTATCGTAATTGTCGATAACCAGAACCATATATGAGGGAGAAGTTAGGCCACAATAGGCTTTTTGGGAATCAGAATTCCGCTGGCGCACTCCAATCCAGGACGGACGTAACGGTGCTCAGCGGAACCTTTTGTCCGAACTCCACCGCGCCAATTCGCCGGGCAAGCACGAATTTGACTTCGCCACCGCTAACTTTCTTGTCGAGCTGCATGGCCTTGGTGAGGAGACGCTTTTCGGACGGCTTTAACTGGACCTGCGTCGGCAAACCGGCAAGGTCCAAGAGTCGTGCGATTCGCTCCGAGTCATCACTGGGCAACTTCAAATGGCGGCAGGAGAGGTGTGAGGCCGCCACCATCCCGATGGAGATGGCCTCGCCGTGCAGATATTTGCCGTAGCGTGAAATCGCTTCCAGGGCGTGTCCCACCGTATGGCCGAAGTTAAGGATGGCGCGCAGGCCGGATTCAGTTTCGTCCTGGCTCACCACCTCGGCTTTGATCTCACAACACCGTGCGACCACTTCCGTCAGGGCGCGGCGATTCTTCAAAGCGATGCCGGGCATGTTCCTTTCGAGACTGCCAAAAAACGAGGCGTCGTAAATGACCCCATACTTGATCACCTCCGCCAAGCCGGACCGATATTCCCGCTCCGGCAAACTGTCCATGGTTTCCAGGTCGCACAACACTAGGCGCGGTTGGTGGAAGGCTCCCACGAGGTTCTTGCCCGCCGGCAGATTCACTCCCACTTTGCCGCCGACAGAGCTATCGACCTGTGCCAGCAGCGTCGTGGGCACCTGAACAAAGGGTATGCCCCGCAAATACGTGGCGGCAACGAAACCAGCCAAATCCCCCACCACACCTCCGCCCAACGCCACCACAAAAGACTGGCGCTCCAGCCGTGCAGCCGCCAACCGATGGTAACAAATCTCCACGGTCTTGAGCGCTTTGGCCTTTTCGCCTGAAGGTACGACGATCACGACAGGGTCAAATCCGGCCCGCCGCAATGCGGCACAGGCCGGTTCTGCATATAGCGGGGCGACGATTCGGTCAGTAATTACGACGCAGCGTCCGCGCAAACCAACTGCGGCGCACGCCGAGCCCAAATTTCTAAGCAATCCGGCGCCAATCCGGATTTCGTAACTTCGCTTGCCTAATGCAACAGTAACAACATGCACGCTGGGAGAATAAGCAGTTCCGCCACACTGTCAAAAGCTCATCCGCCCGCGTCACCCTGGCTTGCCGGGAGAAACTTGACGGGGCAGGGTGTGGGCTCGCATATTTCGCGCTGATGACTCAAGTCGTGAAAGCGATAAGGCCGAGTGCGTGGAACCATGCGGGTGCATTGCCGGGGGGAGCTCCCTTCCGGTCTTAAACATGCATCGACCTCGCAATCTCGATTGGAAACGTGCCGCGGCACTGTTGTATGGCGATTGGGGTACCAGCAAAGCCTACGTAATTGGCCTGGCATTTGTCGCCGCTAGTTATGGAGCCCTGCCGATCATCGTCTGTGTCTGCCTTTTGACCGCCGCGGTCGGCTACAACTACATCGTCATCTGCAAGCACTTTCCGGACGGAGGAGGTGTCTACTCGGCTGCGCGGGATCAGAGTCGTGTGCTCGCTGCCATTGGCGCTTTGCTCCTGGTCGCCAATTTTAGTGTTACGGCCGCATTAAGCGGCTGGGCGGCCATGAGCTACTTTGGCGTCCCTTCCCATTGGATACCGTGGGCCAATGCCTGCACGATTCTCGTCGTTGGCGGGATCAACTACTTTGGCCCAAAGCACACTGGGAATTTCGCGGGTGGGCTGGCCATCCCAATGGTTGTCGTGGTGCTGTTCATCATTGGTATGAGTGTTCCGCACCTGAGCACCCAAAATCTCGAGGTGTGGCATCAGGGGTTTACCAAAAACTGGCTCGCCTTCACCGGCGTTATTCTCGCGCTCAGTGGCGTGGAAGCCATCGCGAATTTGACAGGAGTGATGAAACTTGATCCTCACTCCTCACATGATCAGCCGAGGGTGACAGAGACGTCCCGCAAGGCCATTCTACCGGTGGCGGGTGAAGTGGTATTTGGTACGATTTTCCTGGGCTGGGCCATGCTTTCGCTGCCTCGATCCAAAGCTCCGGAGCTGCAGAGTCGGTGGGAGGATATGATCCGGTATTTGGGCGAGGAGTATGGTCGCCTGGCCTTCGGAAACGATTTTGCGGCCATTTTTGGCATTGTCACCGGCATCGTGATTGGCTTGCTCCTTCTCAGTGCCGTAAATACGGCCATTGGCGCGCTGATCGGGCTTTCCTACATGATGGCGCGGGACGGTGAAATGCCGCGCAGTTTCACGCGCTTGAACCTTCATGGGGTGCCTTGGATTCCGCTCGGGATCGCCGCCGGCTTGCCCTTTGCGGTGGCCGTGCTGGCGCCAAATATGGAAATCCTGGCAGGCCTTTATGCCATCGGCGTGGTGGGTGCTATTACCGTAAACCTCGGTTCCTGCACGCTCAATAGGCGCCTCCCGCTGGCCTGGTATGAGCGCGGTTTCATGGCGGTCACTTTTGTCGTGTTGCTGGCGGTGGAACTGACCATTGCGCGCACCAAGAATGACGCTTTGTTCTTTGCCTGTTGTGTGGTGGGAGTCGGAATGGCTTTGCGGGCCTGGTCTCAAAAGCGGGCCGGTTTGCGCACCCTTACCGTCAGTGAGAAATTGGCGGCACACGTAGCTCCGGAATTACCCCCGGACTTCCACATTAACCTCGGAACCGGGCAATCGATACTGGTGGCAGCTCGTGGCCTCACGCCGGTTTTGCGCTTCGCACTGGAAGAAGCACGGTTGCGGCAGGGGCCGCTCTACGTGCTCTATGTGAAGGAACTGGCGGTGACTTTGCCCGGCCCCCTGGAAGCGGCGGAGCGGCCGAAATGGCAGCAGGATGCCGAAGCGGCCAAGATCATGTACAGTATGCTGGAGTTGGGCGCGCAACATAACGTCCAGGTCATCCCGCTCTACACCGTCAGTGAGAATCCTGCCGCTACGGTGTTGGACCTCGCGGCAACTTTAGGGATTGATTTTCTGATCCTGGGCGCGCGTCATCGCCGCACCCTGGCGCAGTTGTTTAAAGGTGATGTCGCTAACCGGGTAGCAAAGGACCTGCCCGAGAATATCCAATTGATCATCTACAGTTAGGGTCTAAACCGCCGCGATGTCCCCCCGTCAGCCGCAGTGGCCAGAAAAAGAGCCTGCCGAAGCAGGCTCTTGGAGAATCTTGCCGGATGCACCGGCGAGTGGTTTCTAACTTGGACTAAGGCTTGATCAGCCGGAAATAGCTGGGAGCGCCACTTACCGGAAAGCTGGCCGAACTTGCTCCTTCGGTGCCGGCGACGTCAGTCCAGGATCCGCTGGTCAGCGACGCCCTGGATTGCAGGTGAACACCTGGGCGGCCATTCCAACTCACGACGATCTGGTTTCCGCTGCGAGCCGCAGTGGCTGAACCGACAACCTCTTCGCGCACCATGCTGCCGAACTTATCCAAAGGCATGGTGTAATTGCCAAGCAGCCGGATGTAACGAATGTGGTTATTGCCAGAGGCAGCTTCATTGTCGGCACCGTTGATGCCGTACTTGTAGGTCAGGGCAACCGAATGTCCCTTGGGCACCAGGTAAGGTTCCATCGAGTAATAAATGGAAGTGCCCGGATCATTGGTGAGTGCGGAGCCAGCCGGGCCGCTGCCACCCCAAGTCCACCAGCCATTCGGGAAGAACTCGCCGTTAACCCACAATGTGTCATTTACAGGATCAAACGGCGTTCCGCCCATGGTCATGGCGTTGGCCATATCAACCCGGAAGGTAACATAGGTGTCGGTCATGAGGATGTCGGAAGGCGAAACGTTGTCGAAGTACACCGGGCCGTAGTTCTGCACATGGTTGCCAGCGGCATCGACGGGCTCGGTGCCGCTCCAGACGACCGTCCGGTTGCCACCGATGTTGTCCTCCCATTTGGTCGATCCGGCCGTGGGATTCCAGATGGTAAACTTAAACTGGATTGGGGCTCCGGGCACCTGCAGGGCAGTCCAGGTGTTGGTGTAAATCCCGGGCCTGGCGGAATCCTGGAATAGCTGCAGACCTTGCGGCGGATTACCCCAGCCACCAAAACTATCGCCACGGGCCCACACTTCGTTGGTCCCGTAGTCAAAGGTTCCCATAGGCACTTGCGCGTTCATGTTTACCTGGAGGTAAGCGGCCACTTTGACTGGCACCGCACAGGCGCGATCAAAGCAAGTCAGTGGCGCGGTGACGCCGTTGCTCAGCATCATCATGAGACGATTTGGATCGGACTCCCACTTGTCATGACCGCCATAGAAGTGGAATTTGTAAGCGATCAAGCTGTTCGGTGCCGGGCCGGTGGCGTCGAAAGTGCCCGAGTAAATGTTGGGAGTAGCCGATCCGGAATCATTGGTTAAGGCCATACCGCCGCCCCACCCATTGAACGAGCCCTTAAGCTCGACCGTGTCCGTCCCTGGGGTGAAGTTCCCGGCCAGCGTCTGTGGCCCCATATCCACTGAAACCGTCATTGGGAGCGTGCCTCCCCATTGGTCCGCGAAATGGACCAGCATGGTACTGTCGGCCACGCCGGAGTAGACAAAAGCCCGATTTCCACCGTTGGTATAAATGTAACCTTGAATACCTTCCCACGTGTCACGGCTGCCATAAATGTGGAACTTAAACTGGATCGTGGTGCCGACGGGATCAGTAACATCATAGGTTCCTTCGTAGATGCCGGCGTCACTAGCGCTCGGGGAAAGTGCGACGCCCGCTCCCCAACCGTTAAAACTGCCTTTTGCTTCGACCGTGTCGGAGCCCACTGTGAAGCCTCCGCTGCTGATCTGGTATTCCATGTTGACGCGGAATTTGATCGGCGCGGCAGTCGCGGCAAAACTTGTGGCCAACAACAATCCTATTAATCGTATTGAATTTGCTGTGTTCATAGCAGGGACGAATTTGAAGGTTTTTTAAACCATGCTTTTTAGGGTGTTTTAGACGTTAGAATAATTATCACCATGTTCCCCGTCAGCGCAAGCGTTAACCCCTGGAATTCAAATGGCAGGTGGCCTTGACCTGTCGGGACACCTGCTGTCATCCTAAATTGTTGATGATTAATTGGTTGTGCAAATATCGCGCATGGCTTGGCGCAGTCTAGTCTGGAAAGCATCATCCATCGACCGCGACGCAGGTAATTGAAAACCCACTGACGATGGATCGTCGATCACACGGCGAGATCGGTCTGTTTTGTCTGGGGCGCGGTTCTATTGCCTCAGACTGGGATTAGTGCATCGATCAGATTGGCAAAAACATTGCCAGCGGCGACCGAACTGCTTTAATAGTGCCCCACTGACCGTTAGTGCGCCGCCAACTATGAGCAACCATCAGAGTCTGTCGTCATCACCCAGGTTTCACCCGGTGAGTGCGCCCGATTTCCTGCCGGGTGAACAATTGCGCAGCCTGCAATTGCACCGGCTAAAATCGATGGTGCAACTTGCCTATGACCATGTGCCACTTTTTCGATCACGGATGGAAGAACGATCGCTCACGCCGGCGGCGGTCCGCACCCTATCTGACATTGAGCTTTTGCCGTTCACGGTAAAAAGCGATCTGCGGGACACCTATCCCTTCGGCTTGTTCGCGCGTCCTATGAAGGACATCGTGAGGTTGCACGCTTCGAGCGGTACGACCGGCAAACCCATCGTGGTGGCCTACACAAAAAATGATCTCCAGGTGTGGACCAACGTGATGACGCGAAGTTTTGCCGCGTGCGGGGTGCATGAAGGGGATATCGTTCAGAATGCTTACGGTTACGGACTCTTCACGGGCGGTTTGGGTGCTCATTATGGGGCTGAGGCGTTGGGCGCCACCGTCATCCCGATCTCGGGCGGCAATACTCAGCGTCAGCTCATGGTCATGAAAGATTTCGGAGTGACTGCCATCTGCTGCACTCCGAGCTATTTTCTGCATCTGCTGGATCAAGCGGCTGAGAGTGGTGTCGACCTGGAAAAGCTGGCGTTGCGCGCCGGCATCTTTGGCGCTGAACCGTGGACCGAATCGATGCGGCAACGCATCCAGGCGTTGAGCGGCATCAAGGCCTACGATATTTACGGCCTCTCCGAAATCGTGGGGCCGGGTGTGGCGATGGAATGTCACTGCCAGTGCGGCCCTCACATTTTTGAGGACTATTTTTACCCCGAGATCATCGACCCACAGACGGGTAAAGTCCTACAAGACGAGGAAGAGGGCGAGTTGGTTCTCACTACTTTGTCCAAAGAGGCCATGCCGATGTTGCGCTACCGCACGCGCGACATCACGGCCCTGACCCGTCAGCAATGCGAGTGCGGAAGGAGTCTGCGCCGCATCAAGCGCATCTCACGACGCAGCGACGACATGTTCATCATCCGGGGCGTGAATGTTTATCCGTCCCAAATCGAATCCGCCTTGCTCAAAGTCGAAGGAGCGCTACCGCATTATCAAATTGTGCTCAGCCGCGAGCGTGACCTGGACATCATGGAGGTACAGGTTGAGGTCACGCCGGAGGTTTTCAGCGACACCGTAGGCGCCCTGGAACGGTTGCAGGGGCAATTGTCAAAATCCATCGAGATCACGGTCGGCCTGCACGCCAATGTCCGGCTGGTCCAACCCCGCGCCATTCAGCGCAGCGAAGGCAAAGCCAAGCGAGTAATTGATCAACGCAAACTCTAAACCACATCCCCGCCATGAAAGTTAAGCAGCTCTCCGTGTTCCTGGAAAACAAGCCCGGCACTTTGAGCCGGCCCGTGCAAATCCTGGCCCAGGGCCGTGTAAACATCCTCACCCTCTGCCTGGCCGACACCAGCAACTTCGGCATCCTGCGCCTGATCCTACGCGATTGGGAAACGGCAAAGTCCCTCTTAGAGGCGCAAGGATTTATCGTGAAGGAGACGGATATCCTGGTGGTGGAAGTGCCCAATAAACCGGGTGGCCTGGCGGATATCCTGGAGGTGATCACCCAAGCCGGACTTAACGTCGAATACATGTACGGCTTCACGGTCAAAAACGAGAACCGGGCGTTGCTGGCGTTCCGGTTTGCTGACCCCGATGCTGCCGGTGTCGCGCTGGCGAAAGCAGGAATCAACACGGTCAAAGCCTCGCAACTCTTTCAAGCCATGGTTGGGTAGGGGAGGGTGTCTGCGGGAATGGTCTGAATCAGCACCATACACGTGTGTTCTGTTTTTAAACGCACCTGGCAACCCGCTACTTCCCGGACGATTTCCGATAGACCGTTCCCTGGAACAAAGCGACGAGGTCCCCGGGGCCATCACGGACTTCAACGAGATAGGTCGCCAGCTTGTGGTGGAGCGAGACTTCTTTCGCTTCGGCGTGGAGCACGCCCGTGGTGACGGCCTTGAAATAGTTTATGGTGACGTTGATTCCCACCGCCAGGCCACCGTGCGAGTTGGACGCGGCCGCGAAGGCGAAATCTGCGAGCGTGAAAATGGCCCCGCCCTGGATTGTGCCGATGCCGTTGAGGTGCTTCTGATCCAAATTCATCCGGGCGCTGGCTTGGCCGGGGCTGACAGACACTAACTCGATATCGCACAGCCGTGCGAACTGGTCTCTGGCCATGACTCGACGCAGTGTCTCCACGTTTATTGGCTGCGGGGCGAACTCAAGGATTGGCCTTGGCCCTGAGGTTGCGGCCCAGCAGGAATGCCTGTTTGTTGGCTTCGAAGAAGGACAAATCGAACCCTTCGCGGAGCGAAGCCAGCCAGAGTTGCTCATTCATAGGCAAGTGCGCGCTCAACACCCCTAGCAGGGCCACGTTGATCGCCTTCTTATTCGGCAGTTCGTCCGCGTTGATTTCCGCCGGTGTCATTAACACACCTTCCGGTCGCAGCAGATGCCGATTGGGTGCCACCTGTGTGGGCTCAAGCACGAGCAGAAAATCGGCCTCGCCGGTGGGCACCATTGGACTATAAACCTCTGGTCCGAACCGCACCTCGCCAGTGACGGACCCGCCACGCTGGCTCATGCCTTTAATCTCGCTTTTCTTAACGTCAAATCCGGCACGCAAAGCGACCTCGGCGAGGATGTCGGTGCCTTTCAGCACGCCCTGACCGCCGATTCCGGCAACGACAATATTGGTTACTTCTACTGGCATAAAGCTGGTTTGGTATCACACTCGCATGCGGCTTCTTCGCGAGCGGCGTATTGCTTGAGTTGTTTTGCGATGAGGATGCACGGACGGCGTGCGATGATGACCGACAATTCTTTACGGTCCAGGCATTCCCCCAGTAGTTGGTCAAACTCGCTGGTGCCAAAGCGAGGTTCGATTACGAAGACCCGCTTGATGCCGAGGGCGCGGGCCAAATCCTCCATCACCACCCGATTGGTGGGCTCGTGGCTGAGGGTGCGACCGGTGCCTGGGTGCTCCTGGTGGCCGGTCATGGCGGTGGTGGCGTTGTCAAGAATCACGAGCACATGACCAGTGGGGGGCGGATTGTATACCATTTCGACGAGACCATTGATGCCGCTGTGCATGAAGGTGCTGTCGCCGATGACGCTGACCACGCGCCGGGCTTGTGCCTCTGGCAGCACATGACGCAGTCCCAAGCCCACGCCAAGGCTCGCCCCCATGCATACGCAAGAATCCATGGCTTCAAACGGTTGCAGCACCCCCAGCGTGTAACAGCCAATGTCCCCGGCGACAATGCAATCGCGCCGGCGCAAGGATTCAAACACCACCCGGTATTGGCAGGCATCGCAGAGTTGGGGCGGCTTACCTGTCGGTTTGGGAATTTCGGGAGTAAGGTCATGATTAATGATGCGGCGCACCCGGGGAACATCCAGTTCTCCAAACCGGAAGCTCTCCGGCTTGCCTTCCACCTTCAATCCGGCGGCGCGGATGGCATCGACAAGATATGGGTCGCCTTCCTCAATCACCAGGCAGCGATCCACGCTATCCACGAAAGCCTTGATGCGGTCCAACGGCAGGGGATGGGTGAAGCCGAGCTTCAGCACGCACGCAGTGGGCAAGGCCTCGCGCACATGCATGTAAGAAATTCCTGAGGTGATGACTCCGACCGACCGATCGCCTGGCACTATGAAATTCAGATCGCAGCTTTCGTTATAGGCGAGCATCTCTGCCAGCTTTTGCCGTAATCGGCGGTGCGCCGGGCGCGCATGAGCCGGGATCATGACCCGGGATTTGATGTCTTTGGAATAATCACCAGGTCGGACCTCAACAGGGACGTTGCGAGGCACGACCGTGGTGTAGCTATGGCAGACGCGAGTGGTGACCCGCAGGAGCACCGGAATCTTCCAGCGCTCCGAGATTTCGATCGCTCGAAATACAAAATCGTATGCCTCCTGTGAGCTGGAGGGTTCCAGCATGGGCAAAGCCGCGGCCACCGCGTAGCGCCGGTTGTCTTGCTCATTCTGGCTCGAGGCCATGCCGGGGTCATCGGCGGTCACTACTACCAGGGCTCCCGTCACCCCGGTGTAAGCAGCCGTGAATAGCGGATCCGAGGCGACGTTCAAACCCACGTGCTTCATGGTGCACAGGGCACGGGCACCACCAAACGCCGCACCGATGGCGACTTCGAGCGCAACTTTTTCGTTGGGCGACCATTGCCCGCGTCCGCCGTATTCGGCGAAGGCCTCGAGAATTTCGGTGGACGGAGTCCCGGGATAGCCTGCACCCAGCGCTACGCCGGCATGCCGTGCGGCTAGCGCGATGGCTTCATCACCGCTCAGCAACTTTCGTTCGCTTTCAATCTTCATCGATGTCAAAAAAGATAAACTAACTGAAAACCCACGCTCCTGAAAAACATATTTTTGATGGAACGAACTAAATTCCGGCGGCAGGAGGATCAATGGGGAGTCAACCGGTTGACGATTCTGCCCAGGCGTTCGTACTGGGCCGGGGTATTGTAGATTTGTGCGGAGATCCTCAAATAGCGGCGGGCGGGAACGCCGAAGCGCATGAATGGAACTTCGATATGGTGTTGATCGTACAAATCAACCTGGTCCGGATCCAATTTGCTAGTTGCAACAGGAGGTCGATCCTGGAAGCGGCTTGGAAGGGGAATGGTGGCCAGCGAACCCACCATGGAATCAGGGCAGGGCGGGGGAACCTCGAACGTTTCGCACAACAATTTTCTGGCCGCGACGGCCAGTTTGCGGTTGGCCGCGCGTAATTCCGGCCACCCACCCGGTAGCAGTCCGCCCATAAAGTCCAAGGCCTGACCGATGGAAAACCAGGCGGTGGGGTCGAATGTTCCGTTCCAGTCGAATCGATCTTGGAACGATGTGTGCTCCGGTCGCGGCCGGTTATTGCCGTGACTGATCACCGGAGGCTGCAACTGGCTTTGCAGATCCGGGCGCACGTAAAGAAAGGCAACGCCTTTGGGCGCACAGACCCATTTGTGCAGGTTGCCCGTGTACGCTGCGACATCCAGTTGGGAAATATTCAGCTCCAGCATGCCGGGTGCATGGGCGCCATCCACCAAGGTTTCCACCCCGCGCGCCTGCAATGCTGCGGCGATCGCTTTCACCGGTAGCACCATTCCGGTGTCGCTAGTCACATGATCAATTAGGGCGAGGCGTGTCCTATGCGTGACTTTAGCCATTACGGCATCGACTACCTGCTGAGGGGAGGCCAACGGAAAAGGTACCGGCGCGATGACCACCTCGGCGCGATGCTGGCCGGCGGCGGCCACGAGCACATTCCGGCAGGCGTTATAGTCCAGGCTCGTGGTTAGCAATTCATCTCCAGGTTGCAGGCTAAGGGAGCGCACGACCGCGTTGACTCCAGCAGTGGCGTTTTGAATCAGGACGAGGCTGGCTGGATCGACGGCGAGGAACTCCGCGAGTTGTTGTCGCACGGGACCCAATCGCATTTCGAAATGGCGCCACAGGAACTGCACGGGCTCCTCCTCCATTTTCCTCCGCAAGTGTGACTGAAAGTCCAGCACGGGAATAGGGCATGCGCCAAACGATCCGTGGTTGAGAAAATCCACGTCGGGACGCAAGCGCCAGTGCCTCGCAAAGGGCGAGGTAGTGCCTGCTGCTGTTTGGGTGCTGGTGGTTTGACCTGGCATGGGCAAGGTGTTTACCGGGAAAATTTTCCGGTGCAAGCTTTAGTTGCCACCGGCAGGCTCGGAGTGCTGATTCGCTTCGAGTTGCCAGGATACAAAAACGCTTTTCAAACGCGCGCGCTGAATTTATACATGCGGCTATGTGCCACAGTTTCCGGCTCCTGACTTCCGCTTGTTTAACACCCCTCAACTTATGAAATTTCTCCTTTCAACCAGCGTGGCCCTGATGGGCCTGACCAGCGCGCTTCACGCCGCTTCCCTCAGCTACCCAGACCTGGTGGGGCGGGTGGTCGGCCTCGAACAACTGGCAGTGCTGCCGGAACCCGGCGAACAAGGACGGCAATGGTCCAGCTACGACCGAAAGAGTCGGTTTGACACGGCTACCGGGAAATATTTGCAGTGGGATGCCAACGGCGACGGTGACGGCATCATTCGGAAGGAAAATGGCCAACTGGTGCTGGCGGAAATGGAGGGCCCTGGCTGCATCTGGCGGATTTGGTCCGCCGCCCCCAAAAGTGGTCATGTTCGAATCTATCTGGATGGTCAGCCAGTTCCGGTCGTGGATTTACCATTCACTGCGTACTTTGATGGCAAGACCAAGCCGTTTGATCAGCCCGCCCTGGTGCATACCGTCGCCCGGGGCTGCAACAATTACACTCCGATTCCGTTCCAGAAATCCTGTAAAATTGTCGCTGATCCTGATTGGGGCTTGTACTACCATTTTGTTTATTCCATATTCCCCGAAAACACCCAGGTTCCAACCTTTAAAATGGCTTTGACGGCTCCGGACATCGCGGCCCTGGCGCGTGCCAATCAGCGACTGACCGAGCTGGGGCCGGCACGAAAGGCGGGCGCGAAACCGGCGGCCCAAGGACAACTGCACGGCGCCAATGCACAAACCCAGGCAACGCTGTCCGGTCCGGGGGCGATCACGTGCATTCGAGTGCGTCCTAAGGTTGAGAATCCGGAGCAAACCCTCGAGGCGATGCGCGCGCTCGTAATGCAAATCCGCTGGGACGGTTCATCCCAGCCCGCGGTGTGGTCGCCGGTCGGTGATTTCTTCGGCAGCGCGCCGGGAATAAATCCGTGTCGCTCACTGCCTCTTGGCCGGGATGCGGACGGTTGGTGGTATTGCAACTGGTATATGCCCTTTGCGAGGTCAGCCGAGGTCGCCTTCACCAACGAGGGCGGCTTTGCAGCTTCGCTGGATTATGAGATTTATTCGGAACGACTGCAGGACGATCCCTCGCGACTCGGGCGGTTCCATGCCAAATGGCACCGCGACGTGTTGCCGCCCCCCGAACCGGAACGCGCCATCGATTGGACGATCATGAAAGCGACAGGTTCCGGACGTTTCGTGGGAGTCATGCTGCATGTGTGGAATCCTCGCGGCGGTTGGTGGGGGGAAGGGGACGAGAAATTTCATGTGGATGGTGAAGCTTTCCCTTCAACGATCGGTACTGGCTCGGAGGACTATTTTGGGTATGCCTGGTGCGATCCGCAGTTGTTTCAGAACGCCTACCACAATCAAACCCGTAATGATGGCAACAACCGTGGCCACGTTTCGGTAAATCGCTGGCACATTGCCGATAATGTTCCTTTTCACAAGTCCTTCGAAGGTTTTATTGAAAAGTACTATCCAAACCGCCGCCCGACTTTGTACGCGGGTGTGGCTTACTTCTACCTGGCTGCCGGCGGCGTGGATCCCATCGAGCCGACGCCTTTCGGACAACGCGTTGGCTATTGGACTCCGGTGGAAACTTTCAAAGTCCCGGGAGTGATCGAGGGTGAGCGGCTGAAAGTGCTCCGCAAAACCGGCGGGACACCTCAGGAACAGGATCTCACCGGTTTCGCCGAAGGGCAGTGGAGCAACGACTCCCACCTTTGGTGGATTAACGCAAAGCCAGGCGACCGACTGGAACTCGCGCTCCCAGTGGACAAGGCGGGAAAGTACCAGGTCACCACCAGGCTCACCAAAGCTCGGGACTACTGCATCGTGCAGCTTGGCCTTGACGGAAAGAACCAAGGCCCGTCCGTCGACCTGTACCATCCCGAAGTCGTGCCTTCGGAGGTTTTGGACCTGGGGACGCATCAGTTGTCCGCGGGACAACATGTGCTTTCTGCGGAGATCATCGGCGCGAATCCCGCCGCGGAAAAGGCATACATGTTTGGCCTGGACTATGTAAAGCTGGAGGCGGTGCGTGATTAACCAGAACAACTGCGGAAAATCATGGTCTCGTCGCCGGTTCGTTGCGGCCGCGGGCATGGCCACGACTTCCGCCTGGTTGGCTGGTGTCCAGCCAGGTTTTGCTCAAGGTTCGCGTCGGGCTCCCGAAATTGTCGTTTTTAGTAAGATCTATCAGGAGCTCAAATTGGATTACGAGCAGGCGGCGGAGCTGACCGCAGCGGCTGGACTACTCGGTATTGACTGCCCAGTGCGCCCGGGAGGTGAGGTCTTGCCGGAGCGCGTGGAGGAGGATTTGCCGAAATACGTCGCGGCGCTCAAGGCCCGGAAGCTGACCATGCCGCTGATCGTAACGAGCATTACCGAAATTGGCTCGCCCTTCACCAATCAGGTGCTGCGGACCGCCAGGTCCCTGGGAATTCGGCATTACCGGTTGGGATTCCGGAGCCCGAAGCCGGGCCGCGCACTCGAGAATGAAATTGCCGAAGTTAAGGCGCGCTTGAAGGATTTAGCCGAGCTCAACGCGGAACTCGGCATAACCGGATTGTTCCAAAACCATTCCCAGGCCGGAACGACGGGTTACATGGGCGGTGATTTGGGGCAAATGGCCGAGCTCATTGCCGGACTCGATCCGGCGCACCTGGGCGTGGCCTTTGACATCGGGCACGCTCTGGTGATGCACGGTAAGCAATGGTTGCCGCATTTTGAGAGACTTCGGCGCTGGGTAAAGATCGTTTACGTCAAAGACGTAAAATTGCCCCGGCAATGGGTTCCTTTGGGACAAGGCGATATTCATGCCACGGGATATTTCCAATTGCTCAAGGAAATGAACTATTCGCAACCGATTTCACTGCATGTGGAATACGACTGGAAAGATGGTGACTCCAAAGGCACCCGGGAGCAGTTGTTAAAGCATCTAAAGGCTGATCGGGAAACTCTGAGCGCATGGCTCAGATGAAGCTTGCATTTCCTGCCTGAATGGCTAACCCTGTGATTGGATCCTTCCTGGCTCTACCAATCTTCAAGTGAGGATTTCATTGGTTTGCTATGGCTCGACCCATTCCCGTTCGGATGGAAACCAACTGCTGGGCGGGCCGATGATGAAATGGAAAGCAGGCTTTATGCCGGAAATCTTGCCGGAGATGGAGCGATTTTGAAAAGAATGCGTCAGGAATTCTCATGGAGCTACGCGTGAACCAGAAAAAGCTGATCATGCAGGTAACTAAGCGCACTCGGCGACAGGAGTATCGACTGAAGCAGCGAGAACTGATCGATGCATCGCCGATCATGGTAAAGAAATTCCCGCGACTGAAGTCTTTGAAATCGCTGCTTGAGTATTACGACGCTGCGGGAATCACCAAGAACGGGGAGATGAAATGTAAGCTGAACGTGGAGTTTGCCAGGTCCGCGCTGTGGTTTGCCTGCCCAGGCGGCGAGTGTGTCGGCGGCGATTTTGATTTGAGCCAACCGCTGGCCAAGGCAGTGGCTGGATGCCAGAAGATCGTGACCGGGGAACTGCGCTGCATGGGAACACGAAAGCGCGCCGATCGAGAGCAGGTGCCCTGTCAAACGCTCTTACGCTACACGCTAAATCTAACCTATGACTGAGGTGAAGTTGAAGAAGGGTGAACCGGTTGAGAAAGCAATCCGCCGGCTCAAAAAGAAACTGGATCGAGAGCAAACGCTGCAGCAGTTTCGCCTGCGTAGGCGATTTGAAAAGCCCAGCGCCAAAAAGCGCCGGAAGGAGAAGGCCGCTCGTTTTTCGGCGATGCTCAAAGCACGTCACGCTGAGGACTGATTTTCGGCTCCGGAGTCGGGTAGCCCGCTGAAAGTGCGCGGAGACTTGAATCACCTTCTCACGAGCGGCCACGCCAACTGATAACTTGTCCTTCTTGGGTTCCGGTGAGATCCTGTGCATGTCACCCCACCTGCCTGGGCACGAAACCTCGTTGAAACTCTGAAAAGTTCGGAACACCTGACAACTTCCCTACGTCTCATGGTCTGACTCTCGGTTTCCGTACGTCCCACCTTCAGTCCTTCTGAACTTCAAGACGAAATAGCCAGGGGCCGAGTCATTCAGAGAGCGAGGAGGGTGCAGATCTGAAGTGGGCCCACTCTTTCCTTATAGAATTGCACTTTTTCTTCGCCATGCCTGCCATCTAACGCAGAAAGAATTTCCAGCATCGAAAGAGACCGAAAGCAACCAGAGCAACAAGGACACTGCCAGCGTAGAGGACCAGCACATTAAGAGCAGGGCACACCAGCCAACGAACAGCGAAAAGTGCTTCAACATGTAATCAATTTACGGTTGCCACGGTTAAGCGGTTAATGATCCAATTTCTATTGGTTTTTTGCGCACGCTACGGCCCGGCGCCTGCCCTCGTCCACTTCTTCCGGAGTCATTGCCAACAATAAATATTCTATCGCAGACCTAGCTCCCCGGTGTGACTGCTCCTCCGCGAGCCGCCACCACTTTAGAGCTTCGAGCCGGCCTTCCGAACCCTCCGCTTTCCGCATTCCCTTGCTGGCACAATAGAGTCTCCCTCCAAGCTGATATTGCGCTTCGGCATGGCCTAGTTCGGCGGCCCGCCGCAGCCACAGGTCCGCTGCGGCATGGTCTCGCACCACGCCCTTTCCTTCGGCATAACATATCCCAAGAGTGAACTGTGCACCGCGATGTCCTTGCGCTGCCGCTTTCAGGTACCATTCAGCCGCTTTCGCATGTTCTGAGGCTTCCTCACCATCACAGCGTTTTCCCAAGTTGAATTGCGACTCGGCGTCCTGAGGGGGGCCGGGCTGGTTGCTCGCCTTCGAGTCTAAATCGGGCTTTGGAGCGCCGCCGAACCAGCTAAGAATAGTAGTTAGTCGCATACTTTGGGTTCCGGGTGGTGGCAACACATACTTTTTCAGGCGTCATTTTGTAGGGAAAGGGCTTGATTGGGAATCCTGTCCCACTCCGAGGAATTCAAGAAACCGTCTTGGCATTTAGGTCAACGTTGCTTCATCTTGGAGAAAAGATCGAACTTTTGACGGACGAGGCTTGCTTTGGTTTTCATCTACAACACTATATGTCTTCCCTCCATACTGCCCAATACTTTGTTAGGGCGTGTACGATAGCCTAAATCTATTGGGTGCAAGGCTCTGCCACAGCGGGAAGTGGCTGAGGGCTCTCCTCTGGTTGGTGCCGTGCGAGAACGCAACGGGTCTTCCCCCATGCAAATTGGGTGAAATGTGCCTGGGCGGAACAGAGTGCGCACTTCCGTGCGTTATCACTCCGCTCGTGGGGTCAATTGAGCCGCTTGATCAGGCTTTTGACGATTTCAATGTATTGCTGCAATGCGCGTGAATCGTCGTTCCGGTTCCAGGCGATGCAATAATCACTCTTGATCTGCGGAGTCAGCGGTCGAAATGTGACTCCAGGGTGAGGCAGCTTTTTGATATGTTCTCGCGCCAGGGTGACTCCCAGGCCTTCGGCGACGAAAGTCATCAAAGCGGGTTCTAGGTCGGCGTCCTGCAGGACCCGCGGGGTAAAACCCGTCTGTTGGCAGGTTCGGTTGAGCCATTCCCGAAACCCCGGGTGGGTTTTCTCGGACATCCCGACAAAAAACATTGTTTCGAGCTCACCCAGGCTTAGTTGGCGCTTACGGGCAAGGGGGTGTTTCGTCGGCAGCACAACGACAGTTCGATGCTGAGCAATGCTCTCCCACGCAATCGCGCTGGTGTTGGCGGCAGGAGGGAGCCCCACAAATCCCAGATCAATCTTCCGCAGTTCCAACGCGCGCAACTGTTCCGCCGGCGTCATATCGAAGAGATTCAACGCGATGTGGGGAAAGGACTGCCGGAAAGCCTTTAGGGTTTCGGGCAGTAGTTCGAAATCGAAATTGGGTAAATAGGCGATGTTCAACTGGCCAACTTCCCCGCGACTCAGCCGTTGCACCGACAGGATGCTTTCTGTGGCCAGGGCCAGAATCCGTCGTGCATCTGCCAGGAAAGAACGACCTTCTTCGGTCAACGCCACCTGGCTCTTGGAACGATTCAGCAGGGAAACCCCGAGCTCCTCCTCCAAGTTATGAATCTGGCGCGTGAGCGAAGGTTGGGCTAAATGCAATTTCCCGGCGGCTTTCGTGAAGCTTAGATCTTCCGCAACCGCCACGAAATAGCGCAGGTGACGCAGTTCCATAACGTGTGGGCCAGTGTAACAGGTTCCTAAGCTTTAGCAACCGCGTGATCACCGTGTGGGGCACAGGGCAGGGGATCCTTTGGGCTCGTCGTAATGGGCCGAGGCTAGGAGGGCGCTTCGTATTGTTTGGCCGACTGGCCTATACTCTAAAGCTATCGTCAGCTCAGTTTCTAAGTATTGGCCTTGCCCGGGGCGAGGGTTCAGAATGTAGTACTAATGAAATCGTACGCCCGGTATGCATCCGTCCGTTGGCTGGGTACAGGTCAGCGTGGCAAAGGTGCTATCAATACTCCGTTTGCGGCCCTGAAAATGGCGGCTGACGCCACCGATGGCGTCCTAAAACGGAACGGCACAAATCCGCCCGAACTGGTCGCCGCCGCTGCGGCTGGCAGTTTTTCACTAACGCTGGCCAGTGAATTGGCTGAGGCGGGCTATAAATCACGACAGATCGATACGATCGCTACGGTCACGATGGAACATCTGGCGAACGGCTGGACGCTGACGCAAATCGATTTGAACGTGACCGCCGCGGTGATCAAAGTGGCGGAGTGTGACTTCGTGGACGCGGCGCTCCAGGCCAAGGCGAATTGCCCAATTTTGCGTGCGCTCAACGCCAATATCTCAATGTCCGCCAAGTTAAATCGAAACCAATGAATGCTGATCTTGTCAAAAAAGCACTCGAGGTGATTCCCAACGCCAACATCCTGATCAACCTCGTCTCACGACGCGTCCGGCAAGTGAATGCCGGCGGCGGAGGCGCGAGCCGTCCGCTCGTGGCTGATAGCACAAATCTCTCTATTGCGGACATCGCTCTGCGTGAAATCATCGAAGAGAAAATCAGCTATGAATTGCCCGAACATTTCCCTCTCACTCGCAGGAGTGGAAGAAACCGGAGCAGGCCCAAGAACTGGACAAGTGCCTAACCTCAAAGTGAAATGGGCAGGGAGCCCACAATTACTTCGTCGCCGTGAGCTTCGAGGTGGAGGAACTGGAACTCTTGTCATAAGCGCGGCACAGGGCGGAGAGCTCCTGCACTTGCTTTTCCAATTCGCGCGTGCGACGGAGTAGTTCGGGCAATTGCTGCAACGCGATCATCTGGCGCTTGGCCTGGCGGTCTGGGGCGGCCGGGATGCCCAGCACGCGGCCGCCATCGGGGATATCGCGCATAACGCCGGACTTGGCTCCCACCACGGCCTGGTTGCCGATCTTCAAATGGTCCGCAACGCCGGATTGGGACGCCACCACGACGTAATCTCCCAGGGTCGTGCTGCCCGCGAAGCCCACTTGTCCCAGGATCAGGCAGTGTCTGCCAACGACCACGCTGTGGGCAATGTGGACGAGGTTGTCAATCTTGGTGCCGTGTCCGATGATAGTAGAACCGAGCATCCCGCGATCAATGGAAACGTTGGCGCCGATCTCGACATCATCGTGGATGACGACATCACCCAGCTGCAGCATCTTACGGTGGCGCATCTCGTCCAGCACGTAACCGAATCCATCCGACCCGATAACGGTGCCACCGTGAATGGTAATGCGATGGCCCAGTTTTGATTTACGATAGAGGACCACATTCGGAAACAGGCAGACGTCATCGCCAAGTTGGCAGTCAGCGCCGATGTGGTTGCCCCCCATCAAGACCGAGCGCGCGCCCATCCGCACCCGGGGACCCACAACGCAATGCGGTCCGATGTGCGCCGTTGGGGCAATCCAGGCAGAGTCGGCAATTACCGCGCTAGGATGGATTCCGTTCGGGAATTCCTCCGGCGGGAAAAACAGCGGCAACGCGCGAGCCAGCGCCACGCGGGCGTCAGCCACCCTGATTATGACTTTGCTCGAGGATTCGAACGGGCCGGCCACCAGGATCGCTGAAGCTTGACTAAGTTCGGCAGCGGCGAAATACGACGCATTCTCAGCAAAAGTTAGTTCGCCTGGTCTTGCGCGGTCAGCCGACGCCAGGCCAGTGAGCCGGACATTGCCATCACCAATGACGTGACCCTGCAAGGGCTCGGCAAGTTGAGCGGGGGTGAGAAACATAGAATTCGATGGGGATAACGTGTTGGGTGGATGAGCGGTCAAATCTCCGCGGGACCGGGCGCCGACTTCGCTCCCGGATGCTGCTCTGCGGGAGTTCGGGTAGCGCGACAATTGTGCCTGCCGACCATTCTTTTGGCCTCGGAGTCCCAGAATTTCAAACGCAAACACTGAAGGATATCCCAGGGATGGAGCGAAGTGGTTTTCGGTGACTGCAGCTCGGGGATGGCGGCCACCACCTCGGGCAATCGGTAGAAAGGGATACGGGCGTTAAGGTGATGAACGTGGTGATAGCCGATATTGGCTGTGAACCAAGCCATGATCGGACCGGTTTTCAGATAGCTCGAGGATTCCAGTGCAGCGTTATCGTAGGTCCAGCAGGAGTTGTCGCGGAACGAAACCGCGGGAAAATTGTGTTGGGCGTAAAACAGATAGCTGCCGATCGCGCTTGCAATGAAGTGGGGAAGGATTAGCGTGAGCAGGAGCGCAGCCCAACCGCAAAACCAGGTGATCGTGACGCCGAGCAGGACGTGGAGCACGAAGGCAACCAGACCGTCATAATGTTCCCGTGGTTTGGTCAGGGACGGATAAAGGCACATGCCGTATTGAAACACAAAGACATACCCGAATAGCATCGTCAACGGATGGCGGCTGAACAGGTACTTAAAGCGCACCGCTTTCGGGGCTTCCAAGTACTGCTTTCGAGTCATGATGGGATAGGAGCCGATATGCGATCCTCGCAGCTTGGAGTTGTGCTTGTGATGGTGGTTGTGTGAGCTTTTCCAAACACTGCTGGGGCTCAGGATAAAAATGCCAAAAATCCTCATCACTGCCTCGGCTAGCCGGGAATGCGGAAGTATCGCCTGGTGCTGCTGGTCATGATAGATGACAAAAAATCGAAGATGCAACAGTCCGGCGAGCAGGCTACACAAAACGCGCCCAATCCAGTGAAAGTTCCATAGAGTCCCGGCGAGTGCGCCCACCAATAGGAAGGCAGTGGAAGTTACGTGGGCCCAACTCCTTGCCGAGGAATCGCTGGCGAATGACTTCGTTGCCAGGATAAGCTCTCTTCCCGATCTCATAGGGAACCTAGTTCCCTCAGAGTTGGCCGAACTCTTGGTGGCGGCCCTCGAAGGCATGCTGCCAAGTTTGTCTGTACAAAGAGAATTAAGATCTTCCAAGGTGTTTAGGAACAGAGTGTTTAGTAGAGCTGTTCGGTTTCAGACGCGTTCAAAGCGATAGGCTACTTTTCATGCCGCAGGCGGTTACAGGGTGTTGCGGGCACAGTACGGCTTGATTGAGCAGGTGGCGGTTGCGGCAAAAATTAAATGAGGTATACAAATGATATATGGAGCAGTTCGGAATCTCCTATTGCTCGGATTCTATCGTCGCCTTTGAAGCGGAATTGGGCCAATGCTTATTTCCTATTCCGGCAATAGCGCGAAGCTATCAGAATCCCCGGGGCCTGCCTGCGTGCCTTGTCGCACCTTTAGATTGGAGTGGTTGGACACAACTCCAACCGGCCTCAGAGGAGTAATTAACAATCGCTAACCCGGCAAATCTGCTCCTTGGTTAGCCAGATAAAGGTGTCGAAGATCCCGAGAAGATGCTGCCGCCACGTGTCTTCGCTCTGTTTGGTTCGTAGATTCAAGGTCGCTATCGATTACATTCGGGTTGAGATGCGCCGAAGCACAGAGTTGGATGCGCCATAATCTATTTATAAACATTAACTTGCGATGAGTTTGCGGCCACATGAGGAGACTTGGGAAGGGCTTCACAAACAAGCCCATCCGCGAACCTCAAATATGTCGCACAATGTATGTTATATTTAATTGCGAGGTGCTTTTTTGGCCGAGTCTCAATAGCCGCCAAATCTTGATATGGTCTTCCCGAATCCCCCGGCTTCACTTCTGCCCCGAGTTACAAGCCAATACCGCATCTGCATAATGCGTCAGATATCCGTCAGCAGTTCTTTCCCAGGAAAAATCTACAGTCATCCCGTTCGTCCGATAATGCTGCAGCAGTTGCGGGTCGTGAAAAATCGCCAACGCTTTCTGCATGGCTTTGGCCAGCGCCTGGCTGCTGTATTCCGTGAACTTGATACCATCCGCTGAAGCGGCGTTGTCCTGAAAATCAATGACGCTATCGCACAGACCGCCGGTGCGTCGAACTACCGGGATGGCGCCGTAGCGCAAGCTATACATCTGATTCAAGCCGCAAGGCTCGAAACGGGACGGCATCAAAAAGAAGTCGGAACCAGCCTCAATGCGATGCGACAACCCCGAGTTATAGCCGATCTGCACGCGCAGTTTATTCGGGAAGCGAGCGGCCAGATCCTGGAAACGGGATTGGAACAATGGCGAGCCGGAGCCCAGGATCACCACCTGCAGATCTTCCGTCAGCATCGACTCCAGCGCGCCGAGCATAATATCGACGCCTTTCTGTTCGACCATGCGCCCGATATTCCCAAATAAAGGCGTATCGGGGCGGTCGGGCAACCCCAACTCAGCCTGAAGCGCCTGTTTTTCCTTGAGCTTGCCCGTTAAATCAGACTGGGTATATGAGTACTGGAGGAATTCATTGCCGGTAGTCCGCCATTCGTCATAGTCCACCCCGTTCAGAATGCCGGCCACCGAGTGTTGGCGCAAACGGAGCAACCCGTCCAGCCCGCACCCGTATTCCTCGGTCATAATTTCCCGCGCGTAGCGCGGGCTTACGGTGGTGATAATATGTGCCGAGGTAAGGCCGCTCTTGAGAAAACTAAACTTGTCGTAGAACTCCGCCTGCGCCGGATTGAAATAGTCCCACGGGAGATTGGTTAGGGCAAACTGGTAGTCTGGAAACAAGCCTTGGTACGCGAGGTTATGGATAGTGACTACCACTGCCGGCAAATGGCTCCAGGCGGGAAGTTGGCGCTGGTGCTGGACGAGTAATCCCGCGAGCGCGACTTGCCAGTCGTGCAGATGCAGCACGTCCGGTTTCCAATCCAGGTGCGCCGCCAGGTGGGCCACAGCCTTGGATAAAAACGTGAAACGCTCGGCGTTGTCCGCATAATCCACACCGTCTTTCTGGTAGAGTTCAGCGCGCTGAAAGAACTCCGGTTGGTCGACGAAATAGAGCGTGAGATTTTCCTCGGGCTCACGCGTCCAGATCTCTCCGGCCACGCGGCGCATGCCGAGCGGGAGATCGATGGGTAGGTCGGGACGCGAACGAAGGTCAAAGCGCTCGCGAATTCCGGTATACAGCGGCGTGACCAACCCCACGCGATGTCCTTTGCGCGCGAGCGCTTTGCTGAGCGCCCCCACCATGTCAGCCAAGCCACCGGTTTTGGAGTAAGGATGGACTTCGCTGCTGGCCAGGAGGACGTTCATCAGGTGGCTTGAAATTCTGCGCTATTTAGGAACGAGTTTGTCAGTGCCGACGTATGGGCGTAGCGGCTCAGGGATAATCACCGCGCCATCCGCGGTCTGGCAATTTTCGATCAGTGCCACGAACAACCGCGCCAGCGCAGTGCCGCTGCCGTTCAAAACGTGGGGGAATTTATTCTCCCCGGCATCGGTTTTGTAACGCAGGTTCATGCGCCGCGCCTGAAAATCTTCGCAGTTGGAGACGCTGGAGACTTCAAGGTACTCCCCCTGCCCTGGCGACCAGACTTCGATATCAAAAGTACGAGCGCTCGCGAAGCCCATATCCCCGGTGCAAAGGAGGATAACACGATAATGCAGGCCCAATGCCCGCAGAATAGCTTCGGCATGTGCCAACATGCGTTCCTGCTCGGCGTAACCATCATCGCTTTTGACCACCTGAATGAGTTCAACCTTGTCAAACTGATGCACGCGAATCATGCCCCGGGTTCCGACCCCAGCCGCGCCGGCTTCACCCCGGAAACACGGGGTGTAGGCGCAGTAGCGAATTGGCAACTGGCGTTCGGGCAGCAACTCCTCACGATGAATGTTGGCCACCGGTGTTTCAGCCGTGGGAATCAGATACAGCTTGCCGAGGGTTGAACCATCCAAGCCCTCCTGCACGGCATAGTATTGGTCGGCAAATTTTGGGAACTGGCCTACCCCCACCAAGCACTGAGGTCCAACCATGAATGGTGGTGAGACCTCCGTGTAACCGTGGTCACGCGTGTGAAGGTCCAGCATGAATTGAATAAGTGCGCGCTCGAGTTTCGCGCCCCAGCCGGTGTAGAGCAGGAAGCCGCTGCCGGACAACTTCGCGGCCCTCGCAAAATCGATCAGCCCGAGCTTTTCACAAAGCTGCACATGGGAAAGCGGTTTAAAATCGAAAGCCGGCTTCTCTCCCTGAATCCGCACCACGGGATTGTCGGCGGCACTTTTGCCGACCGGAACCGATGCATGCGGTAGATTAGGCAAGGCGAGCATCACTTTATCCCTTGCTTCATCGGCTTCGTTCGCTTGCTTGTCGAGGGCGGCAATTCGATCCCCCAACTCGCGGCTTTCTTTTTTGCGTGCTTCGGCTTCGTCTGTCTTCTTCTGAGCCATCAAGGCACCGATTTCCTTGGCGGCTTTGTTGCGCTGGGATTTTAGCAACTCGACTTCGGAGAGAGCTTTGCGCCGCAATTCATCGAGGCGCAAGACCTCGTCAATCTGGGCCTCATCACCAGCACCCCGGCTGGCCAGACGCGCTTTCACCTCTGCAGCGTTAGCGCGGATAAGTTTTATGTCGAGCATCGGCGCATTATATTGCCGAGGACTTCCGGGGCAAGGAGGAAGGCTGAACGGTCCGCGATTCGTCGACCTCTCCCCTGCCCTGATCCGGGCTCGGCTGCCGCTTGCCGACCGTCAGGAATGGCCCATATTAATCCGTATGGCGAAAACAAATTTGGGCACCAGTGGCCGGGTCGCGTCATTGCATCTGCACCCGATTCAGTCCGGTGGTCCTATGACCTCGGTGGACAGAATCATGGTGGAAGTCCAGCGCGGCGTCGTTGACGACCCGCGATATTTCGGCCGAGTCTCGAGCAGCACCGGGCAACCCAGCCGTCGCCAGGTGACCCTGTTGGAGCGGGAGCAGATCGCCGAGCATGCCACGGCCTTGGGCTTGAGCGAGATCGCCCCGGGCTTAGTTCGCTCCAACTTGGAAACCACCGGGGTGGATTTGATTTCGTGGATTGGCAAGGAGGTTCGAGTGGGCCAGGCGATTCTCCGCTTTTACGCTCCGAGAGATCCTTGTGCGAAAATGGATGCCATCTGCCTCGGGCTGCGGGCCAGGATGGAAAACGCTCGACAAGGTGTACTGGCGGAGGTGGTGGGGGCTGGCGAGATCAAGGTGGGAGACACCATCGAACCAGTAGAGTGACGTCCAGGTCGTTTGGCACGTGAGGTCTATCCCCGACGCCTGGAGGCAAGGCGCCTTCCTGGCTCAAGCGTTGCCATACCGTAAATTTGTACTCGAATTCCTCGGGGACTTATGGCGTCATTCAATTCATGAAACGATTTTCCAGCCAAAACCGATGGTCTCGACGTCAATTTCTCGCCACCACTGCCATGGCACTCGCCGCCCCGACTTTTATTCCGGCGCGCGCTTTGGGCCGCGATGGCAATACACCTCCTTCTGAACGCATCACCATGGGCGTAGTAGGTTGGGGCATGATGGGCCCGGGTAACACCGATGCCTTCCTGGGTCAAAAGGACTGTCAGGTGATTGCGGCGTGCGATTTAGACAAAAAGCACGTGGAGCAGGCGCTCAACAAAATCAATGGCCATTACGGCAACAAGGACTGCAAACCTTACGAGGATTTTCGCGAGATGATGGCGCGCCAGGATATCGATGCTGTCATGCTGGCGGTCCCTGATCATTGGCATGCACTAACAGCCGTCACCGCCGCCCGGAACAAAAAGGACATCTACGGTGAAAAGCCGCTTGCCCGCACTATTGCAGAGCAACAGGCCATTGTGAAAGCGGTGCAGAAGAACAAACGCATTTGGCAGACCGGCTCCTGGCAGCGCTCCCAGGGGCCATTTCGCAAAGCTGCGGAAATCGTTCGCAATGGTTTGATTGGCAAACTTACCCGGGTAGAAGTCGGGCTTCCTTCAGGACACCATGATTTTGCCGGCACGAAAGATAAGATGACGGTCACGGAACCACCGGCAAACCTGAACTACGAGTTCTGGATTGGACCTTCGCAGATGGAGCCCTACATCGAAGGTCGGATACACATGAACTGGCGCTGGAACTACAATGTGGGAGGCGGGCAGCTACTGGATTGGATCGGCCACCATGGCGACATCGCCCATTGGGGCATGGATGCCGACAATTCGGGACCATTGGAAATTGAAGCCCAGGGTGAATTCCCGCCCCGCGATGCCGTGTGGAATACCGCGACGAAGTATCGTTCAACTTTGAAGTATCCCAATGATGTCACGATGATCATCGCCGGCGGCCACAACGACATCCGGAGCGGCACCAAGTGGATCGGCACCGAAGGTTGGGTGTGGGTGGATCGCGGAGGATTTGATGCCTCTAATCCGGATTGGTTCGCCCGAATTCCCGAAGACAAATACAAGGTGCAGCTTTATAAATCGGATAACCATCACCGCAATTTCCTGGACTGCGTGAAGAGCCGAAAACCCACCATTACCCCAGTCGAGACGGCGCATCACTCGGCAATCCCAGGCCACCTGAGCCTGATTTCCATGCTGGTGGGCCGCAAGATCCAGTGGAATTCCAAGAAAGAAGTGATCGTCGGCGATGCGGATGCCTCCAAATTGCTTACGCGACCTTACCGTGGTCCCTGGAAATTAACCTAGACCACCTTTCTCCAGATTCAGTTGACGCACACGACCAGCCCTCCGGCTGGTCGTGCCATTTCCGAACCAGGCGAGGGTTTGTTGGTTGCAAACGCGGACCTGATTTGTGGCGTCGATTTGGCGTCTCGAGTTGTTCCTTCCAGATTGCTCCCGGCTGCAGGAATGTTCTAACAAGATTTTTTAGGTGGAAGGTTGCGACGCGGCGATTGCCTGATTACCCTGCGCGACGCGTAACAACATCTAGGCATCATGGCGCTAACAACAACGGACGCTGAGATCTCTCCTGGCGGCAAAAAGCCGGTCTTCGGCAGAACCTTTTGGACGCTCAACAGCATCGAGATGTGGGAGCGTCTGGCTTTCTACAACCTGCGGGTGATGGCCCCGATTTACATCATGCAAGCGGATAATCCGGGGGGCTTGCATCTTACCGCAGGAGAGAAAGGAGTAATTTACGCCTGGTGGGCCGCGTTCCAATCGCTGTTGCCGATTGTGACCGGAGGATTAGCGGATCGTTTCGGCTACAAGCGCACGCTGGCCGGGGCCATTAGCTGCATCTTCCTGGGCTATGTCATGGTTGCCTTTCTGCGGGACCTCAGCTTTATCAGCAATTATTGGGCATTCTTCCTGGCGATCATCACCATGGCCACGGGCACGGCCTTTTTTAAGCCCGGTATTCAAGGATCTCTGGCGCAGAACCTCACCAAGGCAAATTCTTCGATGGGCTGGGGAATATTCTATTGGGTGGTGAATGTTGGAGCATTCGTCGGTCACTTCCTGCCCTCCCTTTTTCTGTTGAAAGGCTGGTTCGGAACCGAGCCAAACTCACCCGCCGCCTGGAGGAACCTGTTCCTGGCCTCTGCCGGATTCACTTCCCTGAATCTGCTCTTATTGCTGATCCTCAAGGATGTGCCATCCGGTTCCTCCAAAACCGAAAGTCTGGGCAGCGTACTGAAGCGGACCTTTACCAATATCCTCGAGCCCCGCCTGCTGACGTGGATGGCGATCATGTCCTGCTTTTGGCTGATGATGTATCAGCTCTGGGATTTGCAGCCGAATTTTATCGCGGATTGGGTGGATAGTTCTGGTATGGCCCAAGCGCTACATTGGCTGCCGGCCTGGCTGCGGCAAAGTTTGGTGGAACAAACCGCGCGCGGACCCATGATCCCGCAACAAGTGCTGCTGAGCTTCAACTCCTTCTTCATCATCCTCGGGGTGGTGGGAGTGGCCTGGCTCACGCGGCGGATGCGCACCCTGGAGACCATGCTGTTTGGGATGATTCTTGCCACGATGGGCGTGCTGGTCGCCGGTTGGACTCAGAGCGCCTGGCTACTCGTGGCGGGCATTCTCTGCTTTTCATTGGGAGAAATGATGACCGGACCCAAAAAGAGCGAATACCTGGGACTGATCGCGCCCCCGGGGAAGAAGGGACTCTACCTTGGGTATGTTAATATTCCGGTTGGGGTGGGAGTCTACGCCGGATCACGCATCGCCGGGTTGGTTTATGGTCAGTATGGAGAAAAGGCAGTGTTGGCGTTGCGGTATCTAGCTGAAAAAACGCCGTTTGGTGCCGGAAAGAATTGGAACGGCGACGTGTTAGCGTTGGAAGCCACGCTGGGGGTGAAACGCACCGCCGCCATGGTGAAGCTCCAGGAAGTCACCGGGTTGGATCCCGTCGCGGCGACACGATTGCTTTGGGACACCTATCATCCACATTACGTGTGGATTCCTTTCGCAGCCATTGGAGTGGTAGCCGCTGTGGCTTTATGGATCTTTGGCCAACGCGCCAAGAAATGGAGCGACATGAACGCTTGAGGGGGGAAACACCCCGACAACGGCGTTTGTAAATCGCTTAAAACTTGGATTTTGGGGGGAACTTGTGTTTCATTTGCAGGCTTATGGATGACAGCAATGCATTGATGGAACAACGCAAGTCGAAGCTGGCCGCCCTGCGCAGCAAGGGATTGGATCCGTTTCGAAATAAATTCGTCCCGACGGATAAGTGCGACGAAGCGCGTTCGGGTTACGTGGAAGGGCGGGAAGTCGCCGTGGCGGGACGGGTCACCGCGCACCGTGACATGGGAAAAAGCATGTTCATTGACGTTCGCGATCAAAGCGGACGTATCCAGGTGTATGCCCAGAAAAATGTCCTGGGGGAGGAACAATACGACATTTTCCGTCACCTTGATTTGGCCGATTTCATCGGGGTCAAGGGGACGATGTTCACCACCAAAAGCGGTGAAATCTCCATCAAATTAAGTTCCTTCGTAATCCTGGCCAAAGCGCTGCGGCCGCCGCCAGAAAAATGGCATGGGCTTTCGGATACCGAAATCCGTTATCGCCAGCGCTACCTGGACCTGATGGCAAATCCGGAGGTGAAAGGCGTATTTCTTAAACGCAGTGAAATCATCCGTGAGATACGCGCATTCCTGCATGAGCGCGGTTATGTCGAAGTGGAAACTCCGATGATGCAGGCGATTCCGGGTGGAGCGGCCGCCCAGCCATTTATCACCCACCACAATGCGCTGGGCTGCAATTTTTATTTGCGCATCGCCCTCGAGTTATATCTCAAGCGACTGTTGGTCGGCGGCATGGACCGGGTTTTTGAAATCGGACGAAATTTCCGCAACGAGGGCCTTTCTCGGAAGCATAATCCGGAGTTCACCATGCTCGAGGCATACCAGGCCTACGGTGATTACGAAAGCATGATGGAATTGGTGCAATCGATGATTTGTCGAGTTGCGGAGAAGGTCCTCGGCACGCTAAAGATCGAGCACAAAGACGCGGAAGGCAAAGTGGTAAAAACCATTGACCTGACCCCTTCCTGGCGGCGCGTGCGCTACAAAGATCTGGTCCGCGAAAAGGCGGGCGCCGACTGGTTTGAAATCACGCCCGAGGAGCGGCGCACACGCGCGGTATCCCTCGGCGCGGAGATCGCGGTTGCCTATGAAGACTTCGAGATTACCGGGGCGGTTTTTGAGAAGCTTATCGAGCCCACCTTGATTCAGCCAACTTTCGTCACCCATCTGCCAAGAGAACTGGTGCCGCTGGCTAAATTGTCCCCGGACGATCCCACCACGGTCGAGGTATTCGAATGCTGCATCAATGGGCAGGAGATCGCTCCGGCGTACACCGAGCAAAACGACCCGATTGAACAGCGGGAACGGTTGGAGCACCAGGCCGGCGGCGAGCAACAAAAGCTGGATGAGGATTTCCTTATCGCCCTCGAGCACGGGATGCCTCCAGCCGGGGGCATGGGCATGGGCATCGACCGGCTCTGCATGATGCTACTTGGTCAGGAGAGCATCCGGGACGTGCTACTCTTCCCGCAATTGAAACCCAAATGATTCTTTCCGTGCGGCGTCAGCGCTTCTTCCGGGCAATGACGGATCGAGTTTGGAGAATCGCTGGCGCCGCGGCACACACTTAAGACTATGACTGCACCGACCTCCCCAACTCCGGGCTCGCCGGAAATTCCGGCCGAGACCCGGCCCTCTGATTTTATTCGCGACATCGTTGCGGCGCATGTGGCCGAAGGCAAATATCCGCAAATTCACACGCGCTTCCCGCCTGAGCCGAACGGCTACTTGCACATTGGTCACGCCAAATCCATCTGCCTGAATTTCGGTATCGCGCGGGAATTTGGCGGCGTCTGCAACCTGCGCATGGACGATACGAATCCCACCAAAGAGGATGTGGAGTACGTGGATTCCATCACCACGGATGTGCGCTGGCTCATCAGCGCCTGGGCCGACGACCGGCTGGGGCTCAAACCCAAAGGCCGACTCGCGGCGCCTGGTGAAATCGATGGCAAGCCCGATTACCTGCTGGCCCCCGTCATGGGTAACGCCACGGCGGCCGAGGTCGGGCTGGAACCGTTTTACGCCAGCGATTACTTCGAGCAGATTTATCAGTACGCAGTGCGCCTCATCAAAAAGGGCCTGGCTTACGTCGACGATCTCTCTGCTGAAGACACGGACAAATACCGTGGTTCCCCCGACCGCCCCGGGCAGGACAGCCCGTTTCGGAATCGATCGGTTCCGGAAAACCTGGACCTTTTCGAACGAATGCGCCGAGGAGAGTTTCCGGATGGTGCTCGAACCCTGCGGGCGAAGATCGACATGGGTGCACCCAACATCTGGCTACGAGATCCGGTCCTCTATCGCATCCGACACGCCGAGCATCATCACACTGGCAATGCCTGGTGCGTTTACCCGATGTATGACTTCGCCCATTGCCTGAGTGACTACATAGAGGGCATCACCCACTCGATCTGCACTTTGGAGTTCGAGGTGCATCGACCGCTCTATGACTGGATTCTGTTAAACCTGGACTTGCCGCGTCCCCTGCCCTGCCAGTACGAATTTGCGCGACTGAGCCTCGGCTATACGGTGATGAGTAAGCGCAAGCTGATGCAGTTGGTTAATGAGAAGCTAGTCACCGGCTGGGACGATCCCCGCATGCCCACAATTTCCGGACTGCGTCGTCGCGGCGTGACGCCCGAGGCGCTGCGGGCTTTCGCGTATAATATCGGCATCACCAAATACAACGGGATCACTGATGTGGCGGTGTTGGAGCATGCCGTACGGGGAGATCTCAACCGTCGGGCGCTGCGCCGCCTCGCGGTTTTGCGCCCCATTAAGGTGGTGCTCACCAATTATCCGGAAGGCCAGGTGGAACAACTTACGGCCGCCAACAGTCCGGAGGATGCAAGCGCGGGTTCACGTCAACTGCCGTTCAGCCGGGAGCTCTATATTGAACGGGAGGATTTCATGGAAGTCCCGCCCCCGAAATACTTCCGATTGCGCCCCGGCGGTGAGGTGCGCCTGAAATACGCTTATATCATCAAGTGCGAGGAAGTCCTCAAAGACGCCGCGGGGAACATCGTGGAATTGCGGTGCACCGCGGATCTCGGCAGCAAGACCGGTGGTCCGACTGCAAATCGCAAAGTCAAAGGCACCGTGCATTGGGTCAGCGCGCCGCACGCAGTGGAAGCGGAGGTGCGGCTCTATGATCGGTTGTTCACCGTAGCGGAGCCCGATGCCGGCGGCGATTTCAAGCAGTTCCTGAATCGTTCCTCATTGGAGACCCTGGTCGCCAAGTGCGAACCCTCCCTGGCGAATGCCAATCCGGAGGATCGATATCAATTCGAACGCCTGGCTTACTTTGTGTTGGATCGGGATAGCGCGCCAGGAAAACTGGTCTTCAACCGAACCATCACGCTCAAAGACACGTGGGCCAAAGAAGCCAGTAAAGGCTAACCGTTCACCAAAAACCGGGCGCTCAACTTTCGCCGGGCGCCCGGTTGATGGAATTCTTCGAACGAAGTTCTACTTCTTCGCAGCCTCGTAATACCGGGTCACCTCGGCCCAGTTAACAACGTTCCAGAAGGCTTTCAGGTAATCCGCGCGGCGATTCTGGTATTTGAGGTAGTAGGCGTGCTCCCAAACGTCAACGCCCAGGATCGGTTTACCCTCCACACCTGCCACGGCCTTGCCCATGATCGGGCTATCCTGGTTAGCAGTGGATACAACTTCCAACTTGCCGGCATTGACTACCAGCCAGGCCCAACCGCTGCCAAATCTTCCCAATCCGGCGGCTTCCAGCTTCTCTTTGAAGGCATCAAAGCTGCCGAAAGTGGAATTGATCTCCTCCGCTAGCTTTCCGGTCGGAGCCCCACCGGCTTTCGGCCCAAGAATCTTCCAAAACATGGAATGATTCGCATGGCCGCCGCCGTTGTTGCGTACTGGTCCCCGGATGTCAGCGGGCACGGCGTCCAGGTTGGAAATGAGCTCTTCGACCGTTTTCTTTTCCAGATCGCCCTTTCCGGCGAGCGCCTTATTCACGTTGGTCACATAGGCGGCATGATGCTTGTCGTGATGGATTTCCATCGTTTGCGCGTCGAAATGCGGCTCCAGCGCATCTTTGGGGTACGGTAATGGAGGTAATTCAAAGGCCATATTGTCTGATTCGATTGTTTCTTTGGTTTACAGCGTTCAATTTGCTAATTGCTCTAGTTCCCTAACATAGCACTTTCCCAGTAGAGTCAAGTTGGCGAGGCAGATTCCTGGCATCAACCCGCGCCTGAGTCAGGGCCGAGAATTGTCGAATGCGTGATCCGCCGATTCCCAGGGAGACGAATAAACAGGTCAAGACGTTTTGACGGGAAGCACTTGTGTAGTTAGAGTGCGTCATCTGCAAACCCAACAATGAAGCCTGATATGAAACGACGCTCGTTCTTAAAGACCATGGGAAGCGCTGCCGGAGCGGCTGCAATCGCCGGTCCCAAACTGCTGGCTGCTGTGACCACGGAAGAAAAGGTAGCTGGGATGCCACGTCGCGTGTTAGGCCGCACCGGCCAGAAACTTTCCGTGGTTGGTTTCCCCGGGCTGGCGCTCATCCATTATGAACAGGAAAAATGCAACCGCGCCATCGTCGATGCTTTTGAGCGTGGCGTAAACTATTTTGACGTGGCGCCGGCTTATGGAAACGGACAGTGCGAAACCAAGCTGGGCATTGGTCTGCAAAGTCTGAAGCGCGAGCAATACTTTCTGGCCTGCAAAACCAAACAGCGGAGCAAAGAAGGCGCCGAAAAAGAGCTGAACAATTCGCTCAAGGAACTCAAGACCGACCATTTTGATCTGTACCAATTGCATCACCTGGTGAGACCGGCGGAAGTGAAACAGGCGCTCGGACCCGAGGGGGTCCTGGAGGCGGTTCAAAATGCAAAGAAAGAAGGGAAGATCCGTTGGATTGGTTACTCGGCGCATACCACGAAAGCGGCTGTGGAAGTGATGAAGGGATTCAGGTTTGACACTGTGATGTTTCCGATCAACTTCGTGGAATTCTATACGCGCGGTTTCGGCAAAGAAGTGATGGCACTGGCCCGCGAGCAAGGCGCGGCGGTGCTGGCCATCAAACCCCTTTCCTGGGGCGCCTGGCCGAAGGATGCGGTCAAGAACCGAGAGTGGTGGTATCGCACCGTGGAAGAGCCCAAGGACATCGAACTTGCGCTGCGTTTCAGTTTGGGACAACCCGGAGTGGTCGCGGCTATTCCGCCATCTTTCCTGGATTTGTTGGACCGGAGCATTGAAGCGGCAAAGAGTCTCAAGCCGCTCGACACGGTGGCTGAGTCTCAACTGCAGAAAATGGCCGAGACGCGAGAATCCATCTTCCTGAGAGAAGAACAGCAAGTGGCGATGAACCAAACGCCGTGGCGTCCGGCTTACCCGGACAGTCCGCACGAATGCGCCTGACGGCTCCCCGCAACAACCAGCGCGGACTTGTTGTGACGTGCGCGCTGCAATACCTTATTACCAATGGCCAAAGTTCTTTTGGTGGATGACGAGTTGACGATGGTGCAAATGGTGTCCGATTTGCTCCTGCGCGACGGCCATGAAGTGCTCCCTTTTACCAGTGGGCCACCGGCCTACGCTGCTCTGGCTTCGCAAGCCCCTGATCTGGTCATCACGGATCTGTATCTCGACAAGACTCGTGCCCACGGACTCGATATTCTCCGCAAAGCGCGCGAACTGACCCCGCCGGCGGTGGTGATTGTGATCACCGGCTACGGCTCCATCGAAACTGCCCTCGAGGCCATGAAATGCGGGGCCTTCGACTACCTCGAGAAGCCGTTCAAAGTCGATGAGTTGAGAATCACGGTCCAGCGCGCTCTCTCCTATAACCAGGCCATTTCCGAAACCGCTTACCTGCGGCGGCAATTAAAGAAGAAATACCAGTTCGCCCAGATCATCGGCACTTCCCAGGGAATGCAGCAGGTCTTCAAGCTCATCCACCGCGTCGCCGACACCGACTCCACTATCCTGATTCTGGGCGAAAGTGGCACCGGCAAGGAAATGGTCGCGAGGGCACTGCATTACAACAGTGGACGCCAACTGGCGCCTTTCATTCCAATTAACTGCGGGGCGCTGCCGGAAAACCTGCTCGAGTCGGAGTTGTTTGGACACTGCCGAGGTTCTTTCACCGGTGCGATCAGCGATAAAAAGGGGCTGTTCGAAGCGGCGGATGGCGGTACCGTTTTCCTCGACGAAGTTGGTTCGATGTCACCGTTGCTGCAAAGCCGGTTGCTGCGGGTGCTGCAGGAACGGGAAATTCGACGAGTTGGCGACAACACGCCCATCTATGTAAACGTCCGAGTGGTGGCGGCTTCCAATGAACCATTGGAGGCCAAGATCAAGGCCGGCACTTTCCGCGAGGATCTCTATTACCGGTTGAACGTGATCCCCTTGCAACTGCCCAGCCTGCGTGAACGCCGCGATGATATTCCGCTGCTGGTTTCGCATTTCATCAAAGGCAAGCTCAATCCAAGAACCAACCGGCCCTTCCAGGTTTCACGCCAGGCGATGGAGGCCCTCTGCGCCTATCATTGGCCGGGGAATGTCCGCGAACTCGAGAACGCCGTGGAGCGCGGAGTTACCCTGTGCGAAGGCGATGTCATCTCGCTGGGTGACCTGCCCGGCAGCATGCTCGCCAACCTGGGCCTCTCGCCCGCAAGCGCCGCGGCGGACGCCGCGATTTACCCACTGCCCAGCGCTAACGTGCCCGAGCCCGGAGCGAATCCTGTTCCGGGCAGCGAAAGCGCACTGGTGCCGCTCAAAAACTTTCTCCGGGAACAGGAGCATGCCTATTTGAACCGGGTTCTGCAGCACTGCGGCGGGGACAAGGAAAAGGCGGCGCGTCTTCTGGAAGTCAGCCTGGCGACACTTTATCGCAAGCTGGCAGGAGAAGAAAAAGACATCTAAAGTCAGGCTTTAGGCCTTACGGACCGAGTGCCAGTGCGGTGGGTGTAACGGGGACTACTTTTTCGCCGGAGCGTTGGTGGCTGCTATCGCGGCTTCTTCCTGGGCCTTGTTCCATTTCGTAGCCAGGTCGTTGTAGTCCGTTGCTAACTTATTGAACTTCTTGGCCAGATCATTGCGCTCTTCCGCGAGCTTCTTGAGCTCTTCATTTTGGCGTTTAATGGATTCGTTCTGGACTTTGATGCTGTCGTTCGCGCCTAGCAGCGCGGCCTTGTAGGCCTCCGCCTGCTTCTCCGCGTTGGCAAAGGAAGCCTCCACTTTGAGCAGGTCCTTGTTGAGTTTCTCGATCTCGACCTTGTTGGTCTTTACCGTTCCGGTCAACTCGTTCTTCAAGCCGTCCAGGCGCTGAATTTCCCCTTCCATCCGGCGCGTTTGCTGCTCCATATTCTGGATGGTTTCCATCTTGTCGTGGATCTTATCCGCCTGCCCCTGCAAATCCTTGCGCAGATGGGTTTCCCGCACCCACTGAAAGGCAATCAAAGCGCACAAACAAATCGAGAAGAAGATTAACAGACCCTGCAAAAAATTTTTCATCGCTTTCTTAACAATTCAAGCGCTCAGAGTGTCATTTTCGAGACTCGATGTCAAAGAATCTAAACGACCATTTCTGATTCTAATATAGCAGGTAAGGCTTGCGCTTGGCGCGAAAGGTTTCCTCCGCCGCCTTCCAGTCCTTCACGATTTGAGCCGCCCCCACCCCGGCCTGTAATCGTTTGCGCACCGCGTCCGATCCGATGACCTTGTCGAACATCCCGAAACTTTTACCCGCCTTAACCGCCTCTGCCATAAGATCCAGGCCGAACTCCCGGCGCAGCACCTCCAGGGCGTGACAATTCACGGCGGTCAATGGCGCGCGCGCCGGGTCCGTGAAAAATATCTCCACCCCTCCAACCGCCTGGTCTTTGAATGCGAAGTAAAAGGGTTTGTAAGTGATCGGGCGAAACTGAATGCCAGGCAAGCCGATCTGATTCAATGACTTGGCGAAAGCGTGTGAATCAATTTTCGGAGCCGCAATGCACTGAAACGGCAGCGTGTAGCCAATCCCGGTACTGACACCGCCAATTTCTCCAAGAATGCCGGTAGCCACCTGGAAGAGAGGTGAATCACCGTGCGGCACGTGTGGCGACGTCGGTACCCAGGGTAAACCAGTTTCTCGCCAGGTCATGGACCGTTTCCAACCTCTCATTTGAACCACCGTCAATTTGGGGCACTTTTTGACCCATCGCTCGCCATTGATCATTCGGGCCAATTCGCCGCAAGTCATGCCGTAGACGTAGGGCACGTCCCATTGGCTAACAAAGGAGCGGAATGGCTCCTCTACCATGCCGCCCTCGACCCTGAGTCCGCCCAGCGGATTAGGTCGATCCAAAACAATAAACTCGATGCCGGCCTCGCCGCAGGCTTCCATGGCCAATCCCATGGAACTGATATAGGTGTATGAACGACAGCCAGTGTCCTGGAGTTCATAGACCAACGCGTCCAGTCCTTTCAGCATATCCGGCGTCGGCTTACGGGTCGCTCCGTATAGGGAGAACACGGGCAAGCCGGTGTGCGCATCCACCCGGCTTTCTACTTTGTCCCCTGCCGGGACATCTCCATAGATTCCATGCTCCGGCCCGAATAACGCCACCAATTTGATCCCCGGCGCGTGGCGAAGAACCTCGATGGTAGTCTCCAGGTTTCGATTGACCCCGGAAGGGTTGGTAATCAGTCCCAGCCTTTTGCCGCGCAACATCTTAAAGCCATCTTGTGCCAGGACTTCATTCCCCAACAGGACTGAGCCAGCCCAGGCAGGGCAGCCCAATCCCATGGCCAGCAGGATGCAAAACCAAGTCTTCACGTCATCAAGTTTAAGAATCAGCCCATCGTCAAGCAATGACATTCAATCATACGGTGCGGCGTCACCGCCTTTCAGCTTGCCGAACCGCAGGCGGGCCGCCATTGCGTTTCGCGGGATTTCGACTATCTTAAGACTAACAAATATCATTCATGAAAACATTTAACACCAAATTCATTGCCTCAACTTTGCTGGCGTTCGCCCTGGTCCTGCCTGCCCTTGCGCAGGAGCATAAGGACAAGCATGTGAAACTGGAGGGCGAGGGCAAGTGCGCCAAGTGCGCGCTAAACGAAGCCGAAAAATGCCAGAATGCCATCGAAGTGAAGGGCAAGGATGGTAAGACTATCACTTACTACCTGGCGGACAATGAATTGAGCAAAGGCTTTCACAAGAACCTGTGCAAAGGCCCCAAAGCCGTTAAGGCCGAAGGAACCGTCAAAGAGGTTAATGGGAAACGGGAACTGACGGTCACCAAGTTGGAATTAGCCAAGGAATAATGACCGCCAGTACGGTGTCAACGCGCTAGCGGGCGCGGCACCGGTCTAAAAACGGCCCGGAAATTTCCGGGCCGTTTTGTCTATGAACCTCAGTACTTGCGGCGCATCCAAAGGAACAACCCGGCGAATGCCACGCTAATGAGAGCGGTCGAGGAGGGTTCCGGTACGGGTGCGGTGGTGACTTTCACCGTGCCATTAATCGCATTAACCCAAAAAGTCGCCACCGGTGACTCCTCGGTCGTATTGAAGGTCAAGCTCGCGGCGTTAACCGAGCGGTTATCGGCTCCAATGGCGTCCCAGGAACCCGTGACCACGGCTTTATATTGGTGCGTCCCCGGAGACAAGGTCTGAGAGTACTTGTAAATACCGCCTCCCTGAGAAACCATAGCAGTCGCGGGATTTTCGTTGTACCATCCTTGCCAGTCCCCGACGGCAGTCCATTTGCCCGGATCGTATTCCACAATGATGCGACCGGTGGGAGTGCTCCAACCGTCATTGTAGGTATTGGAGTCGTAAGTGAAGGTCGCGATGCCGTCCTGCCCGGTGTAAGCCCAACTGTTCGCGGTAACAGGGGCCGTCCAGTTCCAGGTACCGTCGGTAACTCTATAGTTATAGCGATTAGCGCCCAACCATAGGGAGTATTGCCAAATACCCGGCGCGGTTTGGGTCATCTTGGCGTCCGGGAACCAATAGGTGAAATCGCCGGCGAGATAATAATCAGCGTGGGCTTGGATTACAAACAAGGAGGTTAGAAGGAGGGCTAAGCATTTTTTCATAGTTATTATGTTTTACTGTACTCCGATGACACCAGACTGAGTTAGTTGTTCTTAACAGTCAAGCGGATATTTTCTAAAAATTTACACCTGATATCGCGGATGCTTTCTAGACCTAGCTCCGCCAGACTCTCGGTCACTATTGCTGACCCCGGGCAGTTGGTTGAACTTGTGTCCGTTTGGTTTCGTGGCCCCTGCTCCACCCTCAATCGCCCCGGGACGGGGAGGCGTTGGGACATTTGGCGGCAGGCATAACCGCGGCATGATCCTCCAAGCTTAGAGGTCAATCCATCGCCCAGCTCATTTACCCGGCTCTCCCAATCCAGTGACGATTGCCCATTCTGGCGATGTATCGGTTTTGGAGGCTAAACGATAACGTGCTTAATCCGCTTGACCCCCAGGCGGGCTTTCTTCTAGCCTCTCATCTGCTAGGCACAGTTCATGTTAGCGCAATTTAAAAGCCTGTTTTCCAACGACATTGGAATAGACTTAGGGACTGCCAATTCCCTCGTATTCGTACGAGATCGTGGGATTGTACTGCGGGAACCCTCGGTCGTGGCTATCCAGGCGGGAACCACCAACGTGCTGGCCGTAGGCGAAGAAGCCAAACGGATGCTCGGGCGGACCCCTGGTAATATTGTGGCTATCCGGCCCATGAAAGACGGTGTGATCGCTGACTTTGAGATTACCGAGGCGATGCTCCGTCACTTCATTCAAAAGGTCCATCACCGCAAATTGATTGCACCACGTGTTGTGGTGGCGGTGCCCTCGGGCATCACGGAGGTGGAGAAACGGGCCGTTAAAGATTCAGCTACCCACGCGGGAGCCCGCGAGGTTTACCTGATTGAACAACCGATGGCTTCGGCCATCGGCGTGGGACTGCCGGTACATGAACCGGCGGGCAATATGATCGTGGATATTGGCGGCGGGACTTGCGAGATCGCAATTATATCCCTGGCCGGCATCGTCTTCAGCCGCAGCCTGCGGGTGGGCGGAGACGAATTTGATGAAACGATCGTGGCGCACATGAAGCGTGCCTACAACCTGATGATCGGGGAACGCACGGCGGAAGAGATCAAGATACGCATAGGCTCTGCCTTTCCGCTGGAGCAGGAATTAACGATGGAAGTGAAGGGACGCGATCTAAGCGCCGGTCTGCCGAAAACGCTGACCATCCGCTCGGAAGAAATCCGCGAAGCCCTGCAAGAGCCGCTTTCCAGCATTTTGGAATCCGTTCGCATAACCCTTGAGCGCTGTCCTCCTGAACTTTCCGCCGATCTGGTTGATCGGGGAATAGTCATGGCGGGAGGTGGAGCGCTGTTAAGAGGCATTGACCGGCTGGTCGCCGAAGAGACTGGCTTGCCGGTTCACATTGCCGATGATCCCCTCAGCGCAGTCGCCGAAGGGACCGGCCGTGTACTGCAGGAACTCCAATTTCTCAAGCGCGTCGCTTCCAACTCGAAGTAGCTTCCTTCCCGACATCAGGTTCCTGCCCGCGCCAGGCGCGGAGCGGATAACGGCGGTACCCGCAGCCCGCCTTGGCCCGGCAATTCCGGGCAGTGAGAGTCTGAGAACCAGATGTTAAAACGGCCGCATTATATCGCCCTCGGCCTGGCTGCGTTATTGACGCTGTTGGTCTTGAATCTGCCCGCCCGCGCGACGGCGCGGTTGAAACTGGCTATCGGCGGCCTGTTTGTGCCGCTCTTCGGGCTGGCCAGTTCCACCCAGCAACTGCCTGCTAGCGCCAGTGATCTGCTCATTAGCCGGCGGGAATTACTACGGCAAAACGAGAGTCTGCGACGCGAGAATCAACAGTTGAAGCTTCAAAGCGCTCGCGCTGTCAATGTCGAGCGGGAGAATGCGCGGCTGCGGCAGATTGTGGGGTGGCAACAGCAGAAAGGGTGGAAGATGAAGCTTGGGAGCGTCATCTTGCGCGAGCCGGCCAATTGGTGGCGCACAGTTCAGATTGACCTTGGCCAGCGGGAAGGCATTAGTAACAACCTCCCGGTACTTACCACGGACGGTTTCCTGGTTGGGAGAACGGCTTCCGTGAGCTTGACTCGCTGTCAAGTAGTGCTGGTAGGCGACCCCAACTGCCGTGTTTCCGCGCGGGTGGAGAACGAGAGCCGAGATACCGGGGTCATCGGCTCCGCCGGGCCACTCGAGAGTGAACTGGTGGAACTTGGCTACCTTTCCAGAAACGCTCTTCTGAAGCCAGGACAGGAAGTGGTCACCAGTGGGTTGGGGGGAATCTTCCCCAAGGATATTCCCATCGGAAAAATTGTGGACTCGCACCAGGTCGAGTTTGGTTTTCAAACCCTGGCGCGCGTACGGCTGGCGGCAAATCTCAACGCCCTCGAAGAGGTTTGGGTTCTCCTGTCGAACTAAAAGGCTATGAACCTGGCACATCTCCTCTTCTTGCTGACCGCGGCCTTCCTGGCCGTGTTCGCACAGGCGGCGTTCCCGGTTGGGCGGATGCTGCTCGGAGCGCAAATTGATCTGTTGCCGCCTTTGGTGGTCTACACCGCTTTGTCCAGCACGTTGAGCGGGGTTTGCCTGGTATCGGTTTGGGGCGGGTTGCTCTTTGACTCACTCTCCGCCAACCCTTTGGGGACCAGCCTGGCCCCCCTGCTGTTAACGGGCGTCGCCATTTACATCAACCGCGAGCTCATCCTCAAGGACCAGGTGTTCGCTCAAGCCGTGCTTGGGACTTGTGCTGGAGCCGCTTTTGCCCTGATTTCACTGCTGATTCTGCTGCACCTGGGGAACCGTCCTGCTTTGGGATGGGGTACCCTTTGGCAAATCGCGGTCACCGCCACCGGCGGAGGGGTTTTGACTCCGATCACCTACAGGTTCTTCGGCTGGTTGCACCACCATTTGGCTCATGGGCAGGTGACCCAAACCAGCTTTCGCCCGGATCGGGAAATTCGACGAGGCCGCAACTGATGCTCATTTTTGACCAACTGAGAAAGGACGACCCGCAACTGCGCACGGTTGCGCTGGCGGTGCTGGCCGGACTCAGCCTGTTGTTGGCGGGGCTTTGGTGGGTGCAGGTGGTAGGGCAGAATGAATACCAGGCGAATTTAGAGACGCAATCCTTCCGTACCGTGCGCCTGCCCGCAGTACGCGGGAAAATCATGGATCGAAACGGAATCCCGCTGGCGGAGAATCGCCCGGCGTATAATGTCAGTTTGTATCTGGAAGAATTACGGAGGCCGTTTGAGGAGGCCTACGCCGTGGCGGTCACTCAGGCTCGTGCCAATCTCCGGGCGCAGGCTGAACAGCGCGAGAAAGTCCTGCGGCGCAGCCTCAACCGTGAAGAACGCAAAGCCTTCGTGCTGGGGAGCAAGGATAAGACGGAGATCCGGAAGCAAGCCCGTTTTACCGTCGCCAGCAACGTGGTTTACCAGGTGGGGCGCCAAATCCAGGTGCCCTTAACCTTGGACCGGACCGATTTCGAACGGCACTATGACACTCGTCTAGCCCTGCCCTACCCGGTGCTGAAGAACCTTGAACCCATCCAGATCGCCCGATTCCAGGAACAGTCGGCTTCCCTGCCCGGCGTGGATATCGAAATCCAGTCCACGCGCGTTTACCCCTATCAAAGCAGCGCCGCGCATTTGCTGGGTGCTCTCAGTCGCGACGATCGCTCGCTCGAGGGTGAGGAAGCGTTCTTTTCTTATCGGTTGCCTGACTACCGCGGAGATTTGGGAATCGAATTCGGTTTTGATCGTTATTTGCGCGGGACGGCCGGAGCCAAGTCGGTCCTGGTGAACAATATTGGGTATCGCCAAATGGAGCAGGTCTGGAGCGCTGTGGAGCCAGGCTCGAATGTGGTGCTGACGGTGGATTTGCGGGTGCAACAAGCGGCGGAACGGGCGTTGTTGGAGGGGCCCCAGGGAATCCACACTCGCGGCGCCGCGGTGGTCATGAATGTCCAAAACGGCGATGTGCTGGCCCTGGCCTCCGCCCCAACGCTGAATCCCAATCATTTTATCCAGGGATTCCCCCGCGGCGAATGGCAGCGCATCACAGACACGCACGCCCAGAAGAACCGGGCTACGCAGGAAAATTATGCCCCCGGCTCCGTGTTCAAGACGGTGGTGGGATTGGCCGCACTGGAGGCGGGTGTTAGTCCCCATGAGAATCTAACTGTCCCGGCCAACCCGAACCAGCCCAACAAAGGCTATTATCAGCTTGGCCGTCGGGTCATTCGTGACACAGCCCCTCCTGGCAGCTACGACTTCAAGCGCGCGCTTAAACTCTCCAGCAATACCTACTTCATTTCTCGCGGACTTCAGATCGGCCCGCAAGCAATCGTCGCCCTGGGGCATAAGCTCTTTCTTGGCGAACGCTTTGGCTTGCCGACCCGACAGGAAACGGGCGGCTATTTTCCTGATCCCGACCGTTTGCGCGCACGTTGGACCGATGGAAATACCGCGAACCTGTCCATTGGGCAGGATCCCGTGCTGATGACACCGTTGCAGGTCGCGGTCATGATCTCCGCCATGGCCAACGGCGGAACCGTCTTCTGGCCGCGCCTGGTGGCACGCATCGAGCCGGTCGACACCCTGTCCGGTTTTGGACCCCTCCAGTATCCGTCGGGACTGGTCCGGGGCGTCCTGGGGGTCAAACCCAGGAACCTGGCCATCCTGCACGAAGCGATGCTATCCGACACCGAGGATCCGGACGGCACGGGCCGAAGTGTGCGGGACCGCGCGGCCCTGCCGGGGTTGCGCATCTGTGGGAAGACTGGCACGGCGCAGATCATGGACGAGCGCAACGTCAAAACCGGCCAGACCACCTGGTTCGCGTCTTTCGCTCCTTACGAAAAGCCGAAATACGCCGTGGTAGTGATGGTGGAGGACGGCCCTTCCGGAGGCGCGTGTGCTCCCCTTGCCGGCAAGATTTACCAGGCATTGCTGGAGATGGAGAAGAGTGCGGAAGCCCAAGGCGCCGTCGCCAGACTGGAGGGAGGCCGATGATGCGCTCCGGTTTCCTGTTCAGCGAATCCCAGTCGCGAATCGAGAGGCTTCAGGTCGCGGCCCTGGTTGGGTTGATGCTGATTGGCGCGGCGTTTGTGTTCAGCGCCACCATGGTTACCGAGGCGGCGGGCGCCGCCCCCTGGTACAGCCAAAGCTGGTTCCGACAAATGGTGTGGTACGGCCTCGGTGCGACCGCCGGCATCGCGGTCTGTGCCGTGGACTACCGTATCTGGGCGCGTTGGTCTCTGGTCATTTATTGGGGAACGATTCTGCTTCTAATCGCCGTGCTGGTGCCTGGCATCGGCTCGATGCGCTTTGGTGCGCGCCGTTGGATTGACCTGGGCTTCTTCCAGTTTCAACCCTCGGAATTTGCCAAACTGGCGTTTGTCCTGGCCCAGGCACACTTCCTAAGCCGGCCGGTGGATGAGTTGCGCGCGCCGATCATTTTTGCCAAAGCGCTCGGTTTGATGGCGCTGCCGTTCTTCTTGATCATGAAAGAGCCCGATCTGGGTTCAGCGCTGGTGTTGCTGCCCGCCGGGCTGGTGATGATGTTTGTGGCCGGAACTCCCAAACGCTACCTGGTCCGCCTGGGAATTGTGGTGGGTGTGCTGGGAGCTCTATTCCTGGTGGACGTTTTGTTTGCTCCGCACAATTGGCAAATCAAGTTGGAGGATTACCAGCGCCGGCGCTTGCTGGTGTATTTTGGCATACAACCCGCAGCCGCTCCCGGTGCGACCAAAGCCCAGCAGGAGGCATTGCGCCGACAGCAATTTGACGATTCCCACAACGTGCGGCAGGCGCTGATTTCCGTCGGCTCGGGAGGTTGGATGGGCAAGGGTTGGCGGCGCGGGACTCAAAACGCGCTGGGCTACCTGCCCCGGGCGGTAGCGCATAATGATTTTATCTTCTCGGTGATTGCCGAGGAGCGAGGATTTGTAGGCAGCGTGATGGTGATCACGCTGTACGGAGTGGTTCTCTTCACGGGAATCCGAATCTCCGGCCAGGCGCGCGATCGCCTGGGCAAAATTATGGCGGTTGGCATCGTCATGATCTTTTTCAGCCACGTGTTTATCAATATCGGGATGAATATTCGCCTCATGCCGGTGACGGGCGTGCCACTGCCGCTGCTTAGTTACGGCGGGTCATCAGTGCTCAGCTCGTTAATCGCGATCGGTATGCTGCAAAACATCCACATCTATCGAAAGGCCTATTAATATGAGTGAAAGAAACTTCTCCCGGCGGCGCCGGGGCGGAATGCGCTTCCGGCCCAGCGGTGGCCTGGGGCACACCCAACAACAGCAACGCCAGGATCGCGATGCTTTGCAGGCCCGTTCCGAAGCCATCGGCGAGCCGGGCGCGACGGAAAAGGTGTACGAACACCGCCACGCCACCGAAATCGACCGGTCGGAAAACCTTGCCGCCGGCCTGCCGGCGGAAGGACTCCCCCGTCCGGACGTCGAAGCGGCCAAGCATGATTTCCGCGAGCCCAACCTCCAAACGCCCGCTGAAGTGCACGAGGAAAAGCCGTATGAACCGGTGGTGGTCTCGGAGCGGCCCAAAGGCATTCTGGACAGCATCCGCCTCGTCGCTACCAGCTTGGTGAAGAAGGTGCAACGGCTCATCAAGCCGGTGAAACGCCAGCATAAAGAGGTAGTCATCAACGCCGAAACCCTGGAGACGCGGGTAGCGGTGCTCGAAGAGGGACGGCTCGAGGAGTTTACCATCGAGCGCACGTCCGAAGAACGGCTGGTGGGCAGCATTTTCAAGGGGAAAGTCCGTAATCTCGAAGACGGTCTGAAGGCCGCTTTCGTAGACATCGGTTTCGAGAAAAATGCTTTTCTGCACTATTGGGACATCGTGCCCAGCAGTTTTGACAGCGGCGTCGAAATTGTTGAACGCGAAGGCAACCGGCGCCGGGATCGCCCCAAGATCACCCAGAAGGACATACCCCGCATTTATCCGCCAGGAGGAGAAATCATCGTGCAGGTGACCAAAGGCCCAATCGGGACCAAAGGCCCCCGCGTGACCACCAACCTCGTGCTGCCCGGGCGTTACCTGGTGCTGTTGCCCAACTCGGACCAAAGTGGCATTTCCCGGAAGATCGAAAATCAACAGGAGCGAGCCCGGCTGAAGAAGATTCTCCGGGAACTGAGCATTCCCGAAGGCATGGGCGTGATCATGCGCACCGTCGGCGAAGGCCAGCAAAAGCGCTATTTCGTGCGGGACCTGGCCCTGCTCCTCGAAGAATGGAAGCTCATCCAGGATCGGATCAAAGCCCAGCCACCGGCCACTTGTGTGTTCCAGGAACCCGATCTAATCGAACGCACGGTTCGCGATTTCCTCACCGAAGATGTGGAACGAATCGTGGTGGATAGTCCCCAGGCTTGCGACCGGATGCGGGATATGATCGCCAAGATTTCTCGTCGTTCCGCGGACAAAGTTAAGCTCTACAGCGATCCGCAGCCGATCTTTGACCGTTTCGGCATCACCCGCCAACTGGAGAATGCCTTTTCGCGCCAGGTCCATCTGAAGAGCGGCGGCTACATTGTCGTGGATGAGACGGAAGCCCTGGTGGCCATCGATGTGAACACCGGGCGTCATAAAGGCAGCAAAGACCAGGAATCCACCATTTTGAAAGTGAACCTGGAAGCCGCCGATGAGATCACCCGTCAACTGCGCCTGCGGAACATGGGTGGCCTGATTGTGCTCGATTTCATTGACATGAAATCCCGGCGTGATCAGCAATCCGTGTATCAACGCATGAAAGACGGACTGCGACGCGACAAAGCCAAGACCCATGTCCTGCCAATATCCCAACTTGGGCTCATGGAAATGACGCGGCAGCGCCACTCCGAGAGTGTGAACGCGGCGGTCTACGACGATTGCCCGTACTGCAAAGGCCGGGGCAAAGTGAAGAGCACGTTGACCATGAGCGTCGAGATTCAGCGCAAGCTCAGCGAAATCCTGAAAAAGCGCTCGCGCGACGAGTCCGATTTCCAATTGCGAATTGTGGTGCACCCTACCATCCTGGAACGGCTGCGCACCGAGGACGAAAAGCACTTGATCGAGATGGAGAAACGCTATTTCGGTAAGCTATCATTCCGCGCCGATCCCAACCTGCACGCCGAGCAGTTTAAGATCGTCAATGTGACCACGAACGAAGAGTTGGCCAGCGTGAATTGCTGACCAGTTTGGAATTAATGAGGGTGGAGGACCGCTCCACCCTTCTTCTTAATATGAAAACACTGGTGGCTGGAGCCTGGATTCTGTTAGTCGCGCAATATTGCGCACTGGGGGCGTTCTCGAATGAATGGGTCCGCATGAAGCCGGTCGTGCCGCAAGGGTATGTTTGCCAGCGCGCCGCTCATCCCCTGAAAATCGATGGGCGCCTGGATGAAGCAGACTGGCAACGCGCTCCCTGGACCAGCGACTTCGTCGACATCGAGGGGGCGGCAAAGCCCAAACCGCGCTTTCGGACCCGGGCCAAAATGCTGTGGGACGACACTTATTTCTATGTGGCTGCCGAATTGGAGGAGCCGCACGTTTGGGCCACCTTGACGAATCACGACGCCATAATCTTTCAGGATCCCGATTTTGAGATCTTCATCGATCCCAACGGGGACAATCATGAATACTACGAGATCGAGTTGAACGCGTTTAACACCGAGTGGGATTTGCGCCTGCGCAAACCGTACAAGGACGGCGGCCCGGCGCTGAACGAGTGGGAGATCCCCGGGTTTTTGAGCGCGGTGCACGTCAATGGCACGATCAACGATGCACGCGACCGGGATCAGGGTTGGACCTTGGAAATTGCGTTCCCCTGGCGGGCCCTGGCCCAGTTTGCCGGCCGCCAATGTCCGCCCAGCGAAGGAGACCAGTGGCGGGTGGATTTCTCCCGAGTCGAATGGCAAATCCGGATCGAAGACGGTAAATATGTGAAGATCCCCAAAACCCCGGAGGATAATTGGGTGTGGTCCCCGACCGGTATCGTGGACATGCACCGCCCGGAAAAATGGGGCTTCGTCCAATTCACCCGAAAGACGGATGGTTCTACCGTCTATAAGCCAATCCCCACGCTGCCTGCAAGGAATCGGCTGATGGAGATCTATTACAACCAGCGATCCTTTTTTGCACAGCACCAACGGTACGCGACCAGTTTGAAAGAACTTGGTCTGGATGAAGATCGTGAGACCGGGGCTGCCACCATCAAAATCACTCCGCAGGGGTATGACGCCAGCGTGCCGGCGCCGGGTGGCAAAACCTGTCATATTCGTCAGGATTCGTTGCTAACGGAATGACGCCGCGCCCCCTCATTCTCGTTGCGGTCGTCGTGCAGTGCCTGATGGGGTTGCCGGCAGTCGCACAATATCAGCCCTGCCAGGTTACGCCCCCTGCTCCACCGCGAGAATATCGCGCTGCGTGGGTTGCCAGTGTCGGTAACATTGACTGGCCCTCCACCAATTCGCTGACGACCGCCCAACAGCGCGCGGAATTGGTCGGGATGCTGGACCGCGCCGCCCGGCTGAAGCTAAACGCGATCTTCCTTCAAGTCCGACCGGGGTGTGACGCACTCTACGCTTCGAAGCTCGAACCCTGGTCCGAGTATCTTACTGGTAGAATGGGCCAGGCCCCTGTCCCGCTTTATGACCCGCTGGAATTTGCGGTTCGGGAAGCCCACCGGCGAGGACTCGAATTGCATGCCTGGTTCAATCCTTACCGGGCGCATCATTCCTCCTCGAAATCTCCCATTTCCCGGGATCATATCAGCGTGACCCGCCCGCAATTGGTGCGCACTTACGGACGTCAATTATGGTTGGACCCCGGTGAAAAGGAGGTTCAGGACTATTCGCTGTCGGTGGTGATGGATGTGGTGCGGCGTTATGACGTGGATGGCGTGCACTTTGACGATTATTTTTACCCTTATAAGGAGCGTGATGCCGCCGGGCGTCAGATCGAATTTCCTGATGAACGAAGCTGGCGAAAGTACGGAGTGCCGAGCGGGCTGACTCGGGACGACTGGCGGCGTCGAAACGTGGATCAGTTCATTGCGCGCACCTACCAGTCAATCAAAGCCGCCAAGCCCTGGGTCCGATTCGGCGTCAGTCCGTTCGGAATCTGGCGTCCAAACAATCCGCCGCAAATTCGGGGATTTGATGCCTGGGCCGAATTGTATGCCGACTCCAAGAAATGGTTGGGGAACGGGTGGGTGGATTATTTTGTTCCGCAATTGTATTGGGCGATAGATCCGCCGCAGCAGAGTTTCCCGGCGTTGTTGGGATGGTGGGCGGCACAGAATCCGAAAGGCCGGCTACTACTCGCCGGCATGGATAGCACGAAAGTGGGCCGGGCCTGGAAAGCTGAGGAGATCGTTCGGCAGGCTGGTTTGACCCGCCAACAGACTGGCGCGTCTGGACAAGTGTATTGGAACATGAAGAGCCTGATGAGAGGTCCGGAACTGGAAGAGGCGTTGCAGCGCAGCGTGTATACTGAACCCGCACTCCCTCCCCCACTTCCCTGGATTAGCAGCCAGGCCCCGGCAACTCCGCAATTGCGCATCACCGGATCGCAACCAGTCAAGGTTTCCTGGAAAACGGTCGAATCAGATAAAATTTCTGCCTGGATCTTGCAAACAAAGACCAGTGGCCAATGGCAGAACCTTATCCTTCCTGCCGCTCAACGCGCCTTTGATCTCGAAAAATCCCTGCCGGACGTGATAGCGGTGACGGGGGTTAATCGATTCGGAAAGTTAGGCGGCGTGGCAGCTTGCGAGCGCACCATCGCTCCAAAATGAATGCCGGAAGGGCTGTAAGCCGAATTCTGTCTGCCCTTGCGGGGAGAGAATCATTTGTCTAAGCAGCCCGTACCCGGAACCCGCCCCACTCCGAAGAGCGGGACATGAAGCGGGCAGCTTCGAGGTTCCCTATTTGGCCTTGCACCCGATGGGGTTTTCCGTGCCTCCTCGCTTGCGCTTGGAGCGGTGGGCTCTTACCCCACCTTTTCACCCTTACCCCGCTCCGGCAGATGTCCAGCGTATCTGGCAAATTGTGAACCTTGAATTCGCAAAGGCATCTGCAGGAGCGGGGCGGTATGTTTTCTGTGGCACTGTCCGTGATCCGGCCTCTCGACCCGATCCCCGCGTGTATCTCCGCTAACGGAGTTACGCGGCATCGCGCCCTCTGGTGTTCGGACTTTCCTCCCCCCTGAAATTCAGGGGAGCGACTCTCCGCCCTTCCGGCAAATTCAATCTATCAGCAGGAGGATATTATGCAAGGTGAGGGAAATTCCCCTTCCGCAGGACATGGCAAGGTAGCCGCACCGGCTATATTGAAGCACGGGAACTGAGGTCGAATCGGTATCCGGTTCAGTCCACGACTGCCAAGTCCATGTCCGAGGAGTAATAAAGAATTCGACCGCAATTGCTGCACGCGACCAACTCCTTCTCCGCCTGGCAGGACACGAGCAACTGCGGAGGCAGTTTCATGTGGCACCCGCCGCAAACTCCGTGGTTAACTCCTACCACCACATTTTCCCCTTTGCTCCGGACGAGCCGTTCGTAGCGTCCCCGCGCACTTTGGTCCACCGCTCCAGCCAAGTCCTCACGATTGGAGGACAGTTGCGCGAGTTCCTGCTGGAGGTTTTTCTCACGGGCATTGAGTTGAGAAATCTGCTCCTCCGCCAACTGCCGGGCTTCGGCGGCCGCCTGGGTGGCGCGCGCTACTTCTTTTTGCGTCGCCTCCGCCTGCTCCATTAGCTCGATTTCCCGATCCTCGATCTTGATGATTTCTTCTTTGCAGGTATCGATTTCCTTGGCCAGGGCGCGGTATTCCTCGTTCTTGCGCGTCTGAAGCTGCTGATTGGCGTAGCGGGCGATCTGCTGCTTCTTGCTTTCGACCTCCAACTCCAGGGCTTTGCGATCCGACTCAATCTGCTTCACCTTTTGCCGGGCAGCCTCGAGCGCCGCCTGGGCGCCTGCCGTCTTCGCGCGCAATCCGATCCGCTGCGGGTCGATGTGGGCCAATTCCCCCTCGAGCTTGCGGATATTGCGATCGCGGTCCTGCAAAATTAGCAACTTTTCAATCAGGTCGAGCATGTTCGGTCTAGTAAAGTAAAGCTTTAGAGTACCTTTCGCTCAACGCCAAGTCAATGAACTCCGACCAGCGACCAGCAACGCGTCGCATCTCAACTAAACGGCATCAACGTTTTGCTACGGGAAGCCGATAGCAGGCCGCTTCTTTATCATTGCGGACCAAGAGAAATTCTCCGGCCAGCGCCGGCGGGTTCCAGGTTTTTCCGTGTAACGCGGGGAAACGAGCCAACTCGCGTGAGGACCGCGTATCTGGTTCCAACAGGATGACTTCGCCCGATTCTGCGACGACCAGGAGCAGGTCACCCACCAAAATTTCCTGCCCGTGTCCATAGCGGCCCTCTTTCCATTGTTGCTGACCCGTCGTGGCGTCCAGGCAAACCATGATCCCGTCATCGAGGCCGTAAATGTAGCCGTCCCGATGGATCACGTTCGTAAACTTGGCTTTCAGTCGTGTGGATTTCCAAATTCGGGTGGCGTTAAGGGTGCCGGGAGAGCTTTGTTGAATCTTGAGCAGTTCACTTCCCACACCGTATCCGCTTGAGACCAGCAGCCGGTCATCCGGGAGCACGGTAGGAACCGATACATGAGGATGTCCACCGGGCCAGGGATATTTCCATAAGATCACCCCGCTCGCGGGATCATGAGCGCGGACTCCGCCCGAGTTGAAGATTAGAATCTGTTGGGTGCCGGCCAGGGTTACTGCTATCGGGGAACTGTAGCCAGCCCCGTCAGAACCGCCGCCCCACACAAATTCACCGTTGGCAGCGCGGTAAGCGACGAGAGATCGGTTGTCGTGGCCTCCGGGACTAACCACCACCAGGTCATTCACCAGTAAAGGCGAGCAGCTAACCCCCCATTCTTCAACTCGTGCCTGATTGTCCGTCATCGTGTCTTTTGACCAAATTACTTTGCCGGTCTCCAAATCCAGGCAATTCAGAATGCCGCTGGAGCCTTGCGCGTAGACCCGGTTGCCAGCGAGGGTAGGAGTAGCCCGGGGTCCTTCGCCAGCCAAGGTTGATTGAAAATGGGCGGGATAGGCAAATGACCAGAGGGGGACGCCGGTCATCACGTCATAACAATTGATCGTTTCATTGTCCCCACGCTGTTCCTGGGTAACAGCACGGTTGCCCATCACCGCGAACCCAGACCAACCGATACCCACCGGTTGAAGCCACAACCGCACCGGAGGCTGCGCCTGCCAGTCTCTTGCCAACGCTGGTTGCTTCACCGTACCGTCTCGATTCGGGCCCAGGAATTGAGGGTAATCGTTGGTGAAGGTGATCTGTGCGATCGCCAGGTTGCTCGAACTGGACCTAGTTTGACCGTCGGGTGAAGTCCAGCTTGCCTGGGCCCAGCGCCAGCTTAACACCGGAAGCAGGTCGCCCGTCACCCCGTGAATCCGAAAAAGGGTCGCCACCAGGAGGATTGGCACCAATACGCAACCGACGAGTGCCAGTCGAACTCGCCAACGCATTCGCGAGAGGAGCAAACACCATAACGTCAGCAACAGGATGGTGATGACCAGGATTCCGCCGGTGGCCAGGTTCTTGTCCTGGTGCTGACGTCCGTAAAATCCCCAGACCCAGAAGATTGCACCCGCGGCCGCCGACAATATCAGCGTCACCGGCCACCAGCGGATACAAGGTCGAGGCGGCCCAGAAGAAGGGGCGCCCCTTTCCGATTCTGTCGGTTGGGACATAGGGGGATTTTCGACCGGCCAGGGAGTGCTGTCAAACCTTCGAGAATCGAGGCCAAGCCGCTATCGGTCTCGGCTGCGGTCCTCCTTGACCTGGGGCGCTAATCCTGTTTGCCTTCGCTGGAAAGGCATGAATGATCCGCTCGCCCAGCTTGTTCAGACGCACTTCTTGGCTATTGCCGCGGAGTTCCCGGCGTCAGGGAGTGTTCGCGAGGCCTCATTGCTGCGGAGCGTCTGGAGCGCGTTTAATGACGTCTTGTCGTTCACCGCCAATGTCTGGCAGAACATCGATGGCCTGGTCTTTACGGGGATCGCCATTTACTTGCTCATTCGCCTGGCAAAATCCGTGCTGGGTCACGACGAGAGCACAATCAAGACTTCGACGAGCTTCGACTATTTGGGAGCGTTCCCGCGCGAATCGGACCACAAGGTCTTTCTTTTGGAGGAAGTTTGGAAGCTGCCGTTTCACGAGAAAACCGTCCGCGCCTGCTTCACCCAAGCCACCGAGCAGCAACCGTTCCTGTGCATCCCCAATCGCGGGGTCTGGCTCTCCCTGCACGATTTTTATTCGGGAATCAGAAACGATGCTGTGCCGCGTGCCTCAGACTTGAGGCGCGATCATACGCTGCATCGCGTCAGTCACGTCCTGGGGATTACGTTTGGCAACTATGATGTGCAACAGGCGCGAATCGAGGATTTGGCCGCACCGAAGCTGCTGGATATTTTGCGTGATCCCATCAAGGAATTTCAAAAAGCGGCGTTGTCGAGCCGTGATTTGGAAACGGCCCGGCAATTGGCGCTAATTGAGCTCGCGGCATTGGTGTGCTGGAAGGGGCCCCACCTGGTGGCGGATGCTCTGATGGAGCCGGATCTCAACCGCGACGCCTTGCTGAAGGCGCCAGGGAGATCGTCCATCGAGAAAAAGCTCAACCTCGAGAAGGCCCTGCAAGAGCAGCATCAGCAGGAGTATTCCCGGCTGATCTTGCAGGGCAAGAATCTGAGCAAACTATTTCTCCTGGGACGCAAGGAGTCGAGCGATTGGCTCAATTCCATTAACAAATCGGAAGGGTCGGCTAGCGCTGATATCCCCAACCTCACTTCCCAGGATCATGAGGCGATTGTCCGTCTATTGGAAGAACGCGAGTCTTTCAAACCGTGGACCCACGGCCTGGTTGAGACCATCAGCCAACTGCCGTTTGTACGAAAGCGCTTCCCCTATAATGAATACGTGCAAAAGGTAGGTCGCTTGGAGGCCGACGGCTGGCTCGTGAGGGTTTACGTGAACCATGAATCCACCGATCGCTGTCCCCCCGGCGCATGAGGCATCCATGATTCGTTTTCCCAGTTCTTATCGACAGCGCCACGCCTCCGGTTGGCGGCGGAGGCTGGATCTTGCCTCCGGTTCCATCAGCAAAGGCGCCGTCGCCATCCTGGCGATTGCGGGATTGTTGCTGGAGTCGCCGGCGGCGCGAGCGAGCACCCCGGTCACCTTCCAGGTGGACATGACAGTGCAAATCGCCTTGGGCAGTTTCGACCCGGCGGGAGGTGAACTGCTGACCGTGGCTGGCGACTTGTTGAACGGTTGGAGCACGACTGCATCAGTCCTGACAAATGCTCCCACCAGTTCTCTCTACAGCGGCACCTTCAATTTCACGAACCCGGTCGGATCCACTGCCAGCTACAAGTTCGTGATGAACGGATTGTGGGAGAAGAATAATGTGGGTCCGGGTGAGACCCAGAATCGCCAGTTTACCCTGGCCACCGAGCCGCAAGTATTGCCGGTGGTGTATTTCGACAACCTCACGAATGCGAGCCTGTTACAAAGCACCCAGGCGCCTTACCGCGCCAGCGTCGTGGGGGCGGATATGTCCATGCTGGCTTATTATGAATCGCAAGGAACGAAATACCGTGATGCGGGCCAAGTGGATGATGCACTGCGCATCCTGAAGCGACGGGGATTCAACTGCATTCGATTGCGCCTTTTTACCAGCAGCGCCGCGCAGGCGCTGGCGAACCCTTATAATTATCAAAACAACCTGGAGTACACGGTGCCGTTGGCAGTCAGGGTCAAAAATGCCGGTCTGCAGTTCGCCTTGGACTTTCATTATTCCGATAGTTGGGCTGATCCCGGTCACCAATGGCCGCCAGGCGCCTGGACCAACCTAACGTTTCCTCAACTCGTGGGGCGGATGCGTGAATACAACAGCAATTGTATCGCCACCTTTCGAGCGGCGGGCGCCATGCCCGATTTCGTGCAAGTGGGCAACGAGATTACGCCGGGGTTTCTGTGGCCAATTGGCCGGGTCGGCGGCAGCTACGACACTGCTGAACAATGGTCTCAATTCGTTCAGTTACTTAATGCCGCGCGGCAAGGCATTCAGGACGCGGCGGGACCGGAGTTGCCGAAGTTTATCGTGCATATTGATCGTGGTGGCGATTGGGTCCGTACGCAATGGTTCTTCGACAATCTGCTCCTGCGCGAGTTCCAATTCGACATCATTGGCCTGAGTTATTATCCCACCTGGCACGGCGCCCTGACCGGGCTCTCCAACTGCCTCACCCGGGCAGCGAGGCGGTATCATAAGGCCATTTTTGTGGCGGAGACCGGCTTTCCCTGGGCCAGTAACACGCCCACCAATATCTTCGGCTTTCCAGCTACCCTTGAGGGACAGGTTCAATACGTGATCGCTTTCGCGCAAATCGCTAAGAGCGTTCCCGGGGCGATGGTTCCCGGAGCGTTCTGGTGGGGCACAGAGTATCCGGGCTCATGGAATTCACTTTTCGACAGCGGCATAAACGTCGTGCCTGCCGCCGAGTCTTTTGGACAACTCGGAGCCGCTATTCGCTTAAACCTTGACCGCGCGGGGACCAATTTGACGTTGAGATGGCCGCTCAGCGGGGCGGGCATGGCGCTCGAATCGTCAGGCGTGCCAAAACCGCCCTGGTCCGCCGTCACGAATACCATCCAAGCCACCGGCACCGGGCTCACCCTGCCAGTGATTCCAAATTCAAATACGTTCTATCGACTGCGCGGCAATTAAGGAATGCCACGCCCGCGACTTTGCTTTCGCAACGGACTCGCGGCTGCTCATGGTGGGAAGTTCGAGCGGCCAAGAGCTCAGCGATTTTTGATTTTCCGCAGGTTGCCGAACAAGGAAACCCCTTTCGCGCCGCCGGCCATGGCGAATTTGACCGCGCGATCGAAATCCCGACCTTTAAGATCGGGCAGATAGAGTCCGGCATACAAAGGACGATTGGCTGGGAGCGCGGTGACCCCTTCCCTGACCGCCTGCTCGATCCAATCCGGTTTCTCATTGTAAAAGCTATTGTACGTCATGGGCAGGACCGCATCCAAATTCCACTTAACCCAATCCTGTCGCACCAATTTTCTGGCGATCGTGGGGGTCGGGAATACCGCGGCCGTGATTTGCTTGTGCTTCCCGTGTGCCACCTCGACCAGGTGATTTACCAGCCGGGTGACGCTGTCGTAGCGGTATTGGCGCCAGGCTGCGTTCGCGGGAGCATCGGTTAGTTTCAACGGATCCTCCCCCGTCTGCTTCTTGAATGCGTTGCGGCACACTTCACAATAGCAGAAGTCGAATTGCGGCAATTCCTCGTTTTGAATCAGGTTATACTTTTTCCACAATGCAATCGGCAAAATGACATCGGGATATCGTATGTAATCCAGGTGGATGCCATCCAGGTTTGCGGTGTCACCAAGCTTCGAGACGATCCCGGCCAGGTGATCCCGAACCTCCTCATGAGACGGGCAAAGAAAATGGTAGTAATCGACGTAAGGCGGTTTATCGGACGTCGAAGCGCCCAGCCGGCTGACATCGTACCAATCGGGATGTTTTTCGCGGAGTTCCTTATCGCCCCGGCATAAGGCCCAGGTCCACGCATGTGTTTCCAGTCCCATCGCTTTGGCGCGCGCCAGGACATCGGCGTTGAAACTGCTGAACAACACGGCGTCAATGCCGGCCTTCCGGAAATCCTCGAATCGCCGTTTCTGCTCGTCCGGCTTCAGATTCTCTCCGCCACCGGTCCATATCCAGTTTTTCGGCCGGGGTTTCGAGTCCGCTCCCGAGACGGTGCTTCCGTTCAAAAGGTAACTCGCGGTAGAAATGCCCAACGCTCCCTGGCTGACCTTTCCGATAAATGATCGTCGGTTCATCATAAAACGCATTGTATGAACCCAGGCCAGCAACGCTAGCGTTGTTTTGCCGTCCGCCTGTGGCCAAGTCCCGATCCATTTACCCTTGTTCCCGGCAGAATCGGCTTTTCATCCTGATCCGCATTTGCCAGCCTCTGCCCCCGTCGGGACACCAGCATGCGGGGTCCTTAATCGTCAAACATTTGAATCCACTTATGAACCGTTCGAAAACCATCGTCGGGAAGGCGTTGCCCAACATTCCCTGGGAGAAGCGTCCTCGTAATTGCGCAGATGTGGTCTGGCGTTATAGCGGAAATCCCGTGATCCCACGCGATCCGGTTCCCTGCGCAAACAGCGTGTTTAACAGCGCGGTCGTGCCCTTTGGCAAGAGCTTCGCCGGCGTCTTTCGGGTTGACGATCGAACGCGCAGCATGCGCATCCACTCCGGTCGCAGCAAGGACGGCCTCCATTTCGAGATCGACCCGGACCCAATCAAATGGCTTTGTGAGGATCCCGAGATCGGGCATTTCATTGAGGCGTATGATCCGCGAGTGGTGGAAATCGACGGGCGTTACCTGGTCACCTGGTGCAATAATTATCATGGCTACACCATCGGCATGGGCTACACGGAGGACTTTAAGGTATTCCACCAACTCGAGAATTCCTTTCTCCCCTTCAATCGCAACGGGGTGCTCTTTCCTCGCAAAATTAAGGGCGATTACGTGATGCTGAGCCGCCCGAGCGACACCGGCCACACGCCGTTCGGCGACATTTTCGTGAGTCACAGCCCGGACTTGATTCACTGGGGGCGTCACCGGCATGTCATGGCGCCGCGGCGCGATCGTGCGAACTGGCAAGGCACCAAAATCGGGGCCGGCCCGGTGCCGATCGAGACCACCGAGGGTTGGCTGCTGCTGTACCACGGCGTGCTGACCAGTTGCAACGGCTTTGTCTATCACATGGGTGGCGCGCTGCTGGATCTTGATCAACCCTGGAAAGTGCGCTATCGCACCGGTCCCTATTTGCTCAATCCCCGCACCCTTTACGAATGTGTGGGTGATGTGCCAAACGTGGTCTTTCCCTGTGCCGCGCTAACCGACGCGCCCACGGGTCGCATCGCCATCTATTATGGCGCGGCCGATACGGTTACCGGGTTGGCGTTCGCACAGGTGGATGAGTTGCTCGAGTTCATCAAGAGCAACTCGGAGATGTGATCTCCGGAACCTGGTGGGCCCGAGGCGGTCTCGGAGGCGAAAAAATACCGCAAGTCATTACCCCTATTTCGGGGCTTGGGCGGCGGGTACGCGCTCCAGTTTATCGTACCAACTGAATTTCAGAATGGCGGTCGTCACCGCCAGGACCACCAGGATAGACCCGACCCAAGACCAGTTTCGCAACACCAGGTAAACGGGCAGGGTCGTGAGGCACAATTGCCACACGATACCCACCGACACATTGGCGAAGTCTCGCTTGCAGTTGCGGTTGGGTTGGAAGTCCGGATGCTCTTTCTCGACGAGGCGGCGAATGGGGCCCCAAAGGCCCCAGGGCCGCACTGAACGATAGAAGTCTTTGAGAATGACTTCGTCCTCGGGCTGGCTTAAAAACGTCCCCAGCAGACAACCCACCAGGGAAAGCACGAGGATGACGGGAAACGTGTATAGCGGATTCACCGAGTGGCCCACCATTAACTCGGCGAGCTTCGGCACCACCATGGCACCGACCATCCCCACCACCATGCCCCAGCAATAGCCGTAACCATTGAAACGCCACCAATACCACTTAAGGACGTTCGCCATCAGATACCCCGCATACAACGCTCCCACCAGCCAGAGCATGACGTCCGTAATGCGATGCGTCAGCAGCCCAAAAAGAATTCCGACACTCAACACCACCAGGGAGGCCACGCGACTCAAGAACACGTGCTGTCGCGCCGAGGAATGAGGATTGATGAAGCGCTTGTATATGTCGTTGACCAGGTACGCTGGCGCGGCGTTGATCGTCGCGGCGAAATTCGACATGAACGCCGCCAGCAATCCCGCCAGCAGCAATCCAACCACGCCGGGAGGAACGTATTGGGTGAGCACCAGCGGCAGCAACTTTTCAAAGTCCGGCTTGTCCATGGCGCGCAATTGCGGCATGCAAAAGGCCAGGCCTAAAATGGTCAGGCCAGTGATCATCATATATCGAGGAAAATAAAGCACGACGTTCACGAACCCATTCATCATGCACGCTTCGCGCGGATTGCGGGTGGCGAGCACCCGTTGCATATCGTAGTTCGGCAGCGGCCCGGCCAGGCTGGCCAGCACGCCTTTGAAGAACATCAGCCCGAAGATTATGGTGAAGAACTCGTTGCCATCCTGACGGATCGCATCATTCGCCTTGTCCAGAATACCCGTCCAGTCGAGCCCCAGTTTCCAGCCAAAAAATGGACTCATCCAACCAGCCGGTATGACCGCCTGCACCATCTCGGGAGAGACTTTGTACATCGCGATGCAGCCAATGATAATTGCCGTCAGGGTCAGGATGCAGAACTGCATGACCTCAGTGATGACCACGCTGACCATGCCGCCTTTGATGGCATAAAGCGAAGTCAGGGACAACAGGATGATTGCGTAAATGTTTTCATCGGATAGCAATCCCTCCGTCGCACCGGTGAAACGCCAGGGCAAGATCACCACCGCAAATTTGCCGATGCCCTTAAACGCATAGGCGAGCATGCCAACCACCTGGATCACCGCGAAAATCACCACACTAAGATGCGCCAGATTGGCTCCCGTTCCGCGCCCGAACCGCGTTTGAATCCATTCCGCCCCGGTTAGCACGTTCGAACGACGCAGCCATCCACTCAGGAACATCATCAGGAAGATCTGGTTAAATACGGGCCACAAAAACGGCAGCCAGATACTCTTTAGACCGTATACCAGTAGCCAATACACCATGAGCATCGTGCCGCTGATATCGAACATCCCGGAAGCGTCCGAAATGCCTAGCAGATACCAGGGCATCGACTTGCCGCCCAGGAAATAAGAATCCAGGTCCTTGGCGCCGCGCCGTGATACCCATAGACCGATCAAAACCGTTGTCAGGAAGTAAACCGCGATGATCGCCGTGTCGAGGGAGTGGAGAGTCATGTTGTTAGCCGTGAGGCACCCGGTATTTCCGACTGAACAGCCGCAGGTTTGCCCTGCGGATCCGGAGGGATTGGCTCTGAAATGGGCTCACGTTCGGGCGATGCTGCCAAACCGAATGGGGAGAGGCAAGCTGCAAGCTTAAACCGGTGATGCAACTGACATATGGGCTGCGTCAAGGCGGGCCGCGCTTTCCTGCGCCAGACCATCCCCAAATCTTGTTTGCAGTCCGCGTCAGGTTCGTGACAATGGTTTCATTGTGAAAACTGTATCGAATGTTGCCCTCGTGACAGTCCTTTGCTTCAGCGCCAGTCTGGCCTTGGGACGGGCGGAATCGTTAAGCTCCAGCACCGCTCCTGCGAAAATTACGCCGGCAGCCCCACCGCAGGCGGCGCCGTTCCCGCTCCGCGAGGTGCGTCTTCTCGACGGCCCGTTCAAGACAGGGCAGGACATTGCCGTCAAATACCTTTTAAGTCTGGAGCCGGATCGGTTTCTCGCCAATTTCCGCAAGGAGGCCGGCTTGGAACCCAAAGCCAAACAGTATGGCGGGTGGGAAACCCAAGGGGTGTCGGGTCATTCCGGCGGGCATTACCTGAGCGCCTGTGCGATCGCGTACGCCGCTACGGGCGATCCAAAGCTCCTCGAACGAGTGAACTATCTCGTCAAAGAACTCGGCGAGTGCCAGGCGGCCAACGGGAACGGATACGTCGCCGCCATCCCCAACGGAAAGACCATTTACGCTGATATCGGCGCAGGCAAAATCAGTTCCTCCGGATTCGATCTCAATGGCGGGTGGGTGCCGAATTACACGTTACACAAGTTGTTTGCGGGACTGCGCGATGCCTACCGACTTGCTGGTAACGCCCAGGCGCTTGAGATCTCAAAGAAGCTCGCCGACTGGCTGGACAAGACCTTGAGCCCATTGAGCGACGCGCAAATGCAGCAAGTGCTCGCTGCCGAACATGGGGGGATGAATGAAACGCTGGCCGACCTTTACGCCGACACGGGAGATCCGCGTTACCTCGCGCTCTCCCGCAGGTTTCATCACCGCGCCATTCTCGATCCGCTAGCGCGCGGAGAGGACATTCTCCCGGGCAAACACGCCAACACCCAAATCCCGAAATTAATTGGATTGGCGACTCGCTACGAATTGGCCGGTGACTCGGCGGACCGTGCCGCGGCCAGTTTCTTTTGGGACCGCGTCGTGAACCATCATTCGTATGTGACCGGTGGACACTGCGACCACGAGCACTTCGGCGCTCCGGATAAGTTGAATGATCGATTGAGCACCATGACGACCGAGACGTGCAACGTCTATAACATGCTGAAGCTCACCCGCCACGTTTTCGGCTGGAACCCAGACGCTGCGGTCGCCGATTTCTATGAGCGCGCCTTGCTCAATCACATCCGCTCGACTCAACACCCAGATAGCCGGGTGATCTACAACTTGTCCCTCCAACCGGGGCATCATAAGGAATATCAGTCACTTTATGACGCCTTTACCTGCTGCGTCGGGACCGGCATGGAAAATCATGTGAAATACGGAGAGGCGATCTATTTCCATGACGCCCAGGGTCTGTGGGTAAACCTCTTCATCTCCTCCGAGCTAAACTGGGCCGAACGTGGCCTTAAACTCCGTCAAGAGACCGCTTGGCCCAAGGACGAAGTCAGTCGCCTGACGCTCACTCTCGACCGTCCGTCTGAGTTCGCCCTGCGCCTGCGACATCCGTTCTGGGCGCTGAAGGGGTTTGCCGTGCTGGTCAACGGCAAACGGCAGGCCGTCGATTCGTCGCCTTCGAGCTATCTCACGCTAAAGCGAAAATGGAAAAGCGGGGATCGCGTCGAGGTGCGGTTTCCCATGTCACTGCGCACGGAAAGCATGCCGGATAATTCAAATCGCATCGCCTTCTTTTATGGCCCTACCCTGCTCGCCGCCGATCTCGGTCCGGTCAACGATCCGGCTGCCGGCAAGCCGTTTTATGTTCCCGTCGTCGTGACCGCGGATGCGCGCACCACCGATGTCTTGAAGCCCGCTGAGGAGAGGCTGATGTCGTTTCACACCGTGGGCGCCGGGCGCCCGCACGACTTCACTTTGGTTCCCTTCTATTCCCTGCACGATCGCCGCTACACGGTTTATCTCGATAAATTTGCTTCGGCAGATTGGGCCCGCCATGAAAGCGAGATTCTTGCCGAGCAGGAACGTGAACGCGCTTTGGCCGCCCGGACCCTGGATGTCCTGCGCATCGGCGAAATGCAACCCGAGCGCGACCACGATTTGCAGGGAGACAAAACCTCCGCCGGCGAAGCGACGGGACGGAAATGGCGTCACGCCATCGACGGTGGCTGGTTCTCTTTCAAACTGAAAGTCGATCCAGCCGCACCCACCGACCTGCTGCTCACCTTTTGGGGCGGCGAATCCGGAAAGCGCACCTTCGATATTCTTGCCGGCGACCAAAAGTTGAGCACGCAAACCCTCCTAAATAACCGGCCCGGGCAGTTCTTTGATGTCGCCATTCCGTTACCCGAATCCGCGACCAGGGGTAAGGATGCCGTAGTCATTAAATTGCAGGCGCACCCTGACAATTGGGCCGGGGGATTATTTGGTGCGCGCACGGTGCGCCGCTAATAGCAGTGCCGAAACCACCAACGCCAGGGCAATATTTTGTTGGTCGCGGCGAATTTTCGCCAAAAATATCTCGGAATCGCCTTGCTTCCTGGCGCGCCTGACGCCATGATGTATGCACCTTAATCGCGGGGTGGAGCAGCCCGGTAGCTCGTCAGGCTCATAACCTGAAGGTCCTAGGTTCAAATCCTAGCCCCGCAACCAATTTATGACAATAAAACCCCTGAAAAATCAGGGGTTTTTTATTGGTGCGCCCGGCAGGGCGCGATGACTGGTTGGTGAAAGTCCAATGCAGGCCCGGCAAGGGGAACTGCTAGCCGAACAGCAAGGGTGTCCATCGTGAGGTGGAATCTGAAGGAAGCCGATGGCAAAACGCTGGTCCGACGAATAGAAACCACATATGAGGCGAACGCGAGGGACAAGAGGGCCAAGAGACTCAAAGTCCAGTACTTGCACCGCAACTCGTGGGCGTAGATGTGGCGGACATAAGCGGGATGGTCGTTGCGCATTACCCGGGGAGGTCTCCGACGGTGTCCCGCAGAGCGGGACTAGCGCATTCGAAAGGGTGTGACGATGCCGCCGGAGAAGTCAGCAGAGGCCATAGTAGTCGAGCAATCGATGAAGGGCTGAACCGATTGAAGACCGCGAGTGTGGGCTTCCAGACGCTGATTGGCCAGTTGCGTCGCAAGACGGCCATGGGCAGAAGGCGCGGGACGGTTTCCTGCAAGGTATGCCTGGGTGGCTATAGTCAGCCGGGAGCCTGCGCGACTAGGCAGGGTTCAACGGAACCGCCGGATACGTGGACCGTACGTCCGGTGGTGTGGGAGGACGGTGGAGGCTAACCCCTCCGCCTCCTACCCGATTTCTGATTTTGGGCGGATCTCCTCTGGCAACGTTAAGCAATCAGGGTCTTTCTCTCCAGAACCTTTCCAGCCAATGAAACCATCTAATCCATCAAGACCCGATTGACCTCCATCCCCGCACTGGCACAGCGTAAACCGAGTTTGATGCACCCCTGACGGCGTTCCCGAATCCCGGCTACTTTCGTGGCACTTGTAACCACCGCCGGTCAAAGTGGGTGTTCTACCTTAGCACGGGGGACGGGTAGCTTACGGTGAAGTGAAGCAATAAAATGGAACACTCAAAAACAAGCGTGATGGCCGTCCTGACTGTCGGCATCTCCCTGATCATCGAGTTGAAGCTAGCGGCTGCTGGTTCAGCCGCAATAGCGGCGGACCGTCCGACCGTCCAAATCTCGATCGTTTCGGAAGACGGGAAACCGCTCGCTAATGTGCCTGTGGTGGGTGTGGGACTAGCGGCAAATACAGGTCAAGGATCAATACCTGGCACGTCCTGGCGGATCTGACGGGAGAAATCCTCGGCTTTGTCCGCCGCCTGGGCGCGTGCATTAATGTGGCCGCGTTGTTTCAACTCCGCCAATGGGAGATTGGTGGCGACCAGGCCGCGTTCGTAAAGTAATTCGTCGCCGTGGCCGTTAACCAGCATCCGCCAGTCCCACGGGGCACGATCGGTGGCGGCACGTTGCATCCGCATGCTGGTTGTGCAGTTTTGGGTGATCGCGCTGTACCATTCCGGTCGCTCGTGCAGACTGTTCATCCGGCGCACGTAACTCAGGAAGAATTCGCGCGCTTTTTCGGGCGAAGCCAGCAATCGAAACAAATAGGCATCCTCACCCTGTCGGTAGTTGGTACGCAGGCGCACCACGTCACGTTCGTCGGCGGCGATGTAGATCAGTTCGAACTGGCGAAATAACCCCTTCACAGCGGAGTAACCCTCGCCCGATTCTTTCCGGGTCTCGATAGAGAAACAGAGATACGCCCCGCCTTCAAAGCCGAAGCTCACCATCGTGTGGGCCATATGGGGGGAGCCCCAGTAGACCAGGCAAAGGTCAACACTGTGCAGGGCATCGAGATCATAGGACTTATCGTAATAGCGCACGTCGAAGTCAGTTTCGCTGCGATAGTCGCAATTACGAACGTTGTGGACCGTCACCTTGTTGCCTTCGACGTCGGCATATGGGAGTAATGCCACGTCGCGCTGCCAGTTACGGTTGTGAGAAGGTTGGAGGGTGAACCACCATGCCAGCACCAGCACCCAGGCAATTGCGGTTAGTCCCATTTTGCGCCATCGGCCCTTGACCCGAATCCACACGGTCGCCACCGCCGCCAGAAAAAGCGTGAGTATGGGTATCCTCAACCATGAGACCCGCACGTCGAAGTAAAGCGCCGCTGCGCTCCATATCGTCAATAGCAACAGCACCCCACCCACTAGCGCCAGCCCAAGCCAACCAATGACAGCCAGAAGCCGACTCTTAGTGCCACATTTCTCGTTCATTTTAAGGTAATCCAGACCATGGCGTGGTTGGCTCAAATATGGTTGCAGTTGTCACTCGCAGTGATCGTTGTGAATTGAACATTGCCTTGTAGTTCAACATCGAGCGAGGGAAAAGATTTCTTCCCAATTCGTGCCTTTCCATCACGAGCGCCAGTAAAGCAGGGCGACGGGATGCGAACGCGGCATTTTATCGAGAAACTAGAAATCGGCCGGATTCTCACCAGCGAAAGTTTTGGCGGAACGACCGTGCTTCATACCTGTCCAACCAGAAACCATGAGCGAAAAAGCGGCTCAACCAGACTTGATGAGCGCGATTGCCAACGACCCTGGTCCGAGGCATGACCGCCTTGAAAACGGTGCGAAGCGAAGCGTGTCGGTGCCGCTGACGCTTTCCCTGCGTCAGACCGTAAATGGCCAAAGGTCGATGGTGGGAGGCAAAGTCGCCAACCTTGCTGTGTTAACGGCTGCCAAGCTCCCAGTGCCGCCGGGAATTTGCGTCACGGTGGCGGCCTTTTGGCAATTCCTGGATTCAGCGCCGCGGCGGTCCGACCTGGAGCGACTTTTGACCCAAGTAACGACGGACCAGGTTACCCGGGTGCAGAAAATAAGCCAGCAAGCCACCGATTGCCTGGTAACCGTCCCTGTACCGCCCACAGTGCGTGAGGCGGTGTTGGCAGCCTGGCGTGAGTTGGGGAAGGACCGAGTGTATGCGGTTCGCTCCAGTGCCACAGTCGAAGATGCAGACGACCATTCCTTTGCCGGCCAGTTTGAGTCCGTTCTAAATGTTAAAGGCAGCGAAGCCTTGCTGACCGCAGTGAAGCACTGTTGGCTGTCGCTCTATTCTGCACGGGCGCTCGCCTACCATGCGCGTGAACGTTTGCCGGTCGAAAAGGCGGCGATGGCCGTGCTGATCCAGGAAATGATACCGGCCGAGATTGCCGGGGTTCTGTTCACGACTGATCCCGTTTCTGGAGACGCCAGCCGGATGGTCATTGAAGCGGCAAAAGGTGTGGGAGATCGGCTGGTCTCCGGCAAAGCAACGCCGGATTTGGCCGTTTTGGATAAGGCGAGCCTGCAGATCATTCAGTGTCGGGCGGGTTCGGAGTCGGCGTGTTTGAATGACCGGCTGGCGCGACGATTGGCCAAACTCGCCTGCACCGCGGAGGCGTTGTTTTCCCGTCCTCTCGATATTGAATGGGCGGCTGCGGGAAATGAGGTTTTCCTGTTGCAGGCTCGTCCGGCGACGGCACTAGCCAAGCCCAAGACCTGGGAGGACCGGCAACGCTGGAGCAACGTCAATACGGGTGAAATCTTCCCCGACGTGGCGACCCCGATGACGTGGTCGGTAATTCAGTTCCTGATGAAGCCTTTGTTTCGCTCGATGTTTCGACTTGCCGGTGCGGATTCCCGACGCGCACCCGCCGCCGGGTTGGTGGCTGGGCGCATCTATTTCAATGCGAATACCGGCTTCGCCCTGCTCAAGCCATTTGGTTTCTTGGTGGGCAGCATGGCACAAGTGGCTCAAGCGGTTGGTGGTGGCCAGGCGGCGGAATATGCGCGCGGATTCTGGGAGATCCCTGCTGCTGATTTGCCGGACGTCGGTTTTCGGTGGCCCAAGTATCTCCTGAGTTTTCCGCGAATTCTCTACGACCTGTTCAGGCATCGACCTCGGCGGGGTGACGGCTGGATTCTTGAGTTCAAGGCTCGCGGTGACGAGTTCCGTTGTTTGGATATCGCGTACATTACCACACCAGAGCTCGTGGGTGCCCTGAGGCGGTTGTTGGGCGAGGCCTTTCAAGGTTGGGATTTGCTCTACCTGGTCACGCAGGCCGCGGCGCTTCCCGTGCTTCAAAAAGCTTGTCGGGATTGGCTGAATGATCCGGACCTGACCCTCGGTTATCGCCTTTTTGCCGGCTTGGGCGGGGTGCCCGAAGCGGAAGCCGGGTTGGCTCTGTGGCGACTGGCGACTTTGGCGCATGAGGATTCCCAGACCTCGGCAATTTTGCGTTCGGAGGCGAATTGGAGACAGGTCCGCGCCCAACTGACCCGCACACCGGCGGGCTGCCGATTTGTGGCCGCCTGGACGGTGTTCATGTTGGAACATGGCCATCATTGCCGGGGCGAACTTGAACTCAACAACGCCCGTTGGTGCGAGACGCCCGACTACATCCTGGGACTGGTGCGCGGTTACCTGCGATCCCTGGGTCAATCAAATCCGATCGAACACCATCGACGCATCGCTGAGGCCCGCCATACTCTGACGAAAGAGTGCCGGCGACAGCTCGGTCCCGTGAAGCGCTGGTTGTTTTCCTGGGCTTTGAAGCGGTCGCAAAGACTAGCGGTTAATCGGGAGGTATGGAAAAACGAAGCGGTTCAGCATGTGCATTGCCTTCGCCGCATACTTCTCACGCTCGGGCAGAATTTGCATAGGGAGGGGGTATTCTCCAATCCTGTCGATATCTTCTTCCTCGAGATAAGTGAGGTTGAACCCGTTGCCACCTCCAAAGCCTCTTTCGATTACCGTGAACTTATTCGTGCACGTCGCGAGGATTACCAACGGAATTTGACCCTCTTCCCGCCCTCGTTCGTCGTGGGCAAATACGATCCGGCCACACCCACTATGCCCACCATCAAACCCGCTCCCGGATCGATCCTGCTCGAGGGCATCCCGGTTTCTCCTGGGATCATTGAAGGCCCAGCGCGGGTGATTCTCCATTGCGACGATCAGGAACAGGTGCAGCCCGGAGAGATTCTCATAGCCCCATTTACCGATCCGGCATGGACCCCGTACTTCATCCCTGCCGCTGGAGTCATTATCGATCAAGGTGGGGTGCTTTCCCACGGCAGTATTATCGCACGAGAGCTGGGGTTGCCAGCCGTAACCAACACTATCTCCGCGACGACACTCATCCGCACCGGCGATATCGTCCACCTAGATGGCAATCGCGGCCGTGTTACAATTCTAATCCGTGCCAATCTCGACTAAGGCGCTCCATTCCAACAAACCTTCCTGGCCGGTGGCCGCGCGGGCCTTGATCCCCTGCCCTGGCATTCGCGGCAACGGTCCGCTGTATCGGAGCGCCGTTGCTGAAAGTTTGCCTCCCAGCGCCCGCGGATCGGTTCCATCCACCGTGTAATACACTGTCCCCTCGCGGGCGGTCAGGGAGAGCGAGTTTTGATCCGGGCTGACTACCGGCGATTCGGCGCGTGGATACAAGCCGCGCGCACGCAGTTGGCGCAGGAAGGCCTCGGGCCTTTGGGCAAAATATTGCGACAGCAGCCGGTTTACTTCCGGACGCCAGTGAACATCCGGTTTGTAAAATTCATACGGGCCAACTTTGTATTGATGGACGTCCCGGCGATAATTTCCCCAACGCGCGGATTCAGCCACAATCGCATTTGATATTTTGTCGGATAACGCGCGGTATCGATTGGCCGCCGTTTCGGGTGTCAACGCCCCGCCGTTGAACAGGAGGCGCTGAACGCGATCGGCAAAGAACAGCCGAAACTCGGCGTTTTCTGATAGTTTGTGGAATAGCCGGGGTGGGCTCTGGTCATCGTCAAAATCCATGGAGTTAACCTCCACGCCCTCGAGCGTTCGTTCTCCATCCCAGACAAAAAATTGGAATTTGCCAGACGGCCGGCGTGATCGCGCCGCATACCAATTCGAATAGCGATCCCAGTCGCCATTACCACCATAGAAATTCAAAATCAGGTAGTCTGTGAGTTGGGGAAGGTCGACCAACTCCTGAAACTTCAGGTATTGCTCCTCGCTGGCCAAGCCCGCATTAGCCAGCGTTACCAGTCGATTCCAGGCCTCCTTGTCGCCAGAGAGGATTTTCGTGGCTTTCATGGAATCGTAATCGCGCCGGGATCCGCCTTCGTTGGCGGCGACGAACGGTGCGCTGGGCCGTTCACAAAGGTTGTACATGCCCCAATACAGACCATTGAGGTAGACGTGGACAAATCGCCCACGAGCGGAAGGATAGCCCATGTCGAGAAACGTCCGTCGCATCCACTCGTCGCGCAGATAATCTCCTCGCCGCCGTTCCTCAAAATTCCAGTGAAGCCACGAGTTGTTGTTCCCGCCGCGCAGAATCAAGGTCTCGAACTCGACGGCGCCATTGGTGCCAAACAACGGCAGGGTCAACCGAGCGGGTCCGTATTCCTTCTTGAACAAGAGGCGCAGTGAGTGTTTGGGGCACTCCATGGGCCGCCGATTCCAGCCTCCTTGAATCCGCAGTCCGCAGTTGAGGCGAAAGTGTTCCTGGTTTGGGGTAGCATGAAAGAATTCCACTGAAGCCGGACGTTCCCAGGCCGCACCATTCGTCATCGGGTGAGTGTAGATGCCTGTTTCCTGATCAAACAGGTTGGTGAGATCGGTGACAATCGAGAGCGTGGGAATATCGCGCAAGCCCGTTTCGAGTCGAGACCGGTAAGCGGGATCCTTCACGATCTCCGGGGACATCGAGTAGTGCGCGGGAGCCGTCCAATCATCCTGAGAGCCCCAGGTGGCAGGTAGATGCTCACCGGTTTGGGTGAGGACATCCTTCAGAAACAGATAGGTGCGACTCTCCAACTCGCTGGAAGCCAGGCCCGGAGCGACGGCAATGGCACGAACCACTGTGGTGGTGCGGATGGCAATGGGCCGGACGTAGCGCGTGCCACGCGCAGGTGAGGGTGTCTTGCCATCTAGCGTATAATAGACTGCCGCTCCCGATGTAGCCGTGGACAGACTGAGTTGAAAGGAGCTCTCGTAGCAGCCGCTTTGCCGGCTAAACTGCGGATTCCTGACCAGACCAACCAGTTCTTCAGCGTTCGACTGACCCGGAGTGGGTGGACGAAAGTAACGACGCGCGGTGAGCGCGGCTCGCAGCGCGCCGCCGTTTTGAACGGCCTCGGCCGTTAGTCCGTAAGAAATGTCCAGGGTTTGACGCGGGTACTTTGGAAAGAAATCCTGCGCCACGGTCACACCATCCGGGAAGACCAGGGCGAGATATTCGCCGGCGTCCTTGAGCTTGAAATTGGTGTGCAGTTCGGCTCCCGCTTGGCGCCGATCTTTGCCCGAGGCATACACTATCAGGTAATTCCCAGGCTCAAGCGTGACACGTGGGAAGCGCCACTTGGCGAGGTCGTGGAAATTGTCCGTCAAATGCCAGCCTTCGAGTTCGACCGGTTTTGTGCCTGCATTGAAAAGCTCGATCCAATCGGAGTGATCCCCATCCTGGTCGAGAATGCCGTTCCCATTGTGGGCGCAGAATTCCGTAATCAGCACTGCCGGTGCGGCGGGCGCCTGCTGTTTGAGCTGGTATTGCCGAACGACTAGTCCGGCCGCGATCACCAGCAAGATCAGCACGAAGCCGGTCGGTGAGAGAGTCTTCGATGCGCGCTCAGTAGCCATCCAGAGAATCCACGCCGAAAACGTATTTGGACATTTTCGTCACCCGGAAAGGAAAGGCCGTGGAGATGATTTCAGCGTCAGCGGCATGCTCCTGGTCATATTTGAGTTCGAGCACCTGGTGCGGGCAGGGCGCAGCCTGGCAGAGTAAGGAGTTGTGGCCGTCGCGCAGTCGGAAGAATTCCAGGCCGGAGTCCCAGGTGACGCGATACCGACGATCCACGGATTGGAAGTAACGGCGGTGATAGCAATTCAGCAAGGCGGGTTCCAGGCCATCCAGGGAACGGCGAATCGGTGCGGGCAAATCCGATTCAGCAAGGGCGCGTTGCAGCACCTCGCCGGTGAAATTTTCGTCCAAGCTGAATGATTTCAGGGCGAACGATTCCTTGCGGCCCAGCAGCCCGCTTTTGAGTTTGAATTCGAGAATTGGCCGCGGCAATCGGCCCAACAACTCACCATACCAGCGTATGCGCACCTTGGTGCGGTCAGTTGCGCCATCGACGTTCAAAAAGTACAGCCGTAAGGCGGGAGAATCCAAATAGATATTGTTGACCACACGGGGGTGGTACAGCGGCAGAAAGAGCCCCGGATTCAGTTTAATCCGGGACTCCACGGTGCTCCAGGCGCTAGCGGGCACCAGGAACTTCCGTTCGTAGCGGTAAGAGTGCGGCAAGACGGCCATGAAGACCTCGCGTTACGCCCCGACGCCGCGTTCCTCCAAATAGCTGACGCGCACCGAGTTGGCAAGGGACCGCAATTGCGTGTTGCACTCGTGGAGTTTGGCCAGGCTGTCGAATTGCACCCGAAACGAGGCCTCCAACACTTCCGGCGTTTCGTCCAGGCGAGTGAGCGCGCTGCCGGAAGCATGCTGGTTCAACACCGCCGTGATGCGAGGCAAATTCACTTCCGCGCCTGCGGCACTGGTAATCGTCAGGAAGAAGTTGGGATGCTGCCCGCGGCCTCGCACCAAGTGCTTCAACGCGATAATAGCCAGAATAAGAGCAAAGGCGATAACGGTCAGCAGAGTCTGCGACGCCCCAAACCCAAGACCGAGGCTGATCGCGAGAAACAGGTAATTCAATTCCTCCGGCTCCTTAATCGCGGCTCGAAATCGAATGATCGAGAGCGCTCCCACCAAACCCAGGGACAAGGCCAGGGAGGATTTAACGATGCTGATGATCAGCATTGTGGTCATCGCCAGGACGGTGAAGTTGCTCGCAAACAGGTCCCGATTGGACAATGTGCGGCCAAACTTCACATAGGCACGGCCCAGCACATAACCCAGGAGTGCGGTGAGAATCAGGTTGAGAATAAACTCGTTCAACGAAAGCTTAGCGGATTGGGTCGTGAGGAACTCTCCCCAGGAATGACGGTTTGGACTCATAGTTGGTGCGCGCTAAAATCCTGTCGCGTGGGGGCAGTCTTGTCACGCAGATAATGGAAGCGTCACCGTCAGCAGACATTATCGGCCCCCCGTGCGATGGTCCTGGGCCGAGCTTGCGAATTCCACAAACCGTGGCAGATTCCATGATAAGTCCCATTCATTGGTGCCATAATGCGGCATTTATGTTGACTCGATTCGAGAGGCTGGAGTTCGCCGTGGTCCGAGCCCTGTCCCGGTGGCATCGGCTCGTGATGGCAGTGGTCCTGTCGAGCGTGCTGGCTCCTTCGGTTTTCGCACAATCGGGGCACCCCCGTCTGTGGGTGACCGCCGCGGATCTTCCACGCCTGCGCTCCTGGGCGTCCCTCACCAATCGCCTGTATGCCGGCGCGCTGGCCCCGTTGACTGACTACGCCAAAGCACAGATGGATGTGATCAACACTAACAACACGCCCCCCGCTCCAAATGTGCCGTATGCGGACGATGGTGGCGCTTACTGGCAGGAATATCCCACAGAGATTTACGCCCAATGGTTTGCCTTCCTGTCGCTGCTGACTACGAATGCAACTGAGCAGTTTGATTACGCGCGGCGGGCCACGAATCTACTGATGTATGCGATGAACCAGGCGGTATTAGGACCCGACACCAATGACCCTCCCGCCGCGTTTCGGAATCCGATGTTTTACACCTATGACCGGGATCGCCCGCGTTGGTATGGTGAAGGGTGGCCGTTAACGGTCGATTGGATTTATCCTTATCTATCCACGGTGGATAAGCAAACGGTTCGAACGGTATTCCTGAGGTGGGCCAACGACATCGTCACCAACGCTTACGCCGAACCTCCGACTCCGGCAGGGGTAACCAATGATCCAAGCCTCCTGGTAAACCCAGCCACCCGGTTTGGCGCTCCTTACAATCCCGTGCGCTGGTCGGGTAACAACTATTTTGCCGCCCACATGCGCAACCTGGGATTGATGGCTATGGCGTTCGACCCTGCAGACGATCCCGGGAATCAACTGCACAATTATCTGAGTTTGGCGACCGGTGGTTTTCTTTACATAGTGGACCACCTGTTGAGCCACGACGCCCGTGGAGGGCTATTGCCGGAGGGTTTCGAATACAGCCCGCAAACGGCGGGATACATTGCCCAGTTCTTGTTCGCGCTGCATACCGCCGGGCAGGATGATCCAGTTCGCTGGGGGCCGCAAGTGGTGTTGACCAATCAGCCGTTTTGGAGAGATTTCCTATGGGCCTATATGAATTCGCTGGGCCCTGCCACCGCCAACGACCTCGATAATAATGGTGCCGTTTCCTATTACGCCGCCTGGTATGGTGACGGGCAGCGGGTATTCGCGCCTGACTTTATCAGTTCCTGCGGCGCGCTCGGCCTTTATGCCTACAGCATCGGTGACACGAACCGCTGGAACGCGGTTCGATGGATCGAGCAAAACCTGCCGCCGGGTGGCGTGGATGGACTTCTGGCTCGGGCCGGCGGCGACAATAATTCGTTCACCGCAAATATCTTTTATTATCTGCTTTACGATCCTGCGGCCTCACCCCCGGCGGATCCCCGGTCCTCCGTCCCCCTGGATTTTTTCGCGCCCGGGATGGGACGGATATTGTCGCGCACGAGTTGGGATACCGACGCGGCTTGGTTCACCTACAAACTGAGTTGGAGCCATGTTGATCACCAACTCGAAGATGGCAACCAATTCGAATGGTTTCGCGGTGGTGAATGGCTGACGCGCGAACGAACTGGTTATGATCTGGACGCCGGATCATCCGATGATCACAACACGCTGGCGCTGGAAAATGATCCACCTACCCTGGGCACGACCAATGACCCACGCTATTTCATGTATTTGCGAGGGTCCCAATGGGGAATGATCAGCGCCGCCGATCCGCGGATAACCAGTCTCAGCATGACCCCGGGCTTCGTCGCCGTGACGGGGGATTCTACCGCTTGCTACAATTCACCATATTAGAATTCCACCGATATCCTGCATGCGAGCCGCTCACTCGTCTGGATTAAGCCAGATTATCTTGTCATTTACGACCGGGCCGTGTCCAAAACCGACGGGCGGTTTAAACGGTTTTGGCTGAACATCGCAACCAACGCGACGATTTCGGGCAACCAGGCCATCGTGACCATGCCCTCCGGACAGAAATTCGTTTCGACCACGCTCCTGCCGGCAAACGCCGCGATTGCCTCCGAGGTTTACACCAACCTGGATGCGGGCGCATATGGCGTATACGGATCCCTCGCGGGGCAAAACCCGATGTTATTTCGGCTGCGAGTCGAAGCTCCAGGCGGGCCCACTTCGACTCGATTTCTCCATGTCCTGCAAGGCGCCGATGCCAGCGCGGCCATCGATTCAGCGACCATGGTCGCGTCGACGAATGGCACGCCCTTCTCCGGCGCGAACGTGGCGGGGACGGTGGTTATGTTTCCGGTTAGCGTGGACTCCGTTTTTAATGGCACCGATTATTACGTTTCCGTTACTGCCACGAAACACCTGATTACCGGCCTGGTCCCCAACGCGGGTTATACCGTTACCCGGATTTCGGACGGTACCGGCGAGAGCGTCAGCGTTTCTGTTGGCGGTCCAGAACTCGCGGATTCCGGCGGGGTTTTGGTTGTGCCGTCCCCGATTAGGCCCAGACTCAGCTTAAGTTTGGGCGTAAATGCGACACTATTCGTTGAAAGCGCCGCCGGACGACCTGTATCCATCCTCTCGTCCACGAACTTGAATGATTGGGTAATCTTGGGTCAGGCCACGAACGCGCCTGATGGCAGGCTCCGGTTCGTAGACGGCATAAATTCCGGTCGCTTGCCTCGCTTCTATCGCGCCCGGGTGGACTGAACCGACACCAGCGCCGAGGGCGATGGGTTAGCTTGATTTCGGCTTAGAGTGTTTAGCAGTCCGGGCGGCTTTGGGTGCTGTTGGAGCTATTCTTCGGGCTTTAACCTTGGGCTTGACCAGTGCTGAGCCGCACAAATTCCGAAGCACCTCTAAATTCTCCACGTCCTCGTGAAGATCCTCGGATTTTGGAGTCTCCAGGCAGCCGGGGTGATTCAGAAACCTCGGGTCCTGGACGATATGCCGAAAACCTTCTTTTCCGATCATGCCTTCTCCGATATGGGCGTGACGGTCCACCCGTGATCCTAAATCGGTTTTGGAATCATTCAGATGGAATGCGAGCAGGTTCTTGATACCTGCCAGTCCGGCGATGGTTTTGATCGCCTTATCCCACCCTGGTTCGGTGCGGATATCATAACCCGCCGCGAGGAAGTGGGCGGTATCCAGGCAAATCCCCAGACGTTCAGGGTATTTTGACCGGGAGAAGATCTCCCCCAGATGCTCAAGTTTATACCCCAGGCAACTGCCCTGCCCCGCAGTGTTTTCCAGCGCGATTCGAACCGGCGACGATGATGTCGCTTCGAATACTTCGTCCAGACCCGCTACTGCCTGCGCGATTCCGGCCGCTTCGCCCGAACCCAGATGCGCCCCCGGATGCAGCACCATGAAGGGCAGTCCATAGGCGGTGGCAAACTCAATCTCTTGAATTAACGATTTAAGCGAGGTTTCGCGGTTCGGAGACTCAGGCGCCGCAATGTTAATCAGGTAACCTGTATGAGCGAAAACCTGCTGAATGCCGCTGGATTTCCATTCAGCGGCGAACTTTGCGACATCGGACGGCAAGGGTGTCTTCCCAAACCACTGCATGTTGCTTTTGACGAAGACCTGGATGGAGTCGCAGCCCACGCTCTGGCCCCGCTGCACCGCTTTATACAAGCCTCCGCTAGTGGACATGTGAGCGCCGAGCTTCATAATACGAGAACGACTTAAATCAGAGTTCCGTGGGGGTCGCGAGAAGCTGAGCCACGCGGGCGAGCAATCGGCCCGCCGCTCCGCCGTCCAGCACTCGATGGTCAAAACTCAGGGTGACATTCGCCTCCATTACCGGCACGAACTGTCCCTGCGCGTCGTCCCAACTGGGCACGCGCCGGGCGGCGCCCATGCCCAGTACAATCGTCTGCTCTGGCAGCGGAATCGGTGTGGCCCAAGTCAGGCCAAAGGTGCCGAAATTGGTGACCGTGGCGATGGATCCACCGGTGGCATCGCCCGGAAGCTTGCGCTGATGCGCCAATCGGATGAGTTCATCATAGCGCTCGACCAGAACCTTCAACGGCTTTTCGTTCGCCTGGCGAATGACCGGGACCAGCACACCTTCCGGGGCCTCGACCGCGAAACCAACATCAATGGAAGAAGGGTGCACAATATGGCTCCCGATGAGCCGGCCCGCCGGCGCGCTGTTCTCCGCCAGGGCCAAAGCCAGCGCGCGCAGCGCATACAGCGCGGGGCCGGGCTTGGGTTGGCAGGTCTTCCGATGCGCGAGAAGTGGGTCGAAGCATACCGGCAACGCGACCGTTGCGAGTGGACGGGTCCAACTGCGTCGCATGGCATCAGCCACGGCAACCCGCATCGATGAGGCCTGGGTGAGCTTATGCTGCTCCAGGTTCGCGATAAAATACTCGAAGTCCTTGATGGTAACCCGGCCTGCGGCGCCGCTGCCGGGCAGTCCGGCCAAATCCGCCGCGTGCAATCCCAGTTCCAACATGCGCGCTTTCATCCGCGGTGACATGTAGCTCGCCCCAGCAGCGTTCACGGGCACGGGCAGTCCGCGCACCGTGGGTTTGACCACCTGGCGAGGCTTTTCGTGTTCCGGCGCGTGCTGCGGTTCGGCTCCGTGACCGAAATCCGGTGCAGTCGTTGCGGTCGTTTCGCTCAAGCCAAGTCGTTCCGCATCCTCGACACTCGCCTCGAGATAGCCCAGCACGGCTCCGACCGGGTAACTCTCATTGACCTTAGCCAGTACCTTCGACACCCGTCCCGGACACGGCGAAGCCACGTTCATCGTGGCTTTGTTGGTCTCGACTTCCATCAGGTCCTGGTCGGTAACCACCAGGTCGCCGGGCTTCACCAGCAGATTGATGATGGTTGCCTCAGCGATCGATTCGCCCAACTGGGGCATGATAATGGGTATGGCCGGCATGGTCGCTAATGGATTGGGTAAAAGTGGGCGTTATTCACGATAGTGCGCTCCTTACATGCGAAGCAAGCGGCGAGCCGCATCCGCAATGCTCCTCGCGGTGGGGCGATGTGCCGCCCACAAATTCGGGTGATACGGCACGGGGGTGTCCTTGGCGTTCAGGCGCATCGGCGGCGCGTCCAGGAGATTAAATCCTTCACTGGCCACGCGGGCCACCACTTCCGCAGTCACCCCGCCCCATGGAAACGCCTCTCCCACGCACAGCAACCGGCCCGTGCGAGAAACCGACGCCACGATACTGTCCGTATCGAGTGGCTTTACTGTGCGCAGATCCACCACTTCGATCTCGATCTTCTCTTTTGCCAACTCATCGGCAACCGCCAGCGCCTCATGCACCATGGCGCTGTAGGTCACGATGCTGAGGTCCCGGCCAGCGCGGGCAATCCGCGCTTTGCCCACCGGGACGGGCGGTTCGGTGAAAAGATCGTCCGCCTTCAAGTGGTAATAAAGGTACTTATGTTCGCAGTAGATGACCGGGTCATCGATCGCCACCGCTGCCAGTAGCATCTCATACGCGTCCTGCACCGTCGCCGGCGCCATGACCACCAAACCCGGGTAATGCGCGTAGAGAGCTTCCATGCTCTGGCTGTGAAACGGTCCGCTGCCGGAGGTGCCGCCCGAAGGCAGGCGCACCGTAATCGGGCATGGCACGCCCGTCCGCCAGTAATGCGTGGCGGCCTGGTTGACAATTTGATTCAGGGCCAACGTGGAAAAGTCGGCAAACTGCACCTCCAGGATTGGCCTCATGCCACTGACGGCGGCGCCTACCGCCATGCCGATCATGGCGTCCTCGCTGATGGGGCTATCGATCACTCGACCCGGAAACTCCTGAGCAAGGTTCTTGGTGGCTTTGAAAGCACCGCCGAAGACGCCCACGTCCTGCCCATAGATGAACACACGCTTATCGTCGCGCAATGCGGCAGCTTGCGCGGCGCGAATAGCTTCCAGATAGGTAATGACCATAGGGAGCTAGGATGGCCACTGAGTTTCAACCAGGGATTTGGTAGCCAACGCCGACCAATCCTCCTGGTAGGGATCCGGCCCCGGCTCGCGTTGCACCTGCGCCACGACATTTTCAATATCCCGCGCGGCTTCTTCTCGCCACTGGGTGAGGGTCTCCGGCGTCAACAGGCCCTCTTGTCGCAGTTGGTCCTCGGCAACCTTGAGACAATCCCGTCCGACGGCTGAAGATTTCAAGTCGGCATCAACATAGCTCGCATCGTCGTGCTCGCCGTGCCCACACAATCGCAGCAGGTTGGCAATGACCAGTTGCGGGCCTCCTCCAGCGCGCGCGCGCTGCACGGCACCATTTACTTTATCGAGGGATTCTTCCAAATCAGTGCCGTCGAACTCCACACCTTCCACGCCATATCCGGCGGCGCGAGCAAGGAGGGTTTTGCAGGCAAACTGGCGATCGTTGGGCGTGGAGTAGGCATAGCAATTGTTAGCCACCACCAGCACCAGCGGCAGACGTTCCACAGCGGCTTGGTTCAATCCTTCATGAAAGGCGCCGGTTGAAGTCGCGCCGTCGCCCATCGAGGCGAGTCCAACACTGCCCGTCTTGCCCGTGAAACGGTGTGCCATCAACCCGCCGTTGATGACAGAAATCATCGCACCTAGATGGCTGATCATGGCGTAGACCCCTTTGCGAGGTTCTCCGCGGTGCACGTTGCCGTCTCGCCCGCGCATCGGTCCCAGTCCTGAACCGAGATAAGTACGCACCGCGTCGACCAAGTCTTCACCGAAAGCCAAGCGGCCCGCGGTGTCACGAATTAAGGGTGCGAATAAATCTCCTGGGCGGAGGCTCAAGCCGGAGGCCACACTCAGTGCCTCCTGGCCACGACCCAAAAAAACACCGCCATGGATTTTACCCATGCGGTATAAGCTGGCAAATTTGTCATCCAGCATTCGCGCCAACAGCATGAGGCGAAAAGCCTTCACGCTGACCTTTTCTATAGCAATAACGGCATCAACAGGTGCCATGGTCAAATAAGTTAATCAGCCGCTATATTTAGCCTCCGTTTCCCATGATCCGCAATATTTCTTTCGCCCCCGGATAAAGGCATGGGAAGTACGAGCACCTGAGTGCTGGCGACTTGCGGCTGTTTGCGAAATCTGAAAAAGCTAACGGGTGCGCATCGTGCGCAGATCGCTGATCGCCTTTTTTGCCTTCTCGTCACCCTTATTGGCGGCGTCGTACATCGCGTCGTTCAATGCGGTGGCCGTGCGATCGATCGCCTGCCCCTGCTCCGGAGTAATCCCAGGTAGGGCGCGCAGTCGTTGCAATGTGATCATAGCCAGGGCGAAGTCGTTGGACTTCGCCGCCGTCGTGGCCTTCTCCCACTCGCCTTTGATCTCGGGCTTGGCGGTCTGGAAAAGTTTGCCGTCGCTGCTCATCGACGGTTTGCACCCATTTACCGCGACCACCAGGAAGCCCAGCAGGAGCAAACCGGCAACCAACTTGCTTGCAATTCTCATAAATCCTGTGGCTCAGCCATGTCCGATTCCCGTCGGCCCCCACCAGAGCAAGCCCCGTCCAACAGCTTTTTGCTCGGTATCGAACTCCTTGAATTTGATGAACAGGACGTGCGCACCGACGGCGCGAATGATCGCACCGGAAGTGTGCAATCTGCCCACTCCTTCGTTTCGATCCGGATAACTGCTCGCGTCATTGTAAGCAAAAGCGCCGATGGGCGGACTGCCCAGCGTTTCATCCGGCTCCCATTGGATGTAGCACATGGCGGGTGATGGAGCCTGGATCGTAGTTACCTTCTGCGAGCCGTGCTTGCCGGTGGTCGGCCAATCGACGCTATAATTGCAGACTGCCCCATTCATGATGTAGGAGGACATCTGGTTGGCACGTTGATTGTAGTATTTGCTCTTGGTGTCCAGGGGACATTTATAGGCCTTGGGATTCGACATATATTGGTAATACGCCCCGGTTTGGTACTGGGCGACGATGTTGCTCATGTTAATCGCTGGAGCGTATGCGCCGTACGGCGGGTTGCCATTTTGCCCCGTATAAAGCCAGCCTTTAACGTTGGCATCATTTCCCCAGTTCGGCCATGGCAGGCTGTCGCGGTTATCGGTAGTATACATGTTCTCGGCAATCGCTATTTGCCGCATATTACCAATGCATTGCGTGCGGGCAGCCTTGTCCTTTGCTTTCGCGAGCGCGGGCAAGAGCATGGCGGCCAGGATGGCGATAATCGCGATCACCACCAACAATTCAATGAGGGTAAAGGCGTCTTTGGGGGCGGGTGTGTCGGCTTTCATACGATCATTATGTTCGAATGAGGGTTCGATGACAATCTCAAGATACATCGGAACATGCCCGATTCAAATCCAGGCTCGAAAATCGAGGGAGACGGCTGTAACCAAGCCCGTCAAGTGTCCTCGTACTTTACAAGCTGCTAATCGGTTAGAATGGTACCAAAAGACATTTATGCAGGCAATTATGAAATTATGCCGGGCTTATGAAATACGCCCAACAGGGATCCGTGCCCATAGCCTTGAGTGCGATAACTTCAAAAAAGTGCCAGAGGTGCGTTGCCAAAGTTCTTGGCCTGATTAACATAGGTGCATCAATCAACATTTGAAAACACAAAGCCTGCCCGGTTTTTCGGGCCATTTCGAGTGCGCCGAGGGACTCCGAGCCCGGCGCGTAACCCACGTGCTCTTTGACTTCGACGGCACATTGTCACTAATCCGTCAGGGCTGGCCGGAGATCATGACGCCCATGTTCAGCGAGATGTTGCCTCCCCTTCCTGGGGAATCTGAAGCGGCCCGGCGCCAACTCTGCCTGGATGATATCATGCGGCTAAATGGCAAGCAGACGATTTACCAGATGATTCAACTCGCGGAACGGATTCGCGAGCGTGGGGGCGAACCCAAAGAACCCCTATGGTATAAGCATGAATACCTGCGGCGGTTGGATGAACGGATCGCCGAACGCATCCAGGGCCTGCAGTCGGGTCGATTGAAACCTGACGACTGGCTGGTGTACGGAGCGCGCAACCTGTTGGAACGCTTGTGCGAACGCGGTTTGCCCATGTACCTGGCCAGCGGGACGGATGAACCTTTCGTCAAACGAGAGGCGGCGCTGCTGGGTTTGACGCCTTATTTTGAGAATCGCATTTATGGTGCGCTTGATGATTACAAGCAATTCTCCAAAAAGATGATCATCGACCGGCTTTTGCGGGAAAACGAGATTCCTGGCGCCCAACTGCTTTCGTTCGGGGATGGTTATGTGGAAATCCTGAACACCAAGGAGGTTGGCGGCCTGGCGGTGGCTGTGGCGAGTGATGAAGCCCATAACGGCTCCGGTCAGATCGACGCCTGGAAACGGGAGCGCCTCCTGGGTGTGGGAGCCGATGTGGTCATCGCCGATTTCCGCGACGCTGATCCGCTGTTAAACACCCTTATTGCACCATGAAAACGCGGCGTTTTCGGGAGATCACGAGTCGCTATCGGAAGTTGCGCGTGGCGGTCGTTGGCGATTTTTGCCTGGATCGTTATCTCGAGATCGATCCTCGTTTGGGAGAAATTTCCATCGAGACCGGGCTGCCGGTCCACAACGTCGTGCGGGTGCGATCACAGCCCGGAGCCGCGGGGACCGTGTTGAATAACCTGGTCGCACTCGGTGCGGGAGTTATTTATCCTGTCGGCTTTTGCGGCGAAGACGGCGAGGGCTTTGAATTACAGTCGGCGCTGGGAAGGTTGCCCGGGGTCCGACTGAACCACTTCATTTCCTGTGCAGACGTGCGCACGTTTACCTACACCAAACCGCTGGTGATGACGCCGGGCGCCCCACCACGAGAACTGAACCGGCTGGACATGAAGAACCATCGTCCTACGCCGAACGCCTTGCGCAAGAAAGTCTGTGCCGCGGTGAAATCACTGGAAGCCAAAGTGGATGCGATGATCGTGCTGGACCAGGTCACCGCGCCAGAAACGGGAGTGGTGACTCGCGAGGTGTTGTCGTTACTGGGCAAACTGGCGCGGCGTCCGGGAGCACTAATCATCGGCGACAGCCGGAAAGGACTCGGACATTTTCCACCGATGATCTTCAAAATGAACGCCACGGAACTAGCGGCATATTTGGGGCAACCCGCCAGCCTCGATCCCGAAGCGGAACGCACGGCTGCCCAGCGCATCGCGGTGAAAACGGGGCATACGGTTTTTGTAACCCGAGCGGAACGTGGGATTATGAGCATGACTCCCGCTGGCGAGATGGCTCAAGTCACTTCGCTCCCGTTGCGTGGACCAATAGATATTGTAGGGGCCGGCGACTCTGTAACTGCAAATCTCACGATGGCGCTCGCCGCGAAGGCCGAACCGCAGGAATGCATTGAACTCGCCAACGTGGCGGCCTCCATCGTCATTCATCAATTAGGAACCACCGGCACCGCCTCGGTGCCGCAGATCGCGCGCCTGCTGAAAAGTTGAACCTCCGGGTGTGCCGGTTCACTTCTGCCGTCGCCCCTTAGCGGGCGGTCGAAATCGGCGTGACTGATACGCTGTTGGCGGTCTTGGCGTGGGAGCGCTACGTTTCTTCCGCATCGGCTCAATGGTTTTCGGGCGTGGCTTGGGAACCATGACCAGCGGGCAACCTTCGTAGCCAAACGCGGCGCGCATTTGATCAGCCAGATATTTTTTATACTGGTCGGAAAACAACTCGTCGCGGTTCACGAACAACAGGAACGTCGGGGGAGCTTTTTTAACCTGGGTGGCGTAGTAAAACCGTAATCGGTGACCGCGATCACTGACCGGCTGACGGCGCTCAACCGCATCCCGCAAAGTGCGATTGAGGATGGCGGTCGGCACTTTCTGCTTTAGTTGTGCGGCGACATAACGCACGGCCTCAAGCAGGCGGTCCAAATGAAAACCCGTGGTGGCCGAGGTGAAGATGACTGGGGCGTAGTCGAGGAAGAAAAGGTGCTCCTGAACCCACTCGCCGAACTCGGAGAGCGTAGTCATCGTTTTCGGTCCGCGCATTTTCTGGTTGCGCCGCTCGATTTCCTCCTGCCTGGCGGTTCGCACGGCTTGATCCACCAGGTCCCATTTGTTCACAACCACAATGCAGGCTTTACGATTTTCAACGATGACATCGGCGACCTTTTTATCCTGCTCCGTAATGCCGTTCTCCGCATCGAGCACCAGCACCACAATGTCACACCGAGCAATGGATTCCTCCGAGCGTTTGACGCTGAAGAACTCGACGGAATCATCCACGCGACGCGATTTACGCATGCCGGCCGTATCGATCAGTACATAATTTTCCCGTTGCCCCTCAGTATCGACTTCGAAAGGCACATCGACGGCGTCACGTGTGGTGCCGGGAATCGGGCTGACCACCACACGCGCTGATTGAGTTAGGGCGTTGATAATCGAAGACTTGCCCACGTTTGGTCGGCCGACAATCGCGAGTTTAACCGGTGCCGAGGGAGCGGGCACAGCGGCACCCTCGGTCTCGCCAGGGGATTCGGGCTGAGCCTCGATAGGCAAATAAGCAGTGGCGGCATCCAGCAAAGGCTCCATGCCCTCCCCATGAATGGCGCTAACGGGGAAAAGCTTCTCAAATCCCAACTCATTGAACTCCAGCGAGCCCGATTCGGCACGGCTTGTGTCCACTTTATTCACGGCGAGCACCACCGGTTTTCCGCTCTGCCGCAGGCGGGCGGCGGTTTCCCGGTCCAGCGGTACGATGCCTTCCTGCACATTCACCACGAAGATGATGACATTGGCCGCCGCAATCGCCATCTCGACCTGCTCCAGTGCCGCCTTGACGATCACGTCGCCCGCCTTTTCACGGCGCAGCAGGCCGATGCCCCCGGTGTCCACCAGGGTAAACGGGCGTCCACGCCATTCCGCTTCCGCCGTAATGCGATCCCGCGTCACACCAGGCTGATCATGCACAATGGCAATGCGCCGCCCAACAATCCGATTGAACAGGGCGGACTTGCCGACATTCGGTCGGCCAACGATGGCTATCAAACCTGGCATAACCGCAGGATGGTGCAAAATCACCGCTCGCGAAAGGCGAATCTGGCGGCGGGAAAACCTTGCGCCGCGAGCAGAAACTGGCGACGCCCTCGACCGATGGGCACTTCAGAAACGGTCAAAGCTCGATTTCTTCCCGCAACGCAGGGAGATAGGGCTTGATATGGTGGCGTTCCTCAATGAGATGTGCGAGGGCATTGCGCGGGCCATTTTCCCCGTGCGTGAGAAGTATCCGGGTGCTTTTGCGCGCCATCGGCGCGACCCAATTCATCAGATCGGTCTGCCCTGCATGCGCGCTAAACCCACCCATGGTATGGACCTGGGCTCGGACCGCGATCTTCTCACCAAATATCTTCACTTGGGTCGTGCCTTGAACCAGGAAACGTCCGAGCGTGCCTTCAGCTTGGTAACCAACGATTAAAACATGGTTTTCGGGTTTCCAAAGGTTTTGCTTGAGATGGTGGAGGATGCGTCCGCCCGTACACATGCCGGCGCCAGCCATGATCAGGCACGGTCCAGGAACGTCATTGATCTTCTTGGAATCTTCGGCGGTCGCGGTGTATTGCAGGGTTTCGAGATCGTGCGCTATCGAGCCTTCTTTCAGGAACCGCACCATCTCATCATCGAACAACTCCGCGTGGCCACGGTAAATCTTCCACGCCTCGGTGGCCATCGGGCTGTCCAAAAAGATCGGGAACGGTTTGACGATCCCTTTCCGGAAGGCATAAGCCAACAGGATAGTGAGCAGTTGAGCACGGCCAACGGCGAATGTGGGCACCATGATCTTCCCGTTACCCGTCGATGTGGCTTTTAGGATCTCGAAAAACTCCTCCACGGTCTCTTTGAGCGGGCGGTGATCACGATCACCGTAGGTGCTTTCCAGGATTACGACTTCGGCATCATTGAAGCGTTCGTAGTCTTTGAGGATCGGTGCGCCTTTCGGGCCCAGATCTCCCGAGAAAACCACCCGTCGGGTGCGTGAGCCCTCCTGGATACGGAACTGGATGCAGGCGGACCCCAACATGTGGCCGGCTTCAATAAACTCCGCCTGGATGCCCGGAGCTATAGGAACAAGCTCGTGATAAGGCACGGGACGCAGCAGTGAGAGGGTGCGCTCCACCTGTTCGGAAGTGTATAGCGGTTCAATGGGCGGTTCCCCGGCGCGTTGCCGTTTGCGATTCGTACGCTCGGCGTCCTGTGCCTGAAGTTTGGCTGAGTCGCGCAGGATCAACCCGGTCATTTCGATGCTGGCCGGTGTTGCGTAAATGGGTCTCGTGTAGCCAGCCTTCGTGAGCAGCGGCAATCGCCCGGTGTGGTCGAGGTGTGCGTGGGTTAACACCACCGCGTCCAGTTTCGAGATATCGCGGCCGGACGGGGTACGGTTCTTGGCGTCGGCCCCTGTTCCTCCCTGGAACAAACCACAATCGACCAGGATCTTGGCTTTGCCGGATTCCAGGAGGTAGGCCGAACCGGTGACTTCGCCACCAGCCGCGCCGAACGGGGTCAGCTTCATACGTGCCGAGATTATAGAGCGAGAAAATTTAGACTCAATAGAAGTTTGCGCGCCGATTAACGTTTCAGCCGGAACTATTCAATAACTCCTGATCCCGGCGATCTATCCCGAAAGGTCCGATCGTGACAGCGATTGTTACCGGATCGTAACCACAGCGGCGATTGGCCGCCTTTTTCGGAGGATAGACTTCTCGCCATGATGATCATCAGGCGATTGGAGTCCTTGGCTGACCGGCATCCGAGTTCCAGATGGAGCGGCGGTGAGCTCGAACGCTGGCAGCCCCGACGAAGACCTCACGGGGAGGCGCCGAGCTTGGAGGATTTGGCTTTGCTGGCCAGGGTAGATGAAGCCATCGCCGCAACGAACTTACCGGTGGGAACCTCGTGTGAGCCCGGATCTTGCTCCGAGACAAACTGGCTGCGTTTACTGAGTTTTGCCTACGCCAGTGGAGTCCTGGATAGCGAAGAGATATGCCAGCTCTGCCTGGAGGAGAATTGGTTTTGGAGACTCGGGTTGGACCAGGAACCGCTGGCGGAGAGGCTATGCCGGTTCAGGAGAGAAAACCGGGAGCGGTTGGAAATGGTTTTAGCCCGAGTGCTGCCAAGCGGTGAACCGGCCAACAATCGGTTAGCTGACTTTGCCGCGGAACGGCGCGCCCGCGCGCGCGACCTGCTTAACCTGGCTCGTCACCTGGATACCTGCGAGTAATTCCGCCGCCTGACCCTGGCGACGCAGCGGATAGGGGGAGGCCTATTTAACCAGGATCCACCGGCGACAAAGGGTTGCTTCCGTCCGGCGCGGACCAGCGGGAACCGCTCGGCATTTGAGAATGCACTTCCCTTGAGCCATAGCCGGGATCGGCAAACGAACTGCGACCGCGGTTTCTCCGAGAGCCCCCATCTCAAAAGGCCGGCTGACGGTGCTAAAGATCCGGCGTGATTCATTTTCGAGCGAGAGCACCAGGTCCCCACGAGTAGGCTGGTCTTGATCGTTTACGAGCAACACTTCGAACTCTTTATCCGCGGTGGGAGTTATGGTGGTTTGAAAGAAATTCACGCATACCCCCAGTGGTTTGAAGGCCTCGCCAAGGTAGTCAGCAAAATGCGGGTCCAGTTTCAGCCTGGTGACATCGATAAAGTGATCCGAGGTATACACCCCGGGGTAGCTACAGGTCAGGTATACGAAGTGCAGAACGCCGGCCATTTGACGATGCGCGCGCCAGAACTCGGTCTTGGCCGCCAGCACGTAGGCGTTCCAGGCAAAGCGCATGTCCGGGGTGGAATCTGGCCCCAACACGAGCGGGTAGAGCTTCTCAGTGAGGAGCGTGGGGCTGCCGTCGCGATTCAACCAGACCCAGCCATACTCGTTGATCAGGATGGGGTGTGGCTCAGCGGGCACATACCAAGCCTCGGCTTTGCCACTGCGCTGCTCGAGGTCGGACAGCCTGAATTTCAGCTCATTGCCGCTGGCACTGCCCTGATACAGGTAAGGATGGTACTCGATCGGGTCGTTGGGTTCGGCAGGTGCGTTGTAACTATTCTCCCAGGGACGCGCCGACAGGTCGAGTGATCGCACCGCTGGAATGATCTGCGTACCAAATACCGGGTCAAGGGTTTCGTTGTTGGCATCCCAGATTGCTACGCTGGGATGATTCCAATTGTCGCGCAGCCATTCGGAGTATTGCCTGGTCATTTCGGGCACATCCCAATGACGCGCGTAATTGCGGTCCCAATTGGGCGCACCGGTCCAAATGAAAAACTCGTTTTGGACCAACAGCCCGGTTTCGTCGGCAATTTCGAGCCATTGCTCCGGTACTGGGCCGATGCAAAACCGGAAGCTGTTCCAATGCATGGAACGAGGAATCTCCGAGAGGAGCTGGCGCAGCCATTTTTCGTTCCAGGGCAAATCGCCACAGGAGGGATCCTCGAAAAATCGGTGGAGCGTGATGTTGGACCCGCGGAGATAGCATGCTTTACCATTCAAGTAGAATCGACCGGTTTTGGCGTCAGCACGGAATTCACGCATGCCGAAGCGGGTTTCGAGTGAATCACCGCGCGTGCGAGTCTCAACGACATAAAGGAATGGATCGTCCGGCGACCATAAATGCGCGTCGGGCACAGGGATTAGCTGCTCGACGGTCTTTTCCTCTCCAGCCAGGAGTTTCACCTGCTGCTCCGGCGATCGAGCGACGACCTTGCCACTTTTCCAGGTTCGGACTTCCTGGCGCAGCGCCGTCGCGCGCGGTGCGATGCCGTAATTTTTCAGGCGCGTTTGCACCAGGACCTCCCCAGTTCCCACGCGTGGCGCTACCTGGACCGAAATGATCGCTGGATCGTCACAAAACCAAACCGATACCCGATCATAAATGCCCGGTGTCCATTTGAGCTTTTCAAAATCAGTGCCCGCTGGGAAGCTGGCCGGCAAAACGCCGGGGTGCGCGCCAATCCGGATCAACAACTCATTCTTCGCATTCCACCTAATGGCGGCGGACAAATCGAAAATGCCCGCGGTGAAGCAGCCGGCGTGTTCGCCGACCGGTTTGCCGTTGAGCCACACTGCCGTACCGAACTGGGCTTTGTTGATGCGGAGGGTAGCATTCGCGCGGAATTTAGAAGCCGAAAAGTGGGTCCGATACCAAAAGTAATTACGCTCCTGGCGGGAAATGCCGGGCGTGTGGACGCGAGCGCTCTCGGGTAATTGTTGTTTCCGGATCCGATTGGCAATCAACTCCTGGCTGTCGAAAGAATCGACATCCGGGAACGCCGGTCGCGCCTGGTTCACAAGGCCGGGAACTATTACATGGTGATTAAACGCGGTCGGAATCGAGTCGGCGGACATGCTGTCCGCAATCTCCCAGCGACCATTCAGATCCAGAGTGCGCCGACCGGATTCACCGGCCCATCCAATCGATGTAACCAGAACAATAATCAACCCTTGAATGACCCGGAAGTGAGTCGGCTCGATTTTCATAATCAGGAGCGATGTGATTTCGCCCTCAGATTAGTGAACAACCCCGCCGTTTACGCAAGGCGAAACGAGAGCTTTGCGTTGATTCAGTTTGCTGCTCCGCACCAGCGGCGTTATGGTTGCCTCAGGAGAAAACCATGCAATTACCCCAGGAAGCCATGTTGTTGAGAGTGTTCATCGGGGAAAGCGACCGATGGGAACACCGCCCACTATACGAGGCGATCGTCCTCAAAGCGCGGGAAACGCACCTCGCGGGGGCAACCGTGTTGCGCGGTCCCTTGGGATTCGGCAAATCCAGCCGACTGCACACCGCGAAAATCCTGCGCCTTTCGATGGATCTGCCGCTTGTGATCGAAATCGTGGATTCGGAGGAGAAAATCCAGTCTTTCCTGCCGATCCTCGGCGATATGCTCAAAGGTGGGTTGGTGACCCTGGAAAAAGTTCGGGTCATGGTTTATCGCAGGGTTGCTGGCTCTGAATCGCCCCAGAGCTAGCGGTTATTCACCCCAGGCCCCGAGGCGGGTCCCAGCTCTCTTGGAATGCCTGCAGGCGATTATGGCTTGATCGACAACGGTTCGGCTGGCTTGCGCTCCTCATGTAGTTCAATCGCGCGCATGACTCGTAACGGATGGTCCGTTTGAATCAGGTCAATGCCCCAATCCATGGCTTTGGAATACTCGGTGATTTGCTCGTTCCGACCGAGGGCGTCGGAGAATACTTTCACCCCGGCGGCATGACAATTGGCGATGAGCTCCTTGGAAAGGATTTCCCAATCCACATCCACCGCGTAGGGCTCCACACTCGTGGCGAGACTTGCCAGGTCGCCTGGTTTGCGGAGAGGCGGAAGCCGGCGAATGCGCGGCTCCAGGGCTTTGAGCCGGGTTAAGTACTCCGGTGATTGATAAACCACTGTACGATCGATGAGTTGGTGCCGTTTCAACGCTGCCACCAAGGCTTCCGGTGGAATGACTTTCGCGTCAAAATAAAGCTCGGACTTGCTGTCGATAGCGCTGAGAAAGTCATCCAGGGAAGGCAGCGGCACAGAGGCGTATGGTCGGCCGAATTTGACGCCCGCACTGAGCTTTCGGAGCATGTCGGACGGCACTTTTTCAATCGGTCCATCCCCGTCCGTGGTGCGATTAAGCCGCGAATCGTGGAGCAGGAAGAAAGCTCCATCGAGTGAGGTGCGGACGTCGAATTCGACGAAATCCGTCCCCAACTGCGCGGCCTTGGCAAACGCTGGCAGCGTGTTTTCGGGGGCATAACGTCCTGCACCGCGGTGCAGCGAGATTTCGACCGGTCGCCTGGGCACCCGCCGCCACAGCGCATGCGCCAGCACCGCTTCCGGCAGGTCGGTCTGTATCCAATCCGCACCGACCGCGAGCGCCTTTTCCCACATCCCTGGTTGGTCCCACTCGCCAAGCACCTTGACCTGTACTTTAATCCCGGCGCGAGCAAAAGAGTCGCGCACGGCGACTGTGAGATCCGGTGCATCGATTTCGACTGCCGCCAAGCCGTTGGTGATGGCGAAGTCCGGCATCGGCAGGCCCGGACGCCACTTGGCCATAAGGGCGATCTTGCCGCCGGAGGCTCGTCGTAACAGGTCCAACTGCTTTAGATCGGAATAGACCACCACCTGGCGCTCCATGCCGGCATTGAGGATTTCCCGGGCGAGTTGTTCTGGATTGACGGCTTTGCAGTCAAGGTAAAGGTTCAATCGCTCTTTGCTGGTGGCAAAACAGTCCTGCAGCGACAACAGCGGCTCCCCGGCGAATCGCGCCGCAAACTTCGAGCCCGCATCCAATTGACGCAATTCTGCCAACGAGTAGTCCGCAATTTTCCACCGCTTGCCCGACAAATCCGTGAACTCGGCATCGTGGCAGAGGATGTGCTGGCCGTCCTTGGTCAAACGAAGATCGACTTCCGCCCACTCCAAGCCGTCTTCAATGCAATGAGTTAACGCTGCCCGTGTGTTTTCCGGAGCCTGACGGGATGCCCCGCGGTGAGCCATGACCTGAGTCGAGCGAGGTGGTTGTACCGGCTCGAAAAATGGAAAGTACGCGGCGTTCGAAGCCCCAGGTGGGATCGTGACGGCAAGGAACATCAGCAAACAAGTTCGCCAGAAGGTCGCAGGCATAGTTAGATAGTTGCACAGCGCCAAATGGCAGTCCACTGACGCCAGAGACGCTTATGGCAATTATAGGGCATGCCAATAATCTGCTTGGCCCATCGCCCTTTGGCAAGCTGCGTTAGCGATCGCTTTCAGCTCGCAAGTTTCACTTTGAGCCGCCGTCCCTTTAGTTGGGTCCGGTTCAATTTGGCGACAATCCCGGCGGCAGAATCAGTCGTGACGTCCACGAAACTGTGGCGCTCCCGAATATCCACATAGCCAACCGTGGGTCGCGGGAGACCGGTCTGACCGAGAATTGTCTCCACAATCTCAGTCGAGGTTACGCCAAGGTCACTACCCACACTCATGAACAGGCGCGTCTGGCCGTCGGGCGTTCTGCGGCTCGCAGCTTTGGGAGGATTGGCCTGGGGCGTGAACGCAGGGCGCGGAGCGCGCTGAATTACCGGTCGTGGCGGTGCCGCGGGGGCAACCGACGCCGGCGGCGGCACAGGCGGAGAGGTCACAGGTTGGTCTGGCGCCTTGGAAACCGATTGAGTTGGTGCAACCGGACGGACCGGACGTTCGACACGCGTTGCTGGAGCCTGGTGAGCCTTCTCCCGGCGCGATGGTCGATGCTCGGCGAAGCTTTCCAGCCCTCGTGACGCCTGGCGATCGTGGCGCCCTGCCGGACGGCTGCGTTCGGCCGTTTCCGTCCGCGTAGACTGTGCCGGTGCGGATTCGCCTGCCTGGAGCAAATGCAACACCGCAGATACGATATCCGTAGAGTTGAAGCCTTCCTCTAACAAGCGCTCGACCAGGTGGTCCTGGGGTTTATAATCGTTGCCCCGCAGGGTGGCACGCAGTTTATCGAGCAGCAAGTTCGACCGGGCTTCTTCCACCTCAACGAGTGTGGGCGGTTTGGCGCGGTGAATACGGGTCTGCGTATAACGTTCGATGTTCCGGATTTGGAAGACCTCCCGGCCCGACGCAAACGAGATGGCCCGACCGCTGCGGCCCTGGCGCCCCGTCCTGCCGATGCGATGGACGTAATCCTCGCCGTCATAGGGCAAATCATAGTTGAACACCACCTGTACATCGTCCACGTCGATCCCCCGGGCGGCGACATCGGTAGCCACCAGGAATTCCAGCCCGGACTTGCGGAATTTGTTCATCACTCGATCGCGCATTGGCTGGCTCATGTCGCCGTGCAGGCGATCCGCCGAATAGCCCTGTGCGTTCAGATGATCCACCAGATCATCCACCATTCGCTTGGTATTGCAGAAAATGATCCCCAGCTTGAGGTCGTATAAATCAATCAGCCGGGTTAGCACCTCCAGTTTCGACCAGCGGTCCACCTCGTAATAGACCTGCTCCACGGTCGGCACGGTCATCGCCTTCTGCTCCATCCTGACGCTGCGCGGTTCGCGCGAATTCTTCTCAATCAACTGCTGGATTGGGCGGGGAATGGTGGCGGAGAAAAACACCGTTTGGCGGGCGCTGGGCGTCTCCTGCAGGATCAACTCAATATCCTCGCGGAAACCCATGTTCAACATCACATCGACTTCATCCAGCACCACCATCTTCAACGTGGCGAGGTTGAGAGTTCCCCGACGCATATGGTCCATGACGCGTCCGGGAGTGCCGATGACGATTTGCGCTCCCTGCCGCAAGCCCAGAAACTGCCGGTCATAGGATTGGCCGCCGTAGATGGGCAGTGCATGCACACCCCGTTTAAAGAGCGCCAACTTGTGTACCTCTTCAGAGACCTGCACCGCCAATTCGCGGGTCGGGCACAATATCAGTACCTGGGGCGAACGCAGCGCCGGATCCACTTTCTCCACTGCCGGAATGGCGAATGCCGCAGTCTTGCCGGAGCCGGTTTGCGATTGTCCAACCACATCCTGGCCCGCCATCAACAGTGGAATCGCCTCCGATTGGATGGGCGAGGCTTGCTCAAAACCCATTTTGTCGACGGCTTTAAGTAGTTCGGCGGACAGTCCCAGTTCAGAAAACAGTTTCTTTGTCATTCAACGATTTACCAACATACCCTTTCCCCTGCCGAAATGAGAGAGGTATTTATTAGCATTTGGGAATGTCGACGGTGCTTTTGGGTGTAGAGTCGGGTCGCAGCTTGGCGCTAATCCGCCGCATTAACCCCACTTTCGCACTATAACTGAAAAAACCCGCCAGACCTATTGATCCGGCGGGCCCTGCAAAAACTCGATGTGGCCGAGCTTACTTCGAGGCTTTCTTTCCCTGTTTCTTGCCCAAACCAGCCTTTTCCAGCTTCTCCTTGTCTTCCGCGCTAATTTTCGCGCGCTCTTCCTTGTCCAACTTCTTGTCGCCGTTGGTGTCGTATTTGGCAACCATGGATTTCCAAAGAGTTTTCTGCTCTTCGGTCATTTTATGGCCCTTTTTCGAGCCGCCTTGCGCCTTCTGGGCATCCTGAGCCTGGGTGGAGAATGCCACCGCGCAAGCCGCGCAAATTACTGCAATTAGAACTTTTTTCATGTTATTCTTGATATCGTTTTTGGGTCTTGTTGACCGCTTGTCACACCTAGACGCCAGGATTCAAACCAAGGTTACATCGCTCGTGTGCAGAATTGCAGGATGGAGTGGCTATCAAAGCCACCATCCGCAAGTCGGTTCCGCCGATAAGCCTCAGCCGCAAGCGGCACGCATCGCATCGAAGAGGCTCTTACCCGCATCCGGTTTAATCGGCGCGGCAGCTTTTTCATCCGCGCGCTCCACCAGTTCCGACGGCAATTCCTTGAGAAACGGGGAGGGCCTGGAGGTCACCAGCTTACCGTATTTCTTTCGTCCCCCGCTGTGGCTAATGGCCAAGGTCTGCATGGCCCGGGTGATTGCCACGTAAAAGAGCCGACGTTCTTCGTCCAGAGTGCCTTCCACCTTGGATCGCTCGTGCGGCAGGAGTCCGTCTTCCATGCCGGCAATAAAAACGTGCGGAAACTCGAGGCCCTTGCAGCTATGCATGGTTATTAAAGTCACCGAGTTTCCGGAGATCTCGTCTTCCTTTTCCCGCTGGTTATCGAGGGTGACCTCCGCCAGAAAATTCTCGAGCCGCTCGAGCGGTGGCGCCGCGAGGTCGCTTCCATCTAACGAAGGCAAAATGTCCTTCAGATTGCGAATCCGGGATTCGGCAACTTCCGGATTTTTCTCGAGGCGCCGCAACTCTTCCATGTAGCCGATTTCCGCCAGGAACCGCTCCGCCCAGCGCAGCATGAAGCCCGGGTCACGCGAAAGGCTCTCGGTTTGCAGCACGCCCCGGGTGCGCGCGATAAAGGCAACAAACTGCTCGATGCTCTCCCTTGTCTTGCCCATAAAGGTGGTCGTGACGGCGGGGTTCTTCATCGCTGCATAGACGCTGCCTTTGCGTTCCTGGCTGGCATTGAGCAACCGTTCCATCGTGGCTTCGCTCAGACCTCGGGCGGGCACGTTCGCAATCCGCAGCAGGCTGATGTCGTCATGCGGATTCATGAAGGTTTTCAGGTACGCCAGTAAATCCCGTACTTCACGACGGTCGAAGAAGCTCTGCCCTCCGATGATGTGATAACGCACGTTCATCGAGCGGAGTGCCGTCTCGAGGGGGCGGGACTGCGCGTTCGTCCGAAATAAAATAGCCTGGTCGCTCCAAGGTATCCGCTCGGTCACACGGAGATACTCGATGCGGCCAACAATCCCCTGCGCCTCCTCCTCGTCATCTCTATATGCTGCCAGGGAGATGCGCGACCCCTGCCCTTTGTCCGACCAAAGCTGTTTACCTCGGCGCTGCGTGTTCTTTTTGATCACCGCATTCGCTGCTGAGAGAATCGTGCTGGTGGACCGGTAGTTTTGCTCGAGCTTCACCACCTTCACGTCTGGAAAAGTCCGTTCCATGTCCAGCAGATTGGAGATTTCCGCGCCGCGCCAACCGTAGATGCTCTGGTCGTCGTCGCCCACCACGCACAAGTTGCGATGTTCTCCGGTCAAATGATGGACCAACTGAAACTGCGACGCATTGGTGTCCTGATACTCGTCTACCATTACGTACCGATACTTCTGCCGGCAATCGTTCAGGGCTTCCGGGTGTTCCCGGAACAATCGTAACGTCAACAAGATCAGGTCGTCGAAATCGACGGCGTTGCACGCGCGCAAAGCAGATTCATATTTTGGACGAATGTGAGCCGCGTGTGCGACCGCCGCCGCGTGGTCGCCGGTGGCCCGCATGGCTTTGAGACCTGAATTCTTGAGCCGGCTCAAACCCGCGAGGATCGCGCCTGGTTCCAACACTTCGCCCCGGGTATTCAGGTGCGAAAGGATCTTCTTAACCGTCCCCAATTGCTCGGATTCGTCATAAATGACGAAATTCCGTTTGTAACCCAGCTTGTCGATGTGCTGCCGCAGAATCCGAACGCACAGCGAGTGAAATGTGCAAATGGTGGGCTGCTTGTCTTTCGCGGTCGCTTCTGTAGACGTGCGGCGGCGCGGGATGAGTTTGGCTACGCGCTCCTGCATTTCTCGGGCTGCTTTGTTCGTGAACGTCACCGCGAGAATCTGGCCAGGTTCCACTCCGGATTCGATCAGGTGGGCGATGCGGAAAGTGATTACTCGGGTCTTGCCGGTGCCGGCGCCCGCGAGGATCAGCACCGGGCCGCGATGGGTCATCACGGCCTCGCGTTGTTGCGGGTTCAGCGAAGCAAGGTTTAACATGGTGCGGGATTTTAGGTCGTGCAAAACCTGTGGCAAGCCCAGACGAAATCCGTCTCCAAAAAATCATGATTGCTTTTTCCGTCAGGACACGGCAAAGTATCGGCTCTGGTTCGGGGCGTAGCGTAGCCTGGCTAGCGCGCTTGTTTCGGGTACAAGAGGTCGTGAGTTCGAATCTCACCGCCCCGACCATTTTTCCCAAGTCCTTCCTACTCTAACCTACATTCAAGTCTCGACGGTCTAAAGGCACGCTGGCAAACTGGCCGCCAGATTCCCGGATTTGATGAAATGAGACGCAAGCTACTAGTAACCGGCGCGCACGGATTTGTGGCCGGGAGTGTTCTGGCGCAAGCAGGCGCAGAGTGGGACCTCCATGCTGTTTCGCGCAGCGCTGGGCCATCGCAACCCGGGGAAACGGCATGGCATCGATGTGATCCGCTTGAGCCCGGAGCGATGTCGGGCCTGATCAGCACCTTGCGACCACACGCGGTGATTCACACCGCAGCACTCGCCGACATCGACTTTTGCCAGGCAAATCCTGAGGCGGCGCATGCGGTAAATGTCGGGCTAACCCGAGAACTTGCCCGGGGCTGCGCCCAGAGTGGGACTCGGTTGGTATTCTGCTCGACCGACACGGTTTTCGACGGCGAACATGCGCCCTACGCTGAGGACGCCGCAAGTGGTCCGGTAAATGTGTACGCGGAGACCAAAATTGCCGCGGAAGCCGCAGTTCGTGAATTGGGGTCGCTGGGGGTGATTGCCCGACTGGCGTTAGTGATGGGCCTGCCGCTTATCGGAGCGGGCAATTCGTTCCTGGTTCGGATGCTCGCCACCCTTGAGGCCGGTCGACAGGTGGCAGTGCCCGAGCGGGAGGTGCGCACCCCTGTGGACGTGGTCACCGCCGGGAGAGCGCTACTGGAACTGGCAGGGAGTGAGTTGGCCGGTAATTTTCACCTGGCCGGACTGAGCCGGGTAAATCGTGTGGAACTGGCGCGCCTCATTGCGGCGCGATTTGGCTACAACCAAAATCTGGTCACGGCGCTGCCGTCCACGGCATCTTCGGGACGGGCATTGCGGCCGCGGGACATCTCCTTGGGCACGGAGCGGACCCGCGCGGCACTGACCACTCCTTTGCTTCCCGTTGAAGCCGGGATTGAGTTGATTTTGAAGATGAAAGGCAATCAATGAGCACACCGAAGATCAAATTTGACCTCCAAATTAAATACGGCTCGGAATATGGGGAGGAAGAAGAAAAAGCCGTGTTGCAAGTGCTACGGCAAGGCGCGCCGACAAGTGGGGAGGCTTGCATTGAATTTGAGCGGGAATTTGCCGCCTATTGTGGCGTGGCGCACGCACGCGCGGTCAGCAACGGCACCGCGGCACTGTTTTTGTCCTTGGTGGCGCTAAATGTGAAGCCCGGGGATCGGGTGCTGACGACACCGCTGACCTGGATTGCGACGGCGGCAGCGGGCGCCACCCTTGGTGCCGAAGTGGATTTCGTGGACGTGGATCCCGAAACGTTTAATTTGAATCCGAGCGAGTTAGAATCAAAGATAACCCCGAATACCAAGGCCATTTTGCCGGTGCACCTCTACGGCCAATGCTGCGAGATGGATGCTATCCTGGCCATCGCTCAGCGGCACGGGGTGGCGGTGGTGGAGGATGCCTGTCATGCGGTAGGCGCGGATTACCATGGACGCAAAGCCGGAAGCATGGGCGCGACGGGGTGCTTTAGTTTCCACGAGCAGAAGAACATCTCGACGCTGGGTGAAGGCGGCATGGTGACGACCAATGACCCCGCAATTTTTGAACGGGTGGCGCTGTACCGCTCGCATTGCACCCGGGTCTACGGGCGTAGCACCAAATATTGCTCGCTCGACGAGGATCGAGTCCCGATGGGCAAACGGTTTTGGTGGCAGGACTTTGACGATTGCGGATACAACTTCCGAATGACGGATGTCCAGGGAGCGGTTGGCATCGTGCAACTGAGAAAACTGGATCAACTCAACCAACGGCGGATCGACAACGCCGCGTATATTACGGCTGGTCTGGAAGGTGTCCCGGGGCTCACCTTGCCCAAGGTCCAGCCCGGCTGCAAACACGTCTTCCACCTGTACCCGATTCTAATCGACCCGGTCGCGTATGGTTCGAGCAAAGAGGACTTCATTCACGTGATGTTGTACGAAAAAGGGATTAGAGTCGGCACTCACTACACGCCATTGCACTATATGACCGCGTTTCGCAATCGGGGATTCCGCAAGGGCCAATTCCCGGTCGCGGAAAGATTGACGGAAAGGCTGGTGACTCTTCCGATCAACCCGCGCCAACCGCGCGAGGCGCTGGATTATCTCGTGGAAAGCATTCGGAGTCTGCGTCGTGGGTAATGCCATCAACGCGCAGGGGGCGCCGCTCTCTCCTGAGCACCAGGCCTGGCGGCGGCGTGTCCTGATCGCCACTTACCTGGGCTATGGCGGGTATTACCTGACGCGGAAAGCCTTCACGATCTGCAAGACCTCGATCGCGAAAGATCTGAATTGGAACCTGGGTGACACTGCGCACATCTGGAGCGCCTTCCTGGTGGCCTACATGCTGGGTATGTTCATCAACAGCTTTGTCGGTCGCCGCTGGGGGCCCAGGGTGCTGCTGCTGGGTGGTCTAGGGATCTCACTGGCCTGCAATGTCGTTTTTGGCTTTGCCAATTCCTTCGCGACTTTCCTGGTGTTTATGTTCTTCAACGGGCTGGTCCAGGCCAGCGGTTGGCCCGGGAGTGTCGGAGGGGTGTCCCACTGGTTGCGCCCGGACGAACGGGGTACGATCATGGGTTTTTGGTCGACGAATTACCTCTTCGGCAACATGCTGGTAAAATCAGTCGGCGGCTTCCTCTTGGGGAGCTATGGCTGGCGCTGGTCCTTTTTTGGTTGCACGCTCGTGAGTTTTGCCACCTGGTGGCTCATCTATTTCTGGCAACGCAACCGGCCGGAAGCAGTCGGGCTGACGCCGATCGTTGAGAATCAACCAGATCAAGAGCGGGCCGTGCAGGCATCCCAGGAGGACCGCGTGACGCTCAAACAATACGCGCGCTTGGCCACGAATCCCATCATCCTGGCCATGGGGGCGAGTTACTTTTGCATCAAATTTCTGCGTTACGCTCTCGATTCCTGGTTGCCGGCGTTTCTGAATATCCAGGGAATGGATGTCGCCCACGCCAGCTATTACTCCCAGATCTTCGATTTCGCAGGTTTGGGTGGAGTGCTGCTGGCTGGCTGGGCTTTGGATAACTGGTTTCGAGGTAATTGGGCCGCAGTTTGCGCCTGCATGGCCCTGGGAGTAATTGCGGGATATGAAGCGGTGATTCAATTTGGTGGCAGCCCGATTGCCGTGTCGCTGTGTTTTGGCCTGGTCGGCTTCATGTTATATGGACCGGACACTCTTCTTTGCGGAGCTGCTTCGGTTGAAGTAGCGGGAGAAAAGAACGCCGTGGCAGTGGCCGGGCTGGTGAATGGTATAGGCAGCCTGGGTTCGGTGTTGCAGGAGCAGGTCATCGGCTGGCTGGTGCGGAGCGATGTGCAGGCCGGCATGCGTAACACCAACCGGTTGGCGCTGGGAGTGAGCGTGGTGATGACCTGCCTGTTGGGCGCTGTGGCTTGGCGGCTGCACTTTCTGCGCCGCCGACAGCGCATGCCATAGCCTGTTCTACATCCCAAGACCAGCGAACGACAGGCTCTCATCAAGCCAGGTGTCCGAAGCGAGCACCGACTGCCGTTGTTTGTAGGCCAGCGCCTGTGCCCGGTTTTGAGCGATCTTGAAGGCGGTGACATCAAGCCAGCGTGGTCGTCCGGCGCTCGTCTGCACTCGGCGCAAAACGCTAGCCAGGGGGCCGGGTAAATGTCGCGTCAGCAATTCGTCCTCCTGGCTGACCAAAGCCTGGCACGAGCCAGGATCCCCCTGCCGAGCAGCGCGACCGAACAACTGCCGGTCCACCCGCCCGGATTCATGACGTTCGGTCGCCAGGACGTGCAGGCCGCCATTGGCGGCAACGCCTGGGCCGAGTTTGATGTCCGTGCCGCGTCCGGCCATGTTGGTGGCAATCGTAATGCATCCCGCCTGCCCTGCCTGGGCCACGATGACGGCTTCGTCCTGGTGGCGCACGGCGTTCAAAACGCGACATTCCAAATGCCGCTCCGCCAGTAGCAGCGCCAGTTTTTCGCTGGCGTCCACGTTCCTGGTACCTACCAGAATCGGTCGGCCAGTGGCGTGTAACCGAACGATCTCATCGGCCACGGCGAGCCATTTGCTGGCCGCCGTGGCAAAAACAGCATCCGGCCAATGTTTGCGCACGCAGGGGCGATTGGTGGGAATGGGCACGACTCGTAGTCTGTAAATCTGCCAGAACTCACCTGCGGCTTCCCGCGCCGTACCGGTCATCCCGGAAAGCCGGGCAAAGCAGCGGAAAAATCTCTGAAAACTAAGGCGAGCTATGGTTTCGGAAGGGTCCGATAGCGGCAGGTTTTCCTTAGCCTCGATCGCCTGGTGCAGTCCCTGGCGCCAGGTGCGCTGGGCCATTTGACGCCCGGTGAACTCATCCACAATCACGATTCGGCCGTCCGAGATGATATACTGTTTGTCACGCAAGAAGAACTCTCTGGCCACCAGCGCCTGCCGGATAAGTTCCTCGCGGCGGCCTTCCCCACGCCACAACCCTTCCAGCGTATCGCAATTAATGGCCAAGCTTTCGCGTCCTGCGGAGGTCAATTCAATTTCGCGAAATCGTGAGTCGACCCGGTAATCCGTGCCGCGGACCAGGTTATCGGCGATTTGCTTGGCTGTGGTAACAGCGCCGACCAAATAGGGATTCGGCCGTGGTTGCGAAATGATCAACGGGGTTACGGCTTCGTCGATGAGGACACTGTCGGCTTCATCCACGATCGCGGTGTGCAGGCCGCGCAGCACGAGGCCGTCGTCACCGACGGTGCCCCGCGGACGCAGCCAGGTCCGCAGCAACCGGCGCGTCGGATTGGTCAGGGAACCAAGGCGGAGGCGGTCGCGGAGAAAGTCCGCCAGCAATTCCTTGCTGGTCACATAAGTGACATCCGCACTATAGCCCTTGCGACGGTCCGGGATCCCCATTGAGGCCGTAACCGCACCAACGCGCACACCGCAAAAGGTGCACAGCGGCCGCATCCAATCCGAGTCCCGCTCAACCAGGTAATCGTTTACAGTCACGATATGGCATGGCAACCGTGACCAGCCTGCCAGCACAGCGGCGAGGCCGGCGGTTAAGGTTTTTCCCTCGCCAGTGGCCATTTCGGGGAGCCAACCGTGATGAAGGGCGAGCGCGCCCATGATCTGGACCAGGAATGGCCGCAGACCGAGTTTGCGATCTGCCGCCTCCCGAATGGCGGCCAGTGCTGGTATTAGCTGGGTCTGAGCGTCCTTGCCACCGCGACGAAAGCGCTCTCGAAATCCCATCAGCTTTTCGTGCAATTCGTGATCCCCCAACTCGATCCAGTCCGGAGCCAGGGCGTCAACGGCTTCAGCTTGGGCACGCAAGCGTCCAACAATACTCGGCCGGCGGTGGGCAGTTCCCACCAGTTGATGCACCTTGGCGTCAAGCCCTTTGAATAGAGGCGCGGGATGCGGTTGCCGAACCTGGCGGTAGATTTGCGACGGGGTGATCAAAGTCAAATTTGATATCGCTTCTGGAGCAATTGCCAGAGTCGGCGCAGCCAACGAGGTAATAGCGGCTCAGGCTCGAGAGCAAAGCGAATGGTGCCAGACCGGCCATGCACCAAAGCCACTGACTTGCTGGGGTACAAGGCCGCGTGGAGCTCAAAGAAAGCCTCGCGCGCTTTTTCAGGTTCGTTGGGATTTACCGGCACTTCACCACCGGCTGCCCAGCCCAAAGCGGCTGAAGGCAGCGTTTGCTTACCTCCCGCGATGGCATTCCATTGGGACACTGGAAGCACCTCGCCAGCCTGGCCGCGCAAGCGCACTTCCCCGTCCCGTGGCTTGCGGGCGAAGGCCGCGTCGGCATCGGTCTGAGGCACCGTGGCGACAAATTCAAAGGTGTTCGAATTCACCACCAGGCCAAGCGGGGTGCCGCGATTGACCCTACGCCCTATCAACTCGTCTACACGAGGCGCGACCCAGGTGCCGTCGTGGCGCGCGCGCACAATCAATAGTTCCTGATCAGCCTTGAGTTTCAGCAGTTGCCGGGTGTTAGACTCCAGTTTGGCGCGCAAAGGCATGAGATCGGCATTCGTGCGGCTTAGCGCCTGGCGCAATCGGGACTCCGCTTCCTGCGTCCGCGCCATGGCCCCCTGGATATCCAGGACGAGCTCCGGATTGGATAACTCAAGCAATGGTTGTCCCTGGACCACCTTGCCTCCGGGCGTAGCCAGAATTCTGCGCACCACTCCTGCAGTCTCATTATTCACTTGGGTCCGTTCACTGGCCTGAAGCACTCCGGGCGCACGGAAGTGATTCGGAAACGGAATAACAGCCAGCAACGTCAGCACTGCGGCCAATAGAACGAAGGTCACCGCAGCAGCCCGCCACCGCACTCGAGCAAGGCGCGGGCTGGTGGCCAGGTAATATGCAAATTTGCCTACCGGCACGGTGACCCACGAAATGAGACAGATCAGTGCCATGACGATTCCCAGGATCAGAAAACGGTCCGCGACGACCAGCAGCACGCCCGCAAATACGATCACCCGGTAGATCCCGCTCGTGATGCCAAACACCACCAACCAGGACGCTTCCTTCCGCGTGAGCGCGGGGCTCGATGAATTCTTTACTCCGAAGACGTAATGTTCCCACCAGTGCCGAAGTTGCTGATTGGCACGCTGCGACAGGTTGGGAATTTCCAGGAGATCTGACAGGATGTAGTACCCATCGAAGCGCAGCAGAGGGTTCAGGTTGAACACGAGAGTAGAAACGGACGCCACGAACATCATGTTATAAGCGAGGCTGTGCAGCGTACCCGGAGCGGTATTGACCCACACAAAAGCGGCAATGGCGGCGAAGAACAGCTCCACGATCATGCCCGCAGCCCCGACCAGCGCGCGTTGCCAGCGGCTGCGCAGGCCCCAACTGGAAGACGCGTCGACGTACGGAACCGGTGTAAAAATCATGAGCATGATTCCCATCACGTGCACTTCGCCGCCGAACTTTCGGCAAAAAAAGGCGTGCCCAAATTCGTGAATCGTCTTGGTAAGGACCAACCCAGCATAGAGCAGAACCAGGTTCCCGGGGGCCAACACCCCCTGCCCCTGATTGCGCACCTCCGGCCAATGGTCCATGACGGCCTTGATTGCCCATCCCACTACGAGCAGCCACGCTACAGCCCCTGCGCGACTGATCAGGCGCCCCACCAGCGGCAGCGCCGCCACCAGGAAGCGGTCCGGATCCAGCAGCGGGAAGCGAATAAACATGAGATTCAGCAACCTCCCAGTGATTTCGCGCTGCCGACGTTTCTTGAAGCGATCGAAAAGTTGCGCCGTGTCCACTGCCTCCTCGTATTGCAGGAGGTTCGCGAAATTCAACTGGGCCAATAATTGCAGGACCGCCTCCTGCCCCGGAGCTTCGTCGGGAAACTTCTGCACACATTCCTGCCAGACCTGCTCAACGGTGCGTTCCGGGCGCAAGCGCCCGACGAACTCGTAAGCGGCCGGGCGCAAGCGGAAGTACTGGTTGCTGAACGGATTTTGGAGGACGAACCAACGTTCTCCACGGAAATATTGGCGTTGCACCAGCACTCCAGTTCGCAAATAAAGCCGCTGGGAGGCGATGCGGTACCAGGATTCGCTGAAGGTGCTCGGTAACTCGGCCATGGATCACCACCAGAGCTTGAGGCGCAGAAAATCGATAGTGCGGTGCGTCAAAATCCAAAGCAGGGAGCGCTTCTCCACCGAGAGCTTGCACACCCCGCTCATGCCTGGGCGCCACCACGGCTGGACGGCTTGCTGCACCGCGCATCGAATCAGAAACACATTGGCTTCGGTTTTGGGCATGGCCGCTTGTTCAATGGTCTGAATCCGCACCGCAAACTTCAACTTGGGCTGGCTGACAAACGCAATCTCCCCCGAGGATTTGCCCAGCACTTCATGGATATCGCGTTCGTTGATCTCAGCTTCGACGTAGAGCGTGTCAATGCGGGCGACCTTCATCAAAACCTCCGCGGTTTTCACTGGGGCGCCCAGGTGCTCGCGCAGATCGCCCTCCACAACCACCCCGTCAAACGGGCTGCGAATGGTCGCGTGTGCAATTCGATAGCGTGTGGTCTCGAGCCGCGCCCGGGATTCCTCTGCCAGCGCTTCTGCGATGCGCATATCGGCCAGGGCGTGCGCGGCCCGCGCTTTTTCCGCTTCCCGTTGATAGCGGTTTAGATCCGCAAGCGCGAAGGACTCCTCCAGTTCTAACTCAGCGGTCTTAAGCTTGACCAGGGGAGCATTGGACAGGACACGATCACCCGGTCGGGCCAGCACCTGGTCAATAAAACCCTCGAACGGTGCGGTCTGGTAGCTTAGTTCATCACTGCGCAGGGTGAAATTGCCTTCCACTCGGTAAGGCACGCGCAAGCAGACCAGTAGTAGCAGCGCCACGGTGATGACGAGCGCCAGCACCTTGGCCCAGGTATGTTCCGGCCCAATCCAGCGGCCTAGATTCTGCCTGGCGGTTATAGCCCAGCGGGCACCGAACCACAAATCCTGGTAGCGCAGATCGGCCAGGCGCGGGGAAGCCAGATCGCAGCCCAGTCGCAACTGCTGCAATTCCAATTCGGTGAACGCCGCGCTCTGCCGTTCACAAAGCAACACCGCCACGGGTGCTTCGCCCGCCCGCAGTGGCAGTGAGCACAGGAATGGCACTTTTTGGTTTTCCGCAAAACGTGCGTGATCCCGGCTGATTACCGAGGCATCTTCCGGAGCCGGCCACACGACCTCATCATCCTGGTCCAGCGTTTCCTCCATGGCAGTCTCCAGATCCTGGGCGGCTGCCATTTGCCGGTCAAATTTTTCGGTGTGACTGATGGCTTTAAGCCTGACGAATCCGCCTTGCAGCCAGCCCAAGCTCACCCGGTCGCATTTGAAGCGTGTAGCAATCCCGTTGCAGAGAGCCATGGCTGTCGCCAGGAATCTCTTTTCGGCGCTTACGGTCGCGGTAAGATCGAGGACCGAAGAGAACTTCTCGACATCCGCGCGGGCCTGACGGGCACCAAGGTTGCCCTGATAAACCTCCGGCGTGGTAGCGGCCAACCGCATGCGAACAAAGCGTTCCCTAACGACTGCTTCGCTCATCTCGCTGACCAGTGCCGCCAGCACACACTCCTCTTGCTGCTGCAATTCCAATCTGGTGACAAGGAGATAGCCCCCCGAGGCGCCGGCAGATTTGGGATCCAGTGCCTGGAGCAGCCCCCCAGACGCCAGTGCCTGGTTGGCCACGGTTTCCAATTGGGTGAGAAACACCGTGACCATTTTCGAGGGCGGCGTTTCGCCCGGCCAATCCATCAACCGACGCCAGGGTTGGCCAGACTTCCGGGCTAGCAGCACCAACTTGTCCGCTTGGGTCAATTGGAGGACTGCGACCAGGAAGCGCGGCCAAAAATCTTTGGGAGCTCCTGTGAACTGTCGCAACAGGACCAGTTCGTTTAGCGCCACGTCGATCGAGGAGAGGGATGCGGCCGGTTGATCAGGCATGTTTCCTCCTATTCCGGGATGATGCGACCCGACAACCCGGGGCGGATCTTCCCTTCCGGATTTTCAAACAACACCTTGATCCGCTGTAACCCGCTAGAGGAATCGACCACTGGCGAAATAAATACGATGTTGCCCTCGACACGAACTTTCTGGTCGCCATCGTCAATTTCGAGCGCGAGCTTCTGTTGAGGCTTGAAGCGGACGGAACTCTGGGCCTCGACGTTGCTGACAAAGTAGCAGCGACGTGTATCCACAATGCGTGCGACCGGTTCATAGGCGGAGCAGGATTCACCCGTGTGGGGCTTCAACTCGGCCACCACCCCGGCCCCAGGGCTGATCAATCGCCGGCGCTTTAACTGTTCAACCGCCGTCTCGTATTCCGCAACCGCGATTTTGTAGTCCGCCTCCTTCTTTAGGAGTTCATCGCGGCTGACGGAGTTGCTCTTTTCAAAGACCGTACGCGTGCTTTCCCAATCTGCTTTCCGGTTGTCCAGGACGAATTTTCGGCGATCGACTTCCAATTCTTCAAGCCGGTTATCCAACTCCAATATCACCTCGTTGGTCTTCACAAAATCCCCTTCACGCACTGCCAGGGAGCTGACGATTCCCGGCACAGGCAGGCTCAGTACGACATCGAAAACCGGCTCCGTAAGGCCCAGCCATTGGCCGGTGGTGGCGAGAACGTCTGCGGTCCCACAGCACACAATCACCAAGGCCAATCCAAGTTTACGACGAATCAGTCTATTCATTCAGTAGAGACACTTTGGTTTAAGGTTTCCGCGGGGTGCTCGGGGCATTCGTCGAGTTCAGTTCGCCAGCGGTTTCACGGGCCTTTTGCCGGAGCGTGTCGTAATCCACGGTTGGGCCCGGAGCCGTCGCCGGTTCGGCGAATCCACGCCATACCTCCTCATTGGCGGTTGGGGTCTCAAATCCCTTTTTAACCTCTTCATGGATCTGGAGCTGGCGCACGCGGTCTTCTGCGGCCCGGCGCATTAACCCCTGGCGTGTGGGGTCGGACGCATTATCCACCCCGGGGGCTTGCCGCAACAGTGCCGCCTTCGCATTCATGGCGCTCTGATAAGCCGGATCGCCAATGGTCCGGCTGGAACTCAACTGCGCGGTAGCCAACTGCAGTTCACGCTGGCTCAACTCCAGGCCACGGTTTTGCAGCAGGCTGCCCTGGATCATCTCCAATTCCATGTTCGCGAATTCAAAGCGAACCATGGATTCCACTTCTGAGAACTTCGCTTGCAGCAGGTCTGCTTCAATCTCCAGCACTTTACGACTGTCCATTTTGCCTGCCTCCAATCGGGTCAGCGCCGAATCAAACAACGCCTGGTTATACTTGACCGAAGTCTGGTAGCTCCGAACACTGTCGCGGGTACTGCCGATCTTGTGCCAGGAGGAATTCATGGAGTTCGCCAGCTCTGTCTCAAGCCCGCGCAGCGCCAGTTCGGAGGAATGCAGTTGCAGTCGGCTGGCGATCACGTCGTTCTTGGTCTTCAAACCTCCCGCCAACGGAATCCGGAACTCGGCGCCGACAAACCAGGAGGGCATCACCTCGTTCGCAATATCGTCCCAAGATAATCCCGGATTGCGACCCAGTCCGTTCATTCCGTAACTGCCTTTCAAATTCAGCTCTGGCAAGCGCTGATTCCTCGCATAACCCAGCTTTACGCGGTCCTGCTGGATTTTCTCCTCCGCGATGAGATAGTCCGGGTTCAGACTAAACGCCACCTCCTGGAGTTGGTCGAAATCGGGCGGTTGAGCGGTGAGGTGGGGGGTGTCGGTGGCGCGAAGGCGCGAACCGCCTTTGGGCACTTCTTCTGCAAACAACGAGGTTACGCGGTTGGCGGTTTCCAGTTCCTTCTGACGAGCCTCCTCCAGCTTTACCCGGCGCAACGCCAAACCCGCTTCCGCCTCCAGCACCTCGATTTCCGCTCCTTTACCAGCTTCCAACCGTGTTCGGTTATCTTTTAGGATGGTTTCCGCGGATTTGACTGACTCTTCAAAGAACCGGACCTGCTCCTGGGCCAGGAATAAATTCCAGTAACTCGCTTCGGTCGCCGAGACCACAGTCATCATCCCCCTTCGATACTCCTGGAATGCAATCTTGTTGGAGATTGCCGCCAGACGGATGCTCGCCAGGGTCGCGGCCGCGCCAATATTCTTCAGCAGCGGCTGCACGCCTGAGATGCCAAAAAAGCTTTGATATTCGCCATTAGTGGCATTGCGCAAGGGCTGGAGATTGTTCTGCAGATCGTGCAGGTTGTACCCCAGGCGAAGGCGGGCGCCGCTGGGAATCAGGGTTTCTATGCCAGCTTCGTAGACGTAATTGGACTCGTGAAACTGAGGGGTGAGCAAGGAAACTTGCTGCTCGGCGGTATTCTTGCGGTTATTCACTTCCCGGCCGACCGAACCATATAACTCCGGCTCATAAGCACCATACTCAGCCCGGTACCGACGCCGATGCGCCTCAAATTCCAACATGCGGGACTGCAGACTTTCATTCCGCTGCAGCACGCGCTGCAACACCGCCTTTAAGGAAAGACCCTGGACCGGAAGAGGTTCAGGTGCGGTGGGCTCCGGCGCGCCGGCCGACCAGGCCGCCACCGCGCACCATGACATTACCCCCCACGATAATAAGAAACGCATGTTCACTGGATAATGCCATTGAACATACGGCTATCGCTGCAACTGTCTAGGGTGAATCGCTAACTTTTTAAGTAATGCTTTCTAATTACCCGATCGGATCCAGAATAAACGGGAACCGGTCCGTCTGTCGCCCGTTATTGCATTAAACGGAAATAGCCCTGCTGCCCCGAGGTAAAGGTGCGGAATGGGTTCGGGGCGTTCGATACCGTAATCCAAGGTCCGGCAAGTGTGGCGGCTTTCTGCAGCACGCCGTTGCCGCTCCAGGAGATGGTAATATTGGTTCCGCTCAGGGTCGTGCCAAGCCTCGCACAGTTGACAGTGATGTTAAACCGGCATTCGTCGACCAATCCCTGCGGGCCAACAGCCTTGCAGTCCACCGTGGTGGTGCCTGGCGGGAACAGGCCGCCCGGCGGCGGGGTGCAGACCAGGGAGTAATTCGAGTTGCAGATGCTAACGCTATAATTGACGTACTGACCGGCGCCTGAAGCACAGTTGGTCACGATGTTCTGCGGACAGGCCAGCCCGGAACCAGTGGCAGGAGTGATGGTGAGGGCGGTCGTGCAGGGATGACGCTGGCCCAACTGGTCGACGATGAAGAGGTTGACTTGGTAGGTTCCTGGCGGCAACAGGGTGCCGGCGACCGGGTCCTGGGTGAACATCAGCGCCTGACCGGCGTTGCCCACATACGGCACCAGATCCGGAACCGCACCCAGGCAACCCGCCCCCGCCGACACACTAAGGGCTTCCGGTGGGCAGGTAAACCGCGGTGTGACCTGCTTGTTGAACCCGCAATTCGCTGCCGGGTAACCGTAGGAATCGTAGAGCGACCAGCCATAGGCGATGACTCCGAATGCCGACCCATCTGCCGAATAGAGCGCGTGCGGGCCGAGACCAACTGCAACCCTGGCCGAGGCATAACCACTGCCTCCAACCGGTGAGAACAAGGCGGATGACAGCAGAGAGCCGTCAAGGACAATCTGGCTAACGGAGCCCGTGGATACGGTTAGGTTAAGATAGTTGTTGCCAAAATCCGTCACCGGGGTTTGGACCATGTAACTGGAGAAGTAGACCGACGTAGGTGGAACGATGACCATGAAGGGATCCGAGTTGGCTACGAAGTCAAAGTCCGAGCTGTTGGCGTACTGAGCGACCAAGATCGGCTTGTCAGAAAGGATCTGAGCGGCGCTGGCGATTTGCGTCTCGTAATATTTGCCTTGATCTAAAAGTCCCGGTATGGGCACGCCGTTAACGCTCACAGTCGTTCCGTTGAAGAGCGCCATAAATCGGAAGGTATCCCCGCCAAAGCGAGTGGCCAAAGGCCGGGTTATGAAGCGATTGCCCCATTGATCGACCGGGGGCAGTTGTTCCACCACGTAATCGCAGAAGAAACAGTTGTTATTGGGGATATCCGCGCATTGATGACTCCCAAACACGGAAATCGGTTTGTCGGCGACGATGATGGTGCCACTGACATCCGCCGGAGCATCGTTTGTGTCGCGCAACTGATAGGTCTGGCCCCGACTTAACGTTAAAGCGAACGGCACACCACCGGGGTGCCCCCCGATCGTGTTCGGCGGCATCACGAGCACCTTGGTATTGTCCTGAGAAGCGGCGATGGCGAATTGTGAACCATTCAATTCGGGAACACCGGTAAACATGTTCCGGTAAGCCATCACCAGGTAAGCCTGGCCGATGCCTCGCGTCGAGAGACCGAGGTAGGCGTCAGTCGTGTACCGGATATGGTTCATCCCATAAACTGACACCGGCTGTGAAGCCACCAGGACTACGCCATTGCTTTGGATGACATCGTTGGCGTTCCCAAGATCAGCCAGCGAAGGCAGGGTAATAGTTGCCACACCGCTGGCGGGGATGGTGAAGAAGCTGAAAAATGGCGGCGACAAGGCTGGCAAGGCTGCGGCGCCTACCGTCCCGGCGGTTCCGGCGACGAAGAGTTGAGGCTGCGGCGGATTCGTCGGGTCTGGCGCGTAATTGCCTGGGAATGTTAGCCAGAATTCGGTCCCGGCGCTTCCGCGTGCGCAGGGCTCGGGTCGACACTCAAAGCCAGTTTGGTAAAGCCTGAGCGGATGGCCGCAAAGGTCTTGAATTCCGTTGATGATAAGCGCGCATCCGCTGCTTATCGGCTGTGCGGCATAAAGCCAGACCACCCGTGGATCTGCAGTCAACACCGCGGCGAGTACCGGCGTGATCACTCCGCCGCAAACGAGGGCGTAATTGTTGGTGTTTTGCGCACTGACCGCAGAGACGGGCTTATCAAAGGCGATGACAATGCGTTGGTCACCGCAGGCGGTGTAAACGCTCAGGACTGCTGGCGGGGTAAAATCCGAGCCGTAAAGCCGCGTATCGCTCAGCGTTCCCACCGTACCGCCGCCCAGGCCCCCGTAGACCACGGTTTTACCATGGGCGCTGTCGTGAGCCATGGCGTGCTCCAAACGAGCGGGCGGCATCTTGGAGTCGACCTGCTTCCAGTCCTTACCATTCCACTCCCAAGTCTCAGCAAACGGGTTTGTCGAGTTGGTCGCTCCCCCCGTCAGGACGATGGTATCACAGGTATCGCTGTAGGCCATGGCAGCAAGGTATCTGGGCTGTGGGCCAGCGGTGGCTGCCTGGCTCCACGAGGTTCCATCCCAGGCCCACGTGTCGCCATAGAAATTGGTTCCCTGCGCGCCGCCAAATAGAAGCATCTGCCGTTGCGCCACGCCGTACGCCATGACGTGGCCGTAGCGCGGGTTGAGCTTCGAGGATGTTCCAACCTGTTTCCAGGAGGACCCGTTAAATTCCCAAGTATCACCGAATTCCACAAACTTTGGATCAACACCACCATAGAGGACGAGCCGACCACGGGCTTCGTCGTAGGCCATCGCGTGTGCGAACCGTGGTGCCGGTCCCGTAACGTCGAGTTGCACCCAGTTGCTTCCGTCCCAGGTCCACGTGTCGCCAAAAGTGCCGGCGGCGCCGGCATATCCACCAAAGAGCACCACCTTGCCAAGCCGACTGTGGAAGGCCATGGCGGTGAAGGCCCGCGCGGTGGGCCCCGAGGTTGACATCAGGGTCCAACTGGTCCCGTCCCACTCCCAGGTATTTCCTACCAACCCCTTCGCACTGTTCCCACCAAAGAGCACGACTCGTCCGCGATTTGGATCGTAAGCCATGGCGTGGCCCGCCAGGCTGCCTGGCCCGCCAACATCCGGCAATTGCCAAAACTTGCCTTCACAACAGGAAGCGGGAGCGACGGTGATGTTGAAGACACAGGTGGCGATGTTGCCGCTGGAATCCTTGGCGGTACAGGTTACCGGCGTTTGCCCAATTGGGAACAGCGTCCCCGACGGTGGAAAGAAATTTACGACCGGATTGGGATCACAGTTATCCGTAGCTACCGCAGTGTAATAGACCTGGGTTCCATTCGGTCCAGCTGCCACGACCGTGCGGTCCGGCGGACAAGCGATAGTGGGCGGCTTGTTGTCCAGAATGGTAACGGTAAAGCTGCAGACGTTGGTATTGCCGCTGGCGTCCCAACCGGTGGCCACCACCGTCGTTGTGCCTGGAAAAAAGACCGAACCGGAGGGTGGATTTACCACCAGGCTCGGTTGAAAATCGCAATTGTCGGAAATGCTCACCTGATAGCTGACGACGGTGCCTTGCACACCGCGACAGGCCAACGTTAAGTTCGTCGGACAAATAATGCTAGGCGGCACTTTGTCGGCGACCGTTACGGTGGAAACCAGCCCGGTAGTAGATCCGAACGGATTCGCAGCCACGACCGTATATGTCCCCTGGTCAGCAGCACCGGCAGACGGAATGACATAGAAACCACTCGTTGCTCCCGCGATATCCTTGCCGTTTAGTCGCCATTGATAATTGATAGGCGCAGTACCGATAGCCGTGCCGCTAAGCACGACGTAATTGCCTGGGCAGACGGTTTGATTGGTTTGCTGCGTAACGATGGTTGGCAACGAACCATTCGTGCCGACCCAAACCGATTCGCCGATTTTGATATTGCTGGGGGCTCCTGGAGGCGTAATCCACCCGCTAGCCGTCATCGCATAGATAACATAATTGGCCGGAGTAAAAGAGTTTGGATCCTGACCCACTCCTGGTCTGAATTGGTAAACGTAAGTGAAAGGTGGTGCCTTGTAACCCAGGATGTCGGCAATGGCAGCCACTTCATTGGTTTGCCGGCCAACCAGGACTGTCGCATTGCCAATGGCCAGCGGCAGCACCGGTACATGGGTCAGACCGGCGATAGTCATGACGAAATTGCTGGAACTGTTGTTGTAGAAATACAGCCCATCGCCCGGATTGAGGATGTTGGTTCCAGGCACCCACGCTTGGCCACCCGTGGGTAGTTGTTGGAAAGTCTCAGTGGAATCAAAAGCCCCGGTGGCAAGGTTAAAGCGTTTAAGTTGCGAGCCCAGCGGGGCCGTACGGATCAGCAAACGGATATTATTGCCGCCATCGCCCACCAGTTGATTGGCGATTAAGTTCCATCCGGGCGAGTTCGTGATGCTCATGGTGGCCGCCTGGCTACCGGCAGCCAGAGCCAGAATCACTCCGGCCAAAGCCATCCAGCAAATTCTCGGTTTCATAATGACTCTCTTTGATTGCACGGCATCGCTAAAAAGAACCTTCCACCTGGCCAGGATTCGCCAGCACCAGGGTCAGGACCAGGTTGGAATGTAGATCGTAGAAATTCTGTGGTGCGGCGGTATACAGGTTGACCGAAATGCCGCTGACTCCCAAGCCCACGATTTTATCAAGATAACCTTCCCCTGCGTTCTCAAAGATGGTGTCCGCACCTTGGGGAACCGCCGCCAGGGTCAGCGTGGAGCTGATGTCGAACACGTAAGTGTCGTTCCCGGCGCCGCCACGGAGGTTGTCATTCCCATCGGCTCCCAGGGTGGTGTTAATCGAGCCGCATCCGTTCAGCGTGTCGTTGCCGTCATTTCCATACAGGTTGTCCGCACCCGCCCCGCCGTAAAGCACATCGTTACCGTCACCGCCGTAAAGATAATCATTACCGTAGCCACCGATAAGGAGGTCATCTCCGCCCATGCCAAACAGGTAAACCGTTCCCAAGGTGAACTGGGACGCATCCAGGTTATTGTTTCCCGCCCCCCCCACCAGCAGGGCCTGCTGGACATTGTGGATTGTAACGGTCTGAGTTCCGCTCGAGTCCGTGATCACCAGTTTAGTATTGGTGAGCACAAAGTTTCCGTCGTCAACGTAGTAGATGGTATTTGTACCGGCGCCTCCTTCGATAATGTCATCGCCCTTGCCGCCGATGAAAATGTTGTCCAGGGCGTTGCCCGTCAGCTTGTCTGCCTTGTCAGTTCCGATAATGACTTCGATGCCGGTGGTGCTGGTAAAACTCAGCTTCAAATTGGGTGCAACGGTCTGAACTGCGGTGATGGACAGATCGACAATGACCCCTGTGGTGTGAGCCTGCGAGAAGTCAAGTGTATCCGTACCCGCGGCGCCTATTTCATCGATGATATCCTGTCCTTGCGCCACATCCACATTGAAATGGTAGGTGTCGCTGCCTCCGTTTCCGCGCAGCAGATCGTCACCCGCCCCGCCAATAAGGACATCGTTGCCGGAACCGCCGATGAGGGTGTCATTGCCGGCACCGCCATCTAACACAGTCGAACCGGTGAAGGCACTCGCGTCAATGATGTTATTGCCGGCACCGCCCGTTAGCTTCGCGACTTGGATGTTGGCCAGAGAATTGAGGGTGCCCCCGATGTTCAGCAAGGTGTTGCTCAGGGCCATGTTGACATTGGCGCTGGCGACTACCGTATTCGTGCCAGTGCTGCCGTCAATGGTGTTGGCCCCCCCGGTGATCGTGAAGGTGTTGTCCAGCGAGTTGCCGGTATAAACTCCGCCGCCCTGACTTCCGATGACATCCTCCACATCCGTCGCCATGAGGGCGATCTGCAATTCGCCTGGTGCCACGGTCTGCAACGAGCCCACAGTTGAGAGATTTACTGTGGCCGGCAACGTGAACGCAGAGAAGTCGAGGGTATCTTCGCCGTCTCGACCGTAGACCAGCACGGTGTGAACGGCTCCGAACTGCCGGAACACGAATCGATCATCACCTTTACCACCATCAAGCAATTCCAAACCCGGACCGGCGATGAGCACATCGTTGCCATCGCCACCGTTCAAAACCGCGGTGCCGGTGAAACCGGTCGCATCGATGGTATCATCGCCGCTGGTGCCGGTCACGGTGGCAAACTCGATGGAAGCCAGAGTGATCGTGCCAGCTCCACCAGGGAAAGTGACTGAGGTGTTGGTGAGAGTGACCAGTCCAGGTGAGGCCGTTTCCACCACCACTCGGTCGTTCCCGCCCATGCCATTCACGGACGCTGCCCCTAAGGTCCAGCCGGAGACATCGAAAATGTTCGGCGACGCCCCGCCAGTAAGCTGCACCGCTTGGATATTAGAGAGCACACTGTAAAATTCATCCCCCGGGGCGGAAGTGAGGTCGGTTACCAGTCCACTGTTGGTCAGGATGAATTGGTAAGCATTGCTCGTCGCCTGGAAGGTGTTATTGCCAGCACCGCCGAAGACGAGATTGTTGCCAGTGCCTCCGACCAGGATGTCGTTACCCAATCCACCATACAAAGTGTTCGGACCAGAGCCACCAATCAAGGTGTCGTCCCCTGCTCCGCCGTAAATGGTGGTAATTCCACTGAAACCTGAAGCGTCGATGGTATGGCTTCCGGCTCCATCGGTAATCACAGCAATGTCGACGCCAACAAGGCTGATTGGGGAGAAGTTGATTGAAATGTCGAGCGTGGTATCCGTGAGCACCACATTGGCGTCAGCCCCCACCATGACGGTGTCATTGCGCGGGTCACCGACAATATCCCCGCCGTTGATGCTGCCGCCGCCGGTCCAGCCAGTTAAGTTGAAGGTATTGGCATCCGGACCACCGGTAAGATTCATGATCTCAATGCCGTCCAGGGTCTCAACCTGACCGGTGCCGCGGGTCAGGGAGATATTAGTGAGCACGAAGTTGGTATTCCCTTGCTCGCTTACGGTATCTACCCCCGGTCCTCCGATGAGGGTGTTGTTGCCTGGTCCGCCATCCAGCGTGTCGTCGCCGCTCTTGCCGTCCAAGAGGTCATTGCCGGGACCGCCGCGGAGCGTATTGTTGTTCGAATTGCCGCGAATTACGTCATCCAAAGCGCCGCCAATCACCTGCTCCACGCCTTCACCGACAATGGTCAAGGTCAGGTTCGAATTAATCGCTTGAGCGGATCCGAGGATGGCAAGGTTCAGATTGATCGTTTGCGAGGTGGTTCCGGAAAAGTCGATGGTGTCGAAGCCGGGATCGGCGATGTTTTCTACAATGGTCTTTGCTCCGAGGTTTGAGTCCGTATCCAGCGGATAGGTGTCATCTCCGGCGCCACCGGTGAGGGTGTCGTTCCCTAATCCACCGATCAGAACATTTGCAAGGTCGTTACCTGTCAGGATGTCGTTGCCGCTGCCACCAATGATATTCTCGAGCTTATCGACCAACCTCAGGCTCAAATTTGCGTTAACGACCTGTGTTGTGGGATCCATGGTGGCCAAATTGACCGTGACCGCAGCGGTCGTCGTGGAAAAGTCCAAGGTGTCCCGCCCACCATTACCAGTGATGGTATCCAACCCGAGCGGAGAATCAGCGTCGAACACGAAGTTATCATCCGCAGAACCACCAATCAGCGTATCGTTGCCGCCCAGGCCGACGAAGGTAACGGGGCGGCTATAACCGGAGGCGTCGATCATGTTGCTGCCGGGTCCGCCAGTAAGCGTAACCTTGCTCAACCCGCTCAAGTGATAGGTCGAACCATTTGCCAGACTAAGGGCAGAGTCTTTAAAGAAACCATACACTACAAAGAACAACAGTCTCTCTATCGGCGTGGCATCCCGGAGTTTCATGTCAGTGTCATTGTTGACCAGCAGGGTGTCGGTCCCGCCATTGCCAACCACGAACGCTGACCCATTCCACGCAGTTAGGTTAAAGATATTATCTCCGGCACCACCGAAAAGCTGCGCCATTTCGATACTCTTCAAGCTGAAGGTACTTAGGGGTGAACCAAAACTCGTGCGATGGATCAGGTCCGCAGTGGTCGGACCAGTCGCCGTCAACTCCACGATGGGAACGTCCCGGTCCGAAATCACGGTGTCAAACCCGAAACCGCCATCGACCAGATCGTCGTCGAGCGTGACATGAATCACGTCGTTCCCCATGTCTCCAATGACGATATCCTGGCCGGAGTCGCCCGAGAGATAATCATTGCCAAGTTGGCCGTTAATGAAGTCCGGGCCGTTCCCACCGTAGATGGTGTCGTTACCCGGACCACCCGAGTAGACAATATTGCTCAGGTTGTTATAAGGCGGATTCGGATCGATAACCGTTACCGCCGGGATGTTTCCTGAATCACCCAACAGAATGTCCCAATCATCTCCGCCCTTGATCAAATCATTGTCGGTGATCGACCCGTAGGACTGCCCGCCGATATAGACGACCGCGGAATCGAGGGGCCGGCCGGTGATATCCCGCAACACGAGGTTAAAGGTCAGCGGATCCGTGCAGTAGCCGATCGAATTGGTGTTCAGGATGGGAATATCCACCGTCTTGATGGTTTCACCTACTTCGAAGTTTAGCAGGGTGGAAACCCGCGTGTAATTGACGCCTTGGATAGCGGTGCCGTCCTCCGTCCGCACCACCACTGCGCGACTGTCAAACGCACTGCCGCGGATTACGGTGATGGTCAGAATCCCGCCTTTGATCGACTCCGACACGCTGTAGGACGGGTCAGAGAAAACAAAGCTGCCAGGACCAGGTGTCGGCAGGAGGCCGGTCTTCCGAATGCCCGCGTCCAGGTTGACGATCGTCGGACTACCGCTGCTGATGGTCACAATCGTGGTGCGACCGCCGACCACGACATCGCTGTTAATATTCGGCGGGGCGGCCACGGGGCTGACGAAGGTATATCCTTTAGGCAGGTCAAATTGCACCACGTAATCGCTGGGCGATCCCTGGACGAAGATATTGTCGAATTTGTAGGTGCCATCATTCGTCGCCACTGAATTCACCGGATTACCATTGCAGTCGAACAGAGTGACCACAACGTACTCACCCGTAAACAATTCGCCGGGGTCCTTGACGTTGTTATTGTTCAGGTCCAGCCAAATCTGCCCGCTAATCTTCCCGTTCAGATTCAGGCTGCTGGTATCAACTTCGAAGATGGGGCCGTTGTCGTAAACCGGGTGCAGCCCGGTCGTGACCGCTTTGATCACGGTGTCATAAGCATGGAAAGTGGCATCATTGTTGATCGGCACATTGCCATCCGTGGCAGTCATCCAATGGCCGCCCACCACGTGGTCGTCACCGCCGCCGGCATCAATCGTGTCATCGCCAGGCCCGCCGAAGATCGTGTCATCCGTGCCGCCACGGCCAACGTCCTTATTGTCCGCCTTATTGACGTTGAACGTGAAATTGATTTTGTAACCCACGTCGGCAAAAGCTGGCAGGCCCACGATGCCTTCGTATTGCAGGGTCTGAGTTTCATTGGCAGTGGTGGTCTTGTAGGTTGAGCCAAATCCGAACAGGCCCCAAGGCGAGGTTACCGTTTCGCCGTGCACTGAAACGCTCACCTGGCCCAGCAGGACGTCCGCGACGTAATCTCCATTGGCGTTGGTGAACTTGGTGACCACCACGGGGCTGCCGCTGCTATAGTAAGTGATGTCGACTTTAACGTTGGGGATGCCCTTTTCGTTCAGGTCCTTGAAGCCATTTCCGTTGGAGTCGTAGAAGATATTCCCCTGGATGGGAGTCTTATCATCGTCGTAGATGGTGGCGATAGCAGCGCTATTCTTGGCCTCGAGGGTTGCTCCGACCGGGTTGCTGATCCGCATCGCAAAGGTCTCGTCAAGTTCCGGTGTGGTATCCTGCTGCACCAACACCGGGATATCGACATAAGGCTGACCAGAGAGGATAGTCGCGGTTCCGGAAGTCGGTGTGTAATCCGTTCCAGCCGTGGCCGTCAAACCTACCGTGTCGTAGCTAAAGGTCACACCAGCGGGGCCGGCGTTAACGGGAAGATTGCTGTTATGATCGAGCAAATACACTCGGAAATAGCGCGGGGTCGAGAGCCCGCTACTGCCTTCGGTCATGGTTCCGGCAGATGGAGGTGTGATAAACAGGTACGGCGTGTTGCCATCGTGAATGACAACCACGGCGGTGTCCGGGCTCGCGCGCACCGGTCCGCCAGTTGGGTTGCGGAGCGAGACAACAAGGTATTCATCACCTTCCACGATCCCATCCGCATAGACCGGAATATTGATCGTCTTTTGAACTTCATTGTTGCCAAACCTGATCAACTGCCGGAACACTGCGCCATAGTCCGACCCAGCGGTAGCTGTGCCGTTCGTGGTATAAACGACCGCCACAGCCTGAGAACTGCCTGGGGTTCGATAAATCGTCACCGGAACCATGGTGGTCCCCACCAGCGGCTCCTGCACGTCGTAGCGGTTCGAGCCAAAATAGACACTCCATGGACCCACATCTGGACCAACGTTCAACGACTGCTTAATGGTGACGGTCACGTGATTCGTCTCAGTGGCCGGAGTCGCGGCGATATTGGCGTCCTTCGCACTGAGCAAGTTCACGAAGAACGTGCGGTCGGTAGTAACCGTTGGATTGGCGGGATTGATCTTTACTGAAATCAACTGGAACAGCGGATCGCCCGGCTTGAACACCAACTCGGTCTGATCCGCAGTCGTGGAGGAGGTCGGGAAACCCTGATAGTCCGGCAGGTACGGACTGCCATCCGGGACCGCTTCAGTAGCGGTCCCGGGCGACGTAGCCCACGTGACGTGCACTTCGCGGCCGCTGGGGGCTGATAGCTGGACCTTGAACCAGACGGTTTGTGGGGAATTCGGATCCGCGTTCACCTGCGTTTGGAACGGCCCTCCGATCGCGGTGAGCGGGACGATTGAGGCGCTCACTAAAGGATCATTATCCAGAATGACGCCATAACCGCGCGAATCGGCGATCGTGGCGTAGGTCGGGTTCGAGAGATCGACCCAGAAGTGCTCGTCGTTCTCGCTCAAGGTGTCGTTGATGGTGGTCACCGTTATGACCTGGCTGGTAACACCTGGTTGGAAGGTAAGCACCCCGTTGGCGGAATTGTAATCAGCACCGGTCAGCGGCGAGGGCGTGGCGGCATTGTCCGCGGGCAGGGCCTGGAAAGTCAGCGCGGAATCGGTGCGCCAATTAACGGTAATCGTGTACTGGCTGGGATTCGACAGGGTGACCACGAAGCGGGCGGGAGTTCCCTCAGTTTGATCTTTTGTCGGATTGAAGTCCTGAACGGAAATGCTCGGGATCGGATCATCGTTAAGGATGGTTCCAAGCGTTAACGGTTGGCTGAGTTGAAGGTTGACTGCCGCGCCGGGGTCCATGCGCTGCGCCCGCACGATATTCAACTGGAACTGTTCATTCGGTTCATAAGTGGTATCACTGTTCACCAGCACCACGATTTGCTTCGAGGTTTCACCTGGGTTGAAGACCAGTGTTTGGGTGCCAATAACCGGCACATAATCGCCATTGGCAGCGGTCGCAGTACCGTCCAGGGTCGTATATTCGACTTCGACAGGATAGCCCTGGATTCCCGACAACGTCACATTGAACACCAGTTGGGTCTGGCCCACATTACCTTCGACGACGGAGGCATCGCCAACCGAAACGACCGCGTCACCCTTGTAACCAGCACTCACCGCGGTGTAGGTCTGATCGTAAGTTACACTGAAAATCTTGGTTTCGCCCAGCACCTCGGAAGCCGTAGCAATAACCGCGGCGTCGCTATCATCTGAAGCGTCGCCTACTTCCCCTGCGGACCGGGTGGTGAACTGCAAAGTCCCAGGCAGGGAGAAGACGATGATGTATTTGTTCGGGTCCAACCCTACGAATTCAAACAGGCCTTCGACATCCGTCTTGGTGACGGCGATGGGGGAACCGCTCCCCGGAGGATTGCCGTTGGGCGGCGGAGTGCTCGCCGCATACAGCCAAACGGTCACACCACCTAAACCTTTTTCCCCGCTATCCCGAATACCGTTGAGGTTGGCGTCGTACCAAATGCTGGATTTGATCGCGATCCCGGTATTTCGAGCCCCCTGACGTCCCATGGAATCATCACCAAAAATCAGATCATTGCCTCGACCCCCGTCGATAAAGTCGTTGCCGTCTTCCTCGACCACCGAAGTGTCTCCCTTCGCGGCGAAGTTGCCGCCATAGCAAGAGTCGTTACCGTCGCCGCCAAAGATCACGTCACTACCGCCACCACCAACCAGGAAGTCATCGCCACTGCTGCCATCATCTGGCCCATACACGCCCTGAACCGTCACGCCCGTGGTCGGAATTGCCCCGACCGCCGCATTTAACCCGGACATGTTCGCCTGAGAAATTGCCAGGTTCGACACTTTCGTGACTTTGTCGCCAACCAACAGATCGCTGCCGCCGTCTCCATAGAGCTGGTCGTTTCCATTACCGCCAATCAGTAAATCGTTCCCGGCCCCACCGATGAGGAAATCGTTGCCGTCACCGCCATCTGCAACGTCATCGCCCGGACCCGCGTTGATGATGTCATCCCCAGCACCGCCCAACAGGAAATCGAGTCCGTCGCCACCGTCGATGTTGTCGTTACCATCCCCGCCGTCGACGTAATCATCCCCGGCTCCCGCTTTGATGACATCGTCGCCGGTACCGCCATACAGTTTGTCGGCTTGGGTCGTTCCCGTAATGGTGTCGTTGCCACCGTCACCATAGATGGTGATGCTCACCGATCCGCCGGTGATGGTGTCATTGCCGTCGCCGCCATGAATGATTACATTGGTGGCGGTCGCGGCGCCGCTGGCAATAATCTTGTCATCACCTGCCCCGCCGTCCGCGGTCGAACCGCTGCCGTCGCTGAGGTAAATCGTGTCATTGCCCACGCCACCGTTGGCATCGACCGGCGAGAGCACCGAGCGGAAGTCGAGCACATCATCACCTTTGCCGGCGTCCTGGACCACCACGCGGCTGACATGGGTGAATTGCTGGCGGTGTTGGGCCCAGGTCACGTCTACGGTCTCGTCACCAGCGGTGCCGCTCACATGTCGCACGATAAAGGTTTCCGAACCATCGGAGGTATCATCCACCAAGCGTAGGCTGGCGCGGGTGCCGATATTCAACGTCAGCACTCCGGTGCCCGCATTCAGGTCGCCCAGGACCGGCTCAGGGCAGGTTAAATCGAAAGAAATCAGAGTAATTTCCGCAAACCGCCAGGTCTTATCGATACTGAAGAAGAACAGGTTGATCTTCAAATAAGCTTCGAGGAAGAGACTGATTTTGCCTTCTATGTTGAAGATGCAGCGTGGATCTTCGAGCGCGTTGGCGACGATTTCACTTACCCGCATCTTGCCATCGTTGTCGGCATTGTCGTTCCAATAGAAGCTAATGGTAGCCGACACACCGCCCCGGACACCAACTTCAACAATCACCAGGTCGATCGAGGCGCCCGCGAAGATTTCACCGGTCAATTTGAGCGCCGGCATAGGCTGGCCGTTGGCGTCGTTCGTGAGGATATAGAAACCATCCAGCAAATCCACCGGGTCCTTCTTGGGATCATCAATGAACTTCTGGATGCCGTAGGTGTCGTAACCAAAGCCGATATTGATATCCGCGCCGATGCTGCCGCCGAATTGGGCGTAAAGCGGCGGGTAGATGGGGATCTTTTGGACGTACGTGAACTTGAATTTGAAGGTGGGCATGCGCCATTCCACCAGGCGGACTGGCTTGCCGATGAACAGGTTGAACAACTCCGAGGGATGATCGAAAACGGGGATGCTGAAATTGTGCAAGCTTCCCACATCGCCCGCGAACCCGCTGCTGGCACTTTGGAAGGTCGAGCTTACGCCCGGACCGGACGCGCTGGCAATCGCTCCCGCGAAATCCACTTTGCTCAAGTTGGTCAGCGGGCTGATCTGCTTCATTTCTCCATTATTATCGCTGGACAGGCTGAAGGCCCCGAAGGGAATGACAATGTTACCCTGCCCGACTCCCTGAAGCTTGTTGATCAGGGTGATGACCTGCGCAACATCGTTAATAAAGTCGACGGTGGACGGTTCCAGCAGTCCGAAGGTCTGCGCGAGGGTGAGTAACGTGATGTCCTCGCCGGCCAGATCAGAGAGAATCGGTATCCGAGCGGTAACCACGTCAATGATCGGCTGTATCGGTTTGGTGACCTTCTGAATCTCCGACAGGATCGGGCCCAGGAAATCCGAGATGAAAGTCCCGACATCAAGACCAACGTGATCGAAGCTGATCTGTGGATCGCTGGAGCCGTGTTCGACGTCAAAGTGCCAGATGAGGTGGAATTGAGCCAAAACCCGCGGGAACGCTGTATTTCCACCGAAGCTGGCGATCAGATCCAGGTTAACCTTGGCATCCGCACCAAGGTCCGCATGCAGGATATCGCCAATGTTTGTACCACCAGAAGTCAACTCCGCCCAGGTAAGTTTGCCATCGTTGTTGGGGTCGCGCAGATCGACTTGGAAATGGCCTTCGAACTTGCTGGGCGAGTCGGCATTATCCGCTATATCCAACTGGAGGAAGAGCAATTGGCCGCTGAAATGCAGGCTGGGAATTGTGACTCTGAAGTAAATTTGCAGTTCCGGATCCGATGCTGGAGCGGAGGTGTCAAAGTAGAAACCGTCCTGCTTGGTGACGCCAAAACCGAATCGGAGGTCAAAACCGACACTCACAATCACGTTGCCATCGCCTTTTAATCCAAAGCCGGGAACGCCGATGTCGAATTTGATCGGATTGCCCGAGGTATCAACCAGCGCAATCTCTTTCTTCAGACGAAGCTTGGCGACCAGGCCGGTATCGCAATCCAACTTGATGTCGAGTTGGCTGTAACCGAGGGAAGGATCCAAGGCCGCACCGGTGGTGGCGTTGACCAGAATATTCAGCCCGCCGGGTCCTATGGAATTCCAGAAAGCCTTCTTGATAGCATTCTCAACGGCAGTGATCCCGTTTCCGCCGGCGGCCGTGACCTCATCGCGCAGGTTCTTTAGCAAGCCTTCCCGGAAGTCCTTGATGAAATTGGCCGCGCCAGCCAGCCCGTTGCCGATTAACGGCAAGCTCGTGCTTGAGACGATAGATTCGAGGCCGTCCTGGATATGGGCGAGCAATTTGTCCAACCCGTCCAGCAGCGGGCCAGCCGCACTCGAGATGATGTCGCAGAGGTCTAGATTATCAAATAGATGGCTGAAATCCGGCGCGATGAGTTTCAGCTTCGCGACCGTTACCGTGCCGGAACCTGGATTGGCGCCCGTCGGATCGTTGTTGATAAAAGCGACTGTGAAATTGCCAAGCGATTGGACGGCGGTCTTTACGGCCTGAGCCGTTGTCGAGTCGCTGTTAATCTGAATGGTTAGCGTGTTATTGGCGAAAGCCGCAGTCGCGCCAGTACCCACCCCGTTGTTCTGAACCAGGGCAACCACGAAATTGTCCGAGGCTCCGGAGGTTTTGGTAATGGTCAGGTTGTTGTTTGCGCCGGGGAGCAGCATGGTGGCAGTCCCGCCGCTGGCGCGAGTGTCCACAAAGAAGCGTACGAGATCCGGAATATCCACAACCAGATTGTTGTCTGGATACCCGTCATGGTTCGTATCACCCGTTCCTCCTAACGCCATGCCTTCCAGCGGCGCGAAGATCGGCAACACAGCGCTCACTCCACCCTTGAGGTGCAGGTCGATGTTGTCGGTATCAAACCAGTTTTCGTCAAAGTAGTGGCGACCGTCTCCGTTATTATCGCGGAGTCCCAAGCGGAATTCGGCGCCCTTGTCGCCATTGGTGGCGTTCGTCGCCGGGTTTCCGTCCGCGTCCAGAGTAACCGACCCGTTTTTGATCCAGATTCCGACCACCGACCCCAAAGACGCCTGCAGACTGAGATTCGTGCCCAGCACTTTTGCAGTCAACACGACGCCTGTGGTGTCATAGAAGAAAGGCTTGATCGTCGTTGGGTTGCTCAAATCCAAACCAAAATCCAAGGTCAGGGCCGCACTCGCGCTCACCGTGAGTTCTCCCGATCCTTGAATTTGAATCAGGGTCGTGGCCGCCTGCAGGAAGGAGGCAATCGCCGGGCTCGTCCCACCGAGCTGTTGCACCAACTTCTTCAAATCCAAAGCGAAAGGCAGCGTGTTGGCGTAATTGCTGGAATAAGTAAGTCCGAACTTGAGCGCCACCGTTCGGAAGGTGCCCGTGCCGGTGTTAGGTTTGGCGTTGTCGGTGGGAGCGAGACTGCCAATCCACTTGGTGCTCGGGATGGCGGCCAGGCTCGCAATGATGCCGGCTGCGGTAGTGCTGCCTGGATTAATCTTGATTGTAAGAACGTGGTTGGTGTCGTCCCATGACGCTTGGGCGCCAGTGCCGCTCACGTCCGCGCTGCCAACAATCCGAATGATGGTCCCGTTAAGATCGGAGCCGTTCGAAATTGCTCGGATCACGACGGCGTTACTATCTCCATTCGGATTGACGGTGGTGCTGGTGGTGTGGGTTGCGTCCCCACCGGCAGTCACTAGGCTCGATGGCGTCAAACCATTGTTGTCCAGGTTGATGGTAAGAACATTCGGATTGAGATGGAAAACCTGATCGATTTGGGTCTTCAGCTCCGTAATGGTATCCTGGAGGGATTGTGAGCCGCCGCTCGAGGCCGCGTCGATCAAATCCGCGAATTTGGAGGCGTATTTAATCATGTCGTTCACGCTCATATCGATCAGTGGCAACCGCTCATCGAGGAAGGAGAACGCGCTAAGCTGACTGAGGTTGTCCGAAATCGCCTTCAGAGCGTGTATGATCTGAGTGAAGCTAATGCTCGTGAAGTTCTGGAGATCGCCGAGGCTCGGATACGTCAGGAAGAGCCCGGACTTGTTGCTGACAGCATTGTAGGGATTCGGATTGAAAGTCAGGTTCTTAACATCCGGAATCCAGACGGATACGGTAGGATTGCTGCCGAGCGGGAAGGAGAAGCCGAGACCACCCACGCTGATATTGGACAATTGCGCCAGGAAGCTCCCCGTGAGCGTCGGCGCATTGACCATATTCATGATGTTATTCGAGGAACTGCCGTTCATCAGATCCGTGATGTACAGGCGCGTCACCCCGGTGGTTTGGTTCTGCAGTTTTACGTCGGCCGTAAACGGTTGAGGATTCCCATTCTGGTCCAAAGTACCGAAAGTCCCTTTCGGCACGGTCACATCCACAAAACCGAATCGCAGACTCCCACTAATGCCGTTTGCATTGTAAGCCAGGTCCGGAGCGACATTGAGAGAAGCACTCAGTTCAGCATTATCGAGGAACAACCCTTTTATGTTCGCGTTGGAGGCGGAAAGGAAGAACTGCCCGTCAGGGCTCGATTGCATGCCGAAGCCCATTTCGGTGGCAAATGTATCGTTGTGCAGTGACACCGCTGCCAACCGATTAATGATATTGAGCTGGTTAGGTTTGGCGGAGATGGCCAACCCCGTACCGGCCTTTTGGGCAATTATTAACTGGTTGAGGGGTGTTGGGCTTCCAAGACCGTTATACGTCACCGTAGCAAACAGATTGTTCAGGTCTGTGGCCAGGTCATCGATGCTATTATTGGTTACCGTATCGGACTTGTGCAGAACCAGGGTCAACGGATTGACGTCGCCGTTGATGTAAAGTTGGAAGTGAGCATCATCGCTCAACCGCCCATTGGCCGGGGTTGGCACCTGGCTGGAGGACAATACCCGCGGCACTTCTGCGGCTCCGAGGTCGAAACCCAAGGTGAATTTGAAATGCACGTTGGCCGAAATATTCAGACGGCCATTGAGTTGGGCATTGGCGATTGGCCCCAGATCCTGGTTAAACGTGAGCGTCACCGGGTCCATGGCATACGTCTGATTTACATCGACGTTATAGGTATAGACTTGCTGCGCTGGGTTGTAGGTCACGCTGGGCAATCCGAGCGCGAGCGCGAGCTTGGAGAAGAAAGTTGGCGTGTCATAACGGGCAGTGAGCCCAGCGGTGTGTTCAACGGTTGAATCCGTGCTGTCAGCCGGCCCAAATCCAAGCGCCGCGATCTGGGCATCGGCGGCCACCATCTGGAGCGTTGAACCTTTGGAAACTTCACTGTCCGTCAGTGCCAGGACCACTTGTTTGTCCTTGTTGAGGCGAGCCAAGACATGACCGGCAAGCGTGGTAGCAGCTAAAGCGTTGTTGAGCAGAGCTACCAGTTCCGTGCCGTCCCGCTGGGTAGCGGAACCGATATTGTCGGTGACCGTTACCGCCACCGGCGTGTCGCTGTTCAGTTGCAGCTTGAATGTCGCTCCTGCCAAGGGACCATTGTTTACCGTGGTGTCGAGCATGCTGGCCGACTGGATTTCCATGCTCAACATCAACCCATAGATCTTGTCCACGAATAATTGGGTCCAATCGAACGCGTCTCCCAATGTCTTGCCCCCGGCGAAAGGAATATCCACCTGGAACAGGCTCGAACCACGGAAGGCGTCCAGCCACAGACCCAATTGGCGGAGCATGGTGACAAACTCGAAAGGTCCGGGCTGTGCGAAATCCATGTTCGCCAGAGCACCTAATCCCGGGAGGCTGATATTGCCCGCCGGTGAAATGGTGATCAGCAGGGTATTAGGGGATGTTTGCCAGAATTCCACCGCCCCGGTGCCGGTGTTGACAACGATGTAGAAGTTGTAGTTTAAAGAAGTTGACCCTACTCGAAGATATCCGTTGACCTTGATCTTGAGGTAGTTTGCGGTCGCCAGGTTGATATTGGTAACTGTACCATTGATGGTGACGGAGCTGTTTACCCCGGCAGAGGTAGTGTTTACCTCGAGTCCGATCGTCCCACCCATGCCAATGATGCCGGCCTGGAACTGCAAAGTAGCCACGCCGGCCACGCCACCTGAACTGATCAGGAAAGCACCACTCCCATGATTGAATGACGCTACGGTGAGTGTCCCTGCGGTGACATCGAGGTGCAGCTCGGAAACGCCAACTTTTAAGCGCGTCGGATCCAAGTCGGACTTTTCAAAGGAGAAATTGCCTCCCAGCGTCAGAAATCCCGCGAGGGCCAGGTCGGCCGCACCTGAGACCGCGAAGTAATTATGATAATAGGCACCGGTGAACTGGATGGTGACATTGTCAGATGGATTATCGGAAACGCTGACACTGATCGGTCCCACATCAACTCCGGTGGTGTTAAGGAGGAGCTTCAGGTTGGTAGCCGTCAGGGTTACGCCAGTCGCTCCAGTGAGGCTTGCTTTGTTGACCTTTACTGCTCCAGCCCAATGGGTGGGATTGGACGGATAGATCACAAATGCCCCGGTACCTTCGCTCACTTTTAGCTGCAATGAGCCCGCTCCGAGTGTGGTGCTGAAGCTGGACACCCCTACGGTCACGTAATCCGGGCCGCTGTCCGGATGCACCATGGTCAATACCACCGCGGCGGTGATTTGTTGTGTCTGACCACCAACATCTACGGTGAAGGTGATCGGCCCGCCAGAACTCACTCGGTTGAAAGGACCGTCGGGAAGATTCAGATGCTTAAGCACGCCTCCCATGTCGAAGATCTGATCGATGGGAGGGTCGGTGTTGTTGAAATCCCAGGTAAAGGTATGGCTATAAGCCCCACCGAACGCCGCCACATTGACGTCAATTTGTCCACTGCCGAAGATTCCGGTGTCGGTCAGGAGCAGGAACGCGGACCCGTTCGTAGCACTGATTACGCTGGTACCGAAATTGAAGCTCACGTTGCTGGCGGTGATGGTGACCAATTGGGTATTTGTTGTACTGGTCCGCTGCTCGAAGGTGAAATTCCCGGTCAAAGTGACACCGAGGAACGAAATCGTGGTACCTGTTCCAACCACTTGGAGATATGGTCCCTGCGGCAGGATCAAGGTGGTCGGAACACCTCCGACGGTCACGGTTTCGTTAACTGGGTTGCTCGTCTGGTTAATCCGAACCTTAAATGCCCCTCCCACCCCGACTCCGTCCGCGTGAACAGCAACGCTGATGCTGCCTTCGCCAGCCAAACCATCATCGGTGATTAAGAAAGCCGCCGAGCCGTTGGTCATCGTTAACAAGGAGTTGGCGGCGGAGCCGAGATCGAAGCTGACGTTTGAAGCGGCCACCGTTACGACCTTATGCGCGGCAGCGGTCGTCCGATTCTCGAAGAGGAAATTGCCTTGGAGTCCGATCCCAAGCACGGTTAGTTGAGCGTAAGTCCCAACCGTTGCCCCCGTTGCGCCTACTTGCAGGTAGGGACCGGCCACCAATGATGGGATGGAGACAGATGAACCATTTACGTTGACGGTCTTCCCGGTAACGGCACTGTTGAGATTATTTAGTAGAACAGAGAACGATCCTGTGAGGTTGACACCCGGCACGGAGAGCGCAACCGACGCGGTTGCCGTGCCATAAATGCCGGTAGGAGTGATCACGAATGCACCGGAACCGTTCGTAAGGCTCAGCAAAGAAACCAGTGCATCCGAGAAATTGAACGAAAGGTTGGAAAAGCCAATGTTGGTTTCTTCATCGCCATTGGCGGGATTTGAATCCGTGTCACGGGGCTCGAAAACGAAGTTGCCGGTTAAAGACGCCTGCGGGGTGGTCAAAGCGATAACGGCATTGCCGGAGACGCGGTAATAAGGTCCCGCAGGTAGATTAACGGACACGCCATCAATCGCAGGAACTGCACTGGAGGACGTGTTCAGGGTCAAGGTTAGCGAAGTGCCGGAAATGCTAATGCCCGGGATATCTGGTCCCTGGGTGATGGTCAGGCTAAGACTCCCGGCGAGGTCGCCATTGGTAAGCAGGAACTTCCCGGAGCCGTTATTCGCCTGGAGAACCCGTTTGGCCCCACCTCCAACACCTAGGTTGATATTGAGGGTGACCCCCGACGCTTCAAGCAAGGTCTCGGTGGCCGTTTTCCGGAAGGTGAAAAGTCCCGAGAGAGTTTCATTCAGTACCTTGAGCGTGCCATTGGTGACAATCGTCACATCCGGGTCTGCACCATTTAGAATATTAGCTGACTGGATTTTTACCGTGGTTACTCCAGTGAAATTGAAGGCGAAACCGGTCAGAGCGCTGCTCAAGGTGAAGGAGGCGTCCAAGGTTCCGGTTTTGGCGAGGTTAAAAGCATTGGAAGCGTTGGTGGAACTGCTGGCGATTGAGGAGAGTGTCGCGGCGTTGATCCGCGGCCCCGTCACCACATTATTGGTCAATACGCTGGCGTCCGGGGTAGCTGTGACAGTGGCGGTCAAGTTAACCGACCCGTTCGTCACGTTAAGACTCAAGGGACCACCAGGAGGAGCGAGATTGAAGGGGAACCCGGACAAGCCGCTAACATTAATGCTGGCGGATGCCGCCAAGTGATCAACTTTCAGGAAGAAGCCGCTGTCGTATCCAAAGCCGATATCCAGCGTAAGTTTACTGGTCACCTGCACTGAGGGCGCCGAAGCGAACGCCGCGCCAAAGACGGCATCGGCGATGTTCTGAAGGCTCCGATTGGCTGTCGCCGGGATTAAATCAACATTGATGTCCCACCAAAACGGGTCCGTGCCGATAGCGCCATAATGTCCCAGCACTCCATTCACCTTGATGGTGAACCCGGCAACGTTGGAACCATCCCAGGATTCGATCGCACGAGTAACATCAGATTCACGAGGCAGGGAGGCAAGCAGCGAATTGAGTTGGTTGCGAAGGACATTATTAATGGCCGCCCCTTGATCGATGAAACTGCTGAGCTTGTCGCCAAGGAGAGGTATGTTCTGTGCGAACCCGCCTATCCCGTTCAGGAGGGTGCCGATTTGGGAGAGGGTGTTGAAGCCAGTGTCGATCGCGGACTGCGCACCAGGAATTAGGAGTGGGGTGGCAACCACCTGGACCGTTAAACCGCTCGCGGAATAAACCGGAACGAATGCCAGCTCGGGGTGGCCAGGAATCCCGGAGGTTCCACGCCAATTGGCAAATTCGCCAGTGTGCGATCCCCAGGTGAATACTTGGAAGCTCTGACCAGCGCTCGGAACAAAACCGTTGTAGAGTGAAATCTGGATAGTCCCGTCGAGTTGAGCCAAACCGGTTACTTGAACTTGATCCCAACCGTTAGGATTTACGCCCGGTCCTGCGGTTCCTCCGATCTCTATAAGTATCGAACCATTAGGACCTTGAGTGAAGGTTGGGACATTGATGATGCCGGGAGAATTGCCGGGGCTGAGAAGGCCGCCATTGTTAATGAGCGGAACGGACAAGGAACCCGTGCCCGACAGCGAGTCGCCTTTTCCGAGAATGAGACTGTTTACGATCCCCAAATCGACACCCGGGGTAAGGTGAACATTGACACCAGCGGGAGGTCCATTTGCACTGTTTAGTGATTGGGTCAACTGCTCCGGCCATGCACTGCCAGGCACCTGGCTGGAAGGAGTGGAAATCTGGGTCTGCGCGACAGGAGCGGCGGTGGCTGGCACCGGCGCATTGAGAGCCAAGTTAACGCTGGTCTTGACTGCCGAGGCGTCTGGAGTTGCCGTGGTCGTGGCGGCAACAGTCAGACCATGGGAATTATCGATCGCAGGATCAACTGCCCCGTCGGTTGTGGGAGTGGCCTCTGGGGTGTCGGTGTGGTTCTCAATTCCACCTAGAATATCAATGCTGGAATCTTGATGGTGCTGCTGGTGGCTTACCTGGGCCTCCTCCACGGCCACGATGACGTGCGCCAATGGAGCAGAAAGGAGGACCGGCGCCGAGCCGGAAAGGAGGCACCTTGGCTCCAAGGCCTCCAACTCGAACTCGCTCTTTTTGCTATTCCAACTCACAAACGGATATGCAAACTGCGCCAGGTTGACCCACTGTCCAACTGCAACTTTCAGACATTTCAACACCCTCTAACTACCACAAACCGCACGCCCAAAACGATTCCGGCACCAATACACACAACTGCATAACCTCTGAGCAGTCTTTTGGCTAATGAATTCTATTAAAGCATCTGGCGGCCGGTTTGTCAATTCGAGTTTAGCTTCAATTAGCAGATTCTAATTCCCGCCGAAGCACCTGTCGGTCATCCGCGCCATCGGAGCGTCACCACCCAAAGCCTTTGGCATGTTCCCAAATGACCGCTATGTCGTCCGCAGAACGACTGAATTGGTAGACTTGCTTCGCCTGGATCCGGCGTAGTGGGTAACTATGTTGCGTCCTGCCTCAGTCCGCCGGGTCAGTCGCCGAAACTATTTCCAGGGCACGGTGTTGTCCATATCTGAGGCAGTTGTCCAGAATATTGGCATACAAAGTGGTCCAGAATTACCCGGAATGGTATCGGGTAATATCCCAATTGCCTGGCGAACGCCTAATGTGATAGAGTCAAAATGCGGTGAGTGGCAGGCAATAAGTGAGCACCAATGTAATAATAACATAACCCGCCTGACACTCGGCTCACGCCGCGGAAAAGGAAACATGAAGATCAAACAGACCAGTAAACAAGGCTTCACCCTGGTGGAGATTATGATCGTCGTAGCCATCATCGGCATGTTGGCCGCGATCGCCATTCCCAACTTCGTGAAGGCCCGTAATACCGCCCAGGCAAATGCCTGTATTGCGAACATGAAACAGATCGACGGTGGCATTCAGCAATGGGCACTGGAGAAAGGCAAGAAAGATGCGGATGCCATTGTGGCCGCAGAAGTTGCCGATTATGTCAAGGGCCGTAAAATGCCCACTTGCCCCGCCGGCGGTGATTATGTGCTAGGAGCCAATGTTGCCGCGGTGCCAAGTGTCACTTGTCCAAACGCTGCCTCGACTCCACCCCATGCGCTCCCCTGAGTTGAGTATCTGAATCCAACGATCGCTTATCATAGCCCGGAGATATCTCCGGACTCTTTTTTGGGGCGCGTTTTAGGAAGGGACAATTCCGTCTGCCGAGTTGGGTAGGTGCCGATATGAAACTCGATGACCGCATTTTGAAACCGTCGTTACTCAGCTCAAGGATATTTACGTTCGCATCTCTGGGTCCCCGGTTGGGTCGAGCTGGCATCCCATCTGCTTAGGTCAACTTGCGGTTGCGACAGGCAATCAGTGAACGCGTTCCGCACTAAATTATAACCCGCCTGTTGCTGGTTCACGCCGTTGTCGGAAACAGAAAGGCAAAAAACAGTATGAAGATTAACACCAATCGCGCTGCGGGCTTCACCCTTGTTGAAATCATGATCGTGGTCGCCATCATCGGTTTGCTGGCTGCCATCGCGATTCCCAACTTCGTGAAAGCGCGCAATACCTCCCAGGCCAACGCGTGCATCAACAATATGCGCCAGATCGACAGCGCGATTCAGCAATGGGCGTTGGAAAAGGGCAAGAAAGACAGCGACGCCCCGGTTCAGGCCGAAGTGCAGCTCTACATCAAGGGCGGCAATATGCCGACCTGCCCGGCTACCGGTGGTTACACCCTGGGCGCCACGGTGGGAACGGTTCCGAGCGTCACCTGCGCCAATGCCGCGTTGGTCCCGCCGCACGTTCTGCCCTGATATCGAGCTAAGCTAAGACTCTCAATTCAAAGCCCGGGACGACCTTCGTTCCGGGTTTTTTTATGTACTTTTGCGATTCGCCTTCTCCCCTCCCAGCCTATCTCAAAACAGCGCCAAGGTGTGTGGGGTTGTACCCAGTTTCTATGAAACGGCATTATCCATGCTATCTACAACGACTAATGCGGTCGTCAGTGGGCAATTAGTGGACAACTTGAAATCATATATACCCGCCCGCTGCCTCGTTCACGCCGCTTCGGTAGAAAGAACAATGCGTATGAGAATCGAAAGGAAGCGAAGCTCGGGGTTTACCCTGGTGGAAATCATGATCGTCGTCGCCATCATCGGGTTGCTGGCCGCCATCGCGCTGCCCAATTTTGTGCACGCGCGCAGCACCTCCCAGGCGAATGCCTGCATCAATAACCTCCGCCAAATCGACAGTGCGACCCAACAGTGGGCCCTGGAAAACCGCAAAAAAGACACGGACCCTGCTGATCCCGCGCAAGTTGCGGATTATATCCGGGATCGCAAAATTCCCACGTGCCCGACCGGCCCAGATTACGTGTTCGCTGCCTCCCTGGGCACGCGTCCAAGTGTAACCTGCGTTGTCGGCGCGACGGTTTCTCCAAACCACGCGCTCCCGTGAAATGATCCACCAGGTGAGGAAGGTACGATCATTTAAACGCCGGCAGGGCTCCCTGCCCTCCGGCGTTCCTTACCTCACCAACTAAGAACTACCGACAGCACAACAAAGTAACCGACCAGCTTCCAAGCTCACACAATCTCGTCCACGAACGGGACAGTGTCTTGTGGTATGTGTCTAATTATTGGATTCATGTCATCGATGGCTTGGTAAACGGGTTACTCCTGTCGCGTGCGGCGATTCTACTAGTCTGCGGAGTTCTTAATAGCAGACCTTTCCCGAACTCGCCCTTCGTCAGATTTTTTTATTGTTTAGCTACCGGTCCCTTCAGATATTCAGTCCAGGGCGCACGCCCATTCCATGGACACCATTATCGAACTGAAAGACTTGCGGGTCGAATATCCGGCTCAAGCTCGGGGTCAGGGTCCTAAATTGGCTGTGCGCGACCTGAACCTCCGGGTTAGCGCAGGTCAGGTGTTCGGATTCCTCGGTCCGAATGGAGCAGGCAAGACGACCACGATGAACGTCCTACTGGGTTTCATACCGCCTACGGGTGGGGGTGCTTCATTATTTGGGGTCGACGTTCGCCAACCGATCGCTCGGCAGCGCATTGGGTATTTGCCGGAACTCACCTATTACTACAAGTTTCTGACCGCGGAAGAGTTGCTGCGATTCTATGCCAGGATTTTTGGGCTGACGCGCTCCGAGGCGGACCAGCGAATCGAAACGCTGATACAATTGGTTGAATTGGAACCAGCACGCAAGCGACCCATCAAATCCTACTCCAAAGGCATGCAGCAACGGGTTGGGCTCGCACAGGCCCTGATCAATAACCCGGATCTGCTGATCTTGGATGAGCCTACCAGCGGTTTGGATCCCCTTGGCCGCATGAAGGTCCGCGAGATCATCCAACGATTGAAGAACGAGGGCAAAACCGTTTTCTTTTCCTCACACGAACTGGGCGAGGTGGAGACGGTCTGCGACCGAGTGGCGATCATCAATCAAGGCCAGCTAAAAATGGAGGGGGCCGTATCCGATCTAACTGAGAAGCACCAGGCTAATCTGGAGCAGATCTTTCTGGATCTCATCGGTTATCAAACCCAAGCCCCGGCCCAATCGCCGAAATAACCTAAGCCGACATGAACATCACCTTTGCTCTCGCCGGCCTGGTCATCAAGGAACTTTATCGCCGTAAGGACTTTTACGTGCTCTTTGTGCTCACCGCGATCATTACGCTGGTAATGGGATCGCTCAACTTCTTCAATGACGACAAGCTGGTGCTCTACTTAAAGGACATCGCTTTGCTGCTGATTTGGATTTCTGCGCTGGCGATTGCGGTGGGAGCCACGGCCCGGCAACTCCCTTCCGAGCGCGAAAACCGCACGATCTATCCGCTCCTGGCCAAGCCGGTAACACGCGGACATGTCATTTTGGGGAAATTCCTGGGCTGCTGGTTTGCCACTGGGCTTACTTTGGTGGTCTTTTACCTGTTTTTCGGGGTGGTGAGCGGGTCGCGTGACCACCACTTTCCCGTGCCTCAATATGGCCAGGCGCTGCTCATGCATTGGTTCATGCTTGCCATCGTCATTGCCATGGTGCTGCTGGGTTCGCTCCTCTTTAGCGCGCCCTCCGCCAATGCCACCATCTCCATCTCTGTGATCGTAGGAATCCTGCTGCTGGGACGTCATCTGTCAACTGCTGCCATGCAACAGGCCGAACCACTCCGCACCATTCTCTATTCTTTTTACTACCTGATCCCGCACCTCGAATGGTATGACCTGCGGGATTTCGTGATTTACGAGCCCTCCCTGGTGCCGTGGACCGATTGCCTGCTCGCCGCCCTGTATGCCGCGGTTTACACGGCGCTTTTGCTCTTAGCGTCCTGGCTGCTGTTCCGCCGCAAGCCGCTCAGCGTCTAGGTCCCATGCCACCAGTCCCCACAACCTGGCGTAAGGCTTCGCCCCTGTCTGTCCTGCTCTTGTTGGCCGCCACTGCCGTCACGCTCGCAACCGTGCTCCAGCCTCGCGCCCGAAACTGGGCCCGTCAGGGGGACTCAGATAATGTCCTCAAAGCGCTGCTGGGCGACACCCGCCGGTTGTTCTCCAATCATCTGTTCGTCAAGGCCGACGTTTCCTTTCATAGCGGTTATTATCCCTCAATTTTTGACCAAGCCGCCGCTCCAAAGGACAGTCGCCACATGATGGCCGAGCATCCGGACGACCACGACGACCAGGAAGGACATGGCACCGAACCCAGCGCCGCTGAAGCCGCGCATGAGGCAGCCATGGCTTTCCTCGGGCCGCCCAGGGATTGGATCGAGAGTTTCGGACGCCGTTTCATGATCACCCACCACTCTCACCTGAGTTCCGGTCGGGAACGGGAGATCCTGCCTTGGCTTAAATTGGCCTCTGAGCTCGATCCCCAGCGGATCGATACCTACACGGTGTCTTCCTACTGGCTCCGCAGCCAATTGGGCAAAGTAGATGAAGCAGAGAATTTTCTCCGTGAAGGTCTCCGCAACAATCCCGACAGCTACGAGATCCTTTATGAGCTCGGGCGTCTGCTGCAAGAGGATCGGCACGATGACATCCGCGCGCGAAACCTGTGGCGCCAGGCCCTCAAAAAGTGGAACGCTTCGGAATCGGGCAAGGACAAGCCAAACAACTTGGCCTGTGACGAGATCGTCTCCCATCTGGCCCAACTCGAGGAGCGCCAAGGCAATCTGAGCCTGGCGATTGCTTATTGGGAGATGGCCCTGAAGGTTTCCCCCTCAAGTGAGGAAATCGAGAAGCGCATCCAGGAACTGAGCAACGCCATGGCAAACCCGGGCCAGTGATGGACAGGGCTATTGGCGTAATCTTCCGCTTCCTCTGCCGTGGCGAGATTGCCCCCGGGTTTGACCGGGTAGTCGGACGCAAGTTTCTAGCGCTGGCGTGGGTGATTGACCCTTCGCTTTTTGAGGATTCTCCGTCGCTCGCCAAGATGGCCCGCAAGTTGAAGGTCGCGCCGAAGACCTTACAGAACCGTTCAGCGTAAGCGACCGCGCGGTTTGGCATTCGGAACCGTAGCCAGTCCCATGTTTGGAACGCCGGGCTCAAAATGAAGGCTAGTTGCGAACGGTTGCCTGACACGGAGAGCGCTGTTGCAACCCGAGTTTGTAACGACACGGCAGACGGGGACAGCCAGAGCCCTGAAGCGAAGCGAGGGCGCTAGCGGGGGCGTATGAGTAAGAAATCTTTTCGGGAGTGAGGGGAAAGGGAGCAACGCGACATTGCAGCCCTCACACACACGCCGTCTCAAAAACCGTGTCTCATGTAGGATGATTATCGTTAAAGCTCCAGATTCACCGCAACCGTCTGAACCGCAGCGCAGCGACAGCGCAAGCGCAAGCGCACCGGCAGGCGGTCACGTCACTGTCCCATGATTTTAGACACACACGGCAAACAACTCAAATAGACTGGATATTTTCATGACCGAAGGAGTTTTGATCCGAATGGGCGTGGACGCTCGCCCGGTAACCGCTGCCCTCCGGGGCGTGCGCAAAGAGTTTGCGACCTTCAAAGCAGACTCCAAGAATCTGTTCAACGACATGGGCGGGGCTAAGGGAGTTCTCGGTGGCGCTGGTGGTATCGCCGTTGCAACCTTTGGGGGCTCGTCAGCTACAAGGGTCCAGACAGTGTTGACTTTTGTTTCCAAAGTTAGAGGATGTGAATCTATGAAGGATAAAAAGGAAGATGCAAGGAGTGCCGGAACGGTGGGTGTGGCGATGAGACTAGACGCGAACCTGGCGAATCGCCTGTACCGAATCGCTGGCATTCAACGCACCAGCATCAGAGCGGTGGTTGAGCAGACGATTGGGCCGGGATTGAATCAGGTGGAGAAGCTTTATGGCATCATCCCCACCGAGGACGAACTCAATTCATTGGCAACCACACCTCTCGCTGCGCGTCGGGGGATGAAGGCAAGCGGGAAATCTCAGCGGCCTCATACCGAAACTGTTTCGGCAGCATCTGACGCTGCTCAACCGTGAGCTTTAGCACGTCTGGACCAAGGTGTTGAAACGCCGCCGACTGCGGTGTAAACCGCTATCAGGCCACAGAGGGTGGGAACTGATGCTAGCCTACGGTCACGGGTGACGGCACCCAATCCAGCAGATTCGCCCTCCACGCCCAAGTACGCGTTCCGGTGGCCAGCATGGATTTCGAGTGTCGTAATTTAGACCGATCAGCAAGCCGGAAGGTCAAAATCAATTAATCACATTCCACACGCAAAAGTTCACTCCGTGAGTAGAAATCAACATGAAATTCAACAAACCAAAATCGTTTAGATTATCACGCAAGCTAACTTACATATTAGGTAAAGTTTCCGCAATCACGCAGCGCACCGAGGCAGAGATCATTGATCGCTGTCTGGATCGCCGTATACGCAGCGCAGTGCCCGAAGCGGCGCGGCGAGAGGCGGCAGCGAAAGCGCTCGAAGAGGCCAATCAAATTAAGGCTGAGCTTGCGTCGAAGGAAAGGACCGGGAAGTACAGTCCGCGTCCCCGCAAGTTCGAGCGCCGCATCATGGAAATCTTCACCATCGCCTGCGAGAAGCACAAGCTCACTCAGGCCGAACTATTGGAGCACTGCTTGAATGTGGAGCTCGCCAAGGTGGTTGAAGAGTTCGTTCAGTCATCAGCCGAGATGGCCTATGCCTCAGTGCCAGATGCGTTCGCACAGCAGGCTATTGCCGCTGGCGTCTATCCCTCCGACAGCAACCTGCTCTCCACTCGCTCCAAGCGGTTCAAGAAATCGCGCACCGAGTTCGGCAAGGCGGTAAGTCTCACTCGCCCCCAACTCAGCCAAGTAGCATCCGGTGAGGTCGCGGTCCGTGGAATGGGCCGAATAACTAATGCGGCAGATGGCGAGCTGTGAGCACGGACCTCTTGGGGTGTTTGTCGCGAGCGCAAGGGCAACCCGAGCCTGAACCATAGTGGAGGGTGTGGCGAGCGCATTGGGAAAGATTCCCTCAAAGGAAACGGCATCAAGCCAAGAAACAGCCCCGGCAAACGACCACCGGGGGACGCTCCTTGATTGAGCCAGCGCAACCACAAAGCCAGCGTGGCTGAATCTATATGCAGAACACAGCAAATCCCGGTCAACTCGGGGTCAACATCTGTCAACAGTTGTCCACTCCGGTCCACGGCAATATTGATGCCCACCGCAGAGCCGCGCACCCTTCAGGCGTGACGATAAAGGACGAGTTCAGCGACTTGCCGGTATCGCGGCAACGCCGTTATCAGTTGCGGAAGATACGAGACCGGAAGTGCTTCCTTTGCAGCGCGCCAGTGGGCATAGGGCGGCTTTGCGTGCCGTGCGCCATCAAGAGAGAGCAGATGCTAAAGCGACGTCGCAAGCGGGCAGTAACACCCCCTCTCTCGCTTCCGATCACGCCCCCGGTTGCTGAACCCACGGCCACCGCTACGCCGTCGCGAGCCTGACAGGAGTATGTTGACATGGTCCGAGGCTTAGGCGCGTCCTGGAGCCCGCTGGGATAGTCGAGTTTCGCAGACACGGGGCCGGGAAAGGTCGTTTCGCTGGGAATAGTTGCCCACAGTTGTCTAGATCGTCTCTATTCGTCCAATTGCCCACAATTCGGGCAACTATCTTGGGAAGGGCTCAAAAGTGCGTTTTACCCTTATTTTATGCGGGCTTTATGGGGGTTTTGATGGAGCCAGCTGCCGGATTTGAACCGGCGACCCGCAGTTTACAAAACTGCTGCTCTACCACTGAGCTAAGCTGGCGCTCCGAAAGGCGATTAATGGTTCACTTTCGAACTCGCCGTGTCAAGGATGACCAATTTCCTCACCGCTGCCCATCTACTCCGGCCGGAGGTTGCTTGTCTGCAAATTGGTCTTCATCCTTCAGCTCCTTTTTCAGTCGATAGAGTTCCGCTTTCAAGGCCTTGACCGTCTCCTGTTGTGCTGGTTCGGAATAGAGGTTGTGCATTTCATCGGGATCCGTAAGCAGGTTGAACATCTCCCACTGGTCCTTCTTCCAGAAATAGATGAGCTTGTGGGTTTCTGCCCGGAGACCGTAATGCGCCCGCGTATTGTGATCGCCCGGATCATGATAGTAACGGTAATAGAACCCGGTGCGCCAATTCTCCGGCTTCTTTCCGAGGAACAGTGGGATCAGGGAGACGCCCTGCATGTCGTCGGGAACCTTAAGGCCTGCCGCGTCCATGAAGGTAGGTGCGAAATCCGGGTTGATGGCCAGGGCCGTCTGCACGGTCCCGGGTTGGATGTGACCAGGCCAGCGAACCAGAAAAGGCATACGGATGGAGGGTTCATACATGAACCGCTTGTCGTACAGGCCATGGTCACCAAGGAAGAAACCTTGATCGCTGGTATAGATCACGATGGTATTGGTAGCGAGCTTTTCCGTGTCCAGGTATTCCAGGAGGCGTCCAACGCTGTCATCAACGGACTGGATGCACGCCAGGTAATCCTGCATGTAGCGCTGGTACTTCCACGCATCAAGCGCCGCGCCGGTTAACTTTTTCGAAACGCCGTCAATCACGGTTTCAACTTCCGTGGGCTTGACGCCGAGCCAGGCGTTGCGGGCCGGTCCCTCCAAATCCGCTGGTGGGGTAAGTTTCAAATCCCGCCGAGTCAGGTCGGTAAAAACCTTTTGCTGGCATTCCTTGATGGCATCGGAGCGGGTCTCGTAATCGTCTCGCAGGGTCGTTGGTTCGGGAATCTTCCGCGCGGCAAAAGAGTTGCGGTATTTGGGTTCGGGTTCCCAGGAACGATGCGGCGCCTTGTGATGGCACATCAAGAAGAATGGTTTGTCCTTGGGCCGTTCGCGCAGAAAATCCAGGGCCAGGTCGGTGATGATTCCGGTGACGTAGCCTTTAATCACGCGCCGCCCATGCACATCAAGGAATGCCGGATCAAAGTAGAGCCCCTGGCCGGGAAGAATCGTCCATGAATCAAATCCGGTAGGATCGCTTCCCAAATGCCACTTGCCGATCATACCCGTGTGATAACCTGCCGCCTGGAGGTATTTCGCCACGGTCGGTTGTGAGCCGTCAAATCGGTTGAAGACTGGGGTCCCATTGATGTGACTGTATTTACCGGTCAGGATCGTGGCCCGACTGGGAGTGCAAATGGAGTTAACGGCAAAGCAACGATCGAAGCGCATGCCCTCTTTGCCTAATCGATCCAAACTCGGCGTCGTATTGACCCGGCTGCCATAGGCGCTGATGGCGTGCGCCGCATGGTCGTCGCTCATGATGAACAGGATGTTGGGAGGCTGGGCAGCCGGCAGTTCGCAAGTGACTAGCCCCGCGACAATGAGAGACAGCAGACGGACCTGGATGTTCATGCAATTCCAGATTAGCCGCGCGGACCGTTAAGAAAAGGCCAAAACCATGGCAAGCCAGATTGATTTGTCGCGCGATTGTGCCAAGTTGAGGTTATGAAAACGAGGACTCACTCCCGCCGGACCGCCCGTAAGGCGGCTGCCACCAGCGACGTGATTCCAGCCACATCGACACAGAAAGGTATCCCGGTCAAATGGCGCACGGCTTACCGGCGCTTGACCGAGTTGCTGGAACACTTGCAGCAAGAGCGCCAGGTGCTCGAACACGACGCCGCGGAAGAGACCCCAAGCTTTAGCTTGCACCAGGCTGATGCCGGCACCGATACCTATGACCGGGACCTGGCGCTGGGCATGCTCTCCGCCGAGCAGGATGCGGTCTATCAGGTTGAGCAAGCCCTGGATCGCATCCGCCAGGGCACTTACGGCATTTGTGAACTGACGGGCAAACCCATTAATCGCGCCCGTTTGGATGAGATTCCTTGGACCCGATTCTCCGTCTCCGCAGAGGCGCAACTCGAGCGACAGGGCATGGCGCGCCGAGCCAGCCTCGGCCCGCGTGAGTCTGTCGCAAGGGTTAAAGTGCCTGGCGAGAGTGAACAGGAATCCGAGGAATAAGCCACGAAGGGCTCAGCTCCCCTGCCCTGAGCCGAATAGCAGATAGGCTCAACCGGATGGATCGGATCAGGAGCTGCACCACCGGTCCTGCGGTGAATCTGGAGTTTGCGGCCTGAAAATGATTCTGCGGACGCTCCTGTGGCCCGTACCATCTCGGTCTCAGGTCTGACAACCCTCCCAGGGAAATTCATTCCGGGTCTTTGCGAGCGTTACGGGCAACTTGACTGGCGGCAGGAAGGTTATATCAGTGAACTATATGCAACTGGATCGGTTGACAATTAAATCGCAGGAAGCGCTGCAAGAGGCGCAACACATCGCTCAGTCCCATTCGCACCAGGAAGTCGACGGGGAGCATCTCCTGTTGGCCATGATCGGTCAGGCCGAGAGCCTGATTCCAGATCTGCTGGAAAAGGTCGGTGTGCCGCCTGCCCGGTTGAAGCCGGAATTGGAGCGCGAACTCCAACGGCGTTACCAGGTGAAGGGAAGCAGCGCCGAACCCTACCTGAGTGCCGACTTGCGTAAAGTGTTGGCGACCGCGCAAGAAGAGGCCTCTAAGCTCAAAGACGAATACATTAGCACCGAGCACTTACTGCTGGGTTTGTTAAGCTCTTCCGGCGCCTCGCTCACGCGAATCCTGTCTGGCGCGGGGTTGAAGCGCGACGCGGTACTGCGCGCCCTGGCGGATTTGCGAGGTAATCAACGCGTGACCGATGCCGCACCGGAAGCCAAGTTCCAGGCCCTGGAGAAGTACGGGCGCGACCTTACCGCATTGGCGCAGCAGGGAAAAATTGACCCAGTGATTGGCCGTGACGATGAAATCCGACGCGTGATGCAGGTTTTGACACGCCGCACCAAAAACAACCCGGTGCTGATCGGGGAACCGGGCGTGGGCAAGACGGCGATCGCGGAAGGACTCGCCCGGCGCATGGTGAGCGGGGACGTGCCCGAGTCGCTAAAAAGCAAGCGTCTGGTGGCGATGGATCTGTCGGCGATGATCGCCGGCGCCAAGTATCGCGGCGAATTTGAGGATCGCCTGAAAGCCTTCTTGAAGGAGATCGTCGCCAGCGAAGGAAAGATTGTGCTGTTTATCGACGAGTTGCACACGTTGGTGGGAGCGGGAGCCGCCGAGGGAGCCACCGACGCTGCGAATATCATGAAGCCCCAGTTGGCGCGGGGCGAATTGCGCGCGATCGGGGCCACCACATTGGATGAGTACCGGAAGCACATCGAAAAAGATCCAGCCTTGGAACGCCGGTTCCAACCGGTGCTCGTGGCTGAGCCTGGTGTCGAGGCGACGATCGCCATTCTCCGCGGGCTCAAAGAACGTTACGAAGTTCATCACGGCGCCCGCATCCAAGACTCGGCCCTCGTCGCCGCGGCCACCTTGTCGCAAAGATACATCACCGATCGTTTCCTTCCAGACAAAGCGATCGATTTGATCGACGAAGCCGCTTCACGCCTGCGGATGGAGTTGGACTCCATGCCGACGGAGATTGACCAACTGGAAAGACAAATCCAGCAATTGGAGATCGAACAAAGTGCTTTGCGGCAGGAAAAGGATGCTGAATCGCTCGATCGCTTGAAAAAGGTGGACCGGGAACTGGCGAACCTGAAAGAAGAGTCCAACCGCCTTAAAGCCCAATGGCAAAACGAAAAGGCGGCCATCAATGCCGTCAGCATCATCAACAGCCAAATCGAACAGGCTAAACTGGAATTGGAGTCCGCCCAACGGCAAAACGACCTGAACCTGGCGGCTCAAGTACAATATGGGCGCCTCCCAGACCTTCAGAAAAAGCTAATCGCTGCGGAGCAGGCACTGCGGGACAAGCCGGAAAGTAAAAGACTGTTGCATCAGGAAGTTTCGGCGGAAGATATCGCGCAGGTGGTGGCCTCCTGGACGGGCATCCCGGTTACTCGCATGTTAGAGACCGAGCGCGACAAATTGGTGAAAATGGAGGATCGCCTCGAGCAACGCGTAGTGGGCCAACATGACGCCATTCAGGCCGTTGCGAACGCCGTGCGTCGTTCACGCTCGGGGCTGCAGGACCCAAATCGCCCCATTGGTTCCTTCATCTTCCTGGGACCCACCGGGGTGGGGAAAACCGAGACCGCCCGAGCCCTGGCTGAGTTTCTGTTTGACGACGAAAACTCCATGGTGCGCATTGATATGAGCGAATACATGGAGAAACACACGGTCGCGCGACTGATCGGTGCGCCCCCGGGATATGTCGGTTACGAAGAAGGCGGGCAGTTGAGCGAGGCTGTGCGACGCCGGCCGTATACCGTGGTGCTGTTTGATGAAATCGAGAAGGCGCATCACGATGTATTCAACGTGCTGCTGCAGGTGCTTGATGACGGACGGCTCACCGACGGCCAGGGACGAACCGTTGATTTCAAGAACACCATTATCATCATGACGAGCAATATCGGTTCTCCAATCATCCAGGAGTTCTTTGAGACGCGCAAAATGGGTCCGGAAGAAACCAAGGAGATGGAACGACTCGTGCGCACGGAATTGCGCGGACATTTCCGACCAGAGTTTCTCAATCGCGTCGATGACATCATCATCTTCCACAGCTTGAAGGAACAACATCTCGACCGGATTGTAGACATCCAATTGCGGCAATTGTCCAACCGCCTGGCAGCGCGGCAACTCACGCTGAAGGTGGATCGGACCGCGAAACAACTGGTGGCCAAGGAAGGTTATGATCCCCAATTCGGGGCCCGCCCCTTGAAGCGCGCCATCCAGGATCACTTGCTGGATCCCCTCGCCACGCGCCTGCTCAAAGGCGACTTCCAGCCGGGAGACCAGATCCTGGTCAGCGCCAAGGGAGGTAAAATCGAATTCACTCGGGAGTCGGCATGAATTAAGTGCTGTTGATACCGTTTATTTCGCGAACTGAAATCGTACGTCGAATGGTTTAAAAACCGCCGACTTGGGCTTATGGTGGACCAGGAGCCAAGCATGACAATGACCTGGTTCAGTGAGGAGTTTGCAGGACCGACAGTGGAGGACAAGGTGGTCGGGTTGCTCTACGTCGCCTGCCTCATGGCCTTATTTTCCGCAGCGCTGACGATTATGCTCTAATCCTCGCGCAAACGGAATTCTGGCCGCAGACGGAAAGCTCTGGGGGTATGAACCAGGGGCCGAAAGAAGGGCGCTTGGCGTTGCGAACCGCCGAATGAAGGTGTTGGTCGGCGGTTCCTGCATTTAGGAGACGAGCGGCTATTTGAGAGCTTCGACTCCGCGCGTAACTCCTTCCAGCAGAGTGCTTCCCAGGGTCTCGCCGTAGAAGCTCACACTGGCTTCGTATCCACCCTTGCCATACTCCTCGGCCGGAAGAATGTAGCTGACCCACTCGTCGGCCAATCCTCCGATGGTGACACAAGCGGTGCCGGTAAGTTGTCGAGCTTTGGCTTTTGCTTCCATACCCAATTGCGCCGCCATTTCGCCCGGCACCCCCACAATCAACAGGTCACCCACACGCAGTGCGGTGCTGTGCGTCTCCGACGGAACCACCCGGTTCAGAAGTTCCTTCATCATGGCCTCGTTCAAGCCGTACTCCGTGCCGCCCGTCTTCATGAAATCGGGATGCGGGCGCCGCTGCGGCAACAAAATTCGTTCAGTGTGATAACGCAACACCGGGGCGCTCATCGGTTGAATCTTCTTCCACATTTCCCATCCCATAATTCCCATCTCTCTCCCGTAGTGCTCAGCTCGTTCCCACCCACTCCCTCCGTCCGATGGGGGCACGGGAGACTGATCGCCTTCAGCCCCATTGTAGAACAGCACGGTTACGCCCTTTCCGACCAAAGCTTCGATCGTGCGCTGCAGATGTCCCGGCCAATCACCAGAGAACAGCATATCCTCCCAATCCATGAAGGTAGGGTGCGCCGTCCAGTTAACCACCACCGCCAGCGGCCGCCCCGAATTGGTATCCAGTCGCGTGATCGTAAGATCCTTATCGTGAAGCCCGCCTCCCTTTCGACGGTTGCGGTTGCGATCGGTCACAGGATTCGTCGCTGACCCGATGGTTACGGGGACTGGATCCTTGCAGGCGTCCCGGATAACCCTGGCCAAAGCGTCAGCGGTATGATCAAACAGCGCCTGCTGGAATATCCCCATTCGCGGAATTCCAAAAGCATTCCCGGGATGAATGGCCATCATGTCGATACTGGTGTGCGAATGGCTGGGCAAGAGCATCACCTGGTCGGCATTCCACGTATTCGTATCGAGGCGTTTTATGACCGCGGCTTTGAATCCCGGCGGGAATGCCAAGACATCCGCAGTGACCATAACAAACTGGCGATCGTCTTGAGAAAACACGAGAGCTTTGGCCCAAACAGAGTCATGCACCCCAATCGCCGGCTTGCTCATCCGTTCACCATATCCGCCCAAAGCCGCCTTCATTTCCATCGGCGGCGTTAAATTGACTCGTGCGACCCCAGCCCGCAATTCTCCCGCAGGGGCGGCAACCGGGGTGATCGCCAACAGCAACATCGCGATTTTCATCGTGATGCCGATTCGCCCTCCAAAAACAATCATCCAGGTCGGTCGCGAATTCGAAATCAATGGCCATTTCATGGATTGAGCTTTGGGATTTAACTGTGAGCAGTCTAGCCCAGTCCACCGGATAATCCAGCCGCCAACGGAGCATAATTGGTTCTCGAATCTCACCGCCGATGGAACACCACACCCGAACCAGGCAGAACAAACTCATCGGCTTCCCTGATGATCTGACCAACTGATCACTGACGAACCGTCGATACCGGTTGCAAATGGCGCACAAAGAAATCTCTCATCCGTCGCTGATAATAATCGCCGCCAGCGCCGTGGCCGCCGTTGGGAATAACCAGCAAATCAAAATCCTTCTGTGCGCGAACTAATGCATCCACAAACCGCATGGTGGACTCGGGTGGCACATTTTTGTCCAATTCGCCAACCACGAGAAAAAGGTTGCCCTGCAATTTGGCGGCATTTTCGATGTTGGAGCATTCGACATATTGCTGACCGACCGGGAAGCCCATCCATTGCTCGTTCCAGGAAGCCTTATCCATGCGATTATCGTGGCATCCGGAATTCGCCACCGCTGCTTTGTAGAACTCCGGGTGAAACAGCACCGCCCCACCCGCGTTTTGACCACCTGCGGAGGTGCCGAAGATGCCGACGCGGGTGATGTCGTAATAGGGGTACTTTTTGGCAATCGCCTGGTGCCACAAAATGCGGTCCGGAAATCCTGCGTCCTTGAGGTTCTTCCAACAAACGTCATGGAACGCCTTCGAGCGATTCGCGGTGCCCATGCCGTCCACCTGCGTCACGATAAACCCGGCGTCGGTGAGCAGATTGAATCTTGATGAACTCGAAAAACTCTTCGGCACATAGGCATCCTGCGGGCCCGCGTAAATCTGCTCGATCACCGGATAGCGCTTCGTCGGATCCAGGTTCCGAGGGCGGCAGATGATTCCCCAAATATCCGTCCGGCCGTCACGACCTTTCTCAACGAACACTTCCGGCGCTTCCCACCCTTTGGCCTTCAGTTCCGAAAGGTCCGCCTCTTCGAGTTTGCATGCCAACTTCCCATCACTGGCGCGGCGTAATTCAGTCACCGGTGGTTGGTCCACGCGGCTCCAAGTATCCAGGTAATACTTGCGATCCGGAGAAAAGTCGATCGCGTGCTGTCCGTTCCCCTCTGTTAGCGCCACCAAACCCGAGCCGTCGAAGTTCACCCGATAAAAATGCACGAAATATGGATCCTGCCCTGGCACCATCCCGCTTGCCCGAAACCAGATCTGCCGCGCGGATTCATCGATCAGGTCGATCCCACGAACGACCCACTCGCCTTTGGTAATCTGATTCCTGACGCGTCCCTCCTTCGTATCCACCAGGTACATCTGCCGCCATCCGTCTCGCTCGGAAACGTAAATCATCTCTTCCGAATGTTGTAGCCAATTGACGTAACGCAGGTGGAGCCCCTCCGTGTGCGCCGTCCAGATGAAGGTGTCGGATTTCTCATCGATCAGGTTGCGCACCTTGCCGGTCGCACATTCCACTTCGATAACCCTCAGGCGCTGATGACCCCGATCGACTTGCTGCCACGCAAAGCGGGACCCATCTGACCGCCAATGCAGCCGGGGAACCTCTGATTCCGCCTCAAATCTGTCCACCTCCGGTTTTAGCGGTTTGCGCGTGGCAATATCAAATAGCACCGGCGCGTATTTTGAAAACTTGTCCCCAGGCAGCGCGTAAGGCCGTGTCTCCAGTTGCGCTCTGCCGCCGTCAGTTGGCGAGGATCGAATCAGATACACCTCCTTTTTTTCGCCCGGTTCAATTCGCCAGGCCACAAGCGTCCGGGATTCCGGCGACCACTCCACCCCCCCATAAGACTCCCCTTCCCGGCCGTCCTCGCTTAACTGAATCTCCTCACCACTCTCGGCGCTGAGGAATACATTATGGGCTTTGATAAAGGCACGCCACTTGCCATCCGGCGAACGGTCAGTTGGAGCCTCGCGGATCCGGCGCTGCGGGGGCGGGACGGCTTGCGGCAGCGGTCGACCACTGTTGATCACCGCGAGGTCAGGTCGATCCACCGCCTCAAATACTGCCAGGGTCTCACCTCGCGTATTAGCCACCAGCCACACGTGCCCGCTGAATGTATGCTGTGCGCGTCGAGTTCCGGGCTCGAGCTTCCCGTAACTCTGGCGTGCACCCTGGTCATCCAGCCAATAGATCTCGACCGCCTTATCGAGTTGATTGACGAAGGTGATCTCCGTCTCGCCACCGGCAGTTACTGATGGCCGGGGGCGGGATTGGACAGGCAAACCCTCGTTATAAGCGGTTTTGGCCTCGGTTGCTTCCTTCTGCAACGCGCCGCTTTTCAAGTCGAGCCGCCAGCGGTTGGATCCGCCCAGCAGCAACAGATTCGCTCCATCAGGGCTGAACTCCAGTTCCTCAACCGGCAGATGCTCCGGGTCGCTGTTTCCCACGATTTGCTGAGCCACTGCCGCATGATCGAATGCCAGCTCACGCACGCCATGTTCAGCGTCCACGAGGACAAACTCGCGTCCGTTATTGGTCAGATCGTTGCGATACCAGAAGCGAGTGTTTCCAGCAAACCAATGCGGGATCACCTTTGCCCGAGTGACTCCTCCAGCCCTCCCGTTCTCTCGTGCTCGACGAACCTGCGGCGGCGAACTCAGTTCGTCCACCGCGGAACTTGGCTCGCTCAATTCCGACGGTGAATCCGCAGGCTGGCCCTGGGCAAGGCAGATCGTGAGGTTGGCCGCCAGCCATAACTGCAGTACAAAACAGATGGCCGCGCCTCTCAATAGAATGGTCATATTGCGTTGGTTCGTGGTTAGTGAAACAACTTGCGCCCCTTTCAATACCCGGTTTCCTCCACGGCGAACAGACTTTAAGGACAAACCCGAGATATTCCTCACGCGCTAAACTCTCTGTTGGGCAGCACAGGCCTTAATCTCTGTGACCACGGCGCTGGATGTCGCCTCCCAACCTGCCAACACTTGGACGGTCAAAGGCATACTCATCTCCTGGACGTCCTCCGGATATGTGGTCGACTCCGCTGTTGCTTTGCACCTCCGCATAACCAATATCGCCTGCCTCCTCGGAGGCCTTTACGCCATCTCCAAGCGGCCGCACCTTAAAGCTGATTCCAGCATCACATGGGATTGCCAGGAAATTGCTTTTCGCGTGCCCGAAGTTACTGAGGCTCTATCGGTGAACAACCCTTCAACTGTGGCGCAACAATGGCCCTTGGTACCTGACCTTTTCCAATACTTTCGTCTGCTTGAAGAATACCCCCTGGCTGGGGGAGAGGTTCTTGCCCTCCACTTTAATGGAGTTCGCGAGATTTGTTGGTTCGCACGCATACCAGGTAGCTCCATCGATTTCAACCTCGTCTTTGAAAACATCGAAAAGGATCACCTCCCGGTCGCTGCCATAAGTGCAGCCATAAGAGGGATCCCATAAGCGGCCAGCGTAGTTAATCACCTTGTGATTATCCCAAAAGTGCAGCAACGGAGAATCCACCAACGAGACGCTTGGGTCCCGGTCCACGTTTGCTTCCAATTCCATGATCACCTCCGGGTGTTTCACTACAAAACCATTCCCATAGAGCCCCTTCCAGGTCACGAGCGACACCTGGCCTTTGTCAAGCCCGAGGCCGAATGGTTTGGGCGCCGTCAGGAGTGTTCGGAAGGCGTATGCGAACAGCCCGCACTCGCCTTCGTAGTCTATGCTGCCGAGCAAGTTCTGCGCGGCGGATTTGCTCCCCCGCCACTTCCCGACTTCCCGTAATTTGCGCACCAACTTGTCGAAAACTTCCTGGGGCGTCGTGGGAATCGGGTTCTCGTTAATGATCTGCCACCCCAACATGGCCTTTCGCTGAAGTTCCGAAACCTTGGCAATCTCGGTCGCATATTTAGGGGAGCCGTAATAGCCATTAATGATGTCGTAAGGATTAGGCATAGGGTGAACAATGGTTGAAGGGTTATCTGCTTTTGCTTAGGGATTTGCCGTTCGAGCGCCCAGAGGCAGAAAGTGCAGCACGGGTGAGGGACAATCGGTTCTCGATCCCACCAAGCATGGTGCGACCTTGGCAAACGCAAGTGGTGGCGTCAATGGGCAATTTTCGCCCGTTTCCGTGACCGCAGTCGCCTTTTTGCTTTGCGAACATGGTCAACCCTCGACCGACTCGGCGGTGATGTGACATGGGCAACTACGCCGAATACATGACCGACACAAATCCGATAACCGCCCATTCCTGCCCGCGGGTCGACCGAGAATTGGCCGCCCGTGGTGGCAATGACTACCTGCCGGTCATGCGAGCGGATTCATTCTCCCGCACTCAAACTCTTTAGCCCTGCTTTTGAAATCAGGAACAGCACGTCGATCCCCTTGGCGTTGCCGAACGTAACTGAGACTTGATAGCCGCGTTTGAATAACTTTCCAACTGTCAAAAATTCACCAGCCATTCCGGTAAGCTGCTGATCTGGGCGAATCTTGTCCATTCCGTCACGTTGATTTCGGTGAATAAATACCTTAGGAAATTCTTAGGAAAACTAACCACTCATTAAAAACCCCAATAAAAATGGTCGGGGCGGTGAGATTTGAACTCACGACCTTCTGAACCCCATTCAGACGCGCTACCAAGCTACGCTACGCCCCGAACCATTGGTCTCAACAAGAATTGAAACCTGATTCATCCTAACCATCAGGCGGCAAAGATCAATCCCATTTCACTGATCGTGCCAAAAAAGTGTCAGCCGGCAAAGCGCCGCCCCTTCATCAACGGAAAAGCCCGGCAATCGCCGGGGTTGGCTTATCTTTCGAAATGATTGAAGGCCTTATTCAGCTTTCTTGCGCACCATCGTGTGGGTGGCGTGGCCGTAAAAGGCTTCCGCAGCTTCCATGATCGTTTCGGACAGCGTCGGATGCGGGTGAACCGTCAGGGCTATATCCTTGGCGGTGGCCCCCATCTCGACGGCTAATACACCTTCCGAAATCAACTCTCCGGCTCCATATCCCACAATACCGACGCCAAGAACGCGTTCGGTATCCGGGTCAATAACCAGCTTGGTCATGCCTTCAGGATGATCGAAGGAGAGCGCTCGCCCGGAGGCGGCCCAGGGGAACTTGGAAACTTGCACCGCGATGCCCTTGGCCTTGGCCTCCGCTTCGGTCAATCCGCACCAGGCCAACTCCGGTTGGGTGAACACTACCGCCGGTATGATGATGTCATGGAACGCGCTTTCCTCGCCGACAATCACTTCGACCGCGATCCGGGCTTCCTTGCTCGCCTTGTGCGCCAGCAGCACGCCCCCGGCAATGTCCCCAATCGCGGAAATGTAGGGATCCGTGGTTTGCTGCTTCTCATTAACATGAATAAAGCCTTTTTCATCGAAGGAAACTTTCGTGTTTTCGAGCCCCAGGTCTTCAGCATTGGGGGATCTTCCAATGGCGACCAGCACCCGGTCATACAACTCCTGCTGCTTCTGACCGTCCGCGTCAAACTCCACCTTTATCTGCTTACCGCTGGTCGAAATCTTGGAGACTTTGGTCTTAAGTCGCATTTCGCGAAAATGCTTCTTCGCGTAGTTGATGATAGGCCGGGCCAGATCGGGGTCGGCGCCGGCGAGGATGGTGTCCAATGCTTCGACCAGGACCACCTGGCTGCCCATCTCGGCGTAAACCGTGCCCAACTCCATGCCGATATAACCACCGCCGATGATCAGCAGGTTCTGGGGGATGTCCTCGATTTCCAAGGCTTCGGTAGAGGTCATCACGCGCGGGTTACCGAGGTCAAAAACCTTCGGCAGCGCGGCCTTGGACCCCACCGCGACGATCGCATGATCATATTTGATGAATTGTTGGCCTTGCTCCGTCTCGACCCGCAGCGTGCGGGAATCCTCGAAATAGCCGCGTCCATACACCACCTGAACTCCACGGGCTTTGGCCAACTGCGTGATCCCGCCGGACAAGCGGTTCAGGATCGATTCTTTCCAGGCGCGAAGTTTGTTTAAGTCAATCGTCGGGTCGGCAAAGGTGATGCCCCGATGTGCTGATTCACGCGCGGTCGCGATGGTGTGAGAGGCGTACAACAGCGCTTTGGAGGGAATGCAGCCGCGATTCAGGCAGACGCCGCCCAGTCGCTTTTCCTTCTCCACTAAAACTACCTTTTTGCCGAGATCGGCAGCGTAGAACGCCGCGGCGTAACCACCGGGGCCGCCGCCAACCACCACAATTTCTGTCTTCAACGGTTCCATAAAAATATTCAGGGAGCTCCCGGGCACCGCGGTTTAAATGCGGCACCCGCTTAATTCACGAGGCAGATTACAACTTCACGCCGGTTTCCTGGAATTGCTCGAACGCTTTTACCAGGTCCACCGTGAACCGCGCCGCCGTTCCGCCGTCAATGACACGATGGTCGTATGACAACGCCACGGGCATGATCAGCCGAGGTTCGATCTTATCTCCGCGCACCGTCGGCTTTACCGCCCCCCGGCCCAGGCCGAGAATGGCTACCTCCGGCCGGTTTACAATCGGGGTGAAATGCGCGCCACCGATACCACCTTGATTGGAGATGGTAAAGCTGCCGCCTTTAAGTTCCTCGCCGGTAAGCTTCCGTTCCCGGGCACGCCGAGCCAGATCCTCCAATTCACGCGAAATCTCGAACAGGCTCTTGCGATCCGCATCCCGAATCACCGGCACAATCAGGCCGGCGTCCGTATCTACCGCAATGCCAATGTGGAAATACTCCTTCAGCACGATTTCCTGCGCCGCCTCATCCAGGCTGGAGTTGAAGATCGCGTGCTGCTTCAGAGTGTCAGCCACGGCCTTCACCGCAAACGACGTGAGGGTCAGGCGCGCACCCTTCGCCTCATAGTCCTTGGCGTACTTCTTCCGCAGCTCGTTCAGCGCCGTGATGTCGGCATCGTCGAATTGCGTGACATGCGGGATGGCATTCCAGCTTTCCGCCATGCGGCGCGCGATGACCTGTCGCAGCGAGGTAAGAGGTTTGCGGGCGACTGGACCCCACTTGGAAAAGTCAATGGATTCGACCGGGGGTTTTGGTGCGCCCGGGCTGGCTGCCGGCTTGGGTTGCGTCGCCAATCGCTGCAGGCGCTGGATATAGTTACGCAAGTCTTCCAGGACAATGCGACCACCGCGCTGGCTGCCTCGCACTTTGGTCAGATCAATTCCCAGCTCGCGGGCCATTTTCCGGATCGAAGGCGCCGCAGCCGGAACTGTTTCTGTCGTTGGTTCCAGTCCGGGCTCAGTGGTGACGGACGCCGCTTCGGTGTGCGGCGTTTGGATTGGTTCGGGCTCCGCCGCAGGGGCGACTTTCGCCGGCGCGGATTTGGCCGGAGCTGCGGAGGCGGTTGGAGTGGCTCCATCCGCCAGCGCCACCAACCGGTGACCGACGCTGATCTTGTCGCCAGGTTTCACGTAAACCTTGGAGACTGTGCCCGCCGCGGTAGACGGAATCGTCGCCACGGCCTTTTCATTTTCCAGCTCCAGAATCGGTTGATCTTTGGCGATTTGGTCGCCTTCCTTCACGAAAATATTGACCACCGTTCCGGAATCGGCGCCTTCGCCAAGATGAGGGAGTTTTACGTCCATAGTTATGAGTTTGCGGAAATGATTACCAACTCCGGAAATACCTTTTCCGGATCGAGGCCCAGGTCGGTGATGGCCTTGCTGACCACGTCAGCCTCAACCTGCCCTTTCTCCAGCAAGGCATACAAGGTGGCGACCACGATCATCGGCGCATCAACTTCAAAGAATCGCCGCAGGTTTTCACGCGTATCGCTGCGTCCGAAGCCGTCCGTGCCCAATGTCGTCAATCCACCGGGAACCCAAGGCGCGATCTGGTCGGCCACTAATTTGAGATTATCGGAAACCGCCACGAACACCCCGGTTTCCTTCGCCAAAACCGTTTCCAGGTAGGATTTGCGGCGACTGGCCGCGGGATGCAGCATGTTCCAGCGCTTGGCCTGGAGGGCGTCCGTGCGCAGGTTCTTGTAACTGGTCGCGCTCCACACATCCGCAGACACGTTATATTTCTCCGCCAGGATCTCCTGGGCGCGCAAGGCTTCACGGATGATGGGTCCGCTGCCGAACAGGTGGGCTTTAAGCTTCTTCCCCTCCGCACCCGGTTTGAACTTGTACAGGCCGTTCAGGATCCCCTGCTCCGCGCCTTCCGGCATTGCGGGCATCGGGTAGTTCTGATTGTAGAGCGTCAGGTAATAGAAAAGATTTTCACCTTCCGCGTACATCCGGCGCAAACCATCGGCAATAATTATCGCCAATTCATAACTGAAAGCCGGGTCATAGGTCACCAGCGTCGGAATGGTGCTCGACATCAGCAAGCTGTGGCCATCCTGATGCTGCAGTCCTTCGCCATTAAGGGTGGTGCGACCTGAGGTTGCTCCCAGCAAAAAACCCTTGGCGCGAATGTCCCCGGCCAACCACATCAAATCACCGATGCGTTGGAACCCGAACATGGAGTAGTAAATATAAAACGGCACCATGTAGCGGTTGTTGCTGGCGTAAGCCGTGCCGGCCGCCACAAAAGACGCCATCGACCCAGCTTCCGTGATTCCTTCCTCCAGGATCTGGCCATCTTTCGCCTCGTGATAAAAGAGGAGTGATTTGATGTCCACGGGCTCGTAGAGCTGCCCTTTGGGCGAGTAGATGCCGATCTCGCGGAACAGCGCGTCCAGACCGAAGGTGCGGGCTTCATCGGGAATGATCGGAACCACTTGCCGCCCGATCTCCTTGTTCCGAATCAACAAGCTAATCAGGCGCACAAAGCCCATCGTGGTCGAGAGCTCAAATTTCCCGGAGCCTTTGAAAAATTCCGCGAAGAAATCACGTCCGGGAACGGTCAGCTTTTCCGCCTCTTCCACCCGGCGCGGCAAAAACCCGCCCAGCTTCTTGCGGCGTTGCAATAGATACTTTCGCTCCGGACTATCGGCGGCGGGGCGGAAAAACGGCGTTTCCGCGATTTCCTCGTCGCTAACGGGAATGCCGAAGCGTTCGCGAAATTCGCGCAGCTCGCGTTCGTTCAATTTCTTCTGCTGGTGGGTGATATTGCGGCCTTCGCCCGCTTCCCCCAGCCCGTAACCTTTCACCGTTTTCGCCAGGATCACGGTCGGCTGCCCTTTGTGCTCCATCGCCGCCTTGTAGGCTGCGTAGACCTTGCGCGAATCATGTCCGCCGCGCAAAAGCTTGCGAATTTGATCGTCGCTCAAATGGTTCACGAGCGAGAGCAGCTCAGGATATTTCCCGAAGAAATGGCGCCGGGTATAGCTGCCGGGTTCGACAGAATACTTCTGGTAGTCGCCGTCGACCGCCTCCTCCATCCGCTTGAGCAGCAAGCCGGTTTTATCCGCAGCCAACAGCTTGTCCCAATCGGAACCCCAAATCACCTTGATCACGTTCCAGCCCGCGCCCTGGAAAGCCGCCTCGAGCTCCTGAATGATTTTCCCGTTGCCGCGCACCGGGCCATCCAGCCGCTGCAGATTGCAGTTCAGCACCCAGACGAGATTGTCCAGACCCTCGCGCGAAGCCAGCGTGAGCGCTCCCAGGGTCTCGGGTTCGTCCGACTCGCCATCACCGATAAACGCCCATACCTTGGGCTCCTCGCCGTTGGTCAAGCCGCGCGCCCGGAGATACCGATTGAAGCGTGCCTGATAGATGGAGCACAGCGGCCCCAGCCCCATGGACACAGTCGGAAACTGCCAGAAATCCGGCATCAAATAAGGGTGTGGATAAGACGAAAGCCCGCCGCCTTTGGCCAGTTCCTGACGAAAATGGTGCAGGTGACGTTCGTCAAGACGCCCTTCAAGGTAAGCGCGCGCATATATCCCAGGCGTTGCGTGTCCCTGGAAATACACCATGTCGCCGACGAAATCGTCTTTGCGCGCCCGTAGAAAATGATTAAACGCCACTTCGTACAGTGTGGCCGCGGAAGCGTAGGTGGAAATATGGCCGCCCAGGCCGCTGTGGTCGCGATTCGCGTTCACCACCATCGCCATGGCGTTCCAGCGGACATAGCTCTTGATCCGGCGTTCCATTTCCCAATCGCCCGGGAAAGCCGCTTGCTGGTCGGTGGGAATGGTATTGATATACGGGGTACTGACCACGTGCGGCACTTCCATTCCACGCGCACGCAGGCGGTCCGTCAGCGTGTCCAGAAACCGGGTGGTTTTCTGCGCTCCCACATCCTTCAGCACATACTCCAGCACAGATCCCAACGAATCCAAATACGCATCCTGTTCCGAGCCCTCAGGTGTCGGAGCTCCGCCCACAGCGGTTGCCACGCTATTTTCGTCCTGCTTAGGTAATTTCACTTTATCGCTCAAAAGCTTATTGGTTAAACTGACATTCAATGGCTGTCAAACACCCGTCCGTGCCCGCGTGGGCAGAAAGTAAACGAAAGTTGATCACCAACGCCAACGAATTATCATAGCACAGAACCACTTGCGCGTCGTAAAACTTTCGGACTGCACGTGACTCCGCCACCAACAGATCGACCAGTGAACGCCGTGCCTGCGCCGAGTGCGAACCGACCGTTTACAATACCAGGACGCTAGCCTGCTCATGAAGCTCCTCGATCGGACATTGCCCACGCCGGCCGAAAACCTCGCCGGGGAAGAAGCCCTCCTGGAAATGTGCGAGGCCGGCGAAGGCGCTCCCCTGCTCCGCTTCTGGGAACCGCGCGAGTATTTCGTCGTCGTGGGCTACGGGAATCGGGTCGGCACGGAAGTTAATCAGGTCTTTTGCCAGGAACGGGGCATTCCGATTCTCCGACGTTGCAGCGGCGGCGGCACGGTCCTTCAAGGACCTGGTTGTCTCAATTATTGCCTCGTATTACCCACCGACAATCCGCCCGAATTGCGCTCCATCCATTCCACTAACCGCTACGTGATGGAACAAAATCGGGCCGCGCTTCAAACCGCTGCCGGCCAGCAAGTGGAAATCCAGGGCCACTCGGACCTGGTCATCGAGCGAATGAAATTCTCCGGAAACGCTCAGCGTCGCCGGCTGCATTTTCTGATCTTTCACGGCTGCTTCCTGCTGCACATGGATCTGGGCCTTATCGAACAGGCTTTGCCGATGCCGACGAAGCAACCGGAATACCGAGAGCACCGAACCCACCAGGCGTTTCTACGGAACCTCGAGATTCCCGCCGAAACCATCAAGACGTCGCTGGCTCAGGCCTGGGATGCGCACGATCTATCAGCTAATCTGCCGGGGCGCCTCATTGAATCGCTGGTCCGCGAAAAGTACGGGAACCCCGACTGGAACTTAAAGTTCTAGTCCAGTTGGCTCCACCGAGCCCTTGAAGTCACGGATTCCGCACTTCCTCCAGGATCCGTTTCTCCGCCTGTTCGTTAGTGAGGCCGTGTCGGGCACGCATCACTGAAACTCCCACCACAGGTGGGTAAGCCTGGTCGGCTTTCATTCGAGGTTCCACATATTCGATGACCTCAAATAGCAACCGGTTGGCGGCTTTATACTCCAGGTTGGTGAGTCGCTGCACGTAGCGGGTCGCGCGGTCGATGAGCTTGAGATTGCTGGGGACCACCCAGATCATGTAGTTGCCCATCACGCGTCCCAAGCGCACCATCGTGCAGGTGGAGAGCGTGTTCAGGAGCATCTTCACGCCGGCACGCGTAACACCCTCCAGCAGCAAGCCAGTCTGCGGCACCTCAACGGATACGAGCAAAGCGCGCGGATTCCATTCCGTCATAAACTTCTGAACCCGCGACAACGAAACGGCAGAGCCGAGATACATCACGGCGACCCGAGCCCCGGCACGGTGCGCCCCTTCAAGTTGCTCCCGGTGAAATCCGCCCGGGAGGAGCAGCGAGTCGAGTTCCGCCTCCGCGACCAATGCGACAGCGCTATCGCCGGCTCTCAGGCGGCGATGCTCCAGTCCATCGAGACCAACCTTGAAGCGCATCAATTCTGACGCGCTGATCTTGCGGACGGTCTCATAGGTCCGAGCAGCCTTTTCGTAGCCTACCAACTCCCGGACCTTTGGCTCAGTCCATTCCACGCACTTGGGTTGGCGTTTGATAATATAGCGCCAAGCTTCGGGTGTTTTCAGTTCTGGCACGAAGAGGAACGCCCAGGATTCCGTTGCCTGGGTGTCATCGAACTTCCGAAACGGTGGCGTGCAATATGTCGGCGACCGTTCCGTGGTGTCGGTGAGCATATCGATGCCAAAACGGCCGGCATAGTAATTGTTTTTGTGGCCGGATCGATAGATGCCCTCTTCCATTTCCACCAATCTTCCGAGCGCGCCACAGACCTCGGCGGACAAGAGCGTGGACTGTATTTGCGCCAGGTAACACTCAAATTCCTGTGGAACACCGTCTGGGTCCCCTACCACATCGCCTCCAGTGCCCGCATCGCGCAACAATTGGCGAAACACCATTTCCATGACGGTCAGCATCACGCAAAGCTGAATGGTGGTGGCCTGCATTCGGGTGGAACCCGTTATGGACATTGGACCAGTGGTTAAATTGATCTTTTCAATCCGCGGATCCTCGATGACCTCCCGGCTGCGCACGACATGCTGGCACAGCAGGTGATCGGGATTGTTGTAGACAAAGTAAACCTTGGCCCCCGCTTCGATTCCTTTCCAGGCGGTGCCGATCACAAACGAGGTCTCTCCCCCTTCGGTAATCGCAAACACGACATCCCCCGGGCCCACACCAAGATCCCGGATCTGTTGTTTGCCAAATACGGTAAAGTCCTCGAACCCTTCCACGGATTTGATCAGCGCATAATCCCCGCCCGCCATTACACTGAAGGCGCGGTGTTCCAGGTCTTCGGACGTGGGTGAACCCGACCAACCCTGCGCACGCCGGCGTTGCCAAAAATCCCGCCAGATGGACACTAATTGGATGCTCAGGCGTCCGGTGGATCCGCAACCGGTAAAAAACACTTTGCCGCCGCGGCGCACCGCTTCCAGCACGGCTTGTTGGATTGATCCTGCCCGATTCGATGCGACGAACTCCCGATACTTTTTCAGCACGTCCCTATCAGCCTCAAAGAGCAGTCTCACTCCCTCGGCAACATTGGCTCGTGCTGCATCGCTCAGATTTGCAGTCACCGGATGCGAGGATTCTGTCGTCAGAACCCCCAACTGAAATTGGTCGCTGATTTTTAGAAAATCATCACTGCGTCGGTCGGATGTTTCGCTCATTTGTATTCGAAGCGGACGGTGGAGCCTGCGTGGACCACGATTCGCGCTGGTAAGTTGCTGAGACCACGTCTGGCGTCAAGTGAAAAGGGCCGCCAGTCTTCGGGACGAGTTGACTCAAATTAAAA
>DBMR01000095.1 GCA_002298785.1 Verrucomicrobia subdivision 3 bacterium UBA693
CATCAACCTTCCGAAACCGCTGACTTAGGCCGGCATTGCTGGACCACAAGGGGCCAGCACAGCTTCGGTCATCCCGTGAATGATCTTTTTCTCCGCCGGGCAAATGGTTGCCAATACGCCGCCCAATTGCGCACGCGCGGCATCCCCGTCACCCACCACAAAATAGTAGGGACAAAGCCGGACGCGGCCCTGCATGGAGCGGGGTTCGCGTGCGTCAAAATCGAACCAGGACGTGGCTACGAGCGCGGGCTTTTCATAACGTTGTAGCAGATGTGGTGAATGGGAGTAGTCCCGGAGGGCGGCATCGACCGCGGCGGACCATTCCGCCTGAGGCAAGTCGCTCCCCAGGTAAACTCCGCGCGCTCCCCAGGCACGAGCTGAAAACCCGGAAACCTTTATTATCAAATCTCGCTCCTTTTGCGAAAGGAGCTTAAGTTGCTGCCAATCTGTCAGTTCAAGCGCCGGATACGCCGCCTGGTATGGGAGGGGGGAGGGATCGAGGACCCAGGCCCTGGGCATGTGCTGCTGCAGTTTGTTGAGAAAGCTCTCTCCCAATTCCTGGCGCCAAAACTGTCGCAGATTGCGGTTCCATAAGAGCGCGAACATCAGCTTCTCTTCAAGGAACGGTTTGGGTGGCGGCGTCATATGGATTTTGCGCTCCGCTGCGAGCCTCAACAGGGTCTCGGACCCGGGCACGTTCGGGAGATCGAACATTTCGAAGAAGCGATAGACCGCATCGCCGTCCGACGGGGTGTTGAAACTTCCGTCCTGAACCTGAACTCGTTCCGGATCGATTTGTTTGGCCATCCACTGCATTTCGGGCCGGTAGGCGGCAGCCTCCTCCGAAACCACCAGGTGAACCTTTGGCGCATTGCCAAAAATGGCATTGAATCCTTCGACCATGCCAGCAGGACCACCCACTACCGGGAAGCCCAATTGGCTGTAAGTCTGATTGAGCCATGCGGTCAGTCCAATACCTCCCGGAACGGAATCCAGTTCCGTGATCGAAAAGCCATTCTCGGTCAGCAGGATGTCAGGCCGAATGACGCGGGGCAGGTCGTTTTTCACGCCGTGCGAGCGTTGGAGCGCGATGATGGCTTCCGGTTTGCCCTGGTCCAGCAGGCGGGCAACCCATTCCGGTTGTCGGCCTTCGGCGCTCTTGCGGTAAAGGAGGTTGAGCGCCCGATAGAACTGGAGCAACACGCGGCCCAGACCTTCGAGATCTTTGATTAACCGTGGTTCGAGAGTCAAAGGCGCAAGGGCGGTCCGCCAGGTTTGGCCGGCGAACAATCCTTCCGCCGGCATCATCCCGCGCACCGCTTCGGCCAGTTCGGACGCTGGGCGGGTAGGAACGGTCACTGCCGCTTCATGCATTGGGCAACGGTAGCCGAAGCTGGCACCAGCGTCAAAGGCATGACGGGGGAAGGGCTTATGACGAAGAGGGTGCTTTCCGCCATGGTTTGGCGGGACTCACGTCCTTATCTGCCCTGAGCCAAAACCCTGCCACTTATACGTGGTGAGTTCCTCCAACCCCATGGGTCCACGGGCCCCGACTTTATCCGTACTGATGCCGATTTCGGCGCCCATGCCGAATTCGCCACCATCCGTGAATCGGGTGGAAGCGTTCCAATACACCGCTGCCGAATCGACTTCACTCAAGAACTTGCGCGCATTGGTTTCGTTTGCGGTGACGATGGTGTCAGAGTGGGCCGAACCGTAGTGGTTGATGTGATCAATGGCCGTGCGCAAGTCCGGTACCACGCGGACGTTGAGGATGTAGTCGTTGTATTCGGTAAAGAAGTCCTGCTCCTGGGCGGCGCGCAACCGTGCCGTGCCGGCGTAGGCGGGAACGTTTTGCAGTAGATTGAGCGCAGTTGGTTCCGCTCGGAGCTCGACGTGCTTACTGGCCATTTTGGCGGCCAGCGACGGTAGGAAGGTGGGGGCGATAGCAGCATGGACCAGAAGCGTTTCCATGGCGTTGCACACGGCGGGCCGTTGGACCTTGGCATTTAAAGCGATCGACTCGGCCATGGTGAGATCGGCCGAATCGTCCACAAAAACATGACAAACGCCTTTGTAATGTTTGATGACCGGAACCTTCGAGCAGTCAGCGACCGCGCGAATGAGTCCTTCGCCCCCGCGGGGCATACACAGGTCGATGTACTGCGTTAGCGAGAGCAATTCTGGAATGGCCTGTCGATCGGCGGTGGGGACCACTTGGATGGCGTGTTGGGGGAAGGCAGGCAGCGCGCTTCGCCCGGCCTCGAGCAACCATCGGGCGATTTCCTGGTTGGAATTTAGAGCTTCCTTGCCGCCGCGCAGAATGGTGGCGCTCCCAGCTTTAAAGCAAAGTCCCGCGGCATCGGCGGTCACGTTTGGCCGTGACTCGTAGATGATGACGACCACTCCCATCGGGGTGGAGATTTTTCGCAGTCGCAAGCCGTTAGGGCGGATGCGTTCATCCAGAACCCGGCCCACAGGGTCAGGCAGGGCAGCCACTTCTCGCAGGCCGTTGGCCATGCCGGCGATGCGCTTGGAATCGAGCTTCAGGCGGTCCAACATCGCCTGGGAAAGTCCGGCCTCAGCGCCCGCTTCCATGTCCACCTGATTCGCGGTCTGGATGGCAACCGCATTTTTTTCCAGGGCTGCCGCCATGGCTACCAGGCAGCGGTCCTTCTCATCGGTGGTGAGCAGCGCCAGTTCGCGCGAGGCGGCTTTTGCCTGGCGGGCGAGGGTGAGCATTTGATCGTGCAAATTCATGAGCGATTCCGGCGGGATGTCGGTAGTGTAATCTCCGCCTGACGCTATCTACATTCCCCTATTTTTTGACTTCGTCTACTGCCGGGGTGGGCGTCGTGGGTTTCAGTCGCTTGACCAGCACTTTGGAGTTACGTCCGCTTTGGTCATATTTCTCGCGACGGGCTGGCGGCAGGTCATCGGGCGAGCCCTCCGCGAAACCGCCCTTGGATTGGAAATAACTGAAGGCCTGGGTCGAAAGGGTGAGCAGCTCGCTCAAGCCCAGATCGCGCGCCCGGTTTTCGACGAATTGGATGAGCTTGCGTCCGATGCCTTGATTCTCGTGCGAGGGACTCACATACAAGCAGGCCAGTTCGCCTTTGCTATGTTCCGGGTAGGTGTGGAGGGCGACGCAAGCGACCTGGTTTTTGTCGATCTCGAAGATGTAATAATCGCCCAATTGCTTCTCGATCATCGGGCGCGTGCGCTTCATCAACTCCTCGGACTCGACCGAGGTTTTGGTCAGGTTCAGGATCGCCCGAACGTCTTTTTTCATGGCGCGCCGGATCTGCTGAAATTCATTGGCATAAACCAGCGTTCCGACGCCCTCGTTGGTAAACACCTCCGCCAACAATCCTTCCTCGGTGGAACCATTGAGCACATGCACGCGGGGCACGCCGGCTTTGCAGGCCGCCACGGCGTGGATGGCTTTGGAGAGCAGTTCGGGATGCACCCGGGAACGCTGCATCGCCAGCACGGATTCCAGGTCCGCCACGGGCATCTGTCGGATGACGTGATCTCCGACGATGATGCCGTCATGGGAGGTGATGAACATTAATTTGGCAGCTTTGAGCGCCTCGGCGACCGCGACGGCGATACTGTCCGAGTTGACCCGGAAGGTCTTGCCATCGCCATCAACCCCGAGGGGTGGCAGCACCGGGATAATGCCGTTTTCCAGCAAGGTTTGGAGAAACTCGACATCCACGCGTTCGACCTTGCCGGTTTGCTGGTGGTCAATCCCCTGAAGAATGCCCAGTGGGTGCGCGATGATGGAGTTAGTGCAGGCTGCCCGCAGATCATTAGCCGCCAGCCCTTCGAGGATTTCGTGGGTCAAACGGTTGGCCGCGGTCAACGCCAACTTAAGGGTCTCGGCATTAGTGATCCCGCTGCCGTCCAGGTTTGAGGGGGCGATTTGCTGCTCCTGCGCCAGGCTGCGGATTTGCGCGCTGGCGCCGTGCACCAGCACCACGCGAATGCTCAGCGAGCGCAGCACCGCAATGTCCATGCAAATGTTGCTGAAATTCTCGCCCGTCACCACCGCGCCGTCCAGGCCGATGACAAAGGTCTTCTCCCGGAACTGCGGGATGTATTGCAGTAATCCCCTAAAATCGGTCAGTTTCACTTTTGCTAAATTCTATTGTTCAACCCGCAATAAGTATTCGGTTTGCCGCGCAATTCAAACCAAATCTGGGGCGCTATTCGTTGTGCGGGATTTTGATGGTGCTGCCGCCAATAAATTCCCTCATCACCGCGTCACCCGGGATCAGATCATAGGTCGCGAGAGACTGCGTTTCCAGGCCCTGGACCGATTCCAATAAAGCTCGAACCCGCTCGTAACGGACGCGGGCGTCGAGGAAGCCGGGGTATGGGGCAAAATCTTCCGGGCGCGGCAGCAGCGAGGCCGTGCCATCAAAGAAAGGTTTGAGTGCGGGCAACTCAAAGGGGAATCCGCCGTTCACCACGTGGTCCGCCAATCCTCGCAGCGGGATAATGCTGAACAGTTCGCCCGATCTGACGTAATGCCAGTGCAAGATGGTAAGCAGAGGCGAATGATTGCGATGCTTCGCATCCCGCAACATGCGCCGGAGCATGCGGACATCCGTGAACCGGGTGAGGCGGTTGGTTGACCCATCGCCCTCGAGGATTGCGTTTTGATTTTCGATGTAGAGCCGGAACTGTGCCCGGGGGTCAATGCCTTCCGTGATCGGTGGGTAAAGACCGTGGAGGCAGTCCAGCAGCAGAATCTGACCGGGTTCGAGCTTGATTTGCTTTGTGGCAACGCGACGACCTTCCTTGAAGCTGTAGATCGGCTTTTCAATCGTGCGCCCTTCCAACAAGCCGCGCAGGTGCTGGTTGAGGAGTTGGATGTCCATGGCTTCCGGCGTCTCGTAATTGCGATCGTTGATCCAATCGGTGGGATGTTCGACCAGGGACCAGAAGTAATCGTCGAGATTGAGCATCAGGAAGCGAAGTCCCTGCTTTTGGAGTCGTTCGGTTAGCTTGACCGTGGTGGTGGTTTTTCCGGAAGAACTCGGTCCACTGACCCACATCATGCGCAAGGGATCGCCGACATTGATCCTGGCTATCACCTTGGCAGCCGCCTGATCCAGCGAAGTTTCATAAGCCTGGAGCGAAGCTTCGACCAATCCGCGAGTTTTTCCGGACCTCACGATTTCGTTCAACCCCGCGATGGTGTCGCAACCTAGAGCCTTATTCGTCTTGAGATTTTGTTGGATACTTTCCGTGTGGAAACCGTTACCGGCGAAAATCTCGCGGGTGATCGCTCCCTCCCGAAGCCAATGCCGTCCCCAGCGGTAGCACGCATAAGCATCGGCCGTATTCTGAAAGCCGTAACTGCGTAGCGCATGCAGAACTTCGTCCTGGATGGTCTCGATGGTAGGAGGAAAATTGGAAATCAGGTGGTGGGGATCTGCGTTCAGGCAAACCACCACGATATCCGAGAGAAACTGGGCAATGGCCTCATCCGAGTTAAATGCACTGTAAATGCGCTCATTAATGCCCGGCCAATAATCCTGCTGGAACCCGCCGATGGACGCCGCGGCGCGTGCCATAGCCTTAAGAATGCGTTCCTGGTCGAAACGGACTAACGCCCGATTGCGTTTCTGGACTTTTACGATGCGATTTTGGACGGACATCAGGCCGGGAGGATACACTGCGGGTCAGGAGAAACAATCCGTTTGCATGACACGCCAGTGGTTCGCTGAAGTGGCGGCCCTCAGCCCAGGATGTCTGAGTTTCACCGGGCTAATGGGAAGCACTCTAAGCCCAGGCCTTCGGGCCGCCACGTCAAAGAACCAAAGCGCCGGACGGTATCGGGTGCTCATCCGGTGGGCTTGCTGGAATACATATAGGCGCTTTGCTATTGGTCGTCATCTGGCTTTAATCCTTAGCATGGTGTAATACTTTTTACTACAACAAACTTTTGCCCGGGCCGGGGTGTGTCAGTCAGTTTGGGGTTCAAAATCATGTGATCAAGCGGTAGGCTGGGGAATGCCGGAAACACTGGCGATCAACGAGATCTATTTGAGCCTGCAAGGTGAGAGCACTTATGCGGGGTTGCCGTGTATTTTCGTGCGGTTAACCGGGTGTCCGTTGCGGTGTTTCTATTGCGACAGCGCGTATGCGTTTTCCGGCGGGCGAAAGCTGACCGTTCAAGAGGTTTTGGAGCATTGCGAGCAGTTAGCGGAAGCATATCAGGGGCGTTCACCGGAGGGCGCGATGCCAGGCCGCTTGCCGTTAGTGGAGTTGACGGGCGGGGAACCATTGGCTCAAAAGCTCTCATTGTCGTTGATGACTGCTTTGTGTGATCGCGGGTATACGGTGCTCTTGGAAACGAGCGGGGCCCTAGACATTGGCGGTGTCGATCCCAGGGTTCGGCGCATTGTGGATCTGAAATGTCCTGCCAGCGGTGAGGTGGCTCGTAATCGTTGGGAAAACCTGCCGCTGCTTAAGCCCACTGATGAAGTCAAATTTGTCATCGCTTCAACCGAGGATTACGACTGGGCCAGGGAACAGCTCAGGCAGCATCGCCTGCCGGAGCGTTGCGTGGTACTGTTTTCCTGGGCGCATCCCCTGGAACCGCAACAACGGGACAAGACTCTCAAGCCTGTGCCGGAAGGAACGACGCTGTTGAGCCGGCTTGAGCTCGTCGAGCGCATCATCGCTGATGCCCTCCCGGTGCGGTTCCAAGTGCAGATGCATAAGGTGATCTGGCCCCCGGACCAGAAGGGGGTATAGCCGCCGGCCGATGACTTTTCCAGCTTCCATAGTTCTGCAACAGCTTCGCGAGTATGAGTCGCGCAACATCACCTATATGGAACCGGCGGGTGGGTGGCCAATTGTATGGGAACGCGCACGCGGGATGCTGGTTTGGGATGAAGATGGCCGGCGTTATCTGGACTTGACCGCCGCCTTCGGAGTAGCGGCAGCCGGTCACGCTAATCGAGCCGTGGTGGCTGCGGGGCAAAAGCAGATGGCCACGTTGCTGCATGCCATGGGGGATGTGCATCCCCACGCCCCCAAGGCCCGGCTCGCGCGCGAGTTGAGCCGGTTGACCTTTGAACGTTGGCGCGCCGGTCGCGGCAAGGTCATCTTCTGTAATTCCGGGTTCGAAGCGGTGGAGGCGGCTTTGAAGACCGCTCAACTCGCCACCAGTAAAAGCGGGGTTGTTGCTTTTGAGGGGGCTTACCACGGTTTGGGTTATGGGGCGTTGAACGTGACGCATCGACCACATTTCAGGAGTCCGTTTAAAAATCAATTGGGCGAGTTTGGCGCGTTCGCGCCATTCCCAGTTGAGTCGAAGCAACTGGACCGCAGTCTGCTCGCGGTGAAAAAACTCCTAAAGACCGGGAAATTTGGCGCTGTGCTAGTGGAGCCCATTCAGGCTCGTGGCGGGATTCGCATTCCGCCGGAAGGCTTTTTGCGGGGGCTGCGTCATTTGTGCGACGACTTTGGAGCCCTTCTGGTGGTGGATGAAATCTACACCGGTTTCGGGCGCACTGGGAAGTGGTTTGCCTGCGAACACGAGCAGACGGTCCCTGACCTGATCTGCCTCGGCAAGGCATTGACCGGGGGCTTTCCGATGTCCGCGTGCGTCGGCAAATCAGCGAGCATGGATGCCTGGCCGCCGTCGACTGGAGAGGCCATCCATACCAGCACCTTCCTCGGGCATCCCGTCGGCTGCGCGATGGCCCTGGCGCAGATTCAGCAGATTCGCCTCCGTAAGTTGGTGGAGCGCAGTGCGCGTTTAGGGGAGGCGCTGCTGAACGGCCTGCGGCAAATCCAAGTGTCAGAGCAGGGATTTGTATGCGCTGCGCGAGGCGTTGGTTTGATGGCTGGTCTGGAGATCCGCACGACGGCGGGCGCCCCGGCCACGGAGGTGGCCATCCAGTTGATGAAAAACCTGTTGGCGCGGGGATTCGTTGTGCTGCCGGAAGGGGCCGATTCGAACGTCATTGGGTTCACACCACCGCTAATCATTTCCGATGCCCAGATTCGTCAGAGTCTCCGAGCTTTGAAGCAGGCTTTGCTATCCTTATGAAGCTCTCCGAGATGAAGCAGACGCTGGAGGCAGGGGCCATCCAACTCACGAAATCGCTGGGCCAGAATTTTCTGCACGATGGCAACCAGATCCGGCGAATCGTAGAGGCGGCGGAGCTGTTGCCGTCGGACAAGGTTCTTGAGATTGGGCCGGGTCTGGGGCCGTTAACGGAGAAGCTCCTGGAGCGATCGGGAGGAGTGTTGGCCATTGAAAAGGATGGACGGCTGGTGGATTTCCTGCGGCAACGATTCGCCGAGCGGATTGGGGCCGGACGCCCGCTGGAGTTGTTGCATGCGGATGCGTTGGATTACCTGGCGCAAGCACCGCGCGATTGGTCAGGATGGAAGCTGGTCGCTAACCTGCCATATTCGGTCGGCTCTCCTTTGCTGGTGGAATTGGCCCTGGCGCAACGAGGCCCGGAGCGCATGGTGGCCACCCTGCAATTGGAGGTGGTGAAACGGCTTTGTGCCAGGGAAGGGGAGGAAGACTATGGATTATTGACGTTGCTCGTCGGGCTTAACTACGAGGCTCGCTCTTGGTTTCGAATCCCGGCCACGTGCTTTTTTCCTGAACCGGACGTGCAATCCGCCTGCGTGGTGCTCGAGCGACGTGCGGTGCCATTGCTGGAGACTGCCGGGCTTCAATCCAGTTTTGTCAGGATTGTCCGAACCAGCTTTTCCCAAAGGCGAAAGATGATGCTCAAGTTGCTTCGGCAACAATTTGAAGCGGCGCAGTTGGAGGCGGCTTTTGCGGAGTTGGGGCTTCCGGTCGGGATTCGGGCTGAGCGGGTTAGCATCCCGCAATTTGCGCTGCTGACCAAAATACTGACAAGGGAGCCGCGGTGAAGCTGGGGGTATTATTCGTCTTGGGCGGTGCGAGCATGCTGGTGTTAGGCACCAACTCCGGGTCTGTAGTCGCAAATTGTGCGTTGAGAATTGGTGGTCTGGGCTTGTTGCTGCTGGGGTTGGCCTACCTTCGCCGTTGGCCGGGATTGTTGGGCAAACGCCGAGGCGGCCAGTTGATGGTTTCCAGCTACGTGCTGTTTTGGCCTTATCATGTTCTAAATTGGACGACCTTCGCGTTCTTCCGCTGGATCAGCCGTGAACGTCCTTTTCATGAAGTCGCCCCAGGTTTGTATCTAGGCGCCCGGCTGCTGCCTTCGGATGCGGCAAGCTTTCGCGAGCGGGGCATTGGTAGTGTGCTGGATCTGACCGCCGAATTTGCCGAGGCGCGCTTCATTCGCGGCTTGCCTGCATATTTTTGTATTCCAATGCTGGATCGCAGCGAGCCGAGCCTGGAGGAATTGCGGCTTGGTGTGGAATTCATCACGCGCAGGCTCGTCGCCGGACCGGTTTATGTGCATTGTGCTTTAGGGCATGGGAGAAGCCCGGTGTTCGTAGCGGCCTGGCTGCTGTCTCAAGGTCGTGCGGCCACTCCGGAAGCTGCTGTGGCCCAACTGCGTGAGAGTCGCCTTGGCGTCAGACCATCCGCCGCTCAAATGAGAGTCTTAACCCGCTTTGCCAATGAACGAAGAGATATTTGATGTAGTGGACGAAGCCGATCGCGTGATTGGGCGACTTTCCCGTGCCGAGGTGCATCGGCGGGGACTGCTTCACCGGGCGGTGCATGTCTTTGTGTTCAACGCCGCGGGCCAGGTTTTTCTGCAAAAGCGGTCGATGCGCAAAGACCGTCAACCCGGCTTATGGGACACCTCCGCTTCGGGGCATGTCGATTCCGGTGAAGAGTACGATGCGTGCGCCGTGCGCGAGTTGCGGGAGGAGTTGGGTATCCAGTTGGGAACCGTCCCGGAGAAGCTGTTTAAGCTTTCACCCTCTGCGGAAACGGATGCGGAGCATGTGTGGGTTTACCGGTGCCAGTGGGATGGGGTGATAGAGATTAATCTCGAGGAGATTGAGCGTGGGGAATGGCTGGCCACCGAGGAATTGACACGGCGCCTCGAAACGCGCCCCGAGGAGATCGCCTCCGCGCTGCGCGTAATCTGGCCGCGCGTCCAGAAGTTGCTTCGTTGAACCCGTCGAAGCCCGGTCGGGTGGTGGTCGAGAATCGGGGGGGGGCGAAGTTGGGGAGACCCTGGCGAAGGTATCACTACTCGGGGAGGAATTCTTTTTCTTATTTCAATATTGCGGAGAACGAATGGCGCGTTTTCAAAGTCATGCTATATTGCTCCGTTAACCAACGCGGGTGCGTGGTTTTGGTTGAAAATGGAACCAGTTCTGAAGGCGTGCTCAACCCAGCAACAACCGTAAGCCAAAACTGAACATGAGAAAACCAATCCAGGACGAGTTCACCACTCTGCAAATCTCCCGGCAACGGAAATACCAGTTGCGCATGCAGCGGGACAAGCGGTGCACTGAATGCGGCGAGCCGGCGGCCCAAGGTTCCCGATGTTTGAAGCATCTGGTAAAAGCTCGGGAACGCCAACGGAAGAAACGAGGACTCAAACGACGCTATTACGGCACGCTGAGCTATAAGCTCGAATCGATGGATGCCACCTCGTGACCGAACAGGTAGAGCTACCTTTTGAGAGAGGGCAGGGGCGCGCCTGAGGCTTCCTCGACGGCTTCGCGGATGGACTGCTTGAAGCGGTCCACCCCCTCATCAAAGGCCGCTGACATCGTGAGCATCGTGGTCTTGCGAATGCGGCGTTTAAACTTCTTGAGGTTCTCTTCCGCTTCGGGTTCATCCATCTTATTAGCCACTACCAGCCGAGGCTTTGCCAGCAGGGTCGGATCGTAAAGTTCGAGTTCTTGCAGTAACCCCCGATAATCATCCCACGGAGCCCGGTTGTCGGTTCCCGCCATATCCAGAAGTAACACCAGGATCTTGCAGCGCTCGATATGCCTAAGAAAGGCATGGCCCAGGCCAACATTTCGATGCGCTCCTTCGATTAATCCCGGTACGTCGCAGACCGTCAGACGTCGCCAGTCCGCATATTCCACTATCCCAATCTGCGGGTGCAACGTGGTGAAAGGGTAAGGGGCGACTTTGGGCCGAGCCTTGCTGATCGCGGTAAGCAGGGTGGATTTACCCGCATTCGGGTATCCGACCAATCCCACTTCCGCCAGGATGCGCAGTTCAAAGCGGTAATCACCTTCCTCACCCGGTTCGCCGGGTTGGGCGAAGCGCGGAGCCTGTCGGGTGGCGGTGGCGAAATTGCGGTTCCCCAAGCCGCCCCGACCGGCGGCGCACAAGATATGTCGTTGCCCATGGGTGATTAGGTCAGCGACGAGTTCGCCCGGGCGTGTATCCGGGCCGGCTGCTGGTTCTTCGGTGGGCTTGGCGAGGTCCACCTCGAAGGCCTGAGCCGAGTGTGAGCTTCGTAGGATGGGGCGACTCAAACCACCAGTTTGCAGGTGGCTGCCCTCCGCCTGGTCATCCTCGTCCTCTTCGGTTTCTGGCATTTCCGATGAGACGGTCGAAGGCAATTTCCAAACGAGGGTGCCGCACGGGACCTTAACAATGAGATCTTTGCCGGCATGGCCGTCCATGCCTTTACCCATGCCATTTTGACCATCCGCCGCGATCAGCCGTGGCTGGTAATATTGGGCAATCAGATTATTAAGGTCGTGGTCGGCTTCGAGGATGACATCACCGCCTCGCCCGCCGTTGCCCCCGCTGGGGCCGCCTTTGGGCCGATATTTTTCCCGCGAAAACGCCACGCAGCCCTTTCCGCCGTGACCGGCGCGGGCATACACCTTGATTTCGTCGATAAACATAGAGATTGTCGCAGGATTACACCGGTCCAATTGGGCGTTTTGGTGCCGTCAACGGCCTGTCCCCCAGATCATAAACCAATAACGAAGAACAGGCGGACGATCCATTGAAAACTCTGCCAAAAACAAAAAAAGGCGAGGTTCGGCACCTCGCCTTGGTGAAATTTGAAAATGCTTAGTTCGAGGGGGCAGTCTCGCAGAGGATATTGACCCGGCGGCTGTCCTTGTCGAAATTGACCCGACCGTCTTTGAGGGCGAAGAGAGTCCAATCGCGACCCGTGCCCACGTTCTGGCCAGCCACGAACTTGGTGCCGCGTTGCCGGACGAGAATGCTGCCCGCGGTGACGAGTTCTCCGCCGTATCGCTTCACGCCCAGGCGCTTGCTGACGCTGTCGCGCCCGTTACGAACGCTGCCTTGTCCTTTTTTGTGTGCCATAAAATCTACTCCAAAAGTATTAAGCTTTGATTTCTGTGATTTTAACCACGGTCAGTTCCTGACGGTGGCCGATCGTCTTATGAAAGCCCTTGCGGCGTTTCATCTTAAACGCGATTTTCTTCTCACCGCGGATATGCTCCACCACATCGGCCGTCACTGCCGCACCCGCGACGGTCGGAGTTCCAACCGAGAGCTTTCCGTCGTTGTTGACGAGGAGGACGCGGTCAAAAGTGACGGGTTTGCCCGCTTCGACCTCAAGGCGTTCAACTTCAAGCGTGTCGCCCGCGCTCACTCGATATTGCTTGCTTCCAGTTTCCAGTACAGCGTACATAAAATTTTCCCATCAAAGGGACGGTGATAAAACCAAACTCCGACGGGGGTGTCAACGATTGATTTCGAAAAAAGCCACACACCGACGGCACCGCAAACGAGCGGTATGACTGGGAGCATTGTAACCGGTGAACGGCGTTTCGCAAGCAGGAATCTGAGCATTTGAAAAGAGCTTGCGCAGCGGGCGCCCGGCCTTGGATTATCGCTTCCTGACATGAGTCGTATTCTGGCTTTGGCAATCCTGCTGTTGCTTTCCGGTATTCCCGGCGGCATGCGGGCGGAGACCAACACCCCAACTCACAACCTTAAAGAGTTGCGCGAGCGTCTGGCGGCGCAGGTTTCGGACGCGAAATTCGAAGGTGCGATTTGGGGTATCCAGGTGATTTCGCTGGACACCCAAACCGTGGTGTTTGAGCACCAGTCCCGCAAGCTGCTCAGTCCCGCTTCCAACTCCAAATTGTACACCATCGCCCTGGGGCTGGATCGACTGGGAGCGGACTACCGAATTCGTACCTCGATTTACGCCCAAAACAAACCGGACCGCCGTGGGAAGATCAGCGGGGACCTGGTGGTTTACGGGCGGGGTGATCCGACCTTTAACGCTCGCCTGCACGGGAGCCTGGAGCAAGCATTCGAGCCTCTCGCCAAAAGTTTGGCGGCGGCCGGCGTTAAACGCATCACCGGCCGTTTGCTGGGGGACACGACGTATTTTCGAGGCCCGCCGTATGGGTCGGGCTGGACGTGGGATGATCCGCAGGAGTATTACGGCGCGGAGATATCGGCACTCAGCGTGAACGACAACAGCGTGGACGTCGAGATACGTCCGGGTGCGGCCCTGGGCAAACCATGTGTCGTGACGCTGAACCCGCCCACCAGGATGATGGTGATTTCCAACCAAACCAGCACGGTGGGGTCAGGCGTGGCGCGCAACCTCAAACTCTACCGGGTGCCGGGGAGCAATCGAGTCTTTATCTCGGGAGAAATGCCATTCGGCGACCCGGGATACAAATCGGAATTAACGATCAGCAATCCGGCGGAACTGTTCGTGGAGCTTTTGGGCAAGGCGCTAGCCCGGCAGGGCATAAAGGTCGGCGGCGCGGTGGCCACGCGCGATTGGCTGGCAGGACCGGCGACGGACTATAGTGGAGCTGGTTGGGTGGAAATCGCCGGGGTGGAATCGCCCCCGATGGTTGATTTGGCGCGGGAAGTCCAGAAGCCATCGCAAAACCTGTACACGGACCTGTTGCTGGCGCACATCGGTGAAAGAAATCGGGCTGAACAACCGGGCACATCAGAGGAGTTGGGGATCCGCGACCTGAACAGCTTTCTGCGACAAGCCGGTGTGCCGCCGGGGGACGTTCAATTCGAGGAAGGCTCCGGACTTTCCCGAAACAATCTGACCACCGCCCGGGCCACCGTGCAATTATTAGCCTATATGTCCCGGCACCCGTGCAGCGAGGCCTACATTTCCGCATTACCGATTGCGGGTGTGGATGGCACGCTGCGCAACCGATTCAAAAACACCGTAGCCGCCGGAAACTTGCGTGCCAAGACCGGCACCTTGCGCTGGGCCAACAGCCTTTCGGGATACGTTAAAACCTTGGCAGGGGAGCGCCTGGCCTTTGCCCTGATGTTGAATCGTTACGTGAGTCCGGACTCCCAATCCACAGCGCGGGCAGAGTTGGATAGAATGGCGCTCCTCTTGGCCTCGTATTCCGGACGCACAACGGAAAGCCCGGCGTCAAACGCCGCGGTCAAAGCCGGCGAGTAGCAGGCGGTCGTCAGACCTTGCCAATCCACTTGCGGTCTTCCCACACCGCTTTGAGCGAGGTCAGGTTGCGGCGGTCAAAAATGTTCCGCGCGGCGGCTCCCACTTTTCCTTGCTTGAGATTTTTCCAAGCGTCGCTGGCGCTGATGGCGACGAATTGCAGAACGCTGGGATCGCGGTAGCAGTCGATCATGCAGCGGGTGCAGCCGTCGCGAATCAGGCGGCTTTCGTCGAACTCATAGATGCTGCACATCGGTTTTTCCCAGAAATGGCACCGGTACAGGTTCAGATTCCAGTCGAGGTAGAAGTATTTGTGGCCTCCGAGGCAGCCAAACTTTTCGGGCTCGCGCCGCAGATGCCGTTGCATTTCACTCAGCGACTCCGCCGGATTTACGACCGGGAAACCGCTGCGTTGCTTCATGCGCTTGATCCGCTCGAAAACTTCGATCAATTCCTCCGTCCGGTAATTTACAAGGCTGGAATCACTGAAGCTCAGGTAGCTGGAGGCCAGGCTGGTTAGCGGGTAGCTGAACGTGCAACTGCGGAAACCCAGCCGGGTTAAAAATTCCGGCAACTTCTCGTAATCCTCGATCAGTTTGCTGGCGGTAACACTAGCGGTGGTCTGAATTCCCAACTCGGCGAATACCTCGTTGGCATGCTGGATTTTTCGGCATACATCCGGCAGGCCGCGGTTTTGCTCGTGCTTTCGGACGTCGTGAGCGTCGATGGACATGATCACGCTGCTGAGCCCATCGCTCGCCAGATCGCGCATGTTCTGATCGGTCCAAAGCGAGCCGTTGGTGCAGATCATGGGGCGCACACCACGCTCGGCGGCGTAGCGGGTCATGGCCCGCAGTTCCTTGTGCACCAGGGGTTCCCCACCAACGAACAGCAGGTACCCGATGTGGTTCTTGACGCAGATATCGATGACGTCCCGGGCCTCCTTCAAGGTTACGCTGCGGCGTTTTTTCGGGTCGAACCGGTCCACCGCAAACCCGCAGAAATCGCACTTGGCGTTGCAGATATTGGTGATGGCGAACTGCAAATAACCGGGCCCCCCATGGTCGAGTACATCCCGCAGGAGTTTGAAGGTGCCAGTCCGGGGCAGTTGCACCGGGCGGGAAAAGTCCACGGGCTGATTGGCGGTGGCGGTCGCTTCAGCCGTCGGGGCGCTGGGAACATCAGTCATCATCGGGTTAAGATGCCTTAATTACGTGGGAAATCCAGCCCGCCGGGTGACCGGTATTTTCTGATACCGGGTTCGGAAGCGCAGTTGCCGTAGGAACGAGCGAGCCGCCGCCCGCTCACTTTTTGTCGCCGCCGGTCGGCGCGATGGCAAAGGAAACCTTCTGAATACCCTCGCGGCGCACGATGTCGAGCACGCGGATAACAGCGCCATGGGTCGCGTCCTTGTCCCCGCTGATGTAGACGGGCACATTGGTGTTAACCCGGAATTTGTTGGACAGGAAGTAATGCAAATCCACCACGTTCATGGGCTTCTTTTCCACAAAGATGTCCCCGACCTTGTCCACAGCGATATTCACGATGTCCGGTTTGAAATCGCGCTTGGCCATGGTGGCGGTGGGCAGGTCCATCTTGATAGATTGCAGGCGGATCATGCTCAGGCTCGCCAGCATGAAAGCAGCGAGGAGGAAGAACATGATATCGATCAATGGAATGATCTCGATGCGCGCTTTCTTGTGCGGCAGTGGTGACCCAAATTTCATAGCGCTGGCGGTCGCGTGAGGGTTGGACCGGGTTACTCGACCGGGGCGGCGTCATCGCGACGGAACTCGATGGTATCAAACCCCTTCTGTTTGGCGGCGGTTACCATGACTTCGACGTTCGTGGCGGCGGACTGCAGTTCAAACTCGAGTTGGGCGAGTTTGCGGGTGAAATAGTTGAACGGAATCAACGCGAAAATCGCGATGGCTAAACCGCACATGGTGGCGATCAAGGCCTCGCCGATGCCGCCGGTGATGGCGCCGGTTGCTCCTTCGACCGTGGCATCGCCCAGGGAGAGGAACGTGCGGAAGATGCCGGAAACCGTGCCCAGGAGACCCAGCAGCGGGGCCAGGGTGACCAAGGTATCCATCACAGTGAGGAAGCGCCCCGCCTTTTGGATCTCGACGCCCGCGGCGACCTGCAAGGCGCCCTGGAGCGAAGAGCGGAAATGGTTCATGCCGTGGAAAATCATGCGGATGACCGGGTCGCGGCTGTCTTTGGACAGCTTGGAGGCCTCACGGAAGTCGCCATTTTCCAGCGCGGCAAACAGCTTTTCGAGGGTGTCGGGGTCGCGTTTCAGGCTTTCGCGCCACCACCAGAACGCGCGTTCGCCGACGACGGCGACCGAGACAATGCCGGTGACGAGAATGGGCCACATGACCGGCCCGCCGGCCAGGAAGTGTTTGACGAGGATATTCGCTAACATAAATAACAGGTTTCTGTATGCTTAAAATAATTTCTATTGAGACACCGGCGCAAGCCGCATCAAAAGTCGCTAATGCTAATGAAAACGGGTGCGCATGGCAAAATCAATTTTGCTATTGGATTTTGAAGGTGCAGTTCCAAAAGTAATATCCCGGTTTGCCCGGTGCGAAGCGCCACCGCTCCTTCACCACCGTGAGCGCGGCATCGTCCAGGGAATTAACCCCGGAAGATTTTTGAACTTTCGCGGAGGTGACCGCGCCGGAATTGTCCACTGTAAACTCGATGATCACCACGCCCTGGTATTTGTTGCGCAAGGCGCTGGCCGGATAGCTGGGGTCGGGGGTGATGGCGCCCTGCATGGAGTTCTGCCGGAACTGGCTGGGCTGCGAGGGCGGCGCCTGGGTAATCCGGGGTGGGGGCGGTGCGAAACGGGCATTGGGAACGATCGCCACGGCTCCTTCCACCGGCACGGAGAACGCCACGTTGGCGGAGTCCGCTGCCGCCACCACCGCGGCCACTTGCGGGATGTCTGTGGGCGTGTCCAGCGGGGGCGGTTCTTCCTCTTTGACATCGGGTTGGACACGCTGTACCGGCTCCGGTTGCTGCTCGATGAGCACCGGCACCGGCTCGGAGATTTCGGAAAGGGGGCGGAACACCAGTTCCGGGGCTTTCAAGCCGACGAGGCCGATGGCCAGGAACAAAGCGCAAACGGAGTTGGCGTAGGCCAGCGAGCGGTTGCTGTCCTTGTATTCGGCCGGGAGGCACAACCGTGCCAGGTCGGAGTGCAGCGTGTACTGGGGCTTGATTTCGGACGCGGGCGCGGGGTTCATGGGGCAAGACGGATCTCCGCGGGCAGGCGGGCGGCGGTTTTCCGGTTCCCGCGGAGCGGGCAATCGGGCGCGGGCCGGGCCGGCGATCTCACGATTCTCATCATTACTAATGTAGCATTAAAGCCAAACTCTTGCGACTCCGGCAGCGGATTTTGCCACGGCGGTGGCCGCAGGCCGAACATACTAGTGATTTGGGTGGTTTGACCGCAATTTAATTCCTGTTCAAACCGCGCATTTTTTCGCTTGCATCCTCCTGGTGATGGGTCTAAAACGGCCTCAAGTCATTCCGAAACTTAAAAACCTAATACATATGAGTAATAATCTGCGAAAGAGAAGAGTGCCTCCGTATCTGTGCAGAACCCTGATGGCCGGTGTGGCCGCCGGCTCCTGTGTGGCCGTAACTGCCGTGGCCCAAAGTACCAACGCTCCTACCGAGATCAAACCCACCGTGGTGACCGGTTCCTACATCCCGACGGCTGAGACCGTGGGTGCGGCGCCCGTGGACGTGGTTTCCTCGACCACCATCGAGCGCGTCGGTTCTCAGGACGTTTTGGAAACTTTGAAAAAGACCAATCCGTCTTTCTCCGGAAATGGCAACGTAGGCCAGACCGTGAACAACGGCGGTGGCGGCGAAGCGAATGTCGCGCTGCGCAACCTGCCCACGCTCGTGCTGTTGGATGGCCGGCGCCTCGCTGGTTCCGCTTTCAGCAGTGGTGCGGCGGTGGACGTCAACACCCTCCCGCTCGCCATGATCGAGCGCATCGAAATCCTGAAGGACGGCGGTTCCGCTCTGTATGGTTCCGATGCCATCGGCGGTGTGGTGAACATCATTCCCAAGAAGAATTTCAGCGGCGTTGAAATCGGCGGCCGCTACGGTTTTGCCACGGACAAGGGCAATGTCACCGAGCAGAGCGCCTACCTGGTAGCGGGCACGACGACCGAAAAAAGCTCCTTCGTTGCCGGCGCGCAGTATTATTATATGGACCCCCTGATGGCGAAGGACCGGCAAGTCGCCTCCATGGGTATTGCCGACCTGCTGAATGCGGGGCTATTCCCGCCAACTTACGTGAGCCCGACCTATCCCGGCCGTGTTCAAAGCGGTGGCGTATCCTATATTTTGGCGGGTTCTCCGTTCGCTCAGGGATCGGCAGGCTACAACCCGGCCATCAAAGCTCCTCCGGTGGATCCCGGTGTCCAGTATGCTAGCGTGCCTGCTTACCTAGCTGCGCACCCTGGAGTTTATCTGCCCATCTCGAGCACTCCGGTGGGGCAGCAACTTGATGCTGCCTATGCCAAGCTGGGATCCTCGGGTGAAGCTGCCGGTTGGCCGTTGATTAACACCACCCAACTGGGCGTACCCTCGATTCAATCTCAGGACCGTCGCCAGTTCTTTGCCAACGGCAGCCACCAGATCTTTGACGAGAAGATGGTGCTGTTCGGTGATTTTCTGTATGCGAACACCTTCAGCAGTGGCGCGCTGGCGCCCGCGCCGATGTCCAGCCTTAGCAGTGCAAATATCACCATCGCGGCGGATTCTCCGATTAATCCGTTCCAGACTGCCCTTGGTGCCCAGGGTGCTGGCAGCCCGCGCGTGCGCACACGGTTCATCGATATCGGGCCGCGTATTTATGAGAACCAGAATGACTACTATCGGTTTGTGGCCGGCTTGAAGGGTGACCTCGACAAAGGATGGAAATACGAAGCCGCCTTCAATTACAATCGGGATGACCAGGTTCAGTACCTGAGGAACTCGCCGAACGGTGGCGCGCTGGCGCTGGCAACGACTGCGAACTCCAACGCTGGTTTGGCGGCTCAGGGCTTCAGCGCCTTGACCGATCCAATCGGTCCGGTACCGCTGTTCAATCCGTTCGCGCTGCCCGGCGGCAATGATCCTCGCACGATCGAGGCCCTGCGCGCGACGGGTATGACTACCGGCTTATCTGAGCTCTGGGGCGGTGACGCTATGATCACCGGCCAGCCTCTCGAACTTCCTGGCGGTAAGGTGGGTGTCGCCGTCGGCGGTGGCTATTATCAGGAAACGCTGGCGGTCGATTATGATCCGCTGACCAAAGCGGGGCAGTTGATCGGCCAGAACCAGAACTTCCCGACTCCTCCGGGGCATCGTGATAGCTGGTCGGCGTTTATCGAGACTCGTATCCCGATCACGTCGGAAGACATGAAGATTCCCGTGCTGCACAGCTTTGAAATCACCGCGGCTGGACGATATGAGTCCTTCAACCCTGGTGGTGACAGCGCGGTGCCGAAAGTCGGTATCCGGTGGCAGCCGATCGACAAGCAGGTCACGTTGCGCGCCAGCTACTCCCAGAGCTTCCTGGCTCCGAACGTGTTCCAGCTTTACGGAGCCCCGGTCGTGAGCTTCGACACAATTAGTGCCGGTGGCAATGGCCAGGTGCAGATGAATTGGATCTCCAATCCGAACCTCAAGCCGGCTGATGCCGACAACTGGGGCGCTGGCATCGTGTTTTCGCCGAAGGCCATTCAGGGCCTGACAGTGAGCGCGGACTACTACCATGTGCAGACGAAGAACGACGTCTATCGCGTCGGCGCCCAAGCGGTGGCGGACAGCTTGAATCAGTTTGGTTCAGCGTCGGAATTCGCTCCGAGCTTCCGTTTTGACGACGGGACGCGCCTTACCACCACTGCGCCCAACCAGGTGACGGTGGCGAACTGGGGATCGGCGGGTCGTCCGTTGCGTAACGGCGCCGAGCAGATGACCGACGGTATTGACTTCTCGGCGATGTATGAACTGCCCACCGACAACGTCGGCAAGTTCACCTTCTTCGCCTCGGCGAATCTGCTGTTCAACTACACTTACAAGGATCCGCTGATTGGTGGTCCTTATCATTACGAAGGCCAGTTCACGGACAACGGTCCTGCAGGTGGTGCTCAAGGCACGCTGCCGGATTACACCATCAACACAGGCCTGACCTGGGACTTCAAGAACTTCACTTACACGATCAATGCGCGCTACATCCCCGAGGTGGTGGATCAAGGTAGCTTGCACGCCAGCAATCAACCTGGCGCGGGCGCGCAAAACGATTACACGCAAAATGGCAAAGCGTGGGTCGTTCCGGCCTGGTACGCGATCGATATGCAACTCGCCTACACCTTCCGCCAGGAAGGCAAGTGGTTTAACAACACCCGCTTGGCGGTTGGCTGCAATAACATCACTGACAATACCGCGCCGCTGATCGCCTCCTCGAGCGAAGACAACACGGATAAATCGACCTACGACATCCTGGGCCGGTTTATCTACTTCGAAATCTCGAAGAAGTTCTAAGCCGGATTAATCATTCCACCAGGCCGGAGTTCGAAAGAACTCCGGCCTGTTTACTTTACCGTGCGAGCGGGGTAGTTCCTGTGACGGCGGTTTCCGCCTGTTCCAGCGCCTGGTGCATGCTCTCGGCGTCAGGCGCCTCCAGAAGAGCTTGAATCAAATCGGATTTTTGGGCCATCAGGCAAAGGCGTGCCAGGGCATGCAGGTGCAGCCGGTCGTCGTTGCAGCCAAGCAGGAAGAAAAGCCGGGTGGACCGGCCGTCGGGCGCCCCAAACGGGATGGCCTGCACTGTTCGTCCAAGCACCAGGATTGGGGTATCGAACAAATAGGGGTCATGGTCCCGGGTGTGTAATAGCGCCCAACCGCCGGGCAAACCTGTAGAGCAGAGTTGTTCTCTTGCTTCCAGTCCCGCCAGCAAAGCCGAGGTGTCGGTGACCAAACCGGTGCGGTCCGCCAGTTTGGCCATTTCTCGCAAGACCGAGGCCCGGGTCTTCGCTGGCAGCGAGGGCTTGATATAACTGGGACGCATCCAAGCCGACACCCGCAGTTCCTGTAGGTCGAATGCCGCAGAATCCTGGGTCGCCCCGCCATGATAATCCTGCAACCTACGACCATCCAAACCCAGGATGCGACGTGAAGCCCAGCTCTGAATTTCTAGGGGGCGAAAGATTATTTTGCCGCCGCGCTTTTCAAAGGGGATTTCTCCGTCTTTGACCAGGCGCTCTACCTGTGCGGGTCGTAAGTGGAGGAAATGTGCCGCTTGCGCAAGATCCAGAGTGCGATGCGGCATTTGATTAGCAAGTGACGGGTGTAATGGGGGGACATCCGGCGGGCGGTAGCACCGGGTCCGATCCGATCCCTGGTAGATTATTCCTTCTCCGCGCCGCGCTTCGCGGCCATTTTGTCCAGGTGGAAAAGGCCGTTTTGATTTTCGCCGATCAATTGCAGCTTATCGATCATGTCACCCACGGATTTTTCCTCCTCGACCTGTTCATCCAGGAACCACTGCAGGAAGGCGAGCGTCGCGTAGTCTTTCTCCGCCAAAGCGAGCTCATAAATGCCACAAATGGCGGCCGAGACTTTTTGCTCGTGGCCGAGGCTGGCGCGGAAGGCTTCGAGTGGAGATTTGAATTCCCCTTTGGGCTTTTCGATGGCGCCCAGCACTACGCGGCCGTTGCGTTCGGCGATATATTTAAAGAGCTTGTTGGCGTGTCCGAGTTCCTCCCGGCTCTGCAAGTGCATCCAACTCGCGAAACCCACAAAAGGGGTCGCCTCGAAATAAGTCGCCATCCCGAGATAGGCGTAGGCGGAATTGAGTTCGAGATTCAACTGGTCGTTTAGCGCTTTTTCAAGTTTGGTCGAGAGTTTCATGCGGCTAATGAAAGCCATATTCGGCATTTTGGCAAGGTTTGGAACGGGGTGCCCGCCCAGATGCAGGCGGTTAAGTTGGTGAGGATCGGTAAGCGGGGCTCAATCCCGGGTTGGGCCTTGGGATTTTGGGATTGCATGGGGCGCCAAACGATGGTGCATTAGTTCACAATCCTATGGAGAAACCGAGATTAAGCTTTTGGCAAGTCTGGAACATGAGTTTCGGATTTTTCGGCATTCAATTTGGCTGGGGGTTGCAGATGGCCAACATGAGCGCCATTTACCAATATCTCGGGGCCAGGGAAGGGGACATTGCATTTTTGTGGCTGGCAGCGCCGTTAACAGGGCTGATCGTCCAGCCGATAGTGGGGTATGCGAGCGACCGGACTTGGGGCCGGTTGGGGCGGCGGCGACCGTATTTTCTCGTGGGCGCAATCCTGGCAAGCCTGGCGTTGATCGTGATGCCCCAATGCGGCGCGGTGTGGATGGCGGCCGGGTTGCTATGGATCCTGGATGCCAGCATCAACATCACCATGGAACCCTTTCGGGCTTTCGTGGGGGATATGTTGCCACCGGCTCAGCGCAAAAGCGGTTTTGCCATGCAAAGCCTGCTGATCGGGTTGGGGGCAGTGTTGTCTTCCGCACTGCCGTATATCCTGACAAATTGGTTCAAAATTGGGGCGGGCGCCGCCTCCCAGGGCGCGATCCCGCGCGCGGTGCAATTGGCGTTCTACATCGGAGCTGCGGTCTTTCTCTGCGCCGTATTGTATACAATTTTCACGACGCCGGAATATCCGCCGGACGACTTGGAGAAATTCAAGCAGGCCAAACAGGGTGCGGGAGGGTTGGGGCAGATGGTGCGTGAAATTCTGGGTGGCATAGTCACCATGCCAAAAACGATGCGGCAGCTTGCAGTGGTTCAATTCTTCACGTGGTTCGCCCTGTTTTGCATGTGGATTTATTTTGTGCCGGCAGTCGCGACCAGGGTGTTCGGCGGTACGCCTGGCACACCGGAGTATCAGGCGGGGAATGAATGGGGCGGCGTTTGCTTTTCGGTCTACAATGGGACGGCCTTCGTGTTTGCTTTTTTGCTGCTGGCGCTGGTCCGAAAATTCAGCGCCCGAAGCATTCACCGGGTGTGCCTGATGTGTGGCGGTGCGGGGTTGGCGCTAGCGTATGTTGTGCCGCAGCAGCAGGTGCTGCTGATATCGATGCTGCTGGTGGGGGTGGCCTGGGCTAGCATACTTTCGATGCCCTACGCCATGTTGGCCAACGCCATTCCCGCGGACAAAATGGGCTTTTACATGGGGGTGTTCAATTTCTTCATCGTGATCCCGCAGATCCTGGCATCGTTGGGGCTGGGGTTGCTGATGAAGTCAGTGCTGGGGGACAACCCCATGAACGTGGTGTTGCTCGGAGGCGGTTCTATGATCGTGGCCGCGCTCTGTGTCAGCGCGGTCGCGAAAGAACTGGAATAATAGCCCGGAGGGCCAGCGTCGCTTGCCTGTGAGCGGTCGGCTACTTCGTGACTTGTCGGTGGTAAATGCGCCACTCGAAACCGTTCAACCGGAAAAGGGGAAACGCCCCTGGAACGGCATCTGGCATGCCCGCCACTTTCAAAGGTTTGAATTCCTGGTCGTGCATCACTTCCACCCAGCCGACAATCGGGCGATTAGAGAAATTCACGGCCACGACAAACTCGTCCTTTTCATCCAGGCGCAGGAAAGTGACCAGGTTCGCCTCGTCGGAGTTTCTGAGCCAGATGACGAGATCGTTGCGGAAGGCGGCGTAGGTTCGCCGCAGGCTGGCGAGGTTCCGGTAGATTTCGCGCAGCGGGGGGCGCTCTTTAGGTCTCCAGAAGATAGGCAGTTTTTCGAACAGCGCCGGGTCGCCGGACTCGGTGGCATCACCAACCTCCATGCCGTTGTAGAGGAGGGGAACGCCATCGAGGCAGAACATAAGTGCCGAGGCCGCCAGGGCGCCGCGGATGCCAAAGCGTGCGACCGCCCGCGCTTCGTCGTGGTTATCCGAAATACGGAGATGCAGTGCGCCTCGAGGGAACTGTTTGCGGGAATCTTCCCACGACCGGCGCAGTTCGGTTGCCGGTGCGCCGTGGAGGAGAACCTGGTTCAAGGTGCCATGCAGCGGCCAGGAGTAGTCGAGGTCGAAGGCCTTGAGTAGCAGTTCGGGCTTGCTTGCCTCCGCAAGCATCATGATATCCGGCTTCACCTTCTCCAGTTCCACGCGGGCTTGTTCCCAAAAATCCGTCGGCACCATGGAGGCGACGTCACAGCGAAAACCGTCCAGGTTAAAGGTCTTTGGATCAATCCAGTGCTTCAGCATCTGGATCATGTATTCACGCAGCTTCGGGTTCTCGTAATTCAGGCCGGCGACATCGGTCCATTCCGGGACCGGGGGAACAATTTTGCCGTCCTTCTGCTTGTAAAACTCCGGCCACTGCATCATGACGCTGTCCCACGCAGTGTGATTCGCCACCATGTCCAGGATCACTTTCATCTGGCGCTGATGCGCCTGCGCGACCAGGCGTTTCAGGTCTTCCGCCGTGCCGAACTCTGGGTTGATGCCGTAATAATCCTTGATGGCGTAAGGGCTACCCAGTGTGCCTTTGCGCAGCTTTTCTCCGATCGGTTGAATGGGCATCAACCAGAGGACGTTGACCCCAAGTTCCTTGAGTTCGTCCAGCTTGGCAGTGATGCCGTTGAAGTCACCTTGCGGCGAAAACGCCCGCGGGAAGATCTCATAAACCACGCCGTCACGGAGCCAGGCAGGGGCCGTTCTGGAGTTTTGCTCGGAGAAGTCGACCGCCGTGGCCGGTGGCAGGAGCAGGGTGGACAGCGCCACCACGCTGGCGGAAGCCAGATTACGAAGAGAATTGGTGCGTGAAAAGCTCATGATAATTAAGGGCAAGATTAGAACCTTGCAGTTGCTTCGTCAATCCATCGGCGAAGCCAAACCATTGCAGTCGGTCGTTCTGGCGAGATCGCGCTAGAATTGGTCAAGATGAATTCGTTGGCGCCGCTGGCACGCTTGACTTGGATATGTTGATGGTAAAGAATTCAGTCGTCGTATGCCGCAAAAGAGAAGTGCGAAGGCTAAGAGATTAACGCCCAAAGACAAACGTGATTTGGACGTTAAAATATCCTTTTTGGAAGGGATTGTCAGACGTGATCCCGAGTACGTTGAGGCGCTGCAGATCCTTGGGGATCATTACACTCAACGCGGCAAATTCGAGCACAGCCTGCAAGTTGACCGGCGCCTGTCTGCCTTGGAGCCCGCAAATCCGCTGGTTTTTTATAATCTGGCTTGCAGCAACTCTTTAAACGGCGAAGTAGATGCCGCCCTCGGAGCCCTCGAAAAGGCGCTGGCTTTGGGCTACCAAGATTTCAAATGGCTGGCCAAGGATCCCGATCTGCGAACTCTGCGCAAGCATCCGCTTTACCGCGGCATCGAGGCGAAAATCCGCAAGCTGCAGCTCGCCAGACGGCCGCTGACGGGTCCGTAACTTCAACGCTCGTCCGATGCAAGTTAAGGTAAAGGGGTGTGCTCGCGATTTTCGCACTGTCACTTATGACGTGGAGCGCAACACCGTTGACTTAATCGAGCAACGGTTATTGCCTCACCAATTTGAGATTTACTCGGCAAAGGACTACGTCGACACCGCCCGGGCGATTCGGGACATGGTGGTGCGCGGGGCTGGGGCCATCGGGGCGACTGCGGCTTATGGTTTGGCGCAAGGCGCACGAGCATTTAGCGGGAACCGTTTGGATCGGTTTCAGCGGCACGTGTCCGAGGTTTATGAAACCCTGAAGTCAGCGCGACCCACCGCGGTGGATCCGGTAAACGCCATGAACCTGGTGCGGGAGGCGATGCGGGCTGGGGAAAGTGTCGCAGAACAGCAAGCGCTGGCGGCAGCCGCGGCCGAGGAGTTCGCGGAAGAGGATGTCCGGCATTGCGCGGCCATTGGAAGATTCGGGGCCAAGTTGATCCGCGAGGGCATGACCGTGCTTACACATTGCAACGCTGGATGGCTCGCTTTCGTCGACTTCGGCAGCGCGACCGCTCCCTTGTATGCCGCGCAGCAGCGAGGCAAATCATTTCACGTGTTGTGCGATGAAACCCGGCCCCGCAGCCAAGGGGCCACACTAACCGCATGGGAATTGGCGCAGCAGGGAATTTCACACCAGATTATCCCGGACAATGCGGCCGGGCATTTCATGCAGCGGGGGAAGATCGACTTGGTGATCGTCGGCAGCGACCGCACGCTCGGACGCACCGGTGAGGTAGCCAACAAGATTGGCACCTACACCAAAGCCGTGCTGGCCCATCGCCATCGGATACCCTTTTACGTTGCGATTCCATTGTCAACGATTGATTGGGGATTGCGGTCGGGAATGGACATCCCGATTGAGCATCGTGACGAAGCGGAAGTCCTCGGCGCCTGGGGAGTCCTTCCGCCCAGACCAGGACGAAGCAGCGTTGGGAAGCGGGTTTACGTGCGGGTCGCCAATGCCACCAGCGGTGCCGTGAATCCAGGATTTGACGTTACGCCGGCGGAATTGATCACCGGGATTATCACCCCGGTGGGCATCTTCAAGCCCCGCGAACTCTGGTCAAACCGAAAGCAGTTGCAGGCAGCGCGCTGACGGCAGAAGACGCCGAACGGCTTGCAGTCAAACAGTGATGGTCCACGCTTCGTGGCGGAAGAACAGCGGTAAGGCGGCGTCGAATTGGGGTCAGCCGCGGAACGACAGTCGGGCCTCTCAAATTTATTCGCCAAACCCGCTCCTTGCAGTATAGCCTTTGGCTATTCACGGAGCACTCGAAGCCCATGGTGGGCGGTTAGGGTGCCCAGCAGAGCGCGGGGAAGAAATGCCAAGAATCAAATTAGGATTGGTACGCGAGGGGATGGTCGTGACGGCGGACGTCAAGAACATGGACAACATGCTGTTGATACCGGCTGGATGTGTCCTGACGGAGAAGCACATCCATATCCTCAACGCCTGGGGAATTTCGGAAATGCAGGTCGAGGCTGGTGCCAGCGAGGAAGCTCCCGACATCCTACAGCGGATCCCGGCCGAGGAACTTGAAAAGCTGCGTCGGCAACTAACCGAGCTGTTTTGGGATCCCATCGATAAGAATGCCGTGCAAGCGGAGACTTTTGATCTTGTGCTGCGCCGCAAAGCCCGGCAAACCATGAAAGGGAAGGTCGCGGCCAATGGGAATTAGCATCAAACAATTCACGGAGGGTGTCCCCAACCTTGGTTCCTATGCCGGGGTGGTTGCGCAGATCGAGTCCGTGCTGAATGACTCTCACAGCACCCTTTCCAATCTCGGGGAGGTGATTGAAAAAGATCCCGAGCTGGCGGCACGCTTGCTGAGGTTGGGTAACAGTGCGTTTTTCGGTTTTGCCAACCGCCTGGAGACGGTATCGGAAGCGATCAGCCTCATCGGCATTCAGCAAGTCCTGGATTTGCTGGCGGCCTCGAGTGTGATCGAGGCGTTCGAGGGTATCTCCCCGGAATATGTGAGCATGGAGTCATTCTGGAAGCACAGCCTGGCCTGCGGGATCGGAGCTCGCTGCCTGGCGATAGCCCGGCAACTGCCCGCGGCCCAAAAATTCTTTGTGGCCGGACTGTTGCACGACTTAGGGCGGTTGGTGGTGTTTGCGCGAGCGCCAAAACAGGCCGCCGAGATTTTTGCGCTATATCGCAGCAAAAGAATGCTGCTGCGGGAGGCGGAGCGCGCGGTGCTCGGGTTTGACCATGCGCAGATCGGCGAGGAACTATTGCGCGGATGGCAATATCCCGCCAGCTTGGTGCAGGCGGTGGCGAATCACCACTGCCCGATGGCCGCAGGATTTTACCAACTGGAAAGCTCGGTGGTGCACGTAGCGGATTACCTGGCCCACGCCATGGAAATGGGAAATTCAGGTGAACGCTTTATCCCGCCACTGTCCGTGCCGGCGTGGGAACGCGTGGGCTTGACGGTAGATGTTCTGGAGTCGGTAATGGAGTCAATCGACGAGCAAATCACCACCGTGCAGGATTCATTCGTCCGAGCCTCCAGCAAAACCGCAAAGCTGTCGTTGTGATTCACGAATCCATTTATCCCGAATTTTTCAAGACCGGCATCGGCAGGTTACAGGAATATGGGGCTCGCAACGGGGACTTCCTGGGTCTGTTCACCGCGCTGGATCATTATCGGCGCGACATCACCGAGCGCCATGATGTTAAGTCTATCCTCGAGGTTGCGGAACGTTATCTCTTCGGGCTCGATTTATTTGAAACCGTCGGCTTCTTTCTGGTGAATCCGGCTAATTTCGATTTTGAACTTTGCCATTGCGCGCCGGCCGGGCAAGGGGATTTCTTGCGGGAGCTGGTGCAACACGAGATGCGGGCTGGTCGATTCGCCTGGGCCTTGCGCCAAAGCGCGCCAACATTTTTCGAGCGGCAAGCTGCGAATGGTTCGGCGCAAGGTGTGTTTCACACGCTAGGGGTGTCGGCCAAGCGTTTGGGCATGTTCTGCGGGGTACTCAAACGCGAACACGTCCCCAGCCAGGAGGTCACATTCAACCTGTTGTCCATTTTGCTGGGCACGTGCTCGGATGCGCTGGCCGAGGTGCGGACCACCGAAGGGTTGCGCAACCAGGTGCTGGCGGCCAATGATCATTTGCAGCGGGCGCTTGAGGAAAACGCGGTCTTAGCGCGCATACCGGCGGAGAGTCCCAGCCCGGTGCTGCGGCTAGGCAAAAACGGCCAGGTGCTGTACTGCAATCAAGCCGGCAGCGATGCGCTGCTGACGTTGGGCTGGGGCGTGGGCGACTTCGTGTCCGGAGAATGGCTGGAACGATTGGACAACGGGTTCTCCTCGAATCAGAAGTGCGAGTTTGAAGCCAGTTTTGAGGGCAAAATCTATGCGTTCCTGGTGGTGCCCGTGGCGGAGGCGGGTTACGCGAACTTCTACGGGATGGATATCACGGAACGTAAGCGCGCCGAAACCGAGCAGCAGCGCCTGATTGGCGAATTGAAGGAAGCCCTCGCGAATGTCAAAACTCTGAGCGGCTTGATGCCAATCTGCGCCTGGTGCAAGAAGATTCGCGACGATCGAGGCTACTGGAACGAGGTGGAAATCTTCGTTCAGAAACGCTCTGACGCCACTTTCAGCCACGGGGTTTGTCCGGATTGCCGGGAGAAATGGTTCGCTCGGAAGAGTCATGCCCCAGGTCCGTCGCCCGTCTAGCCTGGTACCATTGGCCCATGGGCGCGCCATTCGCGGCGCGTGCCAAAAACGTTGACCAGTTACCGAAGGCTGGCAAACTCAGCTCAGAATTCGCCATGACCACCGCGAATAAGATTACCATTCTGCGTATCCTGCTGATCCCATTTTTCGTGGTCCTGGTATTATATTACGGGAGGAACGGAGAGGAGTCGTACCGGGTGCTGGCGATTATTTGCTTTGCGGTGGCGTCGATTCTGGACGGGGTGGATGGTTATATCGCGCGCCATTACAATCAGCGCAGCGAGTTGGGTGCGGTTCTGGATCCCTTGGCGGATAAACTGCTGTTGGTCTCTGGGATCGTGCTCCTGAGTTTTGATCACGAACCGCACCTGGCGCCGATTCCGTTATGGGTGACCGGGGTGATTATGGGGAGGGATAGCGTGCTGTTGCTGGGCATGGTGGTGATCCAGGTGATGGTGGGGAAGGTCAAAGTGCGGCCACGAATGGTGGGCAAAGTGGCGACGGTGCTGCAGATGGTGATGGTGCTGTGGATTTTGATGCAATGCCCGCGTCCATATTTGCCGTGGTGGACCACCAGTGCCGCGCTTTGCACGGCGGCTTCCGGTCTGCTATATCTTATTGACGGCGTGCGCCAACTCAGTGCGCATCCGGCCAGCCTGCCTACAAACGCGGGTAAATAGGCCTGGTCCAACGGCATTGGCCAGTCGTCGAGAATTTTTATGGCCTACGGGGTCTGGGGTAAAAAGACCTTCATGGGTCGCCGCTATGAGGGGACGCACCGAGGGACCTTCCTCATCGGCCCGGACGGTGTGATTCGTCAGATTTGGACGACGGTAAAACCGGCGGAGCACGCTGAGGAAGTGTTGGCGGCTATTTGACATCCGGGCAAACGTGCATAAATATGCCCGGGATCATTAAACGATAACTGCAAAGCAACCAAACGATTATGGCAATACCTGTTGGCTCGAAAGCCCCTGATTTCACGCTCAAATCGAAGCAGGCGTCCGGACTGGTGGACGTCAAGCTGAGCGCCAATTTTGGCAAGAAGCACACCGTGCTGCTCTTTTTTCCGGCGGCCTTCACGGGTGTGTGCACACAGGAACTGTGCGACATCACGGCCGGGTTAAACAGCTACTCCGGACTGAATGCCGACGTCATTGGACTGAGCGTCGATACGCCGTTTGCCCAGGAAGCCTGGGCGCAAAAGGAGAAAATCGGCATCACCCTGGTCAGCGATTTGAACAAGGACGTGACGCGTAAATATGACGTGCTGTTTCCGATGCTCGCGGGCATCGGGGATACCTCCGCGCGCGCCGCTTTCGTGATCGATAAGCAAGGTGTGGTGCAATACAGCGAACAGACGCCGACCCCGAAGGAACTGCCTAACTTCGCCAAAGTCCAGGAAACCCTGGCGCGGTTGAAGTAGCCGGACCGCGTTCCGCGGACCCTGCCGGCATGTTTCGTCCCTGCATTGATCTGCACGAAGGGAAAGTGAAGCAGATTGTGGGCGGCACACTAACAAGTGAGGTGCCGCCAGAGACCAATTTTGTTTCCAAACGCCCCGCTCGTTACTATGCGGAATTGTATCGTCAAGACGACCTGCGGGGCGGCCACGTAATTCTGCTGGGGCCGGGGAATGAGTTGGCGGGCCGGGAAGCGTTGGCCGCCTGGCCTGGCGGATTGCAGCTTGGCGGTGGGGTTACCGATATCACCGCGCGGAGCTGGCTTGACGCGGGTGCATCTCACGTCATCGTAACTTCCTGGGTTTTTCGCGAAGGCAGGATCGATTGGGATCGGCTGAGCGCGCTGGTGAAGGCCATCGGGCGGGATCGTCTCGTGTTGGACTTGAGTTGCCGCGTACGTGCGGGGCGCTACTTCGTGGTGACCGATCGCTGGCAGAAATTTACCGATTACGAAGTCACGGCGGAGAACTTGCGCTGTTTATCGGAGAGCTGTGCGGAGTTCCTGGTGCACGCGGTGGATGTGGAAGGGCAATGCCGGGGCATCGACCGTGAGTTGGTGCGTCGCCTGGCGCGCGCGGCGACGATCCCCGTGACCTATGCCGGTGGGGCAAGGAGCCTGGAAGATCTGGCTGAAGTTTCCAATCTCAGTGATGGTCGAGTGGATCTGACCATCGGCTCCGCCCTTGACATCTTCGGAGGCGCCGGTGTGCGCTACGCGGATGCCGTGGCTTTTAACCGGAGGGAGGCGGCGCGACGCGTCGCTCGTTAGAATGAATCGCTCCGGCCGTTCTGTGGGCCTTAATTTTGCCCCTTGGCGTAAGCCTCGTAAGCTTCGGCAATTTTGGCCGATTTCTCGTCCCCCTGGTGCAGAACAAAGCGATAGCGGAAGGTGACAGATTTTCCAGCGGGTATCACGAGATCGCCGGCGTTCTTGTCCGTCAGCTTTTCAAAGTCATGGCGGCCGAAAGGGTTGGCGGCGAATAGCCCGTAGTCCCGGACATGCCACCAGGTTGGGTAGCGAGGATTGGCTGGATGATCAAAAATCGCGACCCCCACCGTCTTTCCTGCGACGGGTCCGTAATAGTCGCACCATTTGGCTCGCTTGCCCCAGGTCGCGTCGTCCGTCTGGCCCTCGCTATTCACAATATGGCCCTTACCGACCTTGCCTTTCAAACGCATCGTCTCCGCCAACCGGACCGCCATGGTGCCTTCCTTGGTATCACCCAGGGTCAGGTCTCCTTGGGCAGGTTGGAGGGTAATGGCGAAATCGATGATCCGTTCGTCTCCCGGTCCCGGTGTAAGGAAAGTGATAGTTCGTTCGTCGGTGCAAAGCGTCGCGCCTTCTTTATTCACCCATTTGTTACGGGTTTGAATGACGCCAGTCTTTTCTCCGGAACGTACCGTTACGAACTCGGTGTGCAGGGTTTTGCCGGAGTCTTTGCCTTCGCTCCACAAATCGACTCCATTAACTGATCCGTGAGCGAACCAGAAGGATCGGTGGTGGGGGTGATCGTGCTCCTCGTCCGTGTCGCTCTTCATGGGCCAGTCCCGGGTCATGGGCAAGTCGCCCGGGCCCAGGAGAGGGTAGAGAAACGGCCGGGGCACATTCGTGAAATAGTACTCGGTGAACAAACGTCCATTGAGTTCCACTCGCACCCGGTCGTTTTGCTGAAGGAGCTTCACCCCGGTGCTGGCGGTTTGAGCTCCAGCCAGGTTGGCAAGCAGAATGCCAGCGGTGATTCCGAGCAGGACACTGAGCTTAGAAAAGGCAATGCCATGGTTCATACCTCAGGACTTTGGAAGTTGACTTGCCGACGGTCAATCACAAATCGCTGGCTCATGAAAATAGCCGAAACCTCGGCAGGCTGCACCATTGTTGGTGCTGAAATGCACTGCGCGAGTTCACCTTGCTGTTGGTTCAGGAACGTTTGTAGGAATCGTTGCTAAGGCTTGACCAAGAAACCACCGGCGGGAAGCGACTCTCCGCCGGGCATCTGAAACGCGCTGGAGCCGAAGTTGACGGTAATTTCCTGTCCGTTGGCGAACCGAGTTTGCTGCACGCTGTGGTCGGGGGTGAGGCTGCGATGATCCAGCATTTCCGAGTACCCATTTGCGCGCGCATGGCGGGCGGTATTTCGGTAGCTGCGCGCAAATCGGTCCCGGTTTTCCGTCCAAAGCCGGCGATTGAACATGAACATGGGCGAAGTGCCGTAAAGCACATTGAACAAATCACGCTTGTCCCATAGCGCCGGCAGTTTGTTGTTATAATCGCCCCAATACCAAGTGGAGACGATGCAGTCATGGTAGACTAATTCCCACAACGGCAATCGGTATTCATGACCGAGTTGAAACTTGGCGACCTCCGGAGGCACAGTCGTCCAGATAACTTCCATGCGCCGTCCGGCATCCGGCACCCGATAAGGGCCCAGGCTGAGCATGCCTTCGAAGTAATGAAGAAATGGTACGGAGGCGTCATGACCGGTCTCGCAGCCGGTGACCATCCGGCAGTCCTCTGAGACATATTTAAGCAGTTGCATCTTCCATTCACGACTTTCCGAGCGGGTCATTGGATGGCTGGCGGCGTAGCACTCGTTCCAAGGCGCGGCGGTGGTCGTATCAATGAACCGGCAGCGATATGGATGCGTGGCCAGATCGTTTGGGATTCGATCGCGCGCGTAACTGGGGGCGCGTTGGTCACAGATGACGCCGCAATAGATCAACGAGTTGTCTTTTGCCTCCACTCCCCATCCTTTGATCGGAAGTTCATTCCTATCGGTTATGATATCTTTGGGCCAGGCGGCGGTAGTCCAATCCTGGCTGCGCCACCTGAGTTTGGGGAATTGTTCCGGATCCATGACATCCTGGTAAATGTCGTAGCGACTCGTGAGCACCCCCAATTCGTTGAGCGCGCGCAGGTTTTCCGGCGTGGTCCCCGCGCTCCACAGGATGCGATCGATGCCAGCCGATTGGAGTTCCTTCACCACGCCCACCGGATCCTGGTCCCAACACCACACATTCACTGACCCGATCAGCAAATCCACATTGGGGTTGGCGGCCCGCTTGGCGGCGAGAGTTTTCACCAGGCCTTTGGCCTGGGCGTAAGCGCGATACCGTTTGGCCATGGCCACGTAGCCGCCGGTATCCAAAAAGACGTAGCGCAACCGGCGTGGGTAACCGAAGGACCCTTTCTGCGGGTCCCATTCCGGGGCTACGACCAGCCGGTGGTCCACACGCAGCAATTGGATTGCGGCATCGTCTGGCGTCTCAATGATCGTCATCTGCCCGGCCTGACCGGAGGTCACTCCCCAAAAGGCCATGCAAATCCCATGGCCACCGTAAGCAATAAGCCGGTACGTTGGAATCGACGGGTCTTCCACCGGATAAGAAATGCCTTCGTTCATTGGAATCACGAGGCGATCGCCAGGTTCACTGGCGAAAGGGTGGGGGAAGGGGAGTGATCGGCGCAACGGACCTTGCGCGGCCAGTTCCAAAACAAACTCGGGTGCGTTTTGCTCCAGGCGTAGCGTCAGGCCCAGGCGCAAGCCGGTGGAAGCTTGAACCAGTTGTGCCTGCAGGCCGTCTCTTTGCGATTTGGCGTCGACCAAAATGATTTCTGAGCCGGAAGGTAGTTGCTTCCAGGTGCGGCCGCTGCGCCGGTCGGTAACCTGGAGACTGGCATCGGCGGTGAGCAGTGTCGCGATGAGCCATTCATTGCTGGCGGAAATCTGTGCCGGCAGGGTGGCACTTCGGACCAGGGCGGGATCGTGGACTTCGCTAATGGAATAGTCATCCACGGAAGCTGCCACCGGCCCGGCTCCAATCAATCTCGGTTGAATCCAGTTGACTCCGGCGGGGACAAACACACGGGTTCGCAAAACCTGCCAACCCGGACGATCTGGGGCACTCAAGTCGGCGTAAGACCACGAAACCACTTGCTCCGGGCTCGACCAGGTCGAGACGCACAAAGTGGCTTCACCCGGGCCTTCCTTCTTCACCGCCAGATTTAAGTCGAGGATCTGCCCGGGGTGGACCGCGAGCTTCGGGCCCGGTTGCAGGCTCCAGTCTTTGGTCCCGGTGTGGCGTATGAGGGCGCAAATCTTGCCGTGGGCAGGTGCGTTGGTCTGCAATTGAATCGAACCGGCGCTGGCGTCCCGGCTCCAAAAGACCCAGCCCTCGAGTCCGGATTCAAATCCTCCATTGGCAAAAGAGAGCGTGGAATTCGTGGTGTGGTTTACGGCGGCAGTGGTTTGTGTGAAACCTAGGTAAGGCACCAAGTAGAGTCCCAGAAGCAGCAGTACTTTCATCGATCGAGGAGTAACAGCGGCAAGGGGAATAGTCGAATGAAATTGAGTGAGGCGCGGAATTGTGCGAGGAGCGGCGAATGGAGCGGCGTTGGCGGGAGAGAATCACGTATGCCGACGGAGCGTTGGTCGAGGAGGCGACGAACGGCGGTGTGTCGCAGGAACTGATAGAAAATTTTCGCCTTTGCTTCCCAGAGGCATAGGCTAGAGTGACGGCATGGCGGAAATCGTAGAATTCGTAAAACGCGGGGCCTCGACAATCACCCCGGTCATTATGGAAAAAGTGCTGCGGCATCTTCCGCAATGGAAGCTGGAGTTCACGCAGATCTATGAGCCATTATTCCCGCACCTGGTGGACCAGTTGGAGTTTTTGGCCGACGCCGTGGAAGACTCGGCTGAAGGCGCCTACAAGGATCTGCCGTACGTAGCCTTCGCCCAGTCGTTGTTTGCCCTGATTTATGCGCACAAGAAGGTTGGAATTATTCCCGATTCCTATCTGAGCCTTGGTCGGGCCGATGATTCCAGCGTCGTCCGGGCGGTGCTGATCCAAAACGAGAAGGACTTCGCCATCTTCGCCGCCTCCCAGGGTTACGACTGGTCCAAGATTACCAGTCAACCCTGAGCCACAACTCAGGCCAGCGCGCGGCCCAGCACCTCCAACACCGAATCGACGCGCACCGATTCCATCACTTGGCGGAGGTGGGTCTCCGAACCTTTAATGCCTTTGCCGTCATAGCGGTAATACTCGAGGTTTTGCCCGGCGATGGCGGGATTGGTGGCGAGAAAGTAGGTATTGTCGAAAGGTTCGTTGGTTTTGTTGAAAGTCGGCGCCTCGATAACCACTTGGGGGGTCTTCATCGCTGCCGCCAGGTGCATGAGGGCGGTGTCCACGCTCAGGAAAGCCCGGCAGCGCTTCAGCAAAGCCCCCGCTTGCTTGAGTGATTTGGTGTCCGCCCGAATAAGGTGCGGTGAACGCACCGTCTCCATCAGCCACTGGATGTCGGCAGTTTCGTCCGGACCGCCGAACAACAACACACTCAGGTCGGGCCAACGTTCCAAAGCTTGTCGTAGCAGTTGGGCGTACGAGGCGAGTGGCCAACGTTTGAAGCGCAGATTTTTTGTACCGCCCGAACCGACATGGACCCCGAGCAAGGTCCGGCCGACAATCTCGTGTTTGGCAACGAAGCTGTCCGCCCATTCGTGATCCTTGGGAGCGAGCATGATTTCCAGGGCGGGGCTGGTGCTGGTGACCCGTGCATCGAGCAAGGGCAGCAAGTCGAGATTCTGACACACCGTGTGGAGCCCGTAGTCCTGGGGCAGCGTGCGGTTGACCAGCCAGCGATCCAACGGGGTCCAGCAGTCATAGACATGGCTAAGCCGCAGGCGCGCGGAGATCACTCGGGCGATGCCACGATAATGAATCCGGCTCTGCGGATGCGTGTTGATGGAGACGTCAAATCGTTCCTGGCGCAGCTTCAGCAAAAAAGCCATATTGCTCGCCGTGGAGGCGGTTAGGAAATTCCTTTGGTGTACCGCGTTCAAAGCCGGATTGTCAGCGAGAATATCCCGGGAACCGGCCCACAGGACGAGCGATTCGATGCGGGCCTGAGGGAAGTTGGCGCGCAATTCCCGCAGTAAAGGCGTAGCCAGGATCGTGTCACCGATCCCCGCCATGGAAATGACCAGAATTTTCATTGCACGCCAACGACAGCCTGGACGCGGGCCACCACATCCGGGCGCAGCTTTGCTGTCGCCCGCCCTTCTATGGCTTGAAAACCTTTTCTGAACAAACAAAAAATCATCAACTCAGGGAGCGTCGGTCGCCCGGAACTGCCCCCGGGCGTTGTGGCGTCGCCCACGAGGGAATCCATCAGGGCCAGCTTCAATGGGCGCTGTAAATTTTCTTGCTTCGGGCGATTTTTCTTCACTCGGGCGACCAAGGCAGGCAGAGTGTTTAGGTTGACCTCTGTGGCGGATGCGGAGCATCGCTCGCATAGCCGCTGGCATTCAAACATTGCGCATAGCTCATGAAAACGAATCGCAAAACCCGCCGGGACTTTCTGAAACACAGCGCCGTGGTGACGGCCGCAGTCGGGCTGTTCCCCACCATTATACCAGCCACCGCTCTGGGTCGAGGCGGGCGCCCATCACCCGGCAACCGGGTCGTGGTGGGCTGCATCGGCACCGGTCCGCAGGGCCGGGGGGATATGAGCAATTTCCTCAATTTGAAGAATGCGCAAGTGGTGGCGGTGTGCGACGTCAAGCAGGATCAGTTGAACCTGGCGCAAAAGGCGGTCAACGATCACTACAAAAACCGGGATTGCGCTACTTATGTGGATTTTCGCCAACTCCTGGAGCGAAAAGACATCGATGCTTGCCTGATTGCCACGCCGGACCATTGGCACGTGCCGGCGTCGTTGCAGGCGGTGCGTTCCGGCAAGGACGTTTACCTCGAAAAGCCAATGGGCCTGTCTTTGGAGGAGGATTGGGCGTTGCGAAAGGAATGTGCCCGGAAGCGAGCGATTTTTCAGTTCGGCACACAACAACGATCGATCCGCATTTTCCGGCTCGCTTGCGAACTGGTGCGCAACGGGTACATCGGCACCTTGAAACATATTAATGTGTGGGCTCCCGGGAGTGCGCCGGGCGGATCCACCAAGGTGGTGCCGCCTCCGACGGGGCTGGATTACGATCGGTGGCTGGGTCCGGCTCAGTTCAGACCGCACACGGAGAACTTGTGTTCGGACGATTCCGGGAGCAAGACCTGGTGGTATCAATCGGATTTCGCGCTTGGGTTTATTGCCGGGTGGGGGATACACCCGATCGACATTGCAGCCTGGGGAGCCGGCGAGTTGTTCAACGGCCCCATTGAGGTGCGAGGCCGGGGTACTTTTTATGCCGAGGGCGCGTGCGATACGGCGACGGTGTGGGATATCGATTACGCTTTCGGCAGCGGAGTGACCATGAAGTTCGCAGGGGTGCCCAATGGCGGTAATCGCGGTTTGGCTACGTGCGATAAGTGGTCACAAGAACAGGAATGGCGGGGTCGGTACCGCCGAATCACCGGCCACGGGACTGCCTTCGAAGGAACTTCCGGTTGGGTGCACGTGGACCGCGAGGGGATCAATCTGCAACCGGAAGGCCTGATTGATCAGGATCCGGCCAAGTTTTCGATCAAGCTTACCAGCAGTTCGAACCACGCCGGCAATTTTGTCGACAGTGTTCTTAGCCGGAAGCCGGCGGTCTGCCCGATCGACGAATCCGTGTTTTCGGACTCCCTGTGCCACCTGGGTGAACTAGCGATTCGGCTCAACACAAAGCTGATCTGGGATCCGAGGAAGGAGAAATTTATGGGCAATGAAGTGGCCAACCTGCGGACCCGCGCTCGCAAAATGCGGGCCCCCTGGTCACTTTGAGGAGTTTGGGGGCGGTTTAGCGATGTGGCGCGCTGGGCCTCAGCGGTAAGCACGTTCCGGTGTCCGGTGAATGCGGACCAGCAAACGAGCGTCAGTCAGACGGCGCAGAAACACAATGGAATTGGGAAATATTAGAACATTAACGGTCACGGCGGTCCTGGTACTGTTGGGCACCGCGCCAGGTTGGGGCGCTGAGGGGGCACAGCAGCAGACCCTCGCGAGCATGGTTTCCGTGCCACCGACTGGCGCGACCAATCCATTTTATATAGGTAATCGCGCGCCGTTAACTCCCAGCCCGTTTTTGAAACTGCCGATCGGCAGCATCAAGCCGGGTGGTTGGTTAGCAAAGCAGTTGGAGTTGGAGGCAACGGGGATGACCGGCAAACTTCCGGAGATTTCCAAATGGTGCCGCTTCGAGGGAAACGCCTGGACGACACCGAATGGCACCGGGCACAGCGGGTGGGAAGAACTTCCCTATTGGCTCAAAGGCTTCGGCGATTTGGGCTATGTCACCGGAAATCTCGGAGTGACGCGCGAAACGCCAAAGTGGATTGACGCGGTATTGGCCAGCCAGGATGCGGAAGGGTGGTTTGGTCCGCGAGCGCTCAAGACCAGCCTCGAGGGAAAGCCGGATCTTTGGCCGCACATGGTGATGTGCAATGTGCTGCAATCGTTTTACGAGTTCTCGGAGGATCCGCGCGTTTTGCCTTTCCTGCTGCGATATTTTCATTGGTTGGATCAACTGCCGGGCAGCAGCTTCGGGAACGGATACTGGCCCAAATTGCGCTTTGGCGATAACATCGAAACTGCTTACTGGCTGTATAATCGCACAGGAGAGCCCTGGCTGCTGGGGGTGGCGGCCCGGATACACGAGAACATGGCGCGCTGGGATACCGGGGTGATCAACTGGCACAATGTCAATATTGCCCAGGGATTTCGTGCGCCGGCAGTTTATTACCAACAAAGCCGGGCGGAGCAGAATCTGCAGGCGGCGGAACGCAATTACCAGGCCGTCATGGGTGTGTATGGCCAGTTTCCCGGAGGCGGATTTGGTGGGGATGAGAATTGCCGGCCGGGTTACACCGATCCACGGCAGGGTTTTGAAACCTGTGGGATTGTGGAGTTTATGCACAGTTTTCAGATGCTGCTGCGTATTGGGGGCGATCCCGTTTGGGCCGACCGCTGCGAGGAACTGGCCTTCAACAGCCTGCCGGCGGCGATGACTCCCGATCTGAAAGCTCTGCATTACTTGACCAGTGCCAACCAGGTGCGGCTCGATAAGAACAACAAGGCACCCGGCATCCAAAACGACGGCACAATGTTTTCCTACAGTCCTTATGAAGTTTATCGGTGCTGCCAGCATAACGTCTCTCACGGCTGGCCGTATTATGCGGAGGAACTGTGGCTCGCCACGCCAGACCGCGGGATTTGTGCCTCGCTCTACGCTGCCAGTGAAGTCATTGTCAAAACCGGGGGTGGGGAGAGCGTAAAGATCACCGAGGAAACCGATTATCCGTTTGGTGATAAAGTCCAATTCACATTCGCCATGGACAAGGTTTCGCGCTTTCCGCTGTATTTGCGACTGCCCGGTTGGTGTGAAACGCCGGTGGTGAAAGTTAATGGACGCAAGGTTTCGTTCAAACCGCGGGCTGGTGCTTACCTCGCGCTGGAGCGCATTTGGCAGGATGGAGACAAAGTGGAACTGGTGTTGCCGATGAAAATCCGCACACGCACCTGGGAAAAGAACCAAAATGCCGTATCGGTGTACTACGGGCCGATGGCCTTTTCACTCAAGATCGGGGAACGGTGGTCACGGTATGGAAATTCAGAAAAGTGGCCTGAACTCGAAGTCTTACCAACCAGCCCCTGGAATTATGGACTGGTGCTGGCAGGGAAGCCGGAAAAATCATTTAAGATTAAGCGCCGTCCCTTCGACTCTCGACTGCAACCCTTCACGCCTGAGAATGTGCCGATTCAACTGGAGGCCCAGGGTCGCCGCATTCCCGCCTGGAAAGAGGATGGCAATGGCCTGATCGAACGTTTGCAGCGCAGCCCGGTGAAGTCGACGGAGCCGGTGGAACCGGTCACGTTGATTCCCATGGGAGCCGCGCGGTTACGAGTCAGTTCCTTCCCGTGGATCGGTAGTGGGGTTGCCGCGACGGAGTGGGCGGCGCAGCCACCTTCACCGTTTAGTGCTTCCCATTGTTTCGGAGGCGACACTGTGGAGGCCTTGGGTGATGGTCTGGAGCCTAAGTCTTCAAATGACCATTCGATTCCGCGATTCACCTGGTGGGATCACCGTGGCGGCGTGGAGTGGGTGGCGCGGGAATTTGCCAAACCGACCCGGATTTCGAAGGTCGCCGTGTATTGGTTTGACGACACTGGTGCCGGGCAATGCCGCGTGCCGAAGAGTTGGCGCGTGCTGGTGCGGCAAGGAGACAAATGGCAGCCGGTTGCCGGCGCCTCCGCAGCCGGCATTTTGCTCAATCAATACAACGAGGTCACTTTCGAGCCGGTGGAGACCCGAGCTGTCCGGTTGGAAGTGGAATTGCAGCCTGAGTTCTCCGGGGGCATCCTCGAGTGGACATGCAAATAGGATTTATGAAAAAGAAATGGATTCAACTGTTATCGATCATCTGCTGCGCGCTGCCGTGCCTGGCAGCGACGGACGGCTGGAAACTCGCGGAAGGCCCGCTCAAAACCCGCTGGACCGACGAGGTTTCACCGCGCAACGCGTTGCCGGAATATCCGCGGCCGCAAATGGTGCGTAAGGATTGGGAAAACCTTAATGGACTATGGCAATACGCCGTGACGCCCAAGGATGCACCCCAGCCAACCACCTTCGAAGGTTCCATCCTGGTGCCGTACCCGATTGAGTCTTCGCTGTCCGGAGTAAAGCGGATGGTAAAAGACAGCGAACGAATCTGGTATCGCCGGTTGTTCCAATTGCCGTTGGGCTGGCGCGGCAAACGGATTCTAATGCACTTTGGCGCCGTGGATTTTGAGGCGCGGGTGTGGGTCAATGGCCGGGAAATGGGCTCACACCGTGGTGGGTATGACGCTTTCTCGTTCGACATCAGCGATCCCATTCGATCCGGGTTGAACGAGGTGGTGGTTTCGGTCTGGGATCCCACGGATGCCAGCACCCAGCCGCGGGGCAAGCAAATCCGCAACCCGCACGGCATTTGGTATACGCCAGTCAGCGGCATTTGGCAGACGGTTTGGCTCGAGCCGGTCAGCGCTGCGTGCATCAATGGTCTTAAAATCACGCCGGACGTCGATGGCGGAGCGGTGCGCGTGGAGCCTGTCACCCCCGCGCTGCTGGGCGAGTACCAATTGGAGATCACGGTGAAAGATCGCGGCTCGAAAGTCGGGAGCGCCTCGATTCAGCCCGGCAAAGAGGCTCGGATCGTCATACCCAAGCCCAAACTTTGGTCTCCCGAGCGGCCGTTCCTGTATGATCTCACGGTAAAGCTTAAACTGGGCGGACGCAGCATGGACTCCGTGGATAGCTATTTCGGGATGCGAAAGATTTCCCTGGGTAAGGATCAGAAGGGCTTTACCCGGATGATGCTTAACAATCAGCCCTATTTTCAATTTGGCCCGCTCGACCAGGGATTCTGGCCGGATGGCATTTACACAGCGCCGACAGACGAGGCTTTGCGATATGATATTGAAATGACCCGCAAGCTCGGTTTCAACATGGCGCGCAAGCACGTGAAGGTCGAGCCGGCGCGGTGGTATTACTGGTGCGATAAACTGGGTCTCCTGGTTTGGCAGGATATGCCCAGCGGCGACAAATATATCAGTGGCAATCAGCCGGACATCACCCGCGGCCCGGAGTCGGGGGCGCAATATGAGCAAGAACTGACCAGCATGATCGCAGGATTGTATAATCACCCATCGATCGTGACCTGGGTTCCCTATAACGAAGGCTGGGGTCAATGGGACACCAAACGAATCAGTGAAATGGTGAAGAACCTTGATCCTTCCCGATTGGTCGACAGCGCCAGCGGGTGGACGGACCGCGGGACCGGCGATATCAGCGACATGCACAAATATCCGGGACCAGGCGCCCCGGATCCTGAGCGCAATCGCGCCACGGTGCTAGGAGAATTCGGCGGACTAGGCCTGCCGCTGCCGGGGCACACCTGGCAGGCGGAAAAGAATTGGGGCTACCGCAGCTTCACTGATCGCGAAAAACTCCAAAGTGCCTATCTCGAACTGGTGGCCAAACTCTTCCCGTTGATTGACGAGCGCGGACTGTCTGCTGCCGTTTACACACAAACTACAGATGTGGAAGTGGAGGTCAACGGGCTGATGACTTACGATCGGGAAATCGTGAAAATGGACCTCAAGACTTTGGCGGTGGCGAACAAGGGCAAGCCACCAGTGTCGCCCAACAAGCCTTGACTAGATAGCTCGTTACATTAACCGCCCGCGATCTTCCTGATCGCGGGCGGAGCCGCGTGGTTGAAATTCGGATGCTTTCCTGCCCCCTGCATTCAAAGAGAAACTGCTGTGCGGGGTCAGGTCACCTTGGCGACTCGATAGTCCCTGCATCGAGTTCTAGTTTTGACGACCACACCGCTCGCTGACCAGACTCCTTTGATTGTCAGTTCGTCGATCCGTACTTTTCTCCGGGGTAGAAGGTACAACGATCGGGTTGAAGTTTTTTCTCCACTAATTTCTTATAAGTAACCATTGACCCTGCAGCTTCCGTCTGGCATAATGAATTATCCGTCGGGGTTGCACTTTTGGCTGTGACCCGACTTCCGCGTGGCAAAAACCCTCACCCGCAAATGAACAAGCATAAAATTCTACTATCGCTAGCCTTGGCGACTGCTACCGCAGCCCGAGCAGACTTCAACCCCGTTCCCCTGACCCCCGGCAGTTTCACCGCCGACGTGGTGGTCGAAGCTAGCGCCCCTCCGCCGCTGGGCAATTTCGTGACCGCGACCATGGACGGCGGCACGAACAACAACGCCTGGGTCTGGTACGAAACGGGATACTGCAATAATGCCCAGGCGTCCGGTTTGCCCGCGGCCGGCTCGACTTTTTCGGCCGTCGATTTCTCTGGGCATCAGTGGAAAATGGCCCCCACCTATGCGACCAACAATGTGCTCTGTGTGTATACCGCGATTCCCACTGGGACGATCACGCTGACCACTCCAACCGCAATGAACTACCTCTCGGTCCTGGCGGCTGGCGGGGGCGGCGGCAGCACGATCAACTTCAAGGTGAACTACCAGGGAGGCGGCTCGCAGACGGGCACGTTGGAGATTTTTGATTGGTTCAATAATACGCCTACTACGATCGCTTGGAATGCCAATGGCAGGGTAAATCCCGACAACGGCGAGATTGGAAACCTTGGCGGCACCGCCCCGAAGGTTTTTTATGGCGATCTCACGCTGACTGACACCGTGAACCCGGTGACGAGTGTCGAGTTCTCCTCCACCAGCGGTAATCGAGCGGCGATCTTTGCGCTCAGCAGTTCCCTCGATGGCGGCACCTGGACTCCGCTGGCGATCTCCGGCTATAACCGCGACATGATCATCGAAGCCGGAGCGCCGCTCTCCACCTCGCAGTACTCGGCCACGACCGCGACGATGGATGGTGGCCTGAACAACACCGACGCCACCTTCTGTGAACAGGGCTTCGGTGGTTTCAACGATACTGGTGTCCCGCACGCGGGCGCCTCATTCTCCGTGGGCACCCACACCTGGGCGATGGCGCCGGATTTTAGGAATAGTGACGCCATGTTTATCAGCTCCGCCGTGCCGTCGGGCACCTTGACGATCGCGAGCCCGGCAAATTTTTCGAAGCTTTCGATTGTCAGTGCCGCCGCGGGCGGGGACGCAAACGTCTCGGTGACGGTTCATTTCGCCGACACTTCCGCCGAATCTTTCACCATCACCGTCCCGGATTGGTACAACACTACCCAAACCCCAGCCTGGATCGCCAATGGCCGCGTCAATCTGAATAACATGAACGTTGAAAGCCGGAATGATTCCCCGCAACACGTCCGGCTTTTCTTCAGCGACATCACGCTGGGGAACACCGCCAGCGCCGTGACGAGCGTTGAACTCGGCTACAGCACCGGTGGCCGGATCGCCATCTTCGCCGTGAGCGGTTCCGCCGACGGGACAACTTTCACTCCGCTGACGGTCACCGGTTACAACCAGGACGTGATCGTAGAGGCCAGCGTCCCGCGTTATCGCAATGCGCTTTCTACCGCAACCACCGTCTCCATGGACGGCGGCACGAACAACACCGGCAATACCTGGTACCAGCAGGGTTACTACAAGCAATTCCCCAGCTCTGGGCTGCCGGCGCCAGGTTCCACCATCACCAGCCTCGCGCAATCCGACCATCATTACCAAATGCCGGCCAGTTACACCGCCAATAACGGGATCTTCGTGGATTACGCCCATCCCACCGCCAACCTGACCTTCGCGTCCCCGGCGACGTATTCCGCACTGTCCTTCCTGAGCGCCACCGCCAACGGCCGGGTTACCAACCAGTGCATCATGGAGTACCGGGACGGCACCCGGGAGACCAATCAGTTCATTTCCCAGGATTGGTTTAACAATACGCCTTACGCCTTCACTTCACTCGGCCGGGTGGACCTCAATCGAAACACGATCAACAACGACCCGGGACATACGACCACTCCCAATCCTCGGCTTTATGAGGCTCAGTTTGCCCTCGGCAATACCGCCAGTCCGGTCACCAATGTGATTCTCCAATACCTCGGCTCACAGAACGCCACTAGTGGGCGCATGGTGGTGTTGGCCGTGAGTGCCACCGCCGGGGCCGTGCCACCGATTATCAGCTCAGTTTCGCCTGCCACCCTGACTACGATGGAAGGTTCGAATGTGGTCATCACCGCCCGGATAACCGGCGGCACCGAGCCCATCAGTTATCAATGGCAGGTGGGCACCAACGGCGTCTATGTAAATCTCGCCAACGGCGGCAACATCTCGGGAGTGACCACGACGAACCTGGCCTTCACCAGCATCGGCTGGACGAATACCGCCGACTACCGTCTGGTGGCCTCCAACGTGGCCGGGCCGGTCAACAGCGGCATCGCGACACTGACCGTCCGCTCCGGCTTGCCGGACGTGACTGCCCCCAACAATCCCATCACCGGGTTTGGCGGGACCTGGCCCGCCGGCGAGTCCGTGGGCAATTCCATCGACAACACCACCACCAAATATTTGAATTTCCTCGAGAATGGCTTCCCGGTCGGATTCGAGGTTACACCGATCCTCGCCTCGACGGTAACCGTCCTTCGGTTTTACACCGCCAACGACGCGGAAGGGCGTGACCCGGCCACTTACTCGCTGGAGGGCTCGAATGATGACGGTGCGACCTACTCCCTCATCTCCTCCAACGCCCTGGCGCTGCCCGGCGGGCGCAACGATCCCGGCTTTGCGCTCAACCCGGTGGCGCAGAACATTCAGGAGATTCGCATCGCCAATGCCGCGGCGTACAAGCGGTACCGGATGAACTTTTGGAGCACCAAGGGTGACAACATCATGCAGATCGGCGAAGTCGAACTGCTGGGCGTGCAGTCCGATAGCGCACCAGTTTTGGTCCAGGACCTGCCCCCGCAAGTGGTGGCTTACCCTGGCCGGACCCTCAAGCTGTCGGTCAGCTATGTCGGCACCACGCCGATCACCTATCAGTGGAAAAAGAACGGGATTATCCTCTCCGATAACGCCAGGATCACTGGTTCGCAAAGCAACGTGCTAACCATCGCGAATGCGCAGGCCGGCGACGTGGGACCCTACCAGGTCTTCGCCAGCAACCCGTTGGGCGGCCCGGTCGCCAGCAGCCCGACGACCGTCTTGTGGGTCACCGTGCCAAACTTCAATACGAACGGTGCGGGATGGACCCTCAATGGGGCAGCCACCGTCGTCGACAATGTCCTGACCTTGACGGACGGCGGAGGTCAGGCGCGCAGTTGCTTCTTTGGATATCCGCAATATGTGGGGGCCTTTGTGGCCACCTTCACCTACCAGGATATCGGCGGCGGTGGTGCTGACGGGTTCGCGTTCGTGCTCCAGAATGATCCGCGGGGCTCGACCGCCCTGGGCGGCGGGGGCGGCGCATTGGCCTTGTCGGGCATTACCCCCAGTGCGGCACTCACGTTCAACATCTATGGCACCGCAGGCTATTCCTTCGGAACGAACGGCAACACCGGCAGCCCGTACCAGTCGAGTGCTCCGATTGACATTAGCCTCGGGAACCCCATCGACGTGACCGTCCATTATCAGGGTGGTGTGGCCTCGCTAACCTTGACCGATGCGGTCGCGGCCGTCTCCTTCCAGACGAACTTACTAGTCAACCTGCCCGCCATTGTCGGCGCGGACACCGCCTACGTCGGCTTGACCGGTGCGTCGGGCGGGATCGCATCTCATCAGACTGTGAGCAACTTCCGCTTCGTGCCGTTGCCGACGCTCTCGGCTCATTATACCGCCGGCACGGTCGTGCTGTCCTGGCCCGCGGCGATCGGCGGCTATGCCGTCCTGGAAAAAGCCAGCCTTAGCACTGGCACGTGGTCGCCTGCCGCGGCCCCGATCACCCAGTCCGGTGGGGTTAACCAGGCAGTGATTGCCTCGCCTACGGGTGCACAGTTCTATCGGCTCACGCTGGAGCCGCAACCGTAAGGGGCTCGGAATATACTTGAAGTCGCACAGAGGCCGGGGACCAAGTCCCCGGCCTTTCTTGCGTGTGCGCCCGACTGGGCGCACCGATTGGTTGTGTAAAGTCCAAAACAACCTGCAATCCCGTGGAAAGCTGCCGTTCAAGTTCCCGGCAGAATGGCTGTGACAAATCGGCGTGGTCATGCTATCCCTGCGCGCGGGATTTGTGGCGGCGCGACAACAACAGCTCAGAGTCAGGATGCATAAAGCCTGGATCACTGGATCATCAGTCAGGCAGGGGGGGGATAGGCTGCGATGGCCGTTGGGAGGCAAGATCCGCGCCAAACGGGGCAGCGGTTTGGTCCGTGGCCTGGTTTGTGTACTTTGCGCGGCTTGGATTTTGGCCACTCCCGGATTTGGCGCCCAGCGGGGAGAGACTTCGAGCGTCAATGATTTCCGTTTGACCCACTGGACCACCGAACACGGGTTGCCACAGAATACCATTTCCGCCCTGTTGCAGACCCAGGATGGTTACCTTTGGATCGGAACGCGCTACGGGTTGGCGCGCTATGATGGCGTGCGCTTTGCCGATTTCACCCCGGAACTCAGCGGCATGGATGAGCGGAATTTGAACGTGCTGGATCTGGCCCAGGATCGTGAAGGACAGGTCTGGGCGCTCACAGGCGCGGGGTTCTCAAAGTATAGTTGGGGTAGATTTCAGTACGTTACGGATTTCACCAACGCACCTCCGGGTCAAGTGTTTGTGTTGCATGCAGGTCGGAGGTGCGGGCTTTGGGCGTCCGGGATGACCAATCTATTTCATGTTCGAGACGGGGTTTGTGATCGATCGTTCACTTTGGCTCGGGATTTGGGGATTCCAGATGCGACGGGTTACACGATCGACGACTTTTTTGAAGCAGAAGATGGCGGCATTTGGGTTCGCACATTACTTGGTTCGAAATACAGTTGGTGGAGGTGGGATCCCGCCAGCGGGACGATCTTCGCGTTGGAACGCCGTGTGGATGCGGACCTTGGTTCTGTGGGAGGTTTTAATGTGGATCAGCGGAACGGGTGGTGGATGGCTGGTCCCAACAGATTCTGGTATTGGAGGGAAGGCCATTGGGAGCGTCACGACAACGTGCCCTGGGGGGCGTTTCAGGTTCACAAGCTTGTGATCGGCGTGGCGGGGGACATTTGGCTCACCACGGATGGGCCGGTTCAACTTCATCGATACAGCGACGGCCAGTTTACCTCGTTTGGTCCCGAAACGGGGTTGGTGGCAACTTACGATCTTCGGGACGTATTGGCGGATCGTGAAGGCAATTTTTGGGCGGGGACGGGAAGGCATGGACTCTACCGAGTGCAGCCGCGAAAGCTCGTGACCATGCTGGACGAGCCGTCGTCCGAGATGGATGAGGTGTATTCGGTGGCGCCTGGGCACGAGGGTCGAGTCTGGCTGGCCACGACGTATGGTTTGGTCAAATATGAAGGTGGGAAGTTAAGCGTTATCACCAATACGCCTTACCCAGACAAAGGTCTGCGGGTTCGACCCGTATTTGAGACTACGGCTGGGGAAGTGCTGTTTAATTTGGATTTTAAGGGGCTGCATCGGTTGGTTGATGGCCGATTTGAGGCTTATCCTTTGGTTGAACCCATGCCCCATCCTGGCGAACGGTTGCTCATCAATAGTTTTTGCGAAGACGTTCGAAGCAATGTCTGGATGGCTACGCCGCGGGGCCTTGGGCAGTTGCAGAACGGCCGTTTTCGGTTGTGGACCGAGCAGGATGGATTGAAGGATAACCGCACCTATGGGCTGGCGTGCGGTGCTGACGGAACGGTCTGGGTGGGATCGTTCAAGTCAGGGGTACATCGGTTTAAAGACGGCCAATTTCGCTGCTTTTCCACGCGGGAGGGACTGCTCAATAAGGAAGCCTGGCCGCTGAAAGTGGAACCTGACGGCACGGTGTGGATTGGCACGCCGCTTGGCCTTAACCGGATACGTGGCGACGAAGTGCGTTCAGTGACCATGCGCGAGGGATTATTTGACAACCTCGCCTATTGCTTGCTCGAAGACGAACACACGAATTACTGGACCTTCTGCAATCGAGGGATTTGGCGAGTCAAGAAACCTGAGTTACACGCAGCGGCAGATGGCAAGACCCGTCACGTTCACTGTGTTACCTACGGTGAAGCCGAAGGCATGGTCAGTGCGGAAGGCAATGGGGATCAACAACCGAACGCCGCAGTCCTGCCGGACGGAAAGTTTTGGTTTCCCACCACCCGTGGCGTGGTGATATTAGACCCGGACGATTTGCGGGAGAATCGGGTGCCGCCGCCGGTGGCGATTGAAGAGGTGCGTGCCAACGATGACCTGGTTTTCCGGGATGGAGGCTACCTGCCACTGCACGCGGTTCATTCGGCGAATTTGCCACTGCGACTCCCGCCGGGGCATGCCCGGGTGTTGGAAATCCGCTACACGGCCACCACCTTCATTGATTCGGAAAAGACCCAGTTCCGTTTCCGACTGGAGGGTGCTGACGTTGATTGGCGGGATGCGGACACGCGTCGCGTCGCCTACTACACTGACTTGCGCCCTGGCAGCTATAAATTTGTGGTGGAGGCTCGCAACCAACATGGCTATTGGTCCTCGCACCCGGCGGAGTTCCATTTCGCGGTGGCCCCTTATTTTTACCAGACCTGGTTCTTCTATGCAGGCTGCGCCGCGTTGTTGGGGGCCGTGCTTTGGACCCTGCATTTGCGTCGATTGAACGCACGTTCACGTGGACTGCAAATAAGGCAGGAACGGGCGCTGATCGCCGAGCGCGATCGGATTTCACGGGATTTGCACGACGATTTGGGATCCAGCCTGACCGGGATAGCTTTGGGCCTGGATGTCACACGGCAAAATCTGCATCATCCACACGATTTGGAGTCGCGGTTGGACGCTTCCGCGGAATCCTTGCGCCAATTGGTGACCCGACTCCGCGATGTGGTTTGGTCACTGAATCCCCGTTGTGACACGCTCGACAGTTTTTGCGCTTACCTCTCGGACTATGCGGAGACTTTCCTTGCTGCGGCCGGACTGCATTGCCGGTGGGATTTGCCTGTGGAGATTCCTGAGTTGACCCTGAACGCGGAGTCGCGCTACCAGCTCCTGTTGATCACCAAGGAAGCCCTAAACAACGTAGTGAAGCACGCGCGGGCCACGGAAGTCAGGGTAAGTCTCAGGCTGGATGAGGGTGAAATCACCCTCATTGTGGTGGATAACGGCCGGGGATTTCCAGGGTCAGTGGAGGCGGTGGCTGGGAATGGCCTGCGAAATATGGCGCAGCGCGCGACCGCGCTGCGTGGTTCCTGCCAGATCGATAATGCTCCCGGGGGCGCAGCCAGAGTGACACTTCGCTTTCCCCGGCCCAAATCTCAAACGCTATAATTCAAATTGCCATGTCCATTATTCGAGTTGCCATCGTCGAAGACAATGCCGCCGTGCGGGACAGCCTGACCCTGGTGCTGAACGGATCCCAGGGTTTCAAGTGCGTCTGTGCCTGTGCTTCCGCCAAAGAAGCCTTAAAGGCGATCCCGGTCATGAAGCCGGATGTGGTGCTGATGGATATCAACCTGCCCGACCGTTCCGGTATCGAGTGCGTGCGGGTTCTCACCGACCAGATGCCCAAGCTCCTGATCATCATGCTCACCATTGAGGAGGACAGCCGCCGCGTGTTTGAGTCGCTTGAAGCCGGAGCCAACGGTTACCTGGTGAAGAACGTTTCGCCCGCCACCATTTTGGCCTCGATCGAAGAAGTGCACCGCGGGGGTTCCCCGATGTCCAGCCAGATTGCCCGACTGCTGGTGCAATCATTCCGTCGTCCCGCTAAAGCTACCGGTCCAGAGCTGAATCTCACGGAACGGGAGGAGGAGATTCTGCAACTCATTTCTCAAGGTTATCGAAACAAAGAAGCCGCGGATAAGCTTGGGATCAGCCCCCAAACCGTTGAGACGCACTTGCGCAACATCTATCACAAGCTGCATGTTCGCTCGCGCGCCGCGGCGGTTGCGCGGTTCCTGCAAAAATAGTGATGGCCCGGTCTTGCGCCGGGTGTCGGCTTGATAAGGGCGTGCGAATTTCAGATGCTGCCGGTGTCAGGCAGACGATTATGCCCTATTCACCAGAGTTCATTGCAGATCTGCAAAAGGTGGTCTCGCCCGGGAATGTGCTTACCGGGAAGGAGGACCTGATTCCTTATTCTTTTGACGGCACCGCAGCGCTGCGGGAAATGCCGGGAGCGGTGGTATTTGCCACCACGACCCGGCAGGTAGTGGATGTCCTGGCCCTGGCGGCGCGCACCCGGACTCCCGTGGTGACGCGCGGCTCGGGGACAGGATTGAGCGGAGGAAGTCTGCCATCCCCGGGCGCGCTGGTGTTGTGCCTGGCGAAAATGAACCGAATCCTGGAGGTGGATCGCGCCAACCTGACCATGCTCGTTGAAACCGGTGCCACCACGCAGGCCATTGCTGAAGCTGCTGGTGCGGTGGGCCTGTTCTACCCGCCTGATCCGGGTTCAATGAAGATCTCGACGATCGGTGGCAACGTGGCCGAGAATTCCGGAGGCCTGCGTGGCTTGAAATACGGCGTCACCCGTAACTACGTTATGGGGCTCGAAGTGGTGCTGCCCGACGGTGAGGTGCTTTGGACCGGGAATAAATGCGTTAAAGATGTCGCCGGCTATTCTCTGCGTGACCTGTTCATCGGATCTGAAGGCACTTTGGGGATCATTACCAGGGTGCTGCTCAAACTGATCCCACCACCGGCGTGTAAACGCACGTTGGTGGCCACTTACTCCCGGATGGATGAGGCGGCACAAACGGTTTCCGACATTATCGCCGCGAAGATCATCCCTTGCACCCTGGAGTTCCTGGATCGCACCACCATTCGCTGCGTGGAAGACTTTGCCAAGGTGGGTCTGCCGGATTGCGAAGCACTGTTGCTGATGGAAACCGACGGTCACCCGGCGCAGGTCGCCGAAGAAGTCTCGCGCATGGAGCAGATAGCGCGTCAGAACGGCGCCCTGGAGGTGCGGGTGGCCCAGGATGACGCCGAAGCGAATCGGTTGGCCTCGGCACGTCGCAGCGCCTTTTCCGCCCTGGCCCGGGTAGCTCCAACCACCATTTTGGAGGATGCTACGGTGCCGCGGTCTGAACTGGCCCATATGATTCGGTTCGTGAATTCCGTCGCCAGCAAATACCAGCTTCGGATTGGCACCTTTGGCCACATGGGAGACGGTAATTTGCATCCAACTTTTCTTACTGATGAACAGAACGCTGGAGAAATGCATCGGGTAGAACAAGCGTTTGTAGAAATCTTCGAAGAAGCGATCCGGTTGGGCGGCACAATTACCGGCGAACATGGCATTGGCGTAGCCAAAAAGTCGTTTCTGCCGAAATTCGCCGGGGATGCGCAGATGAGGGTCATGCGGGAGTTGCGGCGAGTATTGGATCCACAGGGTCTGCTCAATCCCGGCAAGATGTTCGAGTGACCCTGTCGAGGAATTTTTCACCGATGCAAGGCTCTCTGAAATCCGCCTCGGCCGGTCGAGGTTCGTTCCTGAAGCACCTGGATTACTCGGTGGTGCAGCAATGCATGCATTGCGGGCTGTGCCTGCCGACATGTCCAACTTACGACGCCACCAAGGTGGAACGGCATAGCCCGCGAGGACGCATTTCCCTGATGCGTGCTATTGCGGATGACCGGTTGGAGGTCAGCCCGGTGTTTGGCGAAGAGATGTACTATTGCCTGGGTTGCCTGGCCTGCATGACCGTCTGTCCAGCCGGAGTGAATTACGCGGAGCTGTTTGAGCATGCGCGAGCCGAGGTGGAAGCCTCCGGCGTATTGAACCAACCCCGGCGCAACCTCATTCGGGCCCTGGCCATTCGCTGGTTATTTATGGACCATGGCCGGCTCCAGCTATTGGGGGCCGGTTTGCGGCTTTATCAGCAACTTGGCCTTCAAACCTTCGTGCGCAAAAGCGGCGTGCTGCGCCTGTTGCCGAAGCGTCTGCAGGAGTTGGAAGCCATGACTCCCGATATTCAGCCGGCCTTCAGTGATGACCTCATTGCGCCGCTAACCCTCGCTCGTGGACCGCGCCGATTCCGTGTGGCTTTGCTCACCGGTTGTGCCCAGGACCTCATCTTTAGCGACATAAACCGTGATACCGTGGAAGTGCTGACGCGGAACGGTTGCGAAGTGGTCACTCCGCCTTCGCAATATTGTTGTGGCTCATTGCACGCTCACAATGGCGAGTGGGATCTTGCCGTTTCGCTCGCTCGGAAGCAGTTGCTGCAGTTTCCACCTGACGCTTTCGACGCTATTATCACTAATGCGGGCGGCTGCGGTTCACACCTCAAACACTATTCCCAATTCCTGGGAGATGACCCCGTGTTTGGTGACCGAGCCCGGCTCTGGGATTCGAAAGTGAAGGATATCCACGAATGGCTCATGCAGATTGGCGTTCAAGCTCCGGCGCCAAACGGGGCCTCCGCCGGGGAACTGACACGGCGCGAGACCGTCGTGACGTATCATGAATCCTGCCATTTGTCGCACGGACAAAAGATCACCGCGCAGCCGCGTCAGCTCTTGAAGCTGATTCCGGACATTAAAATCGTGGACTTGCCGGAAAGCGGTTGGTGCTGCGGTAGCGCCGGAGTTTACAATATCGTGCAGCCGGAGATGGCCAATCAGCTATTAGCGCGCAAGCTCCAGCATGTGCGCTCGACTGGCGCAGACACGGTGGCTACCGGCAATCCGGGATGTCTCCTGCAATTGGTGAACGGCGCCAGGTCACAGGGATGGAGCCTGCGCGTGGTGCATCCGATCACTTTGCTCGCGGAAGCCTACCGGCGTTGAGCCCTTTGGCATGGGGCTCAGCTGAGCGAGCGAAGGCAATTCCGCTTCGGCCCGGCAATTGGGGAAGCAGTCATCCGTCCTAATAGGGATTTGAAGGTGCCATTTCCCAGGCTGCGAGCTTTGATATGTGAGCGGGCCCGCCACGGGTGAACAACGCCAATCCGACACTGTCGCGACGGGAAGGATAAATGCGTCGCATCACGGCCTGGCGCCCGTTGGCAAACACTTCCACTACCGATTTATCAACAAACACCCGTAGCTGCAGCGGTTCGTCAGATTTCAACGCCAGGGGCCCAGCCTCGATGCTCTTCGGCCCGGTCCGCAAGCTGGACTTGCGGGTGTCGACTTTGAGCATTTTCTCCGCGGCGTCGTAGTAGATCACGGTTTGCTCTTCTCCCGCCGGGGAACAACATACCTTTAGCCCAAATTGCTGCGCACTGGCGGCGGTCATGGTCAAATCCACTTCCAGACAGTGACCCGAGATTTCCTCCAATTTCATATCCGTGTCAGCCTTGAGATCGAGGCTCGCCTTTTGCTTTCCGTTGTAGCGGAGGCTCTCAATTTCCACCGGCGGATTCATGAGGAGGGCTCCCTCGGCGCTGAGCGACAAGACCCGGGGCAGGCTCATGGTACCAGACCATCCGAAGCTGGCGCGTTTTTTAAATCCTGGCCCGTCGAAGATCCACGCCCACATAATCCTGCGGCCTTTTTCATCCAGCAGGCTTTCTGGGGCGAAGAAGGAATTGTCCACCCAACTCATTTTCTCGTGAAACGTTGGATGGAACTGCTCATCTTCCCAATCGCCGAGGTAATACCGGCATCCGAGCCGATGGCTGATGCACAAGAGCATTCGCCGGTTCCCGAGCTGAAAGAAGTCTGCGCAGGACACATCCTCGTTGATCGAAACTCCGGAAACGGCGTTGGCCATGAGATCCCCGACATATTTCCATTCTCCGGCGAGGCTTGGGGCTTTGGCGATGGCCGGACGTTCGCCCCCGAAAATGGCGTAGTAATTCCCATTTTCCACCCAGCCAAAAGGGTCCCACGATCGGTATTTATCGTGAAAAGGATCTCCGGGCTGGGTTTTCGGGGTGATGGGATTCGAGTCGAGCTTCCGCCATTGATTTAGCTCGTCATCCACAGCCACGGCCATGGCATTTCCCTGGCCGACCTGGTGATAGCACATGGTGGGGCGACCCTCCTTATTGATGAAGCAATTTCCGCTGAACATCCCGGAGATCAAGCCGGTGGGATGATGCCGCCAATGGAACAAGTCGGTGCTCGAGACGTGGCCCCAATTGTGACCGCGTTCGTCCTGGAAAATGTAAAATAGATGGTAGCGACCCTTCCAGTAGATGGCGCCATTGGGATCGAATGGCATCGCCTGGCCTTCCGGAATGACGAAGTGATAGGCGGCGCGATACGGATCTGCCAGTAGCTGTTCCCGCACGTGGCGGGATGCCGAAATATCTGTGGCCGAAATCAACGGCGTCACCGCTGGAGCTACGCAGGCCAGATCATCGGCAGTGGCGGCGGCAAAGAGCGATCCGGTTTCGCCATCCAGAAAGAGTTTGCCGTCCTCCAGTTTGGCGCCTCCCACCAGCTTTATGGCCAGAAAGCGTCCCATGCGTTCCTCTGCTTTTGGATTATCAAAGGTCCACCAGGCCCAGGGTTTCGGATCCGACAATTCGTTGGGTTTCAGAGCTGCAATTTGCTCCGGTGACAGCGCTCGATCATAAATGCGCGCATCGTCGATCACCCCTGCGAAATGGGCTTCGTCATTCTGATCGAGATGTCTCATCCCGATCAGAACAACACTTTGCGGTCCAAATTCCTGGGCTGGATTCGCGGTCGTATATCGGGCGAAGGACTGTCCATTGCGGAATATGGTGACCTCACGGTCGCGGTAGGTGATGGCAATTTGGACGAACGACTTGGCGTCCGCGGTTTCTTCCGGCCATTGAGTCTGTGAGGGCAGGGTGCGGCGATGAAAATCACTTCCTGGCATCCAGCGTCTGGCAGTTAATTCACCAAAAATGATGCCGTCAAAATGGGAATCGAAATCATCAAGCGTCAACGCGCTGCCGCCTCGTTGAGTTAGATCTGCCGGGGCAACCCAGACCACCAGGGTCTTATCGTGCAGTGGAGCGAGGGCGTTTGCCGACGCGGAGAATTGGTCACTTTTAGCCCCAGGTTCGATAATTTGTAGATTGGTAGAGTCTGGTTCGGTCGCGGCCACGGTGCCAATTGCCGTGAACAGCAGGAGCGCCATGGCTGGGAGCATAAAGGGTTTCATAGGGTGACGGTGTTTCTTCAAGTTGCAGAAGGTGCGGCGGAAACTCAAGGCCAGCTCGCTCTACCGCGAAAGGCCCTGTAATACCGCCAGGGGCAGGGTAACGGAGGTCATGTAGACCGGGTTTTGGGCTCCAGCCAGGTTGATTCCAAAGCATTCCCAAGGCGCGCGCCGATCCTGGAGACGGAAATCTCCTGTGCGCAAATGTTGGAGGTAACGGTCGCACACCTCGCGGGCGAGAGTTGGTTCGGTGTCATGCAGGGCTTCGATCAGCCATCCGGTAGGAGTGTGCCAAAATGCTCCACTCTGATAGGTGTTGACCGGACCTCCACCGGATTCCCAGCATTGATCAACGCGGTAGTAGCGATCGGAAGGCACGTGGCGTACGGCGCCTTGGTATTCGATGGTGTTACCAGGGGTGCGGACCGCTGCCGCCACTGTTTTTCGAGCTAGTTTCGCCGCTCGAGTCGGAAGGACTTTCAGATGCAGAGCAAATAAAGTCGCCCACACGTCGGGTTGTCTGCCGACTTCCGTGGCTGCCAGCAACCAGCCGTCGCGCTTGAACGGGTCGCCAAAAAGCGTTACCAGGTTCGCGGCAATCTGACGTGCGATTTTCGCGTATCGTTCGGACGATCGGGCCCGGCGCATTGCGCGGCATAGTTCCGCCAATTGGCACGCCGCGCGGTAACGCAGCAAAGTGGAAAACGACAGGGCGCCCAATAGGTAAACCGAATCCTGGAATCCGAAGCCGACGGCGCGACGTTCCCGGGTGGTGATGGCGGCACCGGAATTTGGGTCGCAGGCTGGTGAAGCGAAGGCCTTTTCCAGCCGCTCCAGCAAGCTGAGTCCACCTATCACTTCCTCCAGCACTCCAGTATTTGCTCCATCCCGCCAAAGTGCATAGGCGATGTGGATAAAGTAATAGTGATCATCGATGGGCGGCAGCGGTCCCCAGGGAGAAGCTCCTTGGTCGTCACCGGAGGAATAGGTGCCCGGGTAAAACACGGCCCCGCCGGCGAGATTAATGTGGTCGGGAATGGCAAACTGCGGAATGATGGCTCCGCTGGGCAGGCGCCGCTCATTGTCGCCATTTTGACATCGGGCGATCAATCGGAGTTGGGGCAGGATTTCTGTGGGACCAATCAGCCCGCAATCCAAGGACATCGCAAAGTCGCGCACCCACAGTGCTGGATAGTTGCCGCCAGGACTGATCAAGGTGATCCCGGTGGCATTTGGTCCGGTTCCACCGCGCGATTTGCCTGCGGGGATTCGGGCGGACTCAATCGTTGCGGAGGCCAGCTCTTTCAAAAAGGTTAAGGAAGCCGGATCGATGGGTTTGATCGCTCTCGGCGCCGCAACGGCGTTGGAAATAAGCCCACCACTCAAAGGAGTCAAAGCGGTTGCGGTTGCCAGGCAGACGCTGCGGTGGAGAAAAGTCCGGCGCGAGACTCGCCACGGGTGGGAGGAATCGGCGTGAGGCATACGAGTGGTTTATGGGACCATTGAGAATCAATCTGCGATCAATCGGATTTGGCTCTGCACAGGCGATGGAAGAAAATCCTCCCCAATTGACAACGGAGAACGGGAGGTTTTCATAGTCTCGAAGGCTAACAATTCAGAGACTTGGAGGCCAGTTGTCTTTGGCATTCGGTAAGGCAGTTTCCTGGCTTGCTCACGGCGTTTGCGTTGCTTCGATTGAGGTGTCAAATCAACCCAAAGCGGGGAGGAATGTGTGGGCTTGTCCTAGGGAAACAACTCCCTAGAATCGCCGCATGTCCAGCCCGATCCGGTATGAAAAGTGCAGCTTTGATTGCTGTACTCATCTGCAATGACCATGAAACCTCCATCATTCAGGGTGTCGTCCGTGGTGTTGATCCTGTTGTCCTTATCAATTGGGTGGGGCATCCGTGGCAATTACGGACATGAGTATGGCGCCATGATTGCAGGAGCCTTGGCTGGCATGGCTGCGGCGCTGATGTCCGGGCGTGAGGACTGGAGGCAGCGGCTCCCTTACTTTGCATTTTTCGGCGCGTTGGGCTGGGGGTTTGGTGGATCCATTGCGTACATGCATCCTCCCAGTTACACCGAGACCGGGCACCTCCCCACACAGTTATTCGGTTTTTTTGCCACCTATTTCGAGGCCTTCCTTTGGGCGGGCATTGGCGGTGCCGCAACGGCTTATGCGGCGGTGGAGGATCGGGACAAACTGACTTCCATCTTTCGGCCGTTGCTCTGGGTTTTTGCGTTCTGGGGCCTCCAGTATGCACTCCAAGACACCCCGTTCGACTTGCAGCGGCGTTTGTTCCAGGCGGAGGGAGCCGATCGGACCTGGTTCCGGCAACGAGACCCGCTCTACTGGCTCGACAGCGAATGGCTGGAGGCTTGCTATGCCCTGGCGGCCTTGTGCCTCTTTGATCTTTGGGATCGGCGTTTCAGCAAAGTAGCCGTGCTTGCGGGTTTGGGAACCCTCGGCGCCGCGGTTGGATTCGGGGTGCAGCGGATGTTGGCTGCCACCGGATGGGACAAGGTGTTGGTGGGCGCGCTGGTCCATCCCCAGGGCGACCTGACCTTGCTTGACAGCATCACGGGGGCACCTCGGTTTGCGGCTAATGACCTGGTGACAAATTGGCCGGCGTTTTTTGCGCACCATGGTGATCAACTCGGCTGGGTTTTTGGCGCGATTCTGGGTGTGGCAATCTATTCCTACATTTATGGGGCATGGCGATCGGGGTCGGGACTGCTGATTCGAATGGCGGTTTGGAGCATGGCTATCTTCCTGGTCGGCCCGGTCCTGTTATCCAATCTGCCATTTTTTCAAGCTTACGGCGGCTTCCGGCTGACCCCGCCGCGAGGCGATAGCTGGGCCAATATTCTTGGCTGCATGATTGGATTGCTGCTGTATTTTCGCAGCACGGGTCAGAAGCCAGTGATATTTGCGACCTTGCTCTCCGGCGCTTTTGGGGGATTGGCGCTCACGACCGCGCAATTCGTAAAGGTCTTGTGTTATTCTCCCGGGAATCCGCGGCTCACGGAAAACCCGTTGGTTATCCAGGCCTGGCAGCACTGGCGGAGCGCCAACTGGCACAGCCTCGTTTTGGAACAATTCGCGGGCGTACTTTACGGCCTGGCAATCGTGGTGCCGATTGGGCTGCTGGCCACCCGTTTGCCGGTGCGACGCGAGGAACCTCGGACGAGGCCTTGGACCGAGATCTTGGCAGTCGTCTTTGTTTTCAACATTCTCAGCTACCTGAACATCGTTAAGAATATTGAGGATTGGACCGCCGTCCGAAAGGTGGTGGCCGGCGGTGCCGAGGGGACTTTTAGATCGGTGGATGAAGTTCTCCGTGCGCCTTTATTTGACAGCATTCAATGGTCCGCATGGACCTGGTTTACGCTGATGTGGCTGGCCTTCGCCTTGGCCACGGTTTGGGTGCTCATTCGGCATCGTCGTTGTCCAGTCGCCATGCTGCCGACGACATGGCTGGGCAAGGGGCAGCTCCTATACCTCATGTTTCTCTGGCTGATGGTGATCGCAAATTTCTCCAAAGCGCTGGTGGCGTTTTCAGATAACCGCATTGCGACGGAGGGAACGATTATGTTCAACGCGCTGGTTTGCACGGTAATCCTGCTGGGCTGGGCGCGACCCGGAGACGAAACCCCGGCGATTCGGGAGGCTGATTTCAGTAAGTTCATCCGTAAAGCCGCTGCATTTGCCTTAATCCTACTGGTGGCTACGACCACGCTCTATACCACCGGGATTCGCTGTCTTTATGGTGATGCCTCAACTGGTTGGGGTGGCAACAACCTGCGGTTTGGTCCCAACGCGGATTGGAGGGTCAAACCGTTGCTAAAGTCATTGCAGCACAAGTGAAGGATAGCCAGCGGATGGTTATCCCGGAGCGAAAGCCCTCGTCGGGTTCAAGGCCGATCGCGGAGGAGTTGGTGGTTACGGAGCTGAAACGATTTGGTAGACGCCCTGAGCATACTCGGTGGTTCGGATAACCAGGCGCTGGTGGGCGTGGTCATAAGTCCAGGCGCGACCTTCAGCCAATTCGCTGCCGTCCAGCAAAACTCGAGCAGGTTTGGCTGGGGAGAGGATGCGAAGAATGTGCGGGTCGTGTTTACCGGAGAATTCGATCCTCAGCGAAGAGCCCGCCGCGACAGTGAGCGTTGTTTGCTCGGGATGTGGGTGAGTTTGAGGATGCCACAGGGTAAATTGGTTGGTGGCGTTGGGATAGATTAACCAGGTGGTAAATCCTCCCGAATTTGTATCACCCAGCCCTGTGTAGGGGCGGGTGACATTTATGGGGATGATGGCTCCATCCCGGACAAACACTGGAAATTGGTCGAGAGGGAACTCGCGTTGAATTTTCCCAGGTCCTTGCAGGGTTTCACGATCATCAAAAAAGTAGCGCCAGTGGCCGTGCGGCAATGAAACCTGACGTTCCAAACTGTCGGAATGAATAGGAGCGATTAGCAGATCACGACCAAACAGGTAATGGAACTGGCCGTCGGGCAGGGGGCGCATGAGCGGCGCCGCGCCGCGATGGCACTCCACGACGTGCGAGTACATGTATGGCACGAGTTCGTTATGAAGCCAGGCGAATTTGCGAATAATCTCAAGTTCCGGCAGCGTGCGCTTCCAGAGTCGGCGCTCCCCGTGACCGCCATTCAGAAACAGCCCACAAAAAGTCGAGAACTCGGCCCAACGAATATACAGATTGGGCGCAATCTCGTTGTCGGCCGCGGTCCCGAAGGAATTGGTGCCGGTGGCCGGACCGTTAGTGGATGGGACCCACGCGACCAGCAGGGCGGAGGTGGCGGGGCCGATATCATCCGGGTTGCTGCGGCCGTGGTAGCCCGCCACGTCACTGCCGATCACGCAATAGCCGAGGCGCGCGCTTTGGAGGATGTCAGTTAAGGCAGCTTCCAGGCCCCGGTCCTTATAGCTCCACGTGTGCCGGTTATCTCCCACCCAGGTGACGGTGGCGGCGTCCAGTGGAGAAAATCCCTCCGGATGGCTCCAGAGATGATCCAGCGAGCGGACCAGGATGGCGAACTCCGGATTGTGTTCCAGGCCGTGCTGGTATTCATCGCGAGCATAGTGATCCATGTACTGCCGCGTCGTCATCCAGCCGCTATGCACCCGGTTAAAGGGGACTGGCAGCTTCCAGATTCTATCGGAGAAGAAGGTGTCGCAGCCGTCCAGTTTCCATCCGTCCACGCCCCAATCCAACACCTGCTGCTGGAGATTTTGCCACCATTTTTGGGCCTCGGGGTTGCTATAATCGATGAATCCACCGGTGCCTTTCCACCAACGCCAGGAAAAGCCGCCACCGGCGAGGTAACCCTTCGATCGGGCTTCTTCGTAGAACTCCGGCGAGTTCGTGATCCGGGTATCCTTGCTAAAGCTGTTGACCATGCAGGTCATCCAAAGCACGACACGATAACCCTGGTCCTGGAGACCGCGAAAGAACTTCTCTGGCTCGGGATAGCGCTGGTCGTCTACTTTGAAATCATTGTAGCGCCAACTCCATGGACTATCGATCAGGATGGTTCGGACCGGAATATCGTATTGGGCGTATCCTTCGAGCAATTCGTTCACCCGCGCCGCGGTATTGACGTCATCTTCCCATAGCCAGCATTCCAGCGCCCAGGGCGGCGTTAGTGGTACGCGTCCATGCCGCGACTGGTTGAAGGGAATGCCCCAGAATGGGAGAATAAATACCAGGTAGAAAAGAGATACGAAGCACACTACTATCAGCAGCGCGATTTTAAGGAAACGAGCCCAGCGGCTTCGCGATTTAGCGGCAGGCGGTTTTGACATTATGCGGCCTCGCGATGTTGGTGGTGATTTGAGATGAGGCAAGGTTAGTGTCCTAATTGATTCAAAACAAGACCAGGAATCGTGGAATTGAGCGTGGATTTTCTGAGCCGGCGAATTGGGGCGCACTCGATTCTTGCGTGACGGTTGGCGTTCGGGAATATTCCCGGTATGAAACTACCCCGAATCGTTCGAAACCTGCTAATTATTATCGTGGTAGTACTGGTGTTGGTGGGTGCCGGCGTAGGCTCGGTATGGCTCTATTTTCACCCCCGCTTTGAACGAGTGGCCGGGATTGTGTATGGGCAGAGAAATGGGCGCGACTTGACCATTGATTTGCTGAAACCGGCCCGGCCCAATGGCATCGGTGTGGTGCTAATGGCCAGCGGGGGCTGGAAATCCGAGGCGGGCAGTTTTCGGCCATGGATAGCCGCGCCTCTCCTGCGCCGGGGCTACACTATCTTTGCGGTTTATCATATACCCCAACCTCAATCCACGGTCATGGAGATCACGGAGGACGTGAATCGCGCGGTTCGATTCGTGCGGCATAACGCCGCGCGCTACAACGTGGACCCAGGCAAGCTTGGAGTCACCGGAGGAAGCTCCGGGGGGCACCTGAGTCTTATGTTGGCAACCCGGGGCGGCCCGGGTCTACCTGGAGCCACCGACCCTGTGGATCAGGAAAGCAGCGCCGTCCAAGCAGTGGCGATCTTTTACCCGGTCACTGATCTATTAAATCTTGGAAAATCGACGGAAAATCTGGGGGACGGCGGTCCGCCTAAAAGCTTTGTCAAGGCCTTCGGCCCGCAATCAACCAATCTGGCGGTATGGAGGGTTATAGGTCATGAGATGTCACCGATTTTTTACATAACCACGAACCTGCCACCGACCCTGATTTATCACGGCGACGCCGATACGTTGGTGCCATTGGACCAATCCCAGCGGTTCCAGGCTGAGGCGCAGAAACTGGGTCGCACGGTGGAGTTGGTGGTGCATGCCGGTGGGAAGCACGGGTGGCTGAGCATGCTTTGGGATCTCAGAAAGTTTGCCGACTGGTTTGATCACTATCTACGCAACGCGACGGCTTGAGGAAGGAGGAATTCACAATGCGCAAAGCAATGAAGATAATCATCGGGTTATTGTTATGGAGCGTTCTGCCAGTCCTGGCAGAAGACCTTCCAGGGCTCACATACGAGCAAAAGACGAACGTGGTTTATGGCGAGGTGCATGGAACTGGCCTGTTGATGGATATTTTTACCCCGAAAGGGAGGGCCAACGGTTTGGCAATCATCGACATAGTCAGCGGCGGGTATTCCTCGGACCGCCGTAAAATCGGGGACCATATTCTTGCACAAGTTTATACAATCTTTTGTGGAAAGGGTTACACGGTGTTTGCTATTCGCCCGGGTTCCCGCAGCCGGTACACTGCCTTGGAAATGGAATCAAACGTCGCTCGGGGCATTCGCTTTGTGAAACAGCACGCGGCGGAATACAAGGTCGATCCGGAACGTCTGGGGCTCACCGGAGCATCCGCTGGTGGCCATTTGGCACTGCTGGCAGCAGTGACACCGGAAGCGGCGGTTCCTGACGCCAAAGCAGCAGAACTGCGCTTTGGAACTCAGGTGAAAGCGGTCGCCGTCTTTTTCCCTCCCACAGATTTTTTGGATTGGAATGGGAAACCGGCGGATTTCAAGACGCTGGGCGATTTGTTGTTTCTCGGAGGAGTAGCCGGGCATTCCGACGAGGAGATCCAGGCTCGGGCCGCCCAGATTTCGCCCGCCCGGCAGGTGCAATCGCCAGCCGTGCCGTTTTTGCTAATCCATGGTGACGCTGACCCCTTGGTGCCATTGCAGCAATCAGAGAGGATGGTTGCGGCGATCAAAGCGGCGGGTGGCTCAGCGGAGTTAATCGTCAAAGCGGGCGGGGGACATCCCTGGCTGTCGATGCCCGAGGAGGTCAAGGTTATGGCGGATTGGTTTGATCGGCATTTGAGCGCAAATAACATTGACAAGGCTCATTAGGGGCTCTAAATAGGGATTAATAGCATGCGTGACTCAAGTACGACGGTTTCCTCCGCCCGGGGTGCGACGACCTCGGGTGATGGCGGCTTCACCCTGATTGAACTGTTGGTGGTGATTGCGATCATCGCGATCCTGGCGGCAATGCTGCTCCCGGCCCTGTCGCGAGCCAAGGACCGTGCCCAGACCACGAAATGCCTTAGCAATTTCAAGCAACTCCAGCTTTGCTGGGTGATGTATGCCGATGATAACAACGACTTTTGCCCTCCGAATAACCCGGGCGGTCGTCCTGGGGGGCCGCCCGGAAGTGAAGCTTGGATTTACGGGGATGTGAATGTCGATATCAACACCACCAATATTCAGGAAGGCGTGTTGTTCAAATACAACAAATCGGCGTCGATCTATGTGTGCCCGCTCGACCGTTTCACCGTGAAGCGTGCCGGGCTCAGTTTCCCTACGACTCGCAGTGTTTCCATGGTCAGCGCCATGCCTCCCGAGGGGAGGAAGTACTCCACCCTCGTCGATCCGAAACCGACCAAGGCCCTGGTGTTCATGGATGAAGACGATCGCTTAAACAACCCCTACAACGGAATCAACGACGGCAACATCGGTCTCCGCAGCTATCCGACCATGGAATGGGGGGATTCGCCGGGACGGCGGCATAATAATGGTACGATTGTCTCGATGGCTGACGGCCATGTGGAGTATTGGAGATGGAAGTCGAGCCGGAAGTATTTTATGCGCGGGACGGTGTTCCCGGATGAAAAAGCGGACCTTTTGAAAATCCAGCAGGGTCTCCCCGGATTCCCCTATTAAGGTGCCGGGGAGCCGATCCGCTGGCTGTGATTTGATGCCGGCGCCGACTGGCTACTCTGGCCGGCCTTTGGGCACAAATTTGTAGGGGAGGACGTCGGGCACTACCCGGACCTGCGTGGTGAAGGTGAACGGGAACTTCGTAGCGCTTGGGAACTTGAATTCGATGAAGAATCCCGTCCAGCCCTTCTTCGGGGTTGGGACTTTACCAACGTAAACCCCGTTCTCGGCGTCGGTGAGCGGTGACCCGTGCCACTGCGGTCCAAACGTCTCCAGGCGGAAATCGCGAGCATCCGGGTTGGTCGCCTGCCAGAGGGTGACTGCGGATGGTTTGTCTTTGGTGGTCGCGCGGATGGAGCCGTCTTTTTCCAGGGACCAGTTCAATTGCGGCAGCGCGTCGTGATGGAGCACGGCGCTATAGCAGGCGGCTAACGTCTCGTAAGCATCCGAGCCTTTGAGCGAATGGTCGGCGTTCGGGACGTAGCGGAGATACTTCACTCCCGGCAGGTCATTGAAGTAAAACTGAGAGGAGTCAGGCAGGAAGAACTGATCGCCTGAGGCATTAATGATGAACTTGGGCATGGTGAGCCGTTGCCGGTATTGGTAAGGCTCTTCGATCTTCATGAGCGCGTGGTATTCCGGCGTGCCGTTCCATTCCATGATCCTGAAGGCGGAATAGTCTCCGATGGACGGAGCCCAGAAGCCGTACGCGCCGTAATGGTGCAGCATGGAGGGTTCGATGTTCAGCAAATCGATGACAATGGGCACAATTGCGACGACTCGCTTATCAACGATCGCGGTGGTCCAGGTAGTCCAGCCGCGCTTGGAACCACCCGCCACCACAAATCCGTCCACCTTGACACCGCCATTGTCGAGGCCGCCACAGAAGGATGTTACGGTATCCATGGCGCGGACCGCTGACTTGGTCATCGGCAACCGGGCGGGCCATTTTTTGTCGCCAGTGCGCAGGAACTTGTCCCAGGTGTAGGCGATCAGGGAGTCTTCTTTGCGCCCTTCGGTCTCACCAGCGAACACCAATGGTTGGTTGGGAACCATCTTTAGCTCGGCAATGACGGATTTTGTTCCGACCGCGATATTGACCAGGTTGGCGNNCGTCTGCGGATTTGGGCGGGGCGCCGCCGTTGGCGCCGCCTCCAATGAACAGCAACGCCTTGGAACTCGTGATGGTATCGGGTTTCACGATGGTCATCCAATGCTTCCAGAGGGGGCGATCCACCTCGTTGGTGGTGAGCCACGCCTGGGAGGTCATTTCCAGGATGTAGGTGGTTTGCCCCTGGCCGGGAACGGTATTCACCAGGTGATAGCTATAATTGGTATCGGGGGCTGCGACGTACTCGTCGAGCGCCGTCCGCCCGTCCTGAGTTACCGGAGTGGGTGTGCCGACACCGGCATCCTTGTGGGCGGGGGAGCAACCGGCCAGCAAAAGACTAGCCAGGGCAATCCAAAGTGGGAGCCGAAAACGGAGGGGGGCATCATCCTGACGACGTGTTAGCATCATACTTCAACAATTAAAGGTTCTGGGGTAAAATGAATTTGAGGAGAAATACTTGTTCCAGCAGCCGAGTCAATCCTTCATTTCAATTATTCTGCTTAGCCATCCAGTCGAGCATCAAACCAGGCCGGGGAGGCGGGTTCGTTACTGCCTGGTTATATAAAGCACGCAGCCTGATCCGGTGCGGATCAGGCTGCGGCGCTCAAACTGGGCTGATGATAACGATTACGGGTTGATCAGCCGGAAATACCGCGGACCCGTTGCCGGCGCAGTGTAATGATACTGTCCCCCGGAGACGGTGATGCCCGTTGTGATATCCGTCCAAACCGGCGCACTAAGGCTCGGGCTGCCCTGCAGTCGGTAAGCAATAAACGGCCAGGTCAGTGACACCTTTCCACCCGAGGAGTCCACCGAAAGGCGTGGTTCAGCCGTGGTGACCAGGAAGTTGTCGAATGTGGCGTCGGCCGGGATTGTCGTGCTGCCTTGGCTCGCCACGACCAAGCCTACCTGACCGCTGGTGTAGAGGTTGTCGGGATCATGCGCGGGCAACCGGATTAGAGGATTGACTGTGTCCGGCAGTTCATAAACCTGCCCTTCAAAGTCATTACCGTGGCCCATGAAGACGAACCGGTAACTCTTGCCCCGGGTCAGGTGCAAACCGCTGGGCGCGGTTTCGATCTGTCCAACCGGCGACTCATTGATCAGCTTGGAGATGTCGAGGTCCCCGTTGCTCGTGCCCGGCAGGGGGCCACTGCCTGGTTCCCAACTGAAGAGATATCCAGCCGTGGTGCCGAGCCCAGGGGTTTGAATCCGGGCGGCAACACCGAAAGCCTGTCGAATCGTGTCGTCAAAGTCGATCAAGTCAGCCGAAACGTAAAAGTCGGTGTAGATGTCACCCGCCAGGAAGCTGCCCACTCGAGCCGGCCCGAAGTCGGGCACTTCAGGGACGGGGGAGATGATGTGATAAACGCCACCGGTAACAGAGAAGGTGGAATTCGAAATGGCGAGGTTGACCAGGGGATCGTAATGACTCCAACGCGGATCTGTGTCGTTCCCGTCATTAAAGTTATCAAATACCGTCGGTGGATATACCGGGCTAACGAGCGTCGGGCTGTCGCTGGTGGGAATCAACAACAGGTAATCCAATACGACCAGTCGTTCGTCTTTCGTAGGGGTTCCACCGAGGGTCAACCGGAGAGTTTGGAGCCCGGAGAGGCTCACCACTGCAGGCGAGGACCCGACCATCAGGGGTTCATACTTGTAGTTGAGCCGCTGGATGTGGTTGCCCACGTTGAAAGCGCCAAACCGCGTGGTGGCCTGATTGGGGACCGTGGGATCGCTCGTTACTTGATCCAGGTAAACGGTGGTGGAGCCAAAACTAGCGCAGCGAAGATAGACGTGGTAGTTGGTCGGGGTAAAACTGCGTGTGTAATTCATCCAATCCCCGGGCGAAGTCAGCCGGACCTGGTATTCCGGGAGATTAGCGGCGAGGTACTGGGAGCGTTGCGTGCTCTGAATGCGCAAGGGCGGGGCGTTCGTAAGACGATCCACGATATCGCCAGCCTCATCACGACTTCCGACCGTGTAAGAGCCTTGAGTAATCTGCACCCGATCGGCGGGGCGGTATTCCGCGAATACCAGGTTGTAATTCCCACCAGGCTTGGAGTAGTCCACCCCTGCCGCCCCGGCAAATGCGTAATAACCCTTGTCATTGCCGCCGGCGGCTATGTTGCCATTGACCAGGACGTTGTTGTTATCCAGACCGGAAACCGGAATGGGATCAAGCTGGTATAGTCCATTGGAGTAGTTGTAGTTCTCAATCTCCACGGTCTTCAGGCTGCCCACGTAAGCATCCGAGAAGGTGTCAAACCAGAAGGTGTTGGTGTACTTTAGCGTGCCGGCCGTGTTTTCCAATTCGATTTGCGCGGCATAAATTTGGTTGGCTACCAGCGTGCCCGGAGCCGTGCTGAAGCTGGCGGTGGCGCCATTTGCGGGCAGCGGGGCGAGGGACGCCGACACATCCACTCCGTTCAGATAGAGCTTGGTGGCCGCTGCATTGATCTGGTCTGCCGTCAGTGTTTTCGCCGTGAAGCTGATCCCGGAGGCCGGGTTGTGGAAATTGGCCCACCTCGCGGCAGGCACCCGGGCGGTAACGCTCGGCGTACCCGGAACTGGGTGCGCCAGCACCGGGGCGGTCGCCGCGTTGGGATCGGTCGCCGCCGCATAGTAATTGTCAATGGTGACGTCGGTGGTGCCGACGGTGCCGTTGCGACTGAACGAGAGGAAACCGCACAGTCCGCTGGGGTAGGTCGCGTCGTCAGCATAGAACGTGACCAGTGGCTTGGTCAGATCGTTCAAGTCGTACGCCTGGCCCGTATATAATGTGCCGACACATTTGAAAACAAGCCGGTAGGAATGTCCCGGCTCAAAAGTAATGTCTGCGGCGGCAAGAGTGCTCGCGCTAAAGCCCGGAGCAATGGTATTGATCTGCAACTGCCCACCTTTGCGATCCCCAGGCGTATCACCGTCCTGGGCGACATCATAGTTGAGGATCATGCCGGTGGCTTCGGCCAATCCGGCTGCGCCACCAGGAGTCCAGTGGGCGATCAGCACCGCCGCCTGGTCTTCCACGACCCAGTTGACAATATCCAATGCGAGATAGAAATCCGTGTAATTATTCGCTTGCGCGACGGCGGCTGCTGCCGGGAAGGTCCCGGGGAACGGATTGGCTTGAATCCGCAGCCCTTTGCCGTTCGCGGTTGATGGGAAGGAATAGGTCACGAGTGCCGGGTTTAAGTGGTACTTCGTCCACGAGGCGCTGAGGCTGCCGGAGTCAAAATTGTCCGACTGAGCGTTGGCGTTGATTTGAATCCCGAGCGCCAGGGCCGCGGTGGCCAAGCCTCCAAGGATTGAACCTCGAGTCTTGCGAACACAGGGCAGTTGCATGGGAATGGGTATGTTTGTTTTATTCATAACGAACTTTGCAGATGGGTCGTCTCTGGTTTCACTGGGGAACTGTTATTAGAAAGCTAGAGCAACTTCGCTTTTAGGTCAAGCGTATATCGATTTTTTCTGATGATTTCGCGCATGAGGGAGCTATGCTGCCGGACTGCAGAGGCTATAAAAAGTAGCAGTGATTATGAGTCGGTGGAGGTAGTGGTGGCCGGTTAGACATCGTGATACTGAGACCTGCTCCACCAATTTCAGCGTTTCCCCTGATGGAGGCCGTTATCGATTTCACCCACTGCGGCTTGCCAGGGTTTCGGAATCGTGGCGACGCAGACGTTCAGGTTTCCCAGCAAATGTGACCCGAACACCACTTTTTCCCCCTTCCGATCCCAACTAACATGAGGGTGCTCGCCTTTGCCGTAGGTGCGGTGGCCCGAGGTCAGCAAATGGGGTCTGCTCGTTTTTCCCTCGAACAACATGATGTCGCCGTGCCAATTATCGGCGGCGATCCAGCGTCCGTCCCCACTACCGGCGGCGTGCCACCAATTCAATCGCGCGGCGTTGGAGGCCGAGGCTTCCGGCCACCAGGCCCCGGCGCCCACGATGCGGACCTCCCCGGAGTACAAATCCAGGGATTTAACGTGAGACAGCACCGCAGCCGTTGGGCTTTGCCCCCCACAAAACAAGAGTTGGTCATTCACCCACCAGGATTCATGGGTGACCAGTTCACCTTCGGCCGCTCGATACACATTGCGAGGCCGGCCATTGCGGACGTCCACGACCCACAACCGTTGGCCGCGGTGAGCGTAGTCATCCGGGCTGACGCTGGCGCGCGGCGGCCCGGCGACATCCCCGGTCGGTCGGTCGCCGCCGGCGAAACTGATCAAGTGGGGGTTGGTGCGGCTCCATTGCACGTGGCCACCGTATCCTGGTGGTTGGGACAGTCGGCAAACTTCACTGAGTCGGCCTCGTTTGATGTCAATTTTGTAGATGGTTGGGCCACGGGTAGGGTCTTTGAAACCGGTAACGCCGACCGCAAGGTATTTCCCGTCGCAACTCGGGTTTAGTGAGGTGGATGGGGAGCCATCCGGCAAAGTGCACAAAACTCGCTCGTTAGCGGTGACCGTGGATGACCGTGTGGTTGGAGACGACGACAAGCTGATGCTTGGCAGGATTTCGACAATCGTGCGTCCGCGCACCGCAAATAGGGAATTGCCTCGGGCGGCCGCCGTGGCGCCGCCCAGCGGACCTTGAGGAGATTGAAACCCGATAAGTTCGCCGGTGGCCGTGACATACCCCATTAAGCCGCCGTTTTTACGAGCGGAAGTGAAGAGGATGACCGATTCGTCCGCCAACCAGGAGTACTCGTGGAAATAGAGATTGGCATCGTTTTCCGGGGCGGTGGTGAGGAATAACAGGTCCGCCCCGGACTGGGGATCGGTCGTTCTTTTATGTTCTGGAGGAAGGACTTCAAGCGGGTAAAAGCGTTCGGCGGCGATGGCCGCAGTGGTTGCCAGCGCGAGAGCCATTGCGCAGTGAATCGATGCAAGGGGTCGGCGTCTGCCCAGGCGATCAAGCCTGGACTCATGGTTCGACGCGGCTGAAAACCGGCGTACAATACCCTTCTGTGATCTCAGGAAACGGGTGAACATGTTGGCATCCTAGGTTGGTGACAGTTCCAGGGAAGGCAAAAATTGAATCTGCATGAGCTCGGTGGAGGAGGTGGATAGGACTTTAATCCCCTTGCGGACTGCCAGGGCTGAACCAGAGCAGTCCGGGTTTGTTAACCGCTTCCTGGGCGAATTTGGAGAGGGGGATGAAGTGGACCCGGGCGTCGAGGCCCATGATCACGGCGCCTTTTTGGTGGCGTTTCCCGATACCTTCCGCGTCGTTCGGATACTGGGCAGCATCGCCCGCCGAGTTGTAGTTCCAAATGCCGCCGTAATCATGCACCTGGGGCTCCCATTGCACGTAGGCGTCCGGCTTGAACTGGCTGATTTTGTAGGTTTTATTGAACAATTTGCCGTACCCGCAGACGGCGCCGTTCATTATGTAACTGGAGACCCGCTGGCCTCGTTTCACGAAACTGACATCATTTGTTCGATCGAGGGGACAATAATAGACCGTTCGGCTGCGCAGGTAGGAATAGTAGAGGCCTTGCTCGATATAAGGGATGTCGTTGGTGTTCCAGGGATCGGGAGCTCGGCCACGCACCGGCATGTAAATCCAGCTTGGTCCGTAGAGGTTGTACCACTGGGGCCAGGGCATGAAATCATTGTTGTCATGGGTGTACATCGTCATTGCCAGCGCCAATTGCCTGACATTATTCACGCAGGCGGTGCGGCTGGCTTTCTCTTTGGCGCCCGCTAACGCCGGGAGGAGCAGGGCGGCCAGGATCGCGATGATGGCAATAACAACGAGCAACTCGATGAGCGTGAATCCGCGCGGGCAACTGCCGCGGCGTGCTGCCAAGATCTGTTTGGCCTGCGGAGGGGTGATCACATTCATAGCATTCGTAGAAAATCGGGCCTTGTCAAACCATTCGTGAATCGGCGCCTGTTCGCGCTTTGGGGAACGAATTCATCGGGCTGAAAAATGCGGACAAAAAACCTATTGACATTGCGGGTGACTTTGCTACTCTGTAAATCAATAGCACCCACAGTATTATAAATGTCGCAGTCCCTAACATACTAACCATAAGGAAAAATCCTAATTCTCACCAACTATGAAAATGAGGTTCTCCCCCATGCTTGGCGTTGCGGCACTGACCGCTTCCGTCTCCCTGGTCATTCCCGCGCAGGCTGAACAATTCCTGTTCGTGATCAAGCCCAACCAGAGCATTTTAACCATGAGCGGTGCGGCTTTTGGCCTCCCGGTTACCGCCCAGAGCGGCAATCCAAATTCGCTGGTGGATTCCTGGAGCGGTACGATTTTGGCGGATCTGACGGCAGGGGTGCTCACGTTTAGCGGAGGCAGTACCATCACCGCCTCGTTGAACACTCCGGCCTTTTCAACCTTTCCAAATCCGGGCACCGGTGGTGTGGACAATTATGGCGTTTTTGGTTCGGGATTGGTTTCAGGTGTCGGATTGGTGCTTCAGCTCAACGGAGCTTACCGCTCATTGACGCTGGATATTCCGGCTGGCACGGCAGTGAATGGAGCGGCTGCATCCGGCATGAACCTGGCTTTCACCGCGGGTCACCTTGATTGGGGTGCGGTGGTGGCCCCGAGCACACCTTACGGTGGCTCATCTTCGATGGTTGGCGTCAATGGTGCCAATACCTCGGCGGGTTTGGTCAGCTTCGACGGGACGACTCTAAGTCTGCCTATCCAGTTGCACACCACGGGATCCAACCGGTTTGAAGATTGGGCCGGCACCCTGGTCGCGGTTATTCCGGAGCCGTCCTCGATGGCGCTCGCAATGCTGGGGTTGGGATTCGTGGCTGTTAATCGCCGCGCCCGAGATCGACGTTCCTAAACCCATATGTTCCTGAAAGGCTTGCCTTAAGCGCGAGGCCGGTTCGTAAGAATCGGCCTTTATCGTCGGTTTCTCCGATTGCGCGGGAGGCAGCCTGAGGGGAGCAGTCCATGAAGGCAGGAGGTTTGTCTCGGCAATGAAGCGGAGCGGATCAAAACCTCCGCCACTTGACAAATCTTTATCTCAGTATCACGTACACCTTAGCAACCGGTTCTTTAACCACCGTTTTATGAAAGCAATCAGCAAATCTCAATCAATCAGCGGAGTTCGAATCATGGCCGCCGCCGCTATCCTGGCGCTCAGCGGCACCGCCTGGGCGCAAATTGATAACTTTGACAGTGGATCTGACGCTGCCTGGCAAAAGAGCACGACGGCGACCTATCCGTCGACCTTCTCGTTCGTTCCGGACATGTTCGGCGGGAAGGCCTACCGGTTGCAGGCCGGGGTGCCGACAACTTCCGATACGGCGGGCCAGGTAAACATGGCTCGAGCGGTTGCGGTGCGTACGGATCGGACCTACACCGACACCTTTTATGTAGCCGCCGATCTCGTGGGTTGGGAGACAAACGCCTATAGCTCGACGAACGAAGCGGTGATTGGCCTGATGGCTCGCGCAAGCAACGTCACCGTCCCGGATCAGATGCAAGGCGTCATGCTACTGACTCACTGGAACCAATATGACAACGGGATGCGGGGTACGGCACAGATTTATGCGCTGCTTTTTGGTGGCGGTTACCTGATACCAGGCGCGCAAGGGAACTTCACCATCGCCCGTGGTCACAGTTATCGCATGGTCTTTGCAGGAACTAATACGGTGCTGACCGCTAGCTTCTATGATCTTGAGGATTTGACTCGGCCGCTGCTGACGTTTGTCTGTGATGACAGCTACGCTCCTGGTTACTTCCCCACAAGTGGCTACTCAGGTTTGGTGGCCTTGGGCTATCGCTCTGCCAGCGCGGTGAATCCGACCACTGCGGACGCTACGTTTGACAATTTCGTGGCGGCCCAGTATCCGCCCTCCGGGGTGACGTCCCTGGCGACCACGCATGGTCTAACCGGGGCGCCGCAGGTGGTGAATCGCTTGCCGGTTTCATACGCCAATTTCTACTCGGCGGCGGGTGGCATATCATTTAATGCGACGACACTCACGACCACCAACGCAATTGATACCAGCAAGATTCAACTCCTTTTGAATGGTGTGGACGTCTCGTCGAGTCTCAACATCAGTGGTCCGGCGACCAACGCGGCAGTGACCTTCTCCGGTCTGGCTTCGAATTGTTACTATGAGGCGAGCATAATTCTGCAGGATGTCCTGGGACGCAAGGCCACCAATGCCTGGACCTTCGATACCTTCAGCGAGACCTTTCTCACCTCTTCCGGGGCAAAAAACATCGAATGCGAAGAGTACGATTTTAGCAATGGACAGTTCATTAACGATCCTATTGTTTCGGGTTACATCACGAACTATGGCCCGGGGGTGAATGTGGGGAACGCCAATGCTTACGTCGATCAGTACGGCACCGCCGGAGTGGATTTCTTCGATTGGGACGGCGGCAGTCACAGCATCGAAAACGAGTTCCGATCGAACGATCCTGTGGGGACGCAGAACGGGTCAGCGGAATACCAAAGCGCATTGGGTGGTGGTATTCAAACCTGGCGCGGCTACGATACCTTGCGTCAAAAATACCTCGCCGCGCAGCCGGATGGCTCCCTGGTCGAGTGTGGTGTTGAGCGCACCGAAGGTCAGGAATGGCTGAATTACACGCGAATTTTCGACAAGAACAATTACTATAATGTCTACCTGCGTCATGGCTCGGCCGCCTTGCAGACCTTGAGCCTGGATCAGATTGGACCTGAGCCCTCGACCAACAATCTGGGGACGTTCAGTTGTGTGAATGCGTTTACCCGCAGCAACTTCCGTTATGTTCCGCTGCTGGATAACTCCGGCAAGAAGGCTATGATTAACCTGTCGAGCACCAATGTTTTACGGCTCACGATTTCCAGCCCGCACACAGGCGCCGTGAAGCAGGGGCTTTGGTTGAATTACCTGGCGCTGGTGCCCGCCGAACCGCAGGTTTACTCCTCCGCCGAGGCCAATGGGGTCTATACGCCGGAAACGAAGATGCTCGTCGATACGGGCACCCGTCGACTGACGATTCCGCAAAGCGGCACTGCCCGCTATTACCGAATCGGTTGGAAGAGCGCCGTCAAAATCACTGGAATCTCTCTTTCTGGGAATAACGTCGTGCTGAGCTACCAGTAAAGAAAGCTGGTTCGACAAACTTCGAGCAACGGCTGATCCCCTCGGGGGTCAGCCGTTCGCGCTGGTAACAGGATCAACGCGCCAGGAAGACACCTACGGGCGGGTCGCGTCTCCCTCCCGAATCCAGGCTTCGTTGAAATGGGCATGCTTAATGGACTCGGTAGCTAGCTTGCCATCTGGGCCCAGCCGGGTGGCGCTCTGTTTTTGGTGGAAGCTATAGGTGGCGTGCAGTGTGCCATCCTTCGCCTGGATGATGGACGGGTAATGATAGGAGCCAGCCCCAGCCTTTACATCCGCCTCAGAATCGCGTTCGAGGTTGCGTTTCCATTTCCAGGATTTGCCCTCGTCGTCCGACAAAGCCACCCCCAGGCTGTAGCGGTCCTTTTCGAGATCGTTATTGATCAACACCCACGAGCCACTGCGCAGAACGATGGCTTCCACCCCGGCACCTGGATCGGGGCGATCTGAACTCTCCACCCGGCTCCAGGTCTCGCCACGGTCACTCGAGGTGCTGAGCTGGACCCGGTGATCCGCAGACCCGTCGTCCCGCATGAAGGCAACCAGGGTCCCATCCCGTCTCCGCACCAGGCTGGGCTGCGAGCTGATGATCCCCACCAGGGGCGTGCTGGTGAACCAGGACTTTCCCCAATCATCCGAGATTCCCATCAGGCAGCATTCCAGGCCGTCGGAATAGAGTGGCACGATTAATCGTTTGCCTTCGAGTATGAAGGGGTGGACACGCGTCATCCAACCGAGTCGACACGAAAGTTTGTTGGCCACCAACGCCCGCTTCTCCCCCAGCCATTTTTGGAACTCCTCCGGCTTCATTTCCGGAGGCGGGCCGTCCACCAGGCGATCCAGCCCGGAGTTGACCTGGCGCTGGAAATTAGTGCCGGGAGTAATATGCAGAATCTCGTTGACCGTCCAAACCGGAGCCCCGGACTTCTGGTAACTAGATGAAATACGGTATTTGAGGAGCGCGGACTCCCAGTGGTTATCCAGGATAGTGGGCCAGAGGAGCCAAAGTCGCTTTTGCGGGTCGATGAACATGGCCGGGTTGGTGTCAGGATATCCCGGGGTATCCGCCATCAGGAACGGCTCGCTCCATTGCCGAGCACCCTTGCGCAGGCGCGCCCCGAGCACCCGCACGTCGTCGGCGGTTCGTTCCCCGGAGCCGTTATACCAACAAGCGAGCAGGTCGCCGTTAGGGCATTCCACGACGCAGGAGCCGTGATTGTGCCAGTGTTCCAGTGGGAAAAGCAGCTCCGCAGTTAGGAAGGGGGTCTCTCGGGAGGGCGGATTCCTGCCGGCGGCAAGACAGGGAGTGGCCGCCAGGCCGCAAAGCAGGAGTAAGTATTGACCGGTTTTCATGTGAACTCGTGGAACTTTGCCAAGCTAATGCACCGGGAACGCCGCCGATAGAAAAAACCAACTCGAATACGAATTCCAGTTGTCAAAATGCATGAGGTGGTAGAATAATGTTCATAATATGCCTGCATTGCAACCCTTACCCGGCCATTTGGTCGGTGGGAACTTTTTGTTGACAGAAACCAATCCCAGCCTGGTCTTCACGCCGGAGGACATTACCGCGGAGCAACGCCTGATGGCGCAGACCGCGGAGAAGTTCATGGACAAGCAAGTGCTGCTGAGGTTGGAGGCGTTGGAGCACCAGGAAGCGGGAGTGATGCCCGGGTTGTTCCAAAAAGCCGGGGAACTGGGTTTGCTCGGGATGGAGGTGCCGGCGGACTATGGAGGGCTGGGGTTGGGCAAAACCAGTCTTTTGGGAGTGGAAGAACAATTTACGCGACTGGGCGGCTTTGGAGTGACCTGCGGTGCGCATTGCGGCATCGGCACGCACCCGCTGCTGTATTTCGGCACCGAGGAGCAAAAGCGAAAGTACCTGGGAAAGCTGGCGACCGGGGAGTGGATGGGAGCTTACGCGTTGAGTGAGGCCGGTTCCGGCTCGGACGCGTTGGGGATGCGCACCAAAGCCGTGCTTTCCCCCGATGGCCGCCACTACATTTTGAACGGGACCAAGATGTGGATTTCTAATTCGGCGTGGGCTGAGTTATTTATCCTGTTCGCCAAGGTGAACGGGCAGCACGTAACTGCTTTTCTGGTGGAGCGAGGTTTCCCTGGGGTTTCGACTGGCAAGGAAGAGCACAAATTAGGAATTAAGTCGTCGTCGACCCGGCGGGTGATCCTCGAGGACGCGCAGGTGCCGGTGGAGAACCTTTTGGGCGGAGTCGGCAAGGGGGCGTATATTGCCTTCAATATTCTGAACGCCGGCCGGTTCAAACTTGGCGCCGGTGCGGTGGGCGCAGCCAAGGAATCGCTCAAAGGTGCCGCGCGCTATGCGTTGGAGCGGCAACAATTCGGACGTCCGCTGGCTTCGTTTGGGTTGATCCAACACAAGCTTGGCGAGATGGCGGTGCAGATATTCGCGGCGGAAAGCGCTGTGTATCGCACCGCAGCGATGATGGAGGCGGTATTTGAAACTGGCGAAACGCTGGATTCGACCAGCCCGCCATTTCCCCGTGGCTTGGACGAATTTGCGCTGGAATGTTCGGTGATAAAAATCGCCTGCAGTGAAATTCTGGACGGCGTGACCGATGAAGCGCTGCAGATTCACGGGGGATATGGTTATACCGAGGAATTCCCGGCGGCCCGGGCCAGTCGTGATTCCAGGATTAACCGCATTTTCGAAGGGACAAACGAGATCAACCGGCTGTTTATTCCCGGCTTGCTGCTGCGCCGCGCCCAACGCGGACGGTTGCCGCTGGTCGAGGCCATGACGCAGGTGAGCAAAGAACTGTTGAGTCTGCCGCCGCTCGAGGAAGCAGCGTCCGGGGATGAACTGGCTCCCGCCCGGGCCCTGGTGTCAAACGCCAAGCGACTCGTGCTCTTCCTGTCGGGGCTCGCTTACCAGAAGTTCGGCGACAAGCTGGTCGACGAACAGGAGGTGGCGGCGAGTTTAAGCGACATCATTATTGGCATATATCTTGCGGAAAGCGCATTGCTGCGGACGGCCAAAAGTCGTGCGCGTGGGCGTACGGCACGTGTGCAGGGCGATCTGGCGCTGGCGTATGTGAATGATGCTGTCGGACAGTGGGAGTTGGAGTCGAGAAACGTGCTGGCGGCTCTCTCCGAAGGAGACGACTTGCGCATGCAGCTCGGCCTGGTGCGGCGATTATTGCGCTGGACGCCGTTGAACGGCGTGACGCTGCGTCGCGGCATTGCGCGTCGTCTGTGCGAGGTGGGCAGCTACGGCGCCCTGTTCGCGGCCGCCTGACGCTCGGGGGCAAGGGAACCGTGCCGGCAACTCGAATACACCTTGACAAATGTCGGATGAGAATCGAAGGGTAGTCATTCCAACAATTTCAACGAACCATGTCGTATCCTACCTGCACGCTGCCGCAACTGTTGGAACGCGCCGTTGAGAGTGCGCCCGAGGCGCCGGCCCTCCATTTCCTTGGAGGAACCATTTCCTATGCGGAATTGTCGCGGCAGTCGAACCGCGTTGCGGCTGGTCTGCAGGCTTTGGGGGTAGAGCCGGGAGAGCGGGTGGCGTTGTTGCTCGGGAATTGTCCCCAGTTTGTGCTGGCCAGTTTTGGAGCGTGGCGGGCAGGGGCGATCATTACCGCCACCAGCACGATGTACACGGCCCGCGAACTCGCGCACCAATGGAATGATGCGGGTGTCAAAGTCGTCATCGCCGATCGCCGCTGTTTTCCTGCGATCAAGGCCGCCTTACCGCTTTTATCCACCGCCCCACAGGTCATTCTCACTGGTGCGCGCCAGTATGCTCCCGCCGGCTTGCGCGCGTTGTGCGCTGAGCTTGACGCGTTACCCAACGCCGAGAGGCAGGGTGCGGGATCGGATTCGGGGTCGGTCGCTTCCCGCAAATCCTCCCTTTGGAAGTGGATCGATTTTTTGCGCTTATCGCGTTCGCTGTCACCCAGTGAGGTGACGCCGGAGGACATTGCCTGCCTGCAATATACGGGCGGCACTACTGGAACTTCGAAGGGGGCGATGCTCACGCACGCCAACCTGGTGATCAACGCTCAGCAGTCTTGTGCGTGGTTGCAATTAGGTAACGGTCGGGAAGTGGTGATGGTGGCGGCGCTGCCTTTCTTTCATATCTATGCGCTGACCTGTGTGCTGATCTCGACAGTGCATCTCGGCGGCAGCGTGGTCATCCTGCCCCGGTTCGAACTGCGGGCCGCCTTGAACGTCTTCCGAAAATATCGTCCGACGATTTACCATGGCGTTCCCACGATGTATGTAGCCTTCAACAACGCACCGAACGTCAAGAAATACGGGTTCAGTTCGTTGCGAATCTGCATGAGCGGTGGCGCCCCGTTGCCGGTGGAAGTGAGGGAGAAATTTGAAGCCCTTACCGGCGGACGGTTGGTGGAAGGTTACGGATTGACCGAAACCTCACCGGTGACACACATCAATCCCCCGACCGGGTCATCCAAGACCGGCAGCATCGGTTTGCCGATCCGGGACACTGAAGTGCGGATCATGGATTTGGATACCGGGCAGCGGGAAGTGCCGACAGGAGAGATTGGGGAGATCACGATCCGTGGCCCGCAAGTGATGAAAGGGTATTGGAACAAGCCCGCGGAGACGAAAATGGTGCTGCGCGATGGTTGGCTCTTCACCGGGGATGTGGCAAAGAAGGACGCGGATGGCTACTACTACATCGTAGATCGCAAGAAGGACATGATCATCGCCGGGGGTTATAACATCTACCCGCGCGAGGTCGAGGAAGTGCTGTTCGAGTGTCCCAAGGTCAAGGAAGCGGGAGTGATAGGCGTTCCCGACCCGTATCGCGGGGAGACCGTGAAAGCCTTCGTGGTGCTCAAAGACGGAGTTACGGCGACCCCAGAGGAAATCATCGCCTTTTGCCGCGAACGATTGGCCGCTTACAAAGTCCCGCGCCAACTTGTGTTCATCAATGCGCTGCCCAGATCTGCCGTAGGGAAGTATTTGCGCCGCGAATTGCGCAATCTGTAGTCAGCGGTTCATTCGCTGGAAAGTGCCAAAGTCAGCCGGGCGATTTCGGCCCGGTGCCTGCGGAAGAGTTTCGCATCGGTCATTGAATGCCCGAGGACCCGATCGCCTTGGCGCAGAAAATCCCGGCTCTCCACAAACGCCTCGTCCGACAATTCCATCACGTCCCGCTGCGCAATCCTGACCGCCTCCACGGCTTCCTCGATCAAGGCCTTTTTGGAACTATTCGCTCGTTGTTTCTCGATGACCTGCTCGAGCAGGGTTAGAGCGGCGGCGTCTTCCAGACCGTCCCTCACTGCCTCCCAACGCACGCTGGGCACTGGTGATTCGCCCGGGTAAACCAGCGCGTATTCGTCATTCACGGTTTTGCCCGCGAGCCAGTGATCGGCCTCGGTCGTGCTATGGGTCCAGAACCCGATGCCTTGGAGTCCAAAGAACTTGGCCCGCCACGCGTTCGCGCGATTATACCTCAGCGGCGAAAGCGACTTCACTTGAGAAACGCATTCGTAAGACCAAACTGTGGACGACTTCAGGATTTGCTTAATACGCGGATCGCCGGTTAGCAAGCCGGTTACCAGGCGCATATTCGGGGCCCAGACATCCACCAACGGCGCGATCCGTTCGTAGTCCCTCCATGAAAGTCCCGGCACCGGATCGGTATAGGTGCGCAGGCGCGGGTCCGCCTCTCGGATAAGCAGGCCCGCATCAAGCAACACGGAAAGGTTTTGGCCATAGTCCAGCCCTGGTTCATCCAGCAGGTAAAAGGCATACTGGCTGTAATTCCATCCGCGTTGATGCAAGTGATCGCGGAACGCCCGAACATACGCGATTTCCAATCGTCGCTGCTCCGCCGGGGTGTTCGTCACCGCGAATTGGAGGGGCGGATGGTTTAAATGAAACAGGATTGTGCCGCGGCCATTGAGCCGATCGAGTTCTCTATCCAACGGTGCCCAGGCTATCGAGAGTTGGTTCGAGACATCGACGCTACCGGGCGGAATGGTGGTTCTCGGAAACACATTGACGCCATGTCGTGTCATGTCGTCCAGCACGGGTTTTGTGCCCCCGAACCAGCGGTTGGGCACATAATCCCAGGTGCAAAGGCTGAGCCCAGGATGTTCCGGGAGCTTGAGGTTGGGCACCTCCACTCGCAGGGAGATGCCGGTACCTGGTGCCTCGCCATGCAACGGAGTAATCTGAATGTGCCCGATATAGGTTCCAGCGGCCGCGTTTTGAGCGTCTACACTTACCCAGATTTTCACCGAGCCCTTTGCAGGAATGGAAATTAGTCCACCTTCGGTGAGTTTGGGGAGGGCGTCGGGAACCTCCTCGCCATTCACCGAACCGGTCGCGACGACCTCCCGCAGGGTGGTCGTTCCTCCGAACAACGCTCCGTCACTTCGGACCAGGTTCGTCAGAGTGACTCGGGCTCGCACCGGCTGATTTAAGGCCGAGGAAATTGTGAATGCACCCTCGTCGGCTTCGCCGATGTAGAGGTTCCTGATGGTTACCGCCGAGTTGTCGTCCGATCTGGAGTCACCCGGCGCTACGGGAGCATCTGCATTCGGGATTGCATCGAAAGGCTCGGTTGGTTGGACGGAAATTGGCACGGGGGGCTTGGAATCCGACCTGTTTTCAGGCGGGGCAGGGAGTTCCCATCGCTTCTCGGTCAGCAGAATGCCCGCGCTATCCCTGGTGGTTGCGACAATAGACCAGGCACCCGTGGAGACCATTTGAGGCAGGGGCATTTCGAAACCCGACTGGGCGGTGATTTGACTCATCACCCAGTGGTGGCCGTTGGTCGCGAGCATATTTACCTGCACCGCGATCAGGCCGCCATGCGGGTTGGTGACGATCACCGGTCCCGCTTGAGGTTGGCCGGGGCGTGCCGCCATTTTGAGTTCCACGTTTCCGGCCTTTGCAGTCGGTCCGTACGGCGATTTGGGTGTGCTGATGCGCACCCGATAGGCCAGAAGGGAGGTGGTGGTGACCAATAAATCGATCCGACCGCTGGTTGCATCTGGCAGCGGAGTGACGGCAGAGGGCAGGGTGCCGGATAGGCGAAGATCGTCAGCCATCGCTCCTTGTTCATCGAAGGCGTATAGATGCTGATTGAAAGCGGGCAGGAAGATCAACGGCCTGTGCTGTGAATCGGAAGGCGCCACCATTGGCTTCGCCCTGGTCTTGGTGCGGAAGAGGCTCGTCCAGACGATGTGGCCGTCGGCGTCAATCGCGTGCAGGTTGCCCCACACACCGGGACAAAGCACTAGTGGCTGCGAGTTGTTACCCGGGAGATAACCGAGGTTGGAGTTGGACTCGTCGCCCGTTTGTCGTTCCCAGAGCACGCTGCCGTCGGGAGTAAGCCTCCACAGCGATCCAGATGCGGTACCGCAGAAGACAGAGGTTTGGCCGGCCACGTTAAGCAACTCCGGCCGAGTGGTGATTTCGGAGCCGAGGTCTCGCCGCCAGCGCACCGATCCCGCAGCATCCAGGCAAAACAAAGTCGATCCGGCGGCAACCAGCAGTCCATCCTGCCCGGGACTCACGGTGATCTTTTGTGGCGGGGCTTTGATCGGCCCGGCGTGCAGCAGGTTGGTCCAAAGGATCCCACCGTCGGGGCCAAGGCAGGTGACGTTTCCTGTTACATCGCCAAAGACGAAACGAGGTGATGCAGCGTCGCCGAGAACGGTCGGAATGGCCCGTCCCCAGCCTGTTTCACCGGCCAACTTCCGTTTCCACCGAACCTGAAAACTGGAGTCCAATCCGACCACGAGGCCTTCGACACTGGTCGAGATCAAACTTAGTCCCGGATTTCCATCAACCAGGGTTGGTGCGGTTGTCCAGCGGCCCGCAGGCAACTGTTGTACCGATCCGTCCTGTCCGGGACCCAGGAACGTCCCATCCGGGGCCCAACGTAATAACTGTCCGCCCCGATTCAGAATCAGGATTTCATTTTTGCCGGAGTGAGTGAAGTCGCCCACCAGGGGGGAGGCTTCCACCGGCCATTGCCCGGTCGTGCGCGTCCATTCGATGTCCATAGCCGTCGCCACGCCGGTTACCGCGAGCATTGTGGCGATCAAGAGCGTGCGGCTTGAAGCCTGGAGACGGCGAACGATGCCCGTAAGACCTATGTTCAGTGTAGGTAGTTGGTCTCTGTTCGCCGTGCTAATCGTGAGGTGCATGGGTGTTTGAAAATGAGTTTGCAAAAATGTGTGACTCGGTCCAGTCTAAACAGAATTGATCCCATTAGTAAGACAGTTTAACCCTCACTCCGGGCGGGCCCGGGCCATGGCCGATGCCTGCGCCCGGTCATTTGCCGGGATTGTACTCCTGACTTAATTTCCTGAAACGAACATGGTTACCATCAGAAAAGCCGCGGTCATCGGCGCCGGCAACATGGGTGCCCAAATTGCCGCACACTTGGCGAACGTTGGCATCCCTTCGCTGCTGCTGGACGTAGTCCCCGGTGAATTGCTTCCCGAGGAACAGCAACGCGGATTCACTCTGCAAAGCCCGGAAGTGCGCAACCGGGTGACCCGGACGCTGTTCGAGCGTTCGAAGAAACTTTCACCCTCCCCGTACTTTACGCCCGAATCATCGGGGCTTATCCGGTTGGGGAACGTCGAGGATCATTTAAGCGAGATTAAGGACGCGGACTGGGTGGTGGAAGCCGTTTTGGAGCGCATGGAGTTGAAACTGGCGATTCACGCGAAGATCGCCGCGTCCGCCAGGGCTGATGCGCTAGTCACCACCAACACCTCCGGACTTTCGATTGCCGGCATGACGCAGGGGTTGCCGTTGGATTATCGGCGTCGATTTTTTGGCACCCACTTTTTCAATCCACCGCGTTACATGCGGTTGTTGGAGTTGATTGCCACTCCCGATACGGATCGGGCCTTGGTAGCTGATTTTTCCCGGTTTGGCGAGGCGGTGCTGGGAAAAGGCATCGTGCAGGCCAAGGACACTCCCGGCTTTGTGGCCAATCGCATCGGCTGTTTCGATCTCCAGCACGTGATGTTGCTGATGATCGAGCAAGGGTTGAGCATCGATGAGGTGGACGCCATCACCGGCCCCGTGTTGGGTCGTCCCAAAAGCGCTACGTTCCGGCTCGGTGACATTGTGGGGGTGGATCTGCTCGTCCAGATGGGACGGAACCTGCGAGAAACGCTGAAACATGATCCGTTCATCGCGAGTTTTCGCCCGATTGAATTCCTGGAAGAAATGGCGAGGCGCGGATGGTGGGGTGAAAAGAAGGGGCAGGGCTTCTATCAGCGGTTGAAGACCAAGCAGGGGCGCGAGATTCTGACCCTGGATTACCGGACCCTGGAATATATCCCACAACAGAAGCCGAAGCTGGCGTCGGTGGAAGCGGCCAGGAAACTGGGTAGCCCGGCCGAGAGCATTCGAGCGCTTTGTGGGGCGACTGATCGAGCCGGTGCGTTTGCCTGGAAGCACGTGAGTTCAGTGCTGTGTTATGCGGCGGACCGGCTGTCCGAAATTGCCGACGACGTCGTCACAGTGGATAACGCGATGAAGTGGGGTTACAACTGGGAGCTTGGTCCCTTGGAGATTTGGGATGCGCTGGGGGTGCGCGAGACCGCGGACCGGTTAACGCAGGAAGGTCGGGCAGTTCCGGCTGTGGTCCAAGACCTGCTCGGACGGGGCCAGAAGGCTTTCTACCAGAACCGCGTGGCCGAACGCTGGTATTTTGCCCTGGGTCGAAATGATTACGTCCAGGAAACTGAGGCCCCGAAGGTGATTCATCTGCCGCGACTGCACGAGGCGAAGCGTGTCGTGCGCGGCAATCCAGGGGCGAGCTTGGTGGACCTGGGAGATGGGGTGGCGTGCCTGGAATTCCATACCAAGATGAACGTCATTGGTGGCGATCAGTTGGGCATGCTCCGACAGGCGCTGGAGGAGGTCAGCCGCAATTTTGCGGGATTGGTGATTGGCAACCAGGGGCAGCATTTCTCCGCCGGGGCCAACCTGATGCTGTTGACGACGCAAATCGAGAATCAGGACTGGGATGAGATCGATTTGATGATCCGCACTTTCCAGAGAGCCACTAGCACCTTGCGCCAATTTGAAAAGCCGGTGGTCGCTGCTTGCCATGGCTATACCCTGGGAGGCGGATGCGAATTGTCGTTGGGCTGCGACCACATCGTCCTTTCCGCCGAGACCTATATGGGGTTGCCCGAGGTTGGGGTGGGCCTGATCCCGGGGGCGCACGGCACCAAGGAAATGCTCATCCGCAGCACGGAACAGATCATTCGCAGTGAGGAGGCGGATTATTTTCCCGGGGTCCGCCACGCGTGGGAAACGATTGGCCTGGCCAAAGTTTCCACGAGCGCGCCCGAGGCAATCAAGTTGCGTTACCTGAGGAATGGTGAGACGACGGTGGTCCTGAACCGCGACTGGGTGCTCGGCGAAGCCAAAAGCCAGGTGTTGCATATGGTATCCCGCGGATACCGTCCGCGGCCGCAACGCACGGATATTCCCGCCATCGGGGAGAGTGGATTGGCGCTGTTCAAGTTGATCCTGCATCAAATGCGCGCCGGGGGTCAGATCAGCGAGCACGACCAAAAGATCGGGACCAAACTCGCCTATATTCTTTGTGGCGGCGAACTGACTTCGCTGCATTTTGTTTCGGAACAATACCTGATGGACCTGGAGCGCGAGGTGTTCCTGAGCCTGTGCGGGGAACCGCGCACGGTTGAACGCATCAAACACACGCTCAAGACCGGGAAACCCTTGAGAAACTGACGCCATGAGAGAAGTCTTTCTAGTCGCGGTGGCCCGCACGCCGGTTGGCAAAGCGCCAAACGGAAAACTGCGCACTATCCGCCCCGATGATCTAGCCGCCCTGGCACTGAACGGGGCCCGATCCCGAGTGCCGTTGCTACCGCCGGATATGATCGATGATGTAATCCTGGGCTGCGCCATGCCGGAAGCTGCCCAGGGCATGAATATCGCCCGCATTGCCTGCCAGCGAGCGGGTTGGTCCGAGACCATTCCCGGCGTCACGGTGAATCGATTTTGTGCGTCCGGTTTGGAGGCCATCGCCATGGGGGCGCAGAGAATTCTGAGCGGCATGGCCGAAGTCGTCGCGGCTGGCGGAGTGGAGAGTATGAGCCAGGTGCCGATGGGTGGATTTAAGTTGTCTCCCAATCCCAAACTGGTGGATGAGATGCCGGATGCTTACCTCGGCATGGGGTTCACCGCTGAAAATGTGGCCGCACAATTTGGCATTAGCCGCCAGGATGCTGACGGCTTTGCCTGCGAGAGTCACCAGAAGGCGTTGGCCGCTGTGGATGAGGGCCGATTCAAGAGTGAATGTGTGCCGGTGCCGGTACGCGAGGTCGGCCTGGACGGCGAGGGGCGACGACGAGTCAAGGAATTCAACTTTGAAGTGGATGAGGGGCCGCGCCGGGACACTTCTCTGGAGAAGTTGTCGATGCTCAAACCCGCTTTCAGTCCCAAGGGCACCGTGACCGCCGGAAACGCATCGCAGCGCAGCGATGGGGCGGCGGCGGTCATCCTGATGTCAGGGGAACGTATGCGGGAGTTGGGGATTCAGCCGCTGGCGCGTTTTGTGACTTACGCAGTCGCGGGAGTCCCTCCGGGAATCATGGGTATCGGGCCCGTGCAGGCCATTCCCAAAGCCCTGAAGCAAGCTGGACTGAACCTGGATCAAATAGACCTGATCGAACTCAACGAGGCTTTCGCGTGCCAGGCACTGGCCGTGATTCGCCAGGCGGGTTTGCCGCGGGAGCGCGTCAACGTGAATGGTGGCGCAGTCGCCCTGGGCCACCCGTTAGGCGCGACCGGGGCTAAACTCACCGTTTCCATCGTGCATGACTTGGCGCGTCGTCAGGGCAAGTTCGGTATGGTGACCATGTGTGTTGGGGGCGGCATGGGCGCGGCTGGAATTTTCGAATTAACCCGGTAAATCGAGGAGGAATAGTTGAAAATACTGGTGCCGCTAAAACGAGTTCCCGATCCCGATACCCGGATTCGCGTTAAACCTGATGGTTCGGCAGTGGACTTGGAGGGCGTAAAGTTCGCCGTCAATCCTTTCGATGCCATCGCCCTCGAAGAGGCATTGCGGATCAAGGAAAAGCTTGGCGAAGTCGAAGTGGTGGTAGCCACGATCGGGACTGAAGAAACGGTGGAGCAGTTGCGAGTCGGTTTGGCGATGGGTGCGGATCGGGCTTTGCTGATTCGGTGCGCCGATACGCTGGACTCTCTCGCGATCGCGAAAGTTCTGGCAGCGGTTTATCAGCGCGAGCGACCTGGCCTGGTGCTGATGGGCAAGCAGGCGATCGACGACGACTCGAATCAAGCAGGCCAGATGCTGGCGGCCCTGCTCAATATCGGCCAGGCGACTTTCGTGTCGAAGCTCGAGTTGTTGGAAAACCAGCAGCGAGCCCGCTGCCAGCGAGAGACGGACGGTGGGTTGGAGACGGTCACCGTCAATCTTCCAGCGATCATCACCAGCGATCTGCGCTTGAATGAGCCTCGGTATGTATCCCTGCCGGGCATAATGAAAGCCAAGAAAAAGCCATTGGAGGAAATTGGCCTGGCGGCGCTCGGGGTGGCGGTCGCCGCGCGCACGCGGTACTTGAAGTTCGAATGCCCGCCGCCCCGCAAGGCCGGAGTTCGAGTCAAAACCGTGGATGAATTGCTGCTCAAATTGAAGCAGGAAGCAAAAGTCGTCTGAGCTGGATTTCTATGGCGAAAATATTGGTAATAGCGGAACACGACCAAGGTCGATTGAAACAGGCAACGCTCGCTGCGGTGGCGCTTGCACAAAAGGTCGTCGCTGAATCCGGCGGTTCATTTGAAATCCTGGTGCTGGGTCAAGATATAGGCGCGGTGCTTGAAGACCTGCGTGGGTATGGCGCCGCGATAGTGGTGTCTGCGGATGACCAAAGACTTTGCCATGCGGTCGCGGATAAATACGCGGGTGTGATTGCAGAGGTGGCCAAACAGCGCGGCATCAACCTGGTGGTCGGTGCGGTGTCCACGTTTTCAAAGGACGTTCTGCCGCGGAGCGCCGCTCTGCTCGATGCGGGCATGTTGAGCGATGTGATCGGGGTCAGCGCGGTTGGCGGGGATTTTGAGTTTAGAAGGGTCATGTTCGCGGGCAATGTGATCGCCACGGTAACATTGGAGGGGGCGGTAAAAGTCTTAACGGTGCGTGCGGCGGCTTTTCCTAACGCGGGCAAGCTAGCAGAGGTGTCGCCCATCGTTGATTTTCCGCTGACCGACCTGGCGCTGCCAGCGTTCACGGAATTTGGCGGACGCGAGACCCGGCAGAGTGGCCGCCCGGATCCAACCGAAGCAAGAGTGGTGGTTTCTGGAGGGCGCGGGATAAAGAACGCCGAAGATTTTGAACGGCTGATCGGCGGTTTGGCCGATGTATTAGGCGGTGCGGTGGGCTCTTCGCGGGCGTTGGTAGATGCTGGGATAACCCCGAATTCGCTCCAGGTTGGTCAGACCGGAAAGGTGGTGGCTCCAGATCTCTATGTCGCGGTCGGAATTTCTGGTGCGATCCAGCATTTGGCCGGAATGAAGGATACGAAAGTGATCGTGGCGATTAACAAGGATCTTGACGCTCCCATCTTTGAGGTCGCCGATTTCGGATTGGTCGGTGACGCTTATCAGGTCATTCCTGAGCTGATGGAAAAACTTAAAAAGTAGCAGGGCTGGAATGATTCCCACTCGCGAGACCTTCGGCAACATTCCGCACTCGTCAGTCGTCCTGTTTTATTGTCTCACGGTGGTGGTCATGGCCGTGTTTGCTTACGGCCTTTGGCGGCGGTTCCAACTCTGGCGGCAAGGTGTCCCGATCCCGGTCTCCAAGCTGATTGCCGGAACCTGCCAACAGATTTGGAGCGAATGGCAGCCCCGGCTCCGTCGACTGCGGTCGGAGGCGTTGGGTCAGGCGAGGGTCCGCGGACGGGGCCTGGCCAGTTGCGCGCACATCATTCTGTTTGCCGGCTTCATGATGTTATTCCTGGGAACGACCCTGCTGGAGATCGATCACCTCGCCTCGGGTCTTTCTCGCCACCTCAAATTCCACCAGGGCACGTATTACGTGGTTTATGAGTTTACGCTGGATGTGTTCGGGCTGCTTTTCCTGGCCGGTTGCCTGTTTTTCCTGGGCCGACGCATACGACGCCCGGCGAGCGTGGGGCATCGGTCCACGGATTGGTATGTCTTAATCTCGTTCCTGACGATCGGCGTGACGGGATACCTGGTGGAGGGGCTACGCATGGTATGGCAGCAGCCCACCGGCATTGCCGCCGCCGCCTCGCCCATCGGGCTGCTCATCGCACACCAGCTTTCAGGTTTGACCGAGGCCGGCGCGCGCTCGGCGCACCTGGCGTTATGGTGGACGCACGCGCTCCTCGTCTTTGGTTTCATTGCCTCGGTGCCCTATACCCGCCTGCTGCATACCCTGGCGGGGCCGCTTAACCTGTTCCTGGTTCGGCCCGCTCTCGGCACGATGACCCCGGTGACCATGGAAGAGGTGGAGAAGACGGAGCGAATCGGCGTGAGCGCGGTCAACCATTTCACGCAGCAACAACTGGTGAGCCTCGATGCGTGCATGGAATGCGGCCGTTGCGAGGAGGCTTGTCCCGCGTTTGCCACCGCAAAGCCACTGTCACCAAAGCGCGTGGTTCAGGATTTAAAACGCCTCATGGGTTTGACGCTGGTGCCTGGTTCGGCGCGGATCGAACCCGGCTCCACGGTTGCGCCGCCGACGCCTTTGCCCCAATTGCATGGTGAGACCATTGCTGCTGATACCCTCTGGTCCTGTACGGCCTGCAGCGCCTGTGTGCGAATTTGTCCGGTGCGCGTCGACCCGCTGACATTAATCACCGACCTGCGCCGGAACCGTGTTGGGGAAAGCGAGCTCAGCGGCACGGCCGTGACTGCGCTGCGGCGTATGCAATCGAGTGGGAATCCCTGGGGCTTGCCGGCGGCTGAGCGGGCCAACTGGGCGGAGGGCCTCGAGGTGCCGCTGGCGAAAGAGCACCCCGAGTTCGAGGTGCTTTACTGGGTGGGCTGCGCAGGATCCTACGATCGCCGCGCGCAGCGCGTGGCGCGGGCTTTCGTCAAATTGCTCAAGAAAGCCAACGTCAATTTTGCCATCCTCGGGCGCGAAGAAAAATGCACAGGGGAATCCGCGCGCCGACTCGGGGATGAGTTTCTGTTCCAGGAACTGGCCCAGGCCAACATTGCGACCCTTGGTCGCTACCGGTTCAAAACTATCGTCACGCACTGTCCCCACTGCCTGAATTCGCTGCTTAAGGATTACCCGCAGTTTGGTGGCCATTACGAGGTAGTGCACCACACGCAGTTCCTGGACCAACTGCTTATCCAGCGCAAGCTGGTGGTCATTAGTGGCAGCAACTCAGCCGAAATCATCACGTATCACGATCCATGTTATCTCGCCCGGGTAAACGGCATTCACCAGGCGCCGCGAGACGTCCTGAATCTCGCCTCGGGTGGCAGCGCATCCGCCGTTGATTTGCGGGAAATGCCGCGTCGCCGGGAAAGGACCTCCTGCTGCGGTGCTGGCGGTGGCCGCATGTGGATGGAGGAGGATCCCAAACAACGTGTCTGCACGGTTCGCGCCCGGGAGGCGCTGGATACCGGCGCCCGGACCGTGGCAGTGAGTTGCCCGTTTTGCCTGACGATGATGACAGACGGTGTCGCGACCCAAAATGACTCTGCACAGGTCAAAGATATCGCTGAAATTCTGGCCGAGAAAATGCAGCTTTGAGGCGTGCCAAAGCACGCCTGGTCTTCCCGAGCCGATTAACAAAATCACTTGGCTAACCGTAAAACACGCGTGTCCCCGCGGTTCATGGGCAGTGAGATTTCCGGTCCGTTCCCTAGCAACTTACCACTTAACGCGTCGTAGATTGCCGATTTGCGACCGGCATCCAGCCTGATCGGACCGTCCTGGGCGGCATGGAGACCCACAATCGGGCCATTGGCATACACATTGCAGTCGGTTTCCGTGTAAAGGTGGACTCCGGCTTTTTTGGCGGCAACGCGGAGCAGTTCAGAACTCAGGCCCGGGGCGCCGACAAAAAGCGACCAGCCGTCGGATAGGCGGCGCAGGGCGATGGCAGCAGAACCATCCGGGTATGTGGCGAGGGTTTCCTCCGGGGAAACGTCGGTCGCGGCAAACAACGGCAGCACTGCGGACTCGATACCGAATGGGGTTTGCAGACCGAGTTGTTTGCCCGACTCTGTGGGTGTGGCCCAGGTTCGCGGCGCAGCGACTGTCTCCAGGCGAAATCCAGTGAGCTCACGCATGGCCTCCAGGGAGGACTGATTTCCCGCGTGATAACCTGGCGCGTAGCACCAAATGCGGCAAGTCCCTCGAGTTTCGCGCCGAAGTGCCTGACGTTGTTTCTCTGAAAGTTGCCACGCGTTCAGAAACACAAAGAGTTTGGGATGAACTCTGCCTTTCAGGACGTCATCAAGCAGGTATTGGCCGTATGGGGCGCCCATCCGTGCCAGGGGGCGCCGCACCTGGTAGATAATGCGCTCCGTCACGGGCCAGGCGTTGGCGGAGGTTTCCAGCATGGAGAATTCATCAATCACCGCCGCGACTTCCGGTTGATACGCGAGGGGCTTTTCGAGGAAGATTCGGTCCACCGCCTCGAAGGACTTCATCTCCTCCCACATGCGGGCATCATTGAACCAGCCCGTCATGCCGAGGTCCATCCACCAGGTCGAGAAATTGCGCGTTGCTTCCTCAGCCAGGTTGCGTCGCAAGAGAGTTTGGGTATCCACGAGATTGGTTGCCCCATCAAATTGACCAGGAAAGCTGCCACTGCCGAGATACGTGCGGGTATCATCCTCGGCGAGCCACATTTTTCCGGCCAGGGCGACGCTCTCGGCCGCTGTCATGGCAGGCGCACTGCCACCGAGTCCCCGGTCGAAATAGGAAATGGGCGAACAGAGCACGTCGATATCCGGGCAATCAAGCACTCGGCGTAAGGCGTAATGCCCGCAAGTGGCAGGGCCCAGTCGAATCGTGCCGAACTCGAACAAATACCCATAAAAGAAGACAACGAGCTTGCGACCGTGCGAGGCCTGGCGCGCGGCGTGTGCCAGGTCACAGACCAACTCGGCCATGGCCTGTTGCTGGAACTCGGCGAAATCGATCAGGGCTTTTTGGGTTAAGGGATCGCGCAGGATGCCGGTTGGCGATGATCGTCGCAGGGCAGGGGAGGGGACCGTTGCTTGCTCCAGGCTGGCGGCGGGGTCTTGCCAGGCCGCCCGCAACTCCTCGTCAGTGCGGTAGCGGGTCCGCAGCCAAAGCCGCCAGGCCGTGGCATCCGCCGGGGCGTAACCATTGAGCCGGTTCTCCCAGGTATCCTGGTAAAACCATTCACCCGTGTTTTGGCCACAGGGATGGTAGCCCGCCATGTGCTCGCCAAATTTGCCTTCGAGGTGCTCGACCAGCGCGCTCACCCGCGTCGCCGCATCCCGGCGGTAGATCGGCGAGGCCACCACCGCGTGGTACTGCTGGGAACCGTCTTCCCACGTCATCACTTCGCCTGGATTTGCTTTGCGCCACCACTCGGGCGGTTCGGCCCCGAATCGCGGAAGTAGCAGCGCCCCGGGATTCGCCAGGAGGACTTGTGTGCAGACGTTGTCGACAGCGGTCCAGTCGACTGGGTGTCCGGGCGCCGGCCAGGGCATGTCAATTGGGAAGGTGACAAGATTCACCCCGGCGGCGGCGGCCATTCGAATTTGAGACTCGAACGGGCCGGGAGGGCCGCCTAGAAACACAAAGGGCTCACCAGGTCGATAAAGGGCCACCGTCACTTCTCGCGCAGGCTCCGCCCGCGCCCAAAAGCTGACCCGGTAGCGTGTGCCTTTCGTCAGGGAGAGATTCGGCAGGTGGTACAGGTGCCAATCCGGCCAGGCACCGGTGGGAGGTGCTTTCAGCGACACATGCAGGCCGGCGGGAGCGGCCGCTGTACCAGGCGTCTCCACCGCAACGGTGGCTACCATATTCGCCGGGCCGGGAGGCCAACTCGTCCAATTCCGCGCCAAGGAGTTGGTGTCGCGAGAAAAATCGGATGCTGCGGCGATCTCCTTTCCCGTAGTGACATCCACGATTCGAATGTGGTCGAGATAGATATCGCCCGGCACCTGTCCAAATCGGAAATGGATGGTTCCTTTGTCCAATGAATTGGCTTGGGCGATAAAATCGAACTCGAAGGACCGGCCGGCGGGATCGACGCGGATTAGTCCGGAGCCCGGTCCGCCAAAGAACATCCGGGGACGGACAGGCTTTCCGTTAACGACGATTTGCGGTGCTCCTGCCTTGGATTCAACGCGAACTGTTAGTTTTCCATGTGGGGAGGCGGCGCCTAGCGCCCAAAAACTGGCTATGGCCATCACCGCCAGCGGGAGCATGTGAGATTTCTTGTTCATGACCCGGGTATGGGCGTGAGAGTTTACGGTTGCTGGAGCAGGGGATAGCGATTTGGAGTATGGTGTCACGTGACGATGCTGAATTATGCCTGTTCGTGAGCCAGGAGCAAGTTGGCGAGCCGTGGCAGCGAGAATTGATGCGATTCAGGGAGCGCGGTGAGAGCTCGACCACTCCTCCCTTAGGATGGCGTAGACATACTCGTCCGCCCATCGGCCCTTGAACCACAGGCTTTGTCTGAAGTGCGCCTCACGGCGGAAGCCCAGACGTTCCAGTAGGAGCCATGCCGGGGTGTTTTCCGGGTCAGTGTCCGCCTGCACCCGGTGCAGGCGCAACTTCTCGAATAGGAAGCTCAGGAGCAGTGACAACGCCTCGTTCGCGAATCCTTTTCCCTGGTAATGCTTTGCCAGAGTAATGCCGATGGTGGCTTGCCGTTGATCTTCAGCCTGGATTTTCAGCGCACAGTCGCCGATGAGGAGTTGATCCGGCTTAAGTGTTATGGCGATTTGGAGCCATTGCCCGGGAACGAGCGGTTCCCGCGTCTCCTGTTCCTCCAGGAAGTGGGCCGCCGCTGTCCGGGAGAACGTCTCCCAGCTTTGAAACCGGGCAACTTGGGGATCGTTCCGGTATGCCATGAAAGCATCAATGTCGGTGCTCTGCATTTGGCGCAGCACTAACCGAGCCGATTCCAGTGGCAGCATCGTGACCGATCCCAACGGGGTCTTGGATTCCGGGTGCATGGTTGTAGATTCTCCAGGAACTCGCGCGTATTGTCTCCAGTAATCAGCGTCATCGGGCATTTTTGCAGTAGCCTCACAACGACCGCTCGCCGTAAACGGGGGTCACTCCTGCGGGCGCCGACATAACCGGCTTGACTGGGAAACGGTCATCCCGGAAGGTGGCGGTGCAAACTCCCGTTTATGAGAACTTTTGGCATTCCTGTCCCCGGTCATACGGTGATTTCGGCCGTCGCAACGAGATTAACCTCGGCGATTTTTCTCAGCATTTTCTTTTGGCTGGCCGGCGCGGGAACCGGCCGCGGACAGGATTTGGGCAATCATAAGGCGGTCTACGACGAACATGGAACGTTGCAGCCCTGGACCTCGTGGCGCGACGCGATCGAACGCGAAGTTAAATGGTATAGCCACTGTCCGGTGGAGCACGGCTACCCGCGCTTTGTCTACACGACTTTTATGGACGGCGAGTTTGAGCCGCAGACCAGGAACGCGACTTTTATTCCGGCCACTCAAAACGGCATGGGGATTATCTCCTACCTGAAGTACTATGCTTACAAAGGCAAGCAGGAAGCCAGCGCTCTAAGGATGGCGCGATATATGGGAGATTATTTGGTGCAGGAAGCCAACACCCCTGATGAAGGAGTTTATCCGCGCTTCTCTCGATCAACCGGTTGGAGGGCGAAATTCCCGCAGGCTGCGGACTGCGGCTCGCAGAACGACCAACCGTACGAGATTGAGCCGGACAAGGGCGGCATCGCCGGCTACGCGCTCCTGTTGCTGTGGGAGGAAACGCACGAGGATAAGTATCTTCAGCAGGCGCTGCATAATGCGCGAATCCTGGCGACGAATATGGTCACCGGCACCGCCACGAACTCGCCGTGGCCGTTTCGGGTCGACTATCGCACCGGAGTGGGTCGCGGCGCCGTATCCGGAAACATGTCTTTCATCCTGCGGTTGTTCGACAAGCTGATCGAGCACGGACACCAGGAATTGCAGCCCCCGCGCACCGCCCTGTGGCAATGGATCAAGGAGTACCAACTCCCGGACCTGGCGAAGGACGGTCTGCTGTGGGTGCAATTCTTTGAAGATCACCAGGAATTGGACAACCGCACCGCCTGGTCTCCACTCAATCTCGCACGATATCTGCTTGAGCGAAAAGAGGGGCTCGATCCCGAGTGGCGCCAGCACGTCAAGGCCCTGATCGATTTTACCAACAAACGTTTCACCACGGTTCGGAACGGTGTCCTGGTTTGTGGTGAACAAACCCACGATCTCGATCCCTGGGGCGGAATCCTGTCGACCTATGGCGCGGTGTTGGCCATGTACACCCGGGCCGCAGGCTCCAACGAGTTTAAAGGGCTCGCCTACCAGGCGTTAAACTTCTGCCTGTATGCCGTGGATAACGACGGTTGCCCCGGACATCGCGCCACCGGCCCCAGCCGCGGCGGTTGGCAGGAGGATGCTCACACCGATAAACTGCACAACGTGCTCGACGCCCTGGCCGCCTTCCCGGACTGGGGGAAATGATCAATCGAGGCACTCGGCGGGCGAGGTCTTGGGTGTTTTGGTTTGTTCGGGTCATTCAGTCGCCTCCCAATGGCTCCGTCGCGCCGTAGTCCTTCAAGCCTAAGTAGTAATTATTTGCCAAATTATGCGAGCTGCTACATAGTGGTAACGCTTTGGGGTGTGTACGCGACCCTGAGCAGCTATGATCGCGAATCTACCATGACCGCAGCGCCTGCAACGCCGCCGCCGGCGAGCCGCCCGGTGGCCGAGGAAACCACCGCGGGCAATTACTTTGTTTCCAATTATCCGCCGTTTTCCTTCTGGCGGCCGGACCAGGTAGCCCAAGCCCATGCCGCCCTGCAACGTCCGCCGGTGGCAGGTACTCCCCTGGGCATTTACTTGCACATTCCGTTTTGTCGCAAGCGGTGCCATTTTTGTTACTTCCGGGTCTATACAAACAAGGACGCGACCGCCATCAAGCGCTACCTGGACCTGGCCCTGCGCGAATTGGAGATTTATCGTGCGCAACCGTTTATTGGCGGGCGCAAACCGAACTTCATCTACTTTGGCGGCGGCACTCCATCCTATCTGTCCGAGAGCCAGCTCCAGCATCTCACAAACGAGATGAAGGCATTGCTGCCCTGGGATGAGGCGGAGGAGGTGACTTTTGAATGCGAGCCGGGGACGCTCACGGATCACAAGCTGAAGGTCATCCGAGAAGCAGGAGTGACCCGGTTAAGCCTGGGCGTGGAGAATTTCAACGATCACATTCTGGATATCAATGGCCGCGCGCACCGGTCGCGCGAGATTCGTCGCGCCTACCAGTTTGCGCGGGAACTGGAGTTCCCCCAGATCAATATCGATCTGATCGCGGGCATGGTGGAGGAAACCGAGGAGAATTGGCGGGACTGTGTTCGTCAGACCCTGGAGCTCGCTCCCGACAGTGTGACCATCTACCAGATGGAAGTCCCATATAACACGGACATCTATCAGGAGATGAAGGCCCAGGGGAAACTGGTGGCGCCGGTGGCGAGCTGGCAAACCAAGCGGGAATGGGTAAAGTATGCTTTTGCGGAATTAGAACGGGCCGGCTATACGGTCGCCAGTGGTTATACCGCTGCGAGGAATCCGGAACGAACCCATTTTGTTTATCGCGACAATTTGTGGCGCGGGGCGGACCTGATCGGGCTGGGGGTGGCGTCCTTTTCGCACATCGGTGGCACACACTTTCAGAACCAGCATGATTTCGAGCCCTACCTGGCGCAGTTGCAGCACGGGAAGCTGCCGATCTACCGCGCCTTGACCCCGACGGCTGAAGAGCGAATGATCCGGGAGCTGGCCCTGCAATTCAAGCTGGGGCGAATCAATAAGAAGTATTTCCACCAGAAGTTTGGAGTGGACATCCCCGTGCGGTTCGCCGAACCGCTGGGTCGCTGGCAGCAAGCTGGCATCCTGCAGTTCGACGGGGATTGGCTGCAATTGAGTCGGGACGGGCTCCTGCAGGTGGACCGGTTGGTTCGCGAGCTATTTCTGCCGGAGCACCACGCAGCCCGCTACGCTTGATGCGCCGGTCCGATCCATGTGCTGAAGCTGAGCCGCGCGTCCGGGAGGACGTCCGGTTCCACAGTGCTGCCACCGCCGTCCGGCGCCTGAAACGGCAGCCACAATGGGCGGCTCTGCTGGGCCGGTTTTACGCCCGCCTGCAAACGCCGGTCCCGATGGTGGAGCCTTTGAAAGGCCAGCAACTGCCCGAGCCCTACCGTGGATTACTGGTGCATTCCCGGGACATGACGCCGACTCTCGAAGCATTTTACGAACAGGCTTTGGGCATCACGGTGATGGGCCGCGAAATCGACGCCGGCAACTATTGGCGGGAGGTGCTCCTTACAACCGTAAACGACGGAAAGCCGGTCGAATATGGGGTAATCCGCATGCACCTGGATCACTTACCTCCCGTGGCGCGGAGAAAGGTGCTCGCCGAGGAGAAACCGCTGGGCAACATCCTGCAAACGGAGGGAATTCCGCACCTGAGCTGGCCACAGGGATTTTTTCGAGTGAAGGCGGATGCGCATTTGAGCTGGGTGCTGCGCTTGTCGGGTCCCGGATTCCTATACGGACGACGCAATATTTTGTTGGACGGATCGCGCCGATTATTGGCGGAAGTTATCGAGGTGCTGCCGTTGGCGGAAGCCAGCAAAGCTCCCGACTCGGGAGGCGCGCTCGAGGATTAAACCCTTAACCTGCATTGTTACCGGTTGATAAATTATGGAATCAGTTTTTGACGTGATTGTAATTGGCGCCGGCCCGGCGGGCTCGACCGCGGCGGCGTTGTTGGCGGAGCAAGGTCTTCGCGTGGTCGTTCTGGAACGCGAAAAGTTCCCACGCTACCACATCGGAGAGTCGCTGTTGCCGTTCACGTGTCATCCGCTCCAGCGCCTTGGTTTGCTGGACCGCATGCGGCAATCCGAGTTCGTAAAGAAGTACAGCGTCCAATTCGTGTCCCCATCCGGAAAGGCCTCGCAGCCGTTCTACTTTTCGACGCGGTATGAGCCGGGGGTGGCCCAAACCTGGCAGGTTTTGCGTTCCGAATTCGACCAGATGCTGATGGAAAACGCCCGGGCTCGGGGCGCGTGTGTGCTGGAAGAAACAACAGTGCAGGAGTTGATCCAGGTGGAGGGGAGAACTGTCGGGGTGAGGGCGCAATCAAGGTCCGCATCGTCTCTGGAGTTTCGGGCGCCGATGACTCTCGATTGTTCGGGTCGTGACGCTTTCGCGCCGACCCGGCTGAACTGGCGGGTGCGCGAGCCCAAGCTGAACAAGGTGGCCGTATGGACGTATTATCGCGGCGCCAAACGCGATGCGGGCCTGGACGAAGGCGCCACCACCGTCGCGTACGTGCCCGAGAAAGGCTGGTTCTGGTATATCCCGCAACATCGCGACATGGTGAGTGTCGGGGTGGTGGCCGAGGGGAAATATCTTTCGCGTGATGGCGTGCGCGAGCCGAAGGACATATTTCATCGCGAGATCGAACAGAATGCCTGGATCAAGCAGCACCTGGCCGAGGGTGTCCCGACCGGTTCGTATCATATCATCAGCGAATATTCGTGGCGGTCGCGTTACTGTGGCGCCGATGGATTGCTGCTGGCGGGGGACGCGTTTGGGTTTCTTGACCCGGTGTTCTCTTCGGGCGTGATGCTGGCCTTGAAGAGCGGATCCCTGGCGGCGGACGTAATTAGTGGCGCCTTTGCGGCGCGAGACTTCTCGGCGGAACGCTTTTCCGAATACAGTCGTGTGATGTGCGAAGGCCTGGAGAACATGCGCAAACTCGTTTACGCGTTCTACGACCAGGGCTTCAGCTTCCGCACCCTGACGGATAAATATCCGGATTTGGTTGGCGACATCACGGATTGTCTTTCGGGCGACGTGAACAAAGATTTCTCCCGGTTATATGGGGCGGTGGCGGAGACCGCCGCCGTTCCCGAGCCTTTGCCTTATGGGGTGCCGCTCATTCGCCAAACGGCGGTCACCGCCGCCGCCTGATCGCCATGGCTTACGAGTTTAAAATCACCAGGAAGGTCGAATTCTACGAGACCGACATGGCCGGCATCGTGCATTTCTCGAATTACTTCCGGTACATGGAAACGGTCGAGACCGCGTTCATGCGGTCGCTCAGCGCATCCGTCGCCTGGTCCCGCAAGGGGCAGGTGCTGGGGCTGCCGCGGGTGCATGCGGAATGTCAGTATCAAGCGCCGCTCCGGTTCGAAGACGAGGTGTTGATCCATTTGCTGGTCGAAAAGAAGGGGCGGCGGAGTGTGACTTACCAAATCCGTTTTTATTGTGTTTCTGGGTCCACTCGCCGTCAGGTGGCGGTCGGTCGTGTTGTGGCGGTTTGTGCCATGCGACAAAAAGACGGCTCGATGAAGGCGGTGGCGCTGCCCAAGGTTTTGGCGGACAAAATCCAGGCCGCGCCGGCCCACCTCCTGGCCGGCCAGACCCGCAAATCGGGGCATGGTCTGGCCGCACCCACTCCCGGTAAAACGACCAATCCGACTTTAATTCTATGAATGAACTGACCAATGCCAATTCCCACGGACCAGCCTGGCTGGTGTTTTCGCTGCTCACAGTGATCTGCTGGGGGCTTTACGGTGCGTTTCTCCACAGTGGCCAACTCGGCATGAACGACCCGGTGCATGGACGCTACAAAGCGTTCCTGTTTGTCGGGGTGGCGTATTTTCTGACGGCGGTGCTGGCGCCGCTCGCCATGCTCGTGCTCAAAGGCGCCTCCTGGAGCTTTACGGGGCCAGGGGTCGGCTGGTCTTTGTTGGCAGGGATCGTGGGCGCAGCCGGGGCGTTCGGAGTGTTGCTCGCCTTCGGCGCCAAAGGAACGCCGGCAGTCGTGATGTCGATCATTTTTGCCGGTGCCCCGGTGGTGAATGCCTTATACGGCCTGATTTTGCATCCGCCGGCCGGGGGATGGCTGAAATTGCCGCTGCCGTTCGTGCTGGGGATTATACTCGCGGCGACGGGTGGCTGCCTGGTAACCCTCTACAAGCCGGCCCCCGCCACTCCTGCCGTTAAACCTTCGGCGCAGCAATCCGTGCCCCGCGTAAGTGGCGGGGCTGCCAGCCAGCCGCTTTGATGCGGTGTTCAAATTCCTGTGACCCAGGTGCCACCAGGCGATAGCAACCGGACTGGCGAGGAGTCCCGGACCCGGGAGGTCTCGTTCCCGGTCCAGGGTGAAATCGAGCGGGTTCAGCTTACGAAGATAAACTCGTTGCTGGCGGCCGTTATCCCTGCGAACACTTTTTACACCAGGAAGTTGGCGGCTGGGCTATCCGCCCCACAATTTCGAAGTCTGGGGGAATACTCGGCTGGCATTCCCACGACTTCCCGGCATGAAATCGTTAAGGACCGGCTGGCCAACCCGCCCTACGGGACAAACTTAACATTTCCGCTCGAATCCTATGTGCGCTGCCATCAAACAAGCGGCAGCACGACGATGCCGATTCGGTGGTTGGATACCCGTGACAGTTGGAATCATCTCGTGGAGAACTGGATTCAGATTCTAGGAGCCGCTGGGGTGACGCCGCGCGACCGATTCTTATTTGCCTTTTCTTTTGGGCCGTTTCTCGGATTCTGGTCGGCGATCGACGCGGTGCACCGGCTGGGGAATTTTTGTTTTCCCGGGGGCTCCATGACGAGCCTGGCGCGACTCGAGGCGATTCTGGACAACGGCATCACGGTGCTTTGCTGCACGCCCACCTATGCGCAGCATCTTGGCGAGGTGGCGCGGGAAAAGAAGTTGGATTTGAGTGCCGGGCGATTGCGTCTGATCATCGTGGCGGGGGAAGCTGGAGGCAGTGTGCCGGCGGTGCGTGCGCGCATTGAACGGCTTTGGCCGGGTGCGACCGTTTTCGATCACCATGGCATGACCGAGGTCGGGCCGGTGACCTACCAGTGTCCGGTCCAACCGGGCGTATTGCACATCCTGGAATCAGCTTATTATCCGGAGGTGATCGATCCCCGCAGCGGGGCTCCGGCGTCGTCCGGGGCCAGTGGCGAACTGGTGCTCACCACGCTCGATCGGGTCGGCTCACCGCTGTTGCGTTATCGTACGGGCGACCTGGTTCAGCCGCGTCCGCGCGCGGTTTGTGGTTGTGGCCGTCAGGAGTTGGCCCTGGCCGGTGGTATCCTGGGGCGCAGCGACGATATGGTTGTGGTCCGCGGGGTGAATGTGTATCCCAGCCTGGTCGAGCAGATTGTTCGCGGCCACCCCGAGGTTGCCGAGTATCGGGTCCAGCTTGATTGCCGTTCAGCGCTCGCTGAACTGTCAGTGGAGGTGGAACCGACGGCAGACTGCCAGGATGGAGTCGGTGTAAAGGACAGGCTTGAACAATCCTTTCAAACCGCGCTCAATCTTCGGGTGCCGATTCGTGTCCTGCCTCGCGCCTCGCTGCCGCGTTTCGAGATGAAAGCACTGCGCTGGGCTAAAATCACGGAGTGATCTTTTTCCAGCAAGACTTCCGCGAGGGACTTATTGGGAGTCTATTGGGAGGTCAGGCAATAGAGGTATTCGTGCCCGCGCAGGAAAAGGTCTTTGCCGACGGCTACGGGTGAAGCGTCAAACTTCTCCTCCAGTCGGTTGGTCGCCAGCAGTTCCATTTTGTCCGATTCCTTCAACACCGCAGTGACGCCGTTGCGGCCTACCAGGTAGATGCGACCGTCGGCACCCACGGGCGAGGCGTAAACACCTTGCAGACCTTCGATTTTCTCCGCGTCCACCAGCACGCGGCCGGTTTTGGCTTCCACACAGGAGAGCACCGCGTTGTTGTTCGCAAAATAGTACAGTTTACCGCCGTAAAGCAGGGGAGACGGCACATAAGGCGTGCTCTTTTTCAAGGACCACGCCACGGCGTCCGTACCCGTGAGATCGCCGGTTTGCCCGAGCTTTATCGCCAGAAGGGCATTCCCTTGAAAGCCGCTCATGCAGTACACCATATCGTTGTCCGTCACCGGACATGGAATGACATTCCGAGTCAGGCCGCCGCATTCCCAAATAACCTTGCCGTCAGCCGGATCATAGCTGCGTATCTTGCGGGTGGCCGACACCACGACTTGCGCCTGGCCATTCTTCTCGATTACCAGCGGTGTGGACCAGGAGGTTCCCTCGTCGCGGGACACTTTCCACAGTTGTTTGCCGGTGTTTTTGTCCAAGGCGAGGATAAAGGACGCGTCCTCGTTATCCCAATTCACCAACAGGGTGTCTTTGTAAAGTGCCGGGGAACTGCCTTCGCCAAAGGACATCGCCACGCGCATCCTTCCCAGGTCCTGCTTCCATTCGAGTTTTCCCTCGAAGTCATAGCAATACAGCCCGCGGGAACCGAAATAGGCCCAAACATGGTGGTCATCCACGACGCCGGAAGTTGAGGCGAATGTGCCTTCGTTCTGTCGAACGCCTTCATGAGGGACTTCCTCCCGGGCAACCTGCTGCCACAGCACTTTTCCGGTTAAGCGGTCCAGGCACAAAAGCGCAAATTGGTACGTCTCCGTAGGTTTGGCCCCACCCCCCGGCCCGCCGCGCCGCTGGCCGGGACCTCGGCCGAGTTCTCCGGGACGACCTTCAGGGCCTTTGCGCGGTTGGTCATTGCCGGGTTCGGCAGGTCGGACCCGCTCAGGCTCACTCGCCGGCGCCGGGGCGGGCTCGACCTTTTTCCCCGTGGGAATCGCGGTTTGGACAAATACCCGGTCACCCCAGACGAGGGGTGTGGCGGAGCCGTCGCCAGGAACCTTGGTCTTCCAGCGCACGTTATTGGTCTCACTCCAGGTGGTCGGCGGAGTGGCGTTGGGAGCCGTGCCGTTTTGGAGGGGACCACGCCACTGTGGCCAGACCTGGTCTGGTGCGGCGTTCGCTGCCGCCGCCATTCCGAGTCCACAGGCACAGATCAGGCTTGGTATCACGGGTGTCTTTTCCAGAAGATTTCGATGGTTCATTTTTTTGCTCCTGTTTTGGCCTCGCGCCGTGCCCAGCCGTTTGGCTCTCAACCGCGGCGCTGGAGACCTTTTTACCGGCCGGCCTATTTATCCTCCTTCCCCCCGCGGTTGTCGAGTCAGTTGATTACGGCGCGCCACCGGCCAGTAAGGGGTCACGGTTCCGCATCCGCCCGCTCCAGCACTTTGAGGATCTTGTCGAACGAATTGCGCACTTCACTGTAGTCGCGCACATCGACGGTAAAGCGGCCGTCACCATTGGGACGCGACCGGGCGTGGCCATCCGCAAACAGGACGTTCACGAACTTTTGCCGGTGGTTGGTGCGCGGGATGACATTGAACGAAACGAGATCGGGCGGGCACAGGAATTCAGTATCCACGACGAGGGCGCGAATGGGCTGGCCCAGTCGGTTGTCGCCCAGTTTGTCGAGTTGAAGATGGTCCGGGGGGGCGCTGTTGGCCGGGCTATCAAATAATTGGGTGTTTCCTCCGTGGCGGTAGTAATAACTGCACTGGGCCTGGCTGGTGCCAACTCTGGCCAGTTCCGCCAGGGCATCGACCGGTTGATCAACTCCGGGGCAGAACAGGACCCTGGGTTGTTTGGCCAGGTAATCGGACAGCAACAAGCCGAGCGCGACCGGGGCGCCGCCTTGGATAGAGAGCAGGGAAGTCGGTGCGCCGGTTGACGGGTAGAGATCGGCCGGGCTGGTAAAGGGCGGAGCTTTTGGGCCATAAGGAATCCTGCCCGAGCTGTCGTGGGCGTAAGCTTGAATGGCCAGGCCCACTTGTCGAAGGTTGGACAGGCAGGCGGCTTTGCGCCCGGCTGACTGAGCGGAAGTCAAGGCGGGCAGTAACAAGGCTGCCAGGATTGCCAGGATGGCAATCACCACCAGCAGTTCGATCAGGGTGAAAGCGGAGGGGCGACGGTTGCTCCGTTCATGCGGGGCCTTTGTTGGGCCAGAGCATTTCACTTTTCAGAGCCCTGGTTCAGGGCAGTTGTCGTGCCTGGTAGAAACGTTTGCTGAAATTCGTGACCGTATCGGTGAAAGACACTTTGCCCGTGGTATTGGTCAGTATCCCCGCGTTGGCCCAGTCGCCAACCGGGAGCAGGGGATCCGTGCTGGTGACGATCTCGAACCTTAGTCCCGGTTCGCTTTGCAGCGTCAACGTAACGACCCCGTTGCTCCAGGTTGGAGTCGTCCAGGACGGCGGACTGGAATCAGCCAGCCGCACATTGTCCAAGTCCCAATAACCACCCTGCAGGTTGGTGGTGACGGTGGAGAGCATCCGGATGCCGATCTTCTGGCCGGACCAGGGATCGTCAGATTTAACTGTGGGCACGTTCACATGGAAATCTACCACGGTCGTCGTATTGGTAAACAGCTCGGGGGCGTTGGTGATGGAAGTGACCGCCACCGGGACCTGGTTGCTGGCTGCGTCGCGATAGTACAGAGCCAGTTCGAGGCTGGCGCCGGGTGCCATGTTGCCTCCGCCACCGATGACCCCGACCGAGAGTTTGTAAGCTTTGCCCGGCTCAAAGGTGGCGTTGAAGGCGTGCGTCGGGACCGAATTCGACCAGTCGATCGAGTCGTAATCCTGGAACAGCCCCATTTCGGGAATGGCGAAAACCCAAATGGCCTGGTTGCCATCACAGTTGACGATGCGGTCAGCGCTGGTGATGGGGGTGTTTTTAAAAGTCCCGGCAAGCTGATCCCAGGTGTATCCACCGCTTTCGATGTACCAATCCGGTTTAGGCACCTTTTGCCAGCAGTCGACGTGAGTGTTCACGAAGAGCGTCACTGGCGATTCGAACGATCCGTTGGGAACCGTGATGGGCCCCGCCATCAAAGCTCCAGTTCCTGCTGCCAGGCTCAACAGGCTCAGAAACGGACGTCTCATGTGAAAGGCTGTGCCGGGGCCCGGAGTCTTAGCGGGATTTCGCGCCCTTGCTCGTCCGAACCCAATAAAAGCCGAACAAACCCAGGGCGAGGAATCCCAAGGAGCTTGGTTCCGGAACCGCAGTCAGCCGCACGTTGTCGAGGTCCCAATAGCCGCTACCGTTTCCGGAGGTGGTTAACAACTGGATCCCGATATTTTGTCCGGCCCACGCATCACCGGCTGCCACGGTGGGAACATTCACTTCATAATCGACGAAGTGGGTCATGGTCGGGAAACCGGCTGCGGTATACGTGATTGGTGTGGTTCCTACCATGACCATGTTATTGCCGCCGTCACGGTAGTACAATCCCAGAAGCATGGTAGTTCCTTCCGGCATGCCGCCGCCCCCGCCCAGGACCCCAACCGTTAGCTTGTAGGACATTCCGACCTGGAAGGTCGCGTTGAAGCCGTGGGAAGGCGTCGATTGGCTCCAGTCGGTGGTATTATAATCCTGGAATAGCGCTACTTGCGGAAATGCCAGGAAATAGACTCCTTGGTTGCCGGCCATGTTGTCGATGTGATTGCCGCTCCCAACCGGGGTATTTTGGAACAGGCCGGCTGTTTGGTCCCACAGCAAACCGTAGGCAGTTTCGTCGAACCAGGCGGGTTTGGCTGCTTTTTGCCAGGAATCAATTTGCGTTGTGACGTAAGGGTATACTTGCGGCGCCACTTGAGATTCAAAAGAGCCGTTTGGGATCAGGATATCCCCGGCGTGCACTGGCAAGGCACCCGCTCCCAGGATCATCATCCCGGCGACGACCGTGCCTAAAATCCTACCGTCCGCGCCACGGCTGTTGACCGCCGCGGCCTCTGAACTTATGCCTTCGATTAACTTCATTTTGGTACTTGTACTTTAGTTATTGATCCTTCAATCCTTCGCGCAGTCAAGAGCTTACCGGCTCTGCTCAAGCCCGCAAGCAGACGTTGCGCCGAACGCCGGCCGGTTTAACCAGGGGCCGGATTCACCCTGCCATTGTGGTGCCAGGTGCCCAATCATGCAACTAAGTCCTAACAAAAGTGTCGCTGGACACCGGGAAGAGTGTGGGGTATGGAGCTAATTACTAATCCATAGCAACAAACCAACTACCAAAAGCAATTACCATTATGGACAACAACTCCGGTCTGGGTGGTTCAAACAAGCCCCAAGCTTCGACCTACCCACCTTTCGAGATAAAAGTTACCTGCGATTTCAGCAAACCTACGCCCGTGGTGGATGTGAGTCCCGACATCGCCGAGTTGCACGCAAATCAGAGGCTCCGCTTCGTTTGCGACAACGCGGCTCTGGTCATTGTGGCTCAACACCATTCCCGAGGAAAAAAAGAAGCGGATCACAGTCCTTTCGCAAATGATGCGCTGACTTTGACCGTGCAGAAAAACTCGTCGGATCCCTTCCATATCACGGCGAAAGGGGCTGAGGCGTTGCCCCCGGGTGATCCCGATCCGGGGATCAAACATCCCGGTTACAAGTACACGGTGGTGGCGATTTCAGCCGATGGCAAAATCGGGGTGAAGGACCCAACGATTATTATCCGGCAGTCTTCTCAATGACCGTCCTGGCGGCTGGGAGTTCCTGGTTCGCACATGCGTGCCAGGATCGCGAAATCCTCCCTGCACTTGGTCAAAAGCTGACTTAACTGGAGCGCCTTTTAAGCCGTTTAAAAGAGATTCTGGAATACCAGCCGCATAAAGACGCTCCCACGGTTTCCTGAGGTGGGACCGGTCAAGGTTTGCATGTAGCCGATTTCGAAACTGGCGGTGACGATGGTCACTTGGACGCCGCCTCCGGCGGCCATCCACGTCTCGCTGGATCTGCTTTTGCTGTCGCTGATGCCGGCGATATCGAACATGAACAGGGGTTTGATGGAATACAGGTTCGCGTGGTTGATGACAAAATCGGCGGCGGGCTGAACTTCGCTGAGGATGCTCCTGGCCTTGGCCTCGGCTTCCTGCGGGGTCCATTGAGGGTGTTCGGATTGGAGCGCGGCGGCCAGCATGGCGGGCCCGCTGCGATTGATCTGGTTGCTGAGCACCTGCTTAATGGTTAACGGATTTCCATCAGCGCCGGGCAGATCGGTCATTTCATTTGGTATCAGCGGGCGAAACCAGCCGTGGATGGGAATCGGGATCGAGAGGTTCACGTTCACGTGCCAGAACGCATCTCCGCCAGACATACTGCCGTTGTTCCGGAGGCCTGCCTGCGCTTCGCCGAAACTGCGCAATAGTGGGCCGCTTGGCATCGCCAGCAAAGAGGCGCCGGTTGGCCGATCGTAAAGGAATTGTCCCGGAGCATTTCCTCCAAAAAACTGGCCATAGGACGGTGCATCTCCCCAGATCTTTCCACCGCCGGCGATTAACTCGAGTCCGATCGTTTGGTTTTGGCTGATGGGAATTTCGCGGGAGTAGCCGAGCCGACCCACCAAGCGCTGGTAGGCCCCGCCTGAGCCGGCCAGCCAACTATTCTCTTCCCAAACACTGGCCCGGACGAAGCCTTTGATCAAAGGTGGAATAGCTTCGAAAAGCAGTCGATTTGATTGCCGGTTGGCATCGGTGTTCTGGTCGATCTCAGTTCCATTTACCTGGTCGCTGGAATACTGGTAACCCGTATCAAGGTATAGCCGGGTATTGGGGCCGAGTTTCAAACTGATGCCCGGGCTGACAAATCCGCTGTTGGCCGTGTGTTTGTCGGTGCCCAGCGGTTCATCCGTACCGGTGTAATGCCCGCGCAAACGCACTTCTGAAAGCGCTTCGCCGATATCCCGGATTCGATAACTGAGCCCAACGTTGGCACGATAAAAGAGTTCCTCCAGGGATTTTGAGCCTTGTGCCTGAAAATCCAGGTTCTGTCGGCTGGTCGGATCGGGGTGCGCGGGGTCCCGGAGATTGAGGAGATCCGCATCCAGGGCCGCGCCGATCGAGGCGCCAAAAGCTCGGTCATAGGCCGCCCCGAAGGTCGGCTTGAGCGCCAGCAACGGCCCGGGCACGTTGTCGTAAAAGGTAGGCTTCGGTGATCTCGGGATCGGCAGAACGTTGTCTCCAATCTGTACCATCGAGAGGTGGAGATAGAATGGGCGAAACACGACATCCACTGTGTCGCTCGTTGGCCTTTTCCCGGTGGCGTTGGCGGGCGGGGCGTTGGTTTCGAAATCCACACCAATATACAATATGCCCACCTCGCCCTTGGATTTTAGTCCGTAGCCCTGAACCGAATTCGCCGTGATCGCTTCCCTTAGCGCATTCATAGCGGCAGAGACCTTTTCCGGGGTGAGGACATCCCCGGCGGCCAGTGGCAGTGATACATTGCCGACCCAACGGGCGTCGATTTTGATTCGGCCTACTCGGAGTTTGTAGACCCCTTTGCTCCTGGCCTTTTCATCCGCCTGACGTTCGTCGTCGGGCGCCGGTTTGGGCGTGTCACCAACCTCGAGGCTGGTAATCGGTTGTGCGGCGACAGCCGGCGGCAGAGCGGTCGACAGCGTCAACAGAGCAGAGAGTAAAGCCGAGGACACGCGCATGGCCTGCAACTACCAAGTTATCCAGGCAGCGGCTCAGCGCCGCTGCCTGGTTTGAGCGACACGATTGGTTTAGAAATCAATATTCACGACCTTCGACATGGCGTCGTGCAGCGCCTGCTTCTGAGTCGGGGTCGGGTTCTCAACTCCTTCCAGGGCCTTGGCGGGTGGGTAGACGTCGTTTACCAGCACATTGGCCTGTGGTTGGGTAACCCCATTCGCCGCCATGGCTTGCACCGCCTTCTGTTCCACCGGTGTACCCGTGGTGAACGAGACATGGATGATTTGTATCTCCTGCCCGTTCTCCACTTTGAACAGGTCGAAGACCAGTTTCCAGATGGAATCGGCTTCCGGAGTGCAGGAACGTTCCACGATGACCTTGAATTTGTAGCCGGCTTCGGGGCTGAACACCATCACCTCCAGCAGGAAAGGGTGGCAGACTTTATTCCCGATCGGAACAACGCTCACCGAGGACAGAGGGGCTTTTTTCTTTGATTTTGCCATAACCAGAATATTGCCATGTTGATTTGAATACGTAGACCCAGCCACAACGCTCCTGCGGAGTGGCATTACGGCTTGGAACAGCCTTACCATCACTCGGTTTTGACGATTCGTCAACTGCGCGTCCCGGGTTTGTGCTGCAAAAGTAATCTTTATTTGCAAAATGACATAACGTCATCGAATGTCCTCTTGATTGATGGGCTCCATGATGTTTGGAATGAATGCTGTAGGTATACGCAATCCGACCAGTTCCTTGAACCGGGCGCCGCTCCGCGGTCCTCTGCCTGGGCTGCTGGTGCTGGGTGTGATGTCACTAAGTTTGGTGGGAATGCCAGCGTCGGCCGCGCCGGTAAGCGGCTGGTTGAGTTGGCGTGGGCCAGAGCAAACTGGCGTTTCCCGTGAGACTGGGTTGCCCGACCAGGTGGCTGGGGATAGCGCGCTTTGGGTGGCCGATTTTCCGGGGCAATCCGCTCCCGTGATCGCTAACGGGAAGCTGTACGCCATGGGATATCTGGGCACGGGACCGGATTTACAGGAGGGTGTGGCCTGCTTCGACGCCGCGACCGGGCAAAAACTGTGGCAGCACCTTTATAACGATTACCTCAGCGATACCATCTATCTCCGGTACGCCACCGCGAGCCCAACAATCGATCCCGAGACCGGCAATGTGTACATTCAAGGCACCCAGGGAATTCTGGCGGCGTTTACACCCGACGGGAAGCTGGTATGGGAGCACTCCCTCATGGAGGAGTTCGGACGCCTGACTTTTCCCAACAGCCGGACGGCCTCTCCCGCCATCGATGGGGACCTGGTTATCACGCGTGGAATTACTGCAAACTGGGGTGGGCAAGGGCCGGCGGCCGACAGATTTTATGCTTTCGACAAGAAGACGGGCGAACTGGTTTGGGCTTCCAGCCCGGGAGGACCGCCAAAGGACAACTCCTTCTCGCACCCGCAGTTTGGGTGGTACCAGGGCCGGCGGGTCTTTTTCGCCGCTGCCGGCGATGGCAGTGTCGTGTGTGTGAACGCGCGGACAGGCGATCCGCTGTGGCGTGTGGGGCTTTTCCGCGCCGGCATCAACGCCACCGTCCTGGTGCATAACAACGACAAGCTGATCGCGATTTACGGGACGCCTTATGAGCTTGGACAGATGGTCGCGTTGAAGATGCCGAACGTGATGCCCACCAATGCCGCTGCTGGTCCAGTGGTGCTGGAGCGCAAAGCCCTGGAACTATGGTCGGTGGATATATCCTCCTCCACCAGTTCTCCCATCCTCGTGGGGGATACCATCTACAATGTGGCGGAGAAGGGCGACCTTTGTGCCGTTGATGCTCATAGCGGCGCGATCAAATGGAAACTCAAACTCGGGATCGAGCAGCGGAATTCCTGTCCGCTGTTTGCGGACGGCAAATTATACGTGCCAATCCTAGATGATCCGGCCACCAAGACCACGGGACAGGCGGAAGCTGGTACTAAAGGGGGTTTTTACATCATCAAGCCGACCGAACGGGAAGGGGAGACACTTTGCCATGTGGAGCTGGACGGGCGCTGTTTTGGCACACCAGTGGCGTATAACGGGAAGCTGTATTTGCAGACTGCCCGCCATTTGTATTGCTGGGGACAGCGGGGCGACAGTGCAAAGCTACCAGCGCCGGTCGTGGAAAAGCCCTGGCCGGCTCCCGGCAAAGCGGCGCAGTTGCAGGTCATTCCGTCCGAGGTGCTGCTGCATCCGGGCGCCAAAGCGAATTTCCGGGTGCGTTCGCTCGATGTGAATGGCTTTACCGTGGAGGAGTCGATCGATCCCGCGCGGGTACAGTGGAACAGCTATGTCCCTCCGACAGCAAAGGTGAAGTCCGCCATGAAAGGCGCCTTCAATGCGCAAGGCGAACTGGTGGCTTCCCCGGAAGCAGTTCTTTCCGCTGGAGCCTATGAAGGGACTTTTGGAGAGCTTAAGGGTTACTTGCGGGGGCGAGTCTTGCCGAACCTTCCAATAAAGCAGGATTTTGAGTCGTTTACGCTTTCGGAGACCAATATTGAAGCCACGGCGTTCGCTTATCCGCCGCTGCCTTGGATTGGGGCACGGTTCAAATTTGATGTGCGGGACAAGGATGGGGGCAAAGTGCTGGCGAAGACGACCGACAATCGTTTCTTCCAACGCGCGACGGTCTTCATTGGCACGCCGGAGATGAAGAAGTACACTATCCAGGCGGATGTCATGAGCGATGGGAATCGGCGGAAGATGTCCGAAGTCGGTCTCATCAATCAGCATTACCTGATCGTGCTTAAGGGCAACGAGCAGAAGCTGGAGATCAACTCGAACCAGGAACGGCTGCGCGTGGCCGAGGATTTTAAGTGGTCACCGAATGTCTGGTATCGCTTAAAGGCGCGGGTGGATATGAATCCGGACAATTCGGCCAGCGTGCGGGCCAAGGCGTGGAAGCGGGATGAACCCGAGCCGGAAAAGTGGACCATCGAGGTCCTGCATCAAACCGGACATCAAACCGGTTCCCCTGGTCTCTTTGGATTCTCGCCGCAGGACATGCGGGTTTTTGTAGACAATATCGAAGTCACCCCGAACTAAAGGAAAATGAAACAAGTTGTAGCTGCGTTGCTGGTGGCGCTCACCTCTTCGGCCCAGGATTGGCCGCAATGGGGCGGCGCCCATGCCCGCAACATGTATTCTCCCGCCAAGAATCTGCCGGACCATTTCACTACCGACAAATCCACAGAAATCAAACTGAAGGCGGGCACGGATGACGTTGACCGCTCGAATCTGTTGAATTTGAAGTGGGTGGCCAAGCTCGGATCGCAAAGCTATGGCAATGTCACGGTGGCCGGGGGTAAGGTGTTTGTGGGGACGAACAATGAAAGTCCTAGGGACCCGCGCCATCCGGGCGATCGAAGCATCTTGATGTGCTTTGACGAGGCGACAGGAAACTTGCTCTGGCAGCAGGTGGTGCCCAAGTTGGCTTCCGGAAAGGTCAACGATTGGGAGGCTTTGGGTCTGCTTTCCTCACCCAGCATTGAAGGGGACCGTCTTTATGTGGTCAGCAGCCGGTGCGAGGTCCTCTGCCTCGATGTCAACGGCATGGCCAATGGCAATGATGGTCCGTTCAAGGATGAAGCCAAATATGTCGTGAAGGACGTGATCATCGACAAGGGCAAGCCTACCGAGCATCCCGCCACCCCGATCGAACCCGGCCCGAAGGACGGCGATATTATTTGGCGTTACGACATGATTGATGAGTTGGGGGTCTTTCCGCATAACGCGTCGGATTGTGCGCCCCTGATTGTCGGCGATACCGTCTATGTTGTGACCTCGAATGGGCAGGACTGGACCCATTCGAACATCCCGTCTCCCAACGCGCCCAGCCTCATCGCTTTGAACAAGCGCACGGGAGAATTGTTGGGTGAAGATGATGCCAAGATCGGGCCGCGGATTTTCCACGGCTTATGGAGTTCGCCTTCGGCCGGGACGGTGAACGGCCGGCAATTAATCTTTTACGGTGGTGGTGACGGGGTGTGTTACGCCTTCGATCCGAAGCCGGTTAAGGAAGGCGACAGCAGCTATCTCAAGAAGGTGTGGTGGTTCGACTGCAATCCGCCCGAGCGCAAGAAGTTCAAATATCCGGATGCGGAAGGTCCGAGCGAAATCAACGCCACACCCGTCTTTTGGAAAAACCGGATATACGTGGCCGTTGGCCAGGATCCGGAACATGGTGAGGGAGTGGGCGTGCTGACCTGCATCGACGCCACCAAAACCGGTGATATCACGCAAACTGGGAAGATTTGGTCCTACGATAAAATTCATCGCAGCATTTCCACGGTTTCGATCACCCCTGACGGGCTGCTGTTCGTCGCCGATTTCTCCGGTTACCTGCACTGTTTCGACGCCGAAACCGGGAAGCTCTACTGGACGCACGATTGCAAGGCTCACATCTGGGGGTCCACGCTGGTTGCCGATGGTAAGGTCTATCTCGGGAACGAGGATGGCGACCTGTCCGTGTTCGCCGCCAGCAAGGAGAAGAAACTGTTGAGCCAAATCAACCTGGGCGCACCGGTGTATTCAACTCCCGTCGTGGCCAACGGAGTGCTTTACATATCGTCGAACACCCATCTGTTTGCCTTCTCGGGAGCCCCCGCCCAATCCCCGAGCATGAAGCCTTAAAGCGGGTTGCCCACCTTAGTCTGATGATGAAGCCGATCAAAGCCATTCTACTGACGCTGCTGGTACTGGTGGTTTATGTTTTGCACCAGGATTTCTGGAACTGGAAAAAGGCTGAGCCGCTGGTGTTTGGCTTTCTGCCGATTGGTTTGGCCTATCATGCCGCTTATTCAGTACTGGCCTCCATCACCATGGCAGTGCTGGTCAAATTCGCCTGGCCCCACCACTTGGAGAACGTAAAGCCGGAACCCGGCAGTTCAGCCGGGCAAGAGGAGAGCGATCATTAAACTGCGCCTGGTTATTCCCGCATGATTCCAGTCATTGTCATACTCCTCTACCTCGCGGTCATTACCCTGGTAGGAGTGGTTGCTTTTCGTCGTGGCAAGAACAATACCGAGGATTTCTTTCTCGCAAGCCGGTCCGTGGGCGAGATGGTGTTCTTCTTATCGATCTTTGCGACCAACATGACGGCGTTCGCGATTTTGGGCAGTTCCGGGCAGGCTTATCGCCAGGGGATCGGCATTTACGGATTGATGGCTTCCTCATCCGGACTGGTGATTCCGCTCACCATTTTTCTGATTGGCACCCGGCTGTGGGCTTTGGGGAAGCGATTCGGGCATCAGACCCAGGTCGCCTTCTTTCGGGATCGCTGGGAATGCGACACGATTGGCACGGTCATTTTTGTGCTGAGTGCGGTCATGCTGATTCCTTACATGATCATCAGCATCATGGGCGGGGGAACCGTTTTGGCGCACCTTTCCGACTCTGGTGGTACCAACACGCCGCTGATCCCGTATTGGCTTGGTTGTGCGGTGGTCGCGGTGGTGGTCACCCTTGGCGTGTTCCTTGGTGGGATGCGTGGAACAGTCTGGGTGAACATTCTGCAAACGACTCTGTTTCTCTGTTTCGGCGCCGTTGCGGTCTTGACCATCAGCCACGCGTTACCGGGTGGTTTCGGCGAATATGTTACCCGACTGGCGGGTGATCCGAAGACCAGCTTTCTCGTGACGCGAGAAAAGATGCCGCCCCAGACCTTTTGGAGCTACACGCTGATTCCGCTGTCCAGCATCATGTTCCCGCACATGGCCATCATGTGTTTCTCGGCGCGCAAAGTTACCGCGTTCAGACGCACGGTGGTGCTCTATCCCATCGCCATTCTTTTGATTTGGCTGCCCTGCGTTTTCCTTGGGGTCCTGGGTGCCGCCACCTTGGGCAAGGTTGGCGATCCTGATGGCATTCTGCTACTCATGCTGGAGAAGTATGCGCCGGTCTGGCTCGCGGGCATCCTGGGAGCCGGCATCATCTCCGCGGTGATGGGGTCGGACGCCCACCAGGTGCTTGCCCTGAGCACCATGTTCACGAAAGACATCTATCAACATTATGGGGGACGGGAGAAATATGGCGAGAAGGCGGCGGTCTATTTTGCCCGGGGATTCATCATCGTGGTGACGGTGGCGGCGTATGTCATCGCGCTGGAACTCAAAGAGAAGCAGGGCATTTTTGAGATAGCGGTGCGCTATGCGTTTTCCGGATTCGCGGCGATGGCCCCGGTGATGATCGCGGCGCTATTTTGGAAGCGCAGCACCAAATGGGGGGCGCTGGCGGCCACGGTGTTTACGGCGGCTTGCCTCCTTTATTTTGCCGTGCTGCAACGCACTCACCGACCGGGAGATGTCATCTGGCAGATCGGGCAGGGGACCGAGGCCATCAAAGTGCTCTTTCTCAACCCGCGTGGGGACGTTAGTTTCTGGAACGGATTCATGACCGTCGTGCCCATGGTCTTTGGTTCCGCCTTCTGTATGATCGCCGCTTCTTTGGTGACTCGTCCGCCTTCCCAGGCGAGCCTGGATAAATATTTCCCGCCTCGGAAACAGCCGTCGATGCCAGTCCCGGAGCCGGTCCACAACGCTTAAACTGCGTGTGCCCCAGACTATTCAAAGCTCATTGCCAAATCCCGAATGACTCAAGAATTCAATAATCCTGAAGCCGCGCAAGCCCAACTCGATGCGCATGTGCGGGAGATTGTCGCCTGGCACTTTTCACCGGAGACCGGTTGCCAGTTCTGGCTGGATTGGGCCAGAAACGCGGGCCTCGATCCGCGAAAAAGCGTGCATTCGTTCGCCGATCTCGTCGGCTTTTTTCCGCATTTCCAGGACGAATGGCTGCGAGACCTGCAGCCGGACGTCTGGGTTCCGGCGGCCTACCGGGGTCGTCCCTACAACGTTTTTGAAACCGGAGGCACAACCGGGATGCCCAAGCAACGCATCGGTTGGGATGACTACAAAACCGATTACGAAGAGTTCTCATCGAAAATCTCCGACGAACATTTTCCGAAAGGGCAAGCCTGGCTGATGGTGGGGCCGACGGGACCGCGGCGGCTCCGTCTGGCGATCGAGCATCTGGCTAACTTTCGGGGCAGCCCCTGCTATTTCATTGATCTCGACCCGCGTTGGGTGAAGAAGGTCATTGCGCAAAAGCAGTTCGACCAGGCACGCGCTTACATGGATCACGTCGTGGACCAGGCGGTGACGATTCTCAAACATCGCCGGGTGAGCGGCTTGTTTACCACGCCGAAACTCCTAGAGGCGCTGGGTGAGAAGCTGAATCTGCACGACGCGGGCATCCGGGGGGTGTTCTGTGGCGGCACCACCATGGCGCCGCAATACGTACGTTTCATCTGCGAAGAGGTGCTCGAGGGCAGGATTGGCTTCTATCCCACTTATGGTAATACCCTCATGGGACTGGCTGCCAGCACCCCGCTGCGCCCGGAAGACAATTATTCGATCACTTATTATGCACCCCAACCGCGTGCGGTTTTGAGAGTGGTGAATCCAGCGCAAACCGGGCAATTGGTGGAATACGACGCCTGGGGCCGGGTGGAACTCACCACGTTGACGAAAGAGCTTTTCCTCCCACGCTTTTTGGAACGCGATGAGGCGTTGCGGCGCAAGCCTCGTCCACCCTATGCCTGGGATGGCGTGGCCGAGGTGCGCCCCTTTGGTGCCATGGAGAAGAACATCGTTGAGGGCGTCTACTGAGGATTAATGGGCATGTTACCGCATCTCCCAGCCCTTCGGCGGGGCAAAATCTACCGCAGCCTGGAGCAACAACCGCTCAAGGATTGCCGTACGGGCGAGCCACTTGGTTATATCAGCCAGGTCAACGCGGGCATTGTGCGCAAAGATTTGGCGCGCATTAGTGAATCGCGGGCCGCATTGCAGGAGTTTTCCTCGGAGCACTTGTTGCAGATCTGTACCCGTGCGGGCGAGTTGTTTGAGAAAGAAACCCTGCCGCTGGGCGACCAGGGGCATACCCAATCACCGGATCAGTTTGCCGAAACTCTCTCCGCCACCAGTGGTCTGCCCCTCGTGATGGTGCGTCGGAATATGACCAAAATCGCCAATGCCCTGGCAAACATGCGGGTGATTCTCAATGGGCTGACACGCGGATTGGATCTCGGCATCCTGGATCGCGGGTTCGGCGTGCATGCCGATTCACGGCTCAGCTTTTATCCGACGTCCCTCTGTCTGGGACTGGTGATGCCGAGCAACTCGCCAGCCGTAAATTCGCTGTGGCTGCCGGCTATCCCACTAAAGACGCCGGTCGTGATCAAGCCGGGGCGCGAGGAACCCTGGACACCGTATCGACTGATCCAGGCTTTCATCGCCGCTGGTTGTCCCGCCGAAGCTTTTGGCTTTTACCCGACGGAACACGAAGGCGCTGGAGAAATTTTGCGCTCGTGCGGGCGCGCCCTGGTTTTCGGGGATAAGAATACCACCGCACAATATGCCGGTAATCCCGGCATTCAGGTTCACGGGCCCGGCTACAGCAAGATCCTAATCGGTGACGACCAGATCGAGCGCTGGCCAGAGTTTGTGGACATGATGGTAACTTCCATCGCTGACAACGGGGGGCGGAGCTGCATCAATGCTTCCGCGGTGGTGGTGCCGAAATACGCGGCGGAAATCGCCGACGCGCTTGCCCAAAAACTGGGCCCCATCGTGCCGCTCCCCGCGCATGATGAAAACGCCAGGCTCTCCGCCTTTGCCAATCCCGCCATGGCGAATGGAATTGACGCTATGATCGAGGAAGGACTACGGACTCCCGGCGCGGTTGAAGTCACCGCTCGATACCGGCAGGGCACGAGGAAGGTAACATTGGATGGTGCGGTTTATCTTCGGCCTACCGTGGTGCTTTGTGATTCCTTTGGGCATCCCTTAGCGAATCGCGAGTTCTTATGCCCGTATGCCAGCGTCATCCAGGTTCCTCAGTCGGAAATGCTCCGGCAAATCGGCCCCTCGCTCGTCGTTTCTGCGATCACTCACGACGCCAAGTTTCGGCGGGATCTGCTGGCTTCACCGTTGATCGAACGCCTAAATCTGGGAGCGGTCCCCACGATGAAGATTTCCTGGGATCAGCCTCATGAGGGCAATCTGTTTGAGTTTCTGTATCGCCGCCGGGCCATCGATTTTGCTTAGGCCTTATTCAAGCTGAGCTTTATTCATGGACAAGCAACGGCATCCCACACTCCAGCCGGCAAACCTGGCGCCTTTTAATTACTGTCCTCGGACGAAGTTGGTTTTCGGCCCCGGCTCGGTGGCGGGTGTCGGCGAACTGGCGCGCGAGCTGGGAGCCCGGAGAGTCCTCCTCGTAACCGACTCAGGCATTGTCCGGGCTGGGCATGCCGGTCGTGTCCGGGAGTTTCTGGAAGCGGCGGGCTTGACGGCGGCCGGTTTCGAAGGTGTCGAAGAGAATCCCACGACGCGTTGCGTGCAGCGGTGCGTTGAGGTGGCCCGACAACACGAGGTGGATGCCTTTGTGGGCTTGGGCGGGGGCAGCAGCATGGATACCGCCAAGGGCTGCAATTTCATTCTGACCAACGGCGGCGAGATGAAGGACTATTGGGGAATCGGCAAAGCGACGCACCCCATGCTGCCACTTATCGCCATCCCCACCACGGGTGGGACGGGGAGCGAATGCCAGTCCTTTGCGCTCATTGCCGATGAGCAGACCCATCAGAAGATGGCGTGCGGCGATCCCAAGGCGGCGGCGAGAATCGCGATTCTCGATCCGGCCCTGACGGTTTCGCAGCCCGCCCGGGTGACCGCCTGCAGCGGCATCGACGCCATCGCCCATGCACTGGAAACCGCGGTAACGCGACGTCGCAATCCGGTATCACAGATCTTCTCGCGCGAAGCGTTTCGACTTACCTGCGCGGGGCTTCCCGTAGTGCTGAAGACACCCGGCGACCTGGAGGCACGTGGGCAAATGCTTGTCGGCGCGGCCTGGGGCGGAACCGCCATCGAGAACAGCATGCTCGGCGCGGCGCATGCCGCCGCCAACCCGCTGACGGCTCGGTTCGGAATCGTTCATGGCCACGCCGTGGGTCTAATGCTGCCGCATGTGGTCCGGTTTAACGCGCAGGAATCCGGTGTAGCCGACATTTACGCGGACCTCGCCCGCCTGGCAGGCTTGGCTTCGTCCACCGAGACTCCGGAGATTTCAGCCGAGCTGTTGGCACAGCATTTGGAGCGACTCATGGAATTGGCGGGATTGACGCGTTCGCTGGCTGGACTCGGCGTGGGGATGGGGGATTTGGCCCTGTTGGCTGAAGGAGCCGCGGCGCAATGGACCGCTCAGTTTAATCCTCGCACGGTCGTCGCCTCAGATTTTAAGGAGTTGTACATGGCCGCCTTCGGAGCCGGCTCAACCGAATCCTAAGCATGTGGCGTTCCCGCTTACTATATCCTTTGGCGCTGCTGATTTTTGGCTTGGGCATCTATGCCGTGCTCGAGCGCGGGGCCGGGTTGCAGGCGCCGCAGACGCCGCCGTTGCATACCCACGCGCCACCCTCGGAGCTTCCCCAAACCGCTGGGACAAAAGCGCCGAGTCCTTCCATCGGTTCCTGGTTCGAGAGCTTTCAGCATCCGCTGCCGCTGCTGCTGCTCCAGATGATTGTGATCGTTTTGGCCGCTCGAGCCTGCGGGGCGTTTGCGCAACGAATCGGGCAAACGGCGGTAATCGGCGAGATCCTCGCCGGAATTCTGCTCGGGCCATCTCTAATGGGCGCATTGGTTCCTGGTTTTTTTCACTTTCTGTTTCCAGAGTCGGCGCTTAAGCCACTCCAGTTGCTCAGCCAGATCGGGATTTGCCTGTTCATGTTCGTGGTGGGGATGGAGTTCGACGTCGGAAAATTGAAGGGACAAGCACGCACCGCGGTTTTTGTGAGTCAGATGAGCATCCTGTTCCCCTACTTGTTGGGGGTGGTCAGTGCGCTTTATCTTTTTTCCGCTTTCGGCGCGCCCAACACCACCTTTGTCGCGTTTGCGTTGTTTCTGGGAATCTCGATGAGCATCACCGCGTTTCCAGTGCTCGCGCGGATTCTGGAGGAGCGGCGATTGACCAAAACCCCGCTCGGCAGCACGGCGCTCGCATGTGCGGCCATTGACGACGCGACCGCCTGGACAGTGCTGGGGATGGTGGTGGCGATTGTGAAGGCAGGACAGATTATTCAGGCCGCATTTACCATCGGCCTGGTGGCCGTATTCGTCGCCTTCATGCTGTTCTGGATTAAACCACGGATGTCAAAGTGGATTGGCACGACGGCGCTGGCAGATTCCGCTTCCGCCAAAGGGCTGATGGCCGGGGTGGTCATTTTTCTGTTGGCATCGGCGCTGACCACGGAAGTGATTGGGATTCACGCGCTCTTTGGCGCCTTTCTCGCGGGCGTCGTCATGCCGCCGCATGGTGAGTTTAGGGACGCAATGAAGATCCGGCTGGAGCACTTCAGTTCCGTATTTCTTTTGCCCTTATTTTTTGCATTTGTCGGATTGCGCACGCAGATCGGCGCGCTCAACGAACCCGGCGCGTGGTGGGTGTGCGTTGGGCTCATTGCGGTGGCGACCGTCGGCAAACTGGGCGGGGCGATGATCACCGCGCGCCTTACTGGAGTGGATTGGATTGACTCATTCGCATTGGGGGCGTTGATGAACACGCGCGGCTTGATGGAGTTGGTGGCGCTGAATATCGGCTATGACCTGGGCATCCTGTCCGGGACCGTCTTCACCATGCTGGTCATCATGGCCCTGGTAACCACTGGCTTGACCGCGCCCTTACTCAGCTTGAGTGGTTACCTGCGAAACCGCAAGGAGCGCAAAGCTCTGGCCGCCCACCCGATTTGACCGGCCCACCCGTTTCAGGTAGCTGGCCGGAAATCCTCTGACGCGACGCTGGGTCAAGGAGTATGGCCTCCAGTTGCTGGTGGCCCTGGAATGTAAAGGTTTGCGCCACCCGGCAACGTGGGGATCTGGCGGTCACAGGCGAAACACCAAAGGTCCCAGTGACCATCTATGTAGTTTTCATTTTTCGGCAGGGGACAAGCCTGGGTGTAAAGGTACCATTTGTTTTGGATTAGATAGAAGGCAGGCGTCGCGACATGATAAATGGTATTGTCGTTATAAACTCCCACCCACTTGGTCTGGAGGACGGTGTCCACATCGAGCTGTTTCCATCCGGTGACCGGGTCCTGGCTCACTGCAATCACCGGTCGCCAGCGTTTTCCGGCCGAGACGCCGACTTCGATGGACAGCACATACGTGCCGCCGACTTTGAACACCTGGTGCCACTCATAATAGGCGCCCGGAGTCGAACTGAAGATTTGCCCCATGCCACGAGGGTCTGTCTCCTCGAAGCGTCGCTTCCAAATTTTCCCATCGTTTGACGTCGCCAGGCGAATGCCCGGGAGAATGCCGTCCTTGCCGCGATAGGAATAGTAAAGGTACCAATTCCAGTGTTGCTGCACGGCATTCCACTCGCGCAGCACCGCCGCTTGGGAGGCCATTTGCTCGTGGAAGGGGGCGGCGGGTTCCGGCGCAAGCACCGGTTGGTTGCCAACGCGACGGATGGATCGAGGATTGAGCCCGGAGTAACCATCACTACCAACCGCACAGATTGCCAGGCCGATGCGGTCCTGGACCGATGCCTTGGTGCCGGAATAGTAGATGTAATATGCATCCTTCTCCGGCAGGTACAGCACCGCGTCGAGCCGAATGCTGCCGGAATCCCAATTATTTGTTCCCGGGGCAAAGATGGGGTTGCTTACGTCCGGGTGCCAGGTGAAAGGATCGGATTTCCGCGCCCACGCTTTGCCAATAAAGCAAACGTCCCGGTTGGTGGCAGGGACGCCGGAGTAGAGCATGAGGAGACGTGTCGGGTCTTTGGGATTGGGGAGGATGCACGGCTCCTGGATTTGTTGGGACTGCCATGGGGCGCTGGTCCGATCGATGATGACCGCTCCGCGCACCGTTCGAGGCGCTCCAGCGAGATTCGTTTCGGCGGCGACGGCTGGCGCGCCGAACCAAATGAGTGCAGCAACAGCGACAGGCAAAGAGCAGTGAAACAGCTTCATGATGTGGGGGCAAATCCTCAGTCGAGTGTCGGAAGATAGGATCCTGGCGATTTCCCGAGCTGCGCGGATTCAGTGCGTCGCTCGTGGCGAAACCGTATGGAACTGGGCTGCATGGTGATGAAGAACCTTACTCCCTGTGTAACCCAGGTCGAAAGACATTTCTGTGGCCAAGCCGAATTCGAAATGCCGGGAGTTTTGTTGATAGTTAAGGATGTATTGGCGTTTGACGGGAGGAATTCTTAAAGTGGGCGAGTGATCGCGACGCGTTTTGTCGCTGAAAATACCCCAGACACACCCGCACCCCCCTAAAAACCCGTCACACCCGTCACAAAGGCCGTAAACATTGGTCGGGATTGAGGTCGAACCCGTCACAAAACCCGTCACACGACCTGTAACGTACCCGTCACGTGCGGGGATGAAACAGGTGAGTCATACGCGAAGCCGACAAGGCGCGTGAATGTGGGCCGGGCGACTGTGCTTGCGCGTTGATTGGAACCGGCATGGTCACTGCCTGGGATGGGAATAGACCACGGAATACTGGAATACGCGGAAGGGGATGGTGAATTGGGGCCGGAGGAAACCGCTGATTTGCGCTGGTGAACGCTAATGAAGTCCCGGAGCGCGGACGTCCGCGTCCGCTTACATCGCTCGGATGGCGGCCACGGTTAACCCTCGCGGGGGCGTGACGGTGAATACATGGGCACGTTGGCTTTCCGTGCGTACCTGCAAAAGCGAGCTTGGAACCTCGCGCTCCGACCGAGAACTGAGTTTGGACAGGATGAAAAGGATTCACAGGATGGGATGAAGGCGGGGGCGCGGCAGTTTAGTCGCCCGCAACGGCGGCTCACGCCGGAAGTCCGCCATCGCTTTCATCGATGGTTATGCCAGGTATTTAGATTAACACCCTCGACTGAGGCCGCGGTAACCGGCTTGCATGAAAACCACCGCCGCAGCACGAAGGATCGTCAAAGCCCGCCTCCCCACGTTTTGCGTCGGCGTCGCTATCCTGGCCGTCATCGAACTCGGGCTGGGCGAGTCGCTCGCCAACCGGATCGGCCAGGCCACGCTGATCCGAAGCGAGGTTTGCCAACCCGGCAACCTTTGCGTTGCCGATTTCATGGCGGCAATGAGGTAGGTCATTCCGGCGACAAGAGTCAGGCACTAAAAGGACATCGCCGCCACTCCGTGGAGTGCCTTGCCTGGCCGCTTGCGGGAAGCGGAAAATCTTTCGGCCGAGCCGGGTTCGAAGCCGGCCGAAACGGTCGGTGATATTGGGACAGCAGCCAGTCTGGCCGGCTGGTTTCAGTGGCCGATGGTGGCCTCGCCGCCGATGGCGGTGATCGTCATCGGCTTGCTGATCGTCGGGGTTTCGGTGCTGGAACCCGGTTTGATCGCGATGGTTCTGCCGGTGGCCACGGCGCTGATCCCGGAGGCGATGGTATTATACGGATCGCTGTAGGTTCCGAAGTAGGAACCAAAAGGGTTGGAGTAGGTGAAGTCCACCCAGACCGGCCCGTAAAAGGTGAACGGGTCTGAAGCGATGCCGTTGGCGATTACTTGCAGTGAAAAGCTGCCCGGCCCCGAAAACACCGCGTAAGGCACTGTGGACTCCGTCGTCACTCGCGCTCCGCCGGTCTGCACGCCGGTGCTGCTCCAGTTATACGTCCTGCCGTAGTAGACATTGCCGCTCCCGGCCGAAAACCGGACGATGGGATAATTGCTCGCGTCCTGGCCCTCGTCGCCGAAAGCTCCGCCCTGCGAGATGCCGTTGAACAGGGTCCCGGCGAGGTGAATGGTTCCGTCCGGGTTCCACGAAGCGCTTGCAACGGTGGGTTTCCCCGAAGCCAGGGGCGAGCCGTCCGGCTGATAGACGTAGATGATGTTGTGCGTATACGTCGAACAGAGAATCGTTCCATCCGGCAAAGGCAGGAACAGGAGTTGGTTGGAAGGGAGGTTGTAAGACGAGCCGATCGTGGAGTTTCCCGGACTGCTGGTGGCGGTGAACGCTCCCGTCGGCCCGGACGAATAATCATACTCGTAAAACCACGTCGGAGCTGGGCTCCCGCCGTTTTGCGCCGTCGACGCGACTGCGCACAACACTTTGCCGTTCGGCATCATGACACCTGGCGCGTCCGCCGTAACCCGGCCGCTGGGGATATCCGGGCCGGCCGCCCAGGTTCCCTGGTTGGTGCCACCGAGCGGCGACGCGGTGTAGAGCGCGGTGTGCCCTGTGCCTCCAATGAAAAACCCGCGGCCATCCGGCAGCAGAAAGGCAGGCCCCATCTCGCCCTGACTGTAGATGGTCACCGGCACATTAGCGTCCGCGACCCACTGGGTCAGTGAGGGAATAAACCGTTCGGAAGTCGTGGCGTTGATATCGATGCTTAAAACGCTGTCGTCGGGCATTTTGACCCAACTGGCCTCGTCCTGATACGCCAGGCTGGAGCACGGGTAGGACCAGGTGTTGGCCGACGGGGAGTAAATCGTGCTGATGAACGCCGGGTGGGGGTTCCAGCCCACGGGGGAGACCAGCACATTGCCGTTCGGCAGGAGCATCGTCTCGCAATCCGCAAAACCCGCGGTGGCCGCGGGCAGCACAGTCCAGAAATTCCCCACCGGATCGTAGATTTCGGCGGTCCCGCCGTTCCCGTCGTTCTCATCGCCCACCACCATCACGCGGCCGTCCTGCAGGAGTAGTTTCCCGTAGGCATTCCGGGCGTAATGCATCGGCGCAAGTTTCGTCCAACTGCCATTGACGTAGCTGCCGTGAGTATCCGGCGTGAGTTTGTACCAGTTGGTTTCGCCGCTGGCGGCATCCTGGCACATGACCGAGCCGTCGGACAACAGCAGCATTTGCTCGACAAAAACTCCCGCCGGCTCGTTGATGGTCGCGGTCCAACTGCCGACCGCTCCGCTTCGCAAGGGCGTTAGCCACCCCAATAGCAACAACAGCAGGCAAAACCACCCGCGGGCTTCCCGCTTCCTGATCGTTTTCCAATTCTCTGTTTTCATCGGATTCTTGTGGAACGGGGTCGAATGGGTTCGCAAGCAGCTCAAGCCGTTCGTCGCCCGTTCCGGTTGCGGCTATTGGAGTGTCACCAGCACCAGGACCGTGCCCTGACCCGAATCCAGCTCGGTCATGGCTTTGCCCAGGATCGCGCCCAGCGCCCGGGCGTGATCGGTCACCTTCATGGCATGCCCCGGCAGGTATGAAGTCGTGAGGAGATCGCCCGGCCGGATCACCCCGTTGGACGTGTCGGCCTGCACATAGACGCGCCCGGTTAACGCGACGTTCTTTCCACCTTCGAGCAATCCGTCCTGTTGCATTTGGATGCCCGGTTTTACCCCGTTGGCGCCGCTGACCACGCCGGCCACCTTCGAATCGTAAGCCCGGCTGCTCATTTTCAACCTTCCCGCATGCTCATCGTCGATTACCACCACGGTGCCCTCCCTCACCTCATCCCTGGCCTGGCTGATCGGGAACGGTTCCGCGAGGTCGGCCCCGCCTTTGATGGTGATGGAACTGCAATAGAGATGCATGTAGGCATTGTCCGCCGCGTTGTAGCACGCCACGGCGGTGACGCCGGAGGTCAGGCTGCCGACCTGAACGTCGTTGCCGGAGCCGTCGTCGCCCAGGTAACACCGGACCCCACCCAGGCCGTCGACGACGAGGAACTCGCCGTTGACTTCGAGCTGTTGCGAGGGGCTGGTGGTGCCGATTCCGACAAAGCCGTTGTTGGCGATGGTCATTCGGCTCGAAAAACTCGTGTAGAAATCCAACCCGTATTGCTCGCCGCCCGCGGTGCGTTTGGAGGCGATGCCTTCGCCGCTGGCGATGCCGAAACGCAGGCCATAATCAATCTTGCCGTTATTCAGCCCGAGCTGATCCACGTTCACCCCGGCGGTGCCGGTGTCGAAGAACACCCCGCCTGAGGCAAGCACGTCGAAGCAATTGACGCCGGAGCTGGTGAAGGTTTTCGAACCGTCGCCCCAGATGAATGAGCCGTTGTTCGCGGTCTGCGCGTAGCGTCCTGCCGCGAAGCTGCCCGACCCGGTGGCGATGTTTTCATAGCCGCCCGGGATCGTTCCGCCCCCGCCCGCGGTGTTCGCATACCCGCCGCCCACGGTGCCAAAGTCGCCGGTGACCACATTGGGATACGACGTGAGCGGAAACAGAGCCCCCGCCAGATCGCCGCCGCCGGCGATCGTTGCCCCAAGGGCGTTGTTCGACACCACGTTGCCCCAGTAACCCGCCACCACGTTCATGCCGTAACTTTGAAAGCGAGCGGGGAATCCGGAGGACTTCGCGACGTATTGGAGCTCGAAGCCGGGCTCGTTGTTAGCCCGGAGCTGCAGCGGCTGATTGTCCGTGGTACCCAGGAAATTGACTCCGCCAACCGTCCCTGCGTTTCCCGCGGTTTGCCAGAAATTCGATGCGGCCAGTCCCCCGAAAAGACTCGCGTTCACGCCCACAAGCCCGTCCCCGTTTCCGGAGAAACTATTACCGGGGTTGTTCAGAGAAATGGGGCTGCCGTAGGCGCCTGACAGGCTGGCCGTAGGAATGGTCCCCGTCAACCCCGCCGCGCTAGCGCTCTCGGCGAAGATCGCGTAAGGCGTCGGCGTAAGCTGCTGGCGCGGCGAAAGCGGGGTGAAGTTCGCGGCGCCATTGGTGTGCACGCCGAGGTGCAGCCAGTTGCTGCCGCCGGTGAACACGCCGGGCCCGAAGTCGATGAACATCGTGAAGAGCCCGTTGCTTACGGTCACATCCAGGTTCGTGACCGGTCCGCCCAGCACACTCCCGCCGCTGGGGGAATCGTAAAGCAGCAACCGGAAATCGTAATTTCCGTTCGCGGGATTTCCGCCGCTGTTCAACTGCCCCTGGTAAATGAAAGCCGTTCCCTGGGCAAAGACCTCCGCCTGGCAAATCATCCAGCCGAGCAAGCCCACGAACGCTGTTCGTTTAATGGAATTAAGCATCTGTTTCATAGTAACCTTTTCATTGCGGGTGAAGCGGGTCCGAAATCGTGTGGTCAGGGATTCGCGAGCCGATAGAAGCGGTGGCCGTTCGGCGAATTCACAATGACGGAAAAAACGCCCCCGGTGCTCGCGCCTCCCCCGCCCGCGATCTTGTACCAATTGATCGAGTAATTCTGCGCGAGCGCGCCGGCGCCCAGCAACAAAACCGCGCAAGCGGCGGCGAACGCCGCGATGCGACGAGTCCTGGCGTGGTAAATGTCTTCTCCTGCAGTTCCGTTCTGCGCGCACGCCCGTGTTAGATATTGAGCTTTCATGCAAAAATCGCCTTCGGGCAGGAAGCGAACCGCCGGCGGAGATCCCCAACGCCGACAGGCGCCGCATCTGAGAATTGGGTCAACTGTGGCTAATATGTACCATTACCTGTTCGAAAGCAAGGGCAGGCCGAACCGGAGGCTTTCTCTGCCCAATGGCAGCACAGGTGTCCGAGGATTGGCCATGTCACCCGATGGACGATTCGCGGTTGTTACGCATTTGATTGCGAGCTCTAATCGGGCTGCGACGGAGGGGCGTTTCGGTTGGCTGAACGCCAACATCAATCTGGACGATGCCAGCGCCAGGTCAATACGCCTGGCTCCGGAGAAACCAATGACTCAAGAAAGGCAAGGTGAGCTTTACTTCAATGATGCACGGCTTTACCGCCAAGGCTGGCAAGGTTGTGCCAGTTGTCATCCCGATGGGCGGGGCGATGGATTGAACTGGGACTTGGTCAATGATGGCATTGGCAACCCAAAGAATACGAAGAGCATGCTGTGGGCGCACTGTACACCACCGATGAGTCCTCGGGAATTGTCGCCAACGCAAAAGGTCAGAGCCAGTCTCGGGAAGACAACCGTGCCAGGTGAAGTGGGGGGCACCCCCTAAAAATCCGTCACACCCGTCACAGAGGCTGTAAACATTGGTCGGGATTTAGGTGGAACCCGTCACAAAACCCGTCATGCGACCCGTAATGTACCCGTCACTACGGGGTTGAAGGAGGTGGGTCGCACGCGAAGCCGCCAAGACGCGTGAATGTGGGCCGGGTGACTGTGTTTGAGCTCTGATTGGAACCGGCATGGTCACTGCCTGGCATGGGAATAGACCACGGAATACTCGGAATACGCGGAAGGGGATGGTGAATTGGGGCCGGAGGAAACCGCTGATCATCGCTAATTGGACGCTAATGAAGCCCCGGAGCGCGGACGTCCGCGTCCGCTTAAATCGTTCGGATGGCGGCCACGGTTAACCCTCGCGGGGGCGTGGCGGTGAATTTATGGGTGCGTTCGCCTCGCGTTCGTACCTGCAAAAGCGAGCGAGGAAGCTCGCGGTCCGACCGAGAACTGAGTTTGGACATGATGAGCAGGATTTGCAGGATGGGACTGAGGCGGTCGCGGCCGGCAAAGCGTGTATTTCACCTGGAACCAGCATCGCCCTCTTCTCGTCCAACCACTTGGGTTTTGTTTTACGATCCGGCTATGAGCGCGCCGCTCGTGGCGAAACCGGATGGAACTGGGCTGCATGTTGATGAAAACCCTTACTCCCTGTGGGACCCGGGTCGAAAGACAATTCTGCGGTTGCCAAGCCGAATTCGAAATGCCGGGAGTTTTGTCGCCGGTAAAGGATGTGTTGGCGTTTGGCGGGAGGAATTTTTAGAGTGGGCGTGTGATAACCTCCCGCGAACGCGTGCTTACGGCCCTGGAGCGTAAACCAACCGACCGCGTGCCTCGGGATTTTTGGGCCGAGCCGCCGGCACTTAACCGCCTGTTCCAACATCTCGGGCACCGGGATGCGGACCGGTTACTGGATGATTTGGGAATTGATATCGCTCATCTCGAAACCCCGCCCTTAGCGGATCGCCCGGTGCGCCAGGGGATCTACCAAAATTTCTGGGGAGAGCGATATATCTATCAAACCACCGACTGGGGCCCGATGCGCGAAGATGTCGCCGGCGCTTTAGCCGGCGCAAAGTGCATTTCCGACCTCGAGGCCTTTGAGTGGCCGAGCCCGGATTGCATCGATCGATCCAGCTTGCTTCGTCAATGCGAACGTCACGCGGACCGGGCTTTACTCTATGGTTTTGCGGATGTTTGGCAACGACCGGCGCTGGTGCGCGGGTGGGAAGACATGTTCCTGGACATGGTGGAGCGGCCGGATTGGGTGCATTTTCTGGGGCGCAAATTCACCGACTTTTACCTTGAAGATTACACGCGGGCGGCGGAAGTCACGAATGGCCGGATTGATCTTTTTTTGCTCATCAGCGACCTCGGCAGCCAGCGAGGTCCGCTGCTCTCGCTCCAGATGTTCGAGCGCTTCGTGGCCCCCTATCTCAAGGAAATGATTGATTGCATACACAGCTTGCGAGGACGGGTGCTGTATCATAGTTGCGGCGCGATCAACACCTTCATTCCGCGCCTGATCGAGCTGGGAGTTGATGTGCTCGACCCTATTCAGCCTACAGGACCCGAGATGCGGCCTTCGGCCCTCAAAGCGGCGTATGGCCGGCGGATCTGTTTTCACGGGGGCATCGACATGCAGCACCTGCTGCCACACGGCACGCCAGCAGACGTGACGGCTGAGGCCCGCAACTATTGCGAAATACTCGGGGCTGGAGGCGGATACATTCTGGGGCCGGCGCATTTATTCCAGCCTGATGTACCGCCGGAAAATATCCTGGCGGTCTATGCCACGTGATCGACGTGGCGGCGGCGCGCCACGGGGGTTGGAATGGCGGGCTGGCTTAACGATGGGTGGAACTGGCTATGGCTTCGACGCAGCCCAGCATTTCGTTTCGGAAGGCATTGATGCTGCCATCGTTGTTGCTGGCGTCGATAGCAGTTCGGCCCAGGCCTTGGGTCATCTCCGCGTAGCTTTGATCGGTCAGGGCCGGGAGACTGACTTCCAGCAGGTGCCGGATGCGGTCGCGAGTGGCCGCGCTCAGGGCTGTGCCGGTGGCGGCGTCGAGTTGTTTGCGTAGTGCTGCCAGAATCCGGTAATCTTCGATGCCCTCGCGCACGGCTTCCCAACGCCGACTGGTCACGGGTTTGGTGCGCCCGGGATAAACCAATTGATATTCCATATCCACGCGTCCCCACGGATCGCCACCCGAGTTGTAACACCAGAAACCGATACCGGTGGCTCCATGCCGGAAAGCGAATGGGGCGGCGGCCCGGTAATCCCCGATCAAATTCATGTTCTTCAAGTTTGGACCCACTGGGCGGCTGTAACCATAGGAGCAGTTGTAAGACCACAGCATTTTTGCGTGCTTTCGAACGACAGCCATCAGCGGAGTCTCCTCTGCCAGCATGTAAATGCCCGGGGTCCAAATATCCATGCACGGTGCCATGGCTTGGAACATGGGCAATTCTCCACCACCATCCATGTAAAGGAGGATGCCGGGATTGGCTTTGCGGACCTGCGAGCCAAAAGCGACCACCTGGTTGACGGCGCTCCAGCCGACGCCTCCGGGCTCATCGTATGGGTAGAGTGCAAAATGGTTGGTGTCGAAACCCGCGCGAGCCAGGTGGTCCACGAGCCCGGCAAGGAACATTTTCAGGTCCTCAAGATAGCTGGTGGAGGGAACGTCGGGGCGTAAAGCGGGAAACCCCTGAAGCAACAGGATCACGTCCTTCCCACGCAACCGCTCCAGGTCCGGGTCCAGTTTGGAAAAGTCGGAATTCGTCAGGCGTCCCTGCGAATCGTAGCGTGCCACCGCGAGGGGGACGGGGAAAACGTTGTTGCCGTGCGCCAGCAAGTCTGGGAGTGGAGCAGCCTCGGGAGCAGCCCAGGTGCAAAGTCGAAAATCGCCCGCCTCCGCCATGGTGAACGACGGCACGTGCAGGGCGAGTTCGATTTTGGTTTCCGGCGGTGGCACACTGTGTGGATGGGCGGGAGCGTCCAGGACCCCAGCGCCGTTAAGCGCCTGCAACCGGACGCGGACCTGGTGGTCACCGGGCTTTGATGCCGCCAAATCCACGTCCAGCCATGCCTGTCGGCTGGCGAGGGATGGGATGGTCAACGTACTGGTTTCGTCCAATTCCGGAAGAGCGTCCCAGGAAATCTCGCCGAGGGAGGTCGGCACGCCGACCGGGCGGAGAGGGGTCACGACGATCCCATTTGTCTGGGGATCAATTTGCAGGCGGACGAGCAATTCGTGGTCGGTGAGGTTGAACAAGCTCAAAGCGACCGGTTCATGTTCTCCGGGCACGGCGGTGCGTGTGATCACCAGGGGATTAACCGCGTTGGTGGGCAGTTGTTCATCCACGGCGCGGTTTTCCCACAATGTTCCTTCAAAGGCGAGGAGGCTGGTTTGCGGCCCGAGGCTGGTTGCGCTTTGGATTACCGCTGAAACCGCCAGCAGACGTTGGGCGCGTCTAACCAGGGCGGCGGTTCGTTTCATCGTGGTTTGCCGGGCATCGCTCTCATTGCCCGGCAGTGCACTTTGTAACGGTGCGATCGAGCGGTCTTCTAGTTCCAGCCCTACGGCCTCCCGTCGCAAAGCCGCTGCTGAAAGCGGCAGGTGCGGCTCGACGGCCCTGGCGGCGGAATGCAAGGTGGTGAGAGTTCGGGCAACCAAGGCGCGATCGTTCATGAACGGTTCCAGGAAGAACTCTTTTTCACCGGAGGATTGGAGGCGGCGGTCGGCATCTTCCAGCGTCCAACTGAAACGGTAAATACCGGCACTGGGCACTTCGATGGGCATGGACAACTCGCCGTGGCTACCCAGGATGGGAGTGGTCGCCAGTTGACGGCCGCCGTCCGGGCGAATGCACACGGCCGTGGCCGTCAGGGGGCGAGTGCCCGGTTGAGGATTCTGGATCTTGAAATGGAGATCCTGGCCCGTCAGCACTTCGGCTGCGGCCAGGTTGGCCGGGGTCATCTGGGCTTTCTGGAGTTGCCGCAGTCCGAACCAAGAGCCGCTGTTGCGGCAGTCGCCGCGATACGATGTCCACTGAGCGATGGCGTTGGTGCTTGCGGTGGTCGCGAAACAATACGCGAGGCCCGACTCACCTCCGGTGATCACCATTTCGAGCCCCGGAGAATCCGGAGACACATCGCCAAACGTCGGCGTGGCGTTGATCGTCCGATGTTTGAATTTGAATCGGTGAATAAACTCGCCTTTTTGATTCAATACCTGGAGCAAGCCGTCTTGCGTGCAAAACGCGTATTCAGGCTTGCCGTCGCCATCCAGATCAATCATTGCGCCCGGAGCCAGGGTGCGACCCTGCATGTCGATCTCCCACAGTTGACGGCCGCTTTCGTCAAAGCGATAAACCACGCCCAACTGCGTGATCAGGCAAATATCCGCGTGTCCGTCCAGGTCGAGGTCTCCGATGGAGATGGTTGAAGCGGCAGCGCCGCGAGTTGAGTGACGCCAGAGAATTTCACCGTTCTGGTTCAGGCAAACGAGTTGGCCGTCGCTGGAGGCCGCAGCGATGCGTCCGCGAGCGTTGGCGTCGGCAAAAATGACCGGAGCTGAGGTGGCCCAGGAGGGCGAAGATCCGCCGAGTCGTTTCTCCCACCACACCTGGCCATCGCTCTTGATCGCGGTTAGGAAACCATAGCCGGTGGCCACAACGATCTCGGGCTTGCCGTCGCCATCGAGGTCGCCGACAGCGGGGCTTACTGGGATGCCCTTGACCTTTGCCTGCCACAACACCTTTCCGGTGAGCGCTTCAAAAGCCCAGACGGTGCCGGTTTCGTCGGTTTGGATGACCTCAGCCTTGCCGTCTGCGTTCAGATCGCAAACCACGGACGCGGACCAACTCGACGGCCCCTTCAACTGGGAGTGCCAAACTTCCTTGCCGTTCCCGTCGAGGCAGACCAAAACTCCGCCGGTGTCGGCGGCATAGACCAGGGACGGTTGGCCGGGCCGCGTCAGGACTGCCGGATAAGTCATGTACCGCGCTTTAGTTCGCCATCCCCAGAGCGGTTTTCCGTTTCCATCGCGAGCGAATAATTCTTCACGGCCCGCAATCAGCACCTCTGCTCGTCCGTCGCCGTGAAGATCGGCAACGGTTGCCGCAGACTCGAGCAGGGACGCCAGGTCGGTTTGCCAGAGCAGGGGGAAGTTCAGCTCCGCCGCGCACACGGCAGTCAAGGTGGTTATCATTCCTGCCATGGCGGCAACGAAGACTCGGTTTGGCAGCAACGACTTCGTGCTTAAAATGGGAGGCCGCACGACAGTTGGTAGTTTGGATCGGAACCAGGGTGTTTTTACCAGTCCGGGCGTGCTCATGGTTGCGCTGTTCTGCTCAGAATTTCGTTGGGTGACGGCAACAGCATAACTGTGAACCGAAACAGAATGCCATCATGAATTGGCGCCAGAAGGAACTCCTGACTTGGCGGGGGCGGACTGATTTTGCTAACCTTACCACCGAGATGACCGACGCTTAAACTCGTCCCCGTCGAGCCATGACGGTGCGTCGCGTGTATTCTTCGGAATAGTCCCAGGCATAAAAGTCATAAAGCATGAACGTAACTGAAACCGAGCTGGCGGCGCGGCGCGCGAATTGGGGATTTGTCCCGCCCCGGCTGGATTTGGTGATTACCTGGATGCTGATCTTGTTGGCCGGGGCGCTGTATTTCATGCCATCTGGGCACAGCGACGCGGGTGCCATGGCGCATCCCGGGTTTGCAGTGCCTGCCGCTGTGCCGACGCCATCCGCGCCACCGGTGTTTAAGAACGATACCCTCAATCCCGACACGACGCTGGCTATGTCTCACGTCGCCTCGATTTGTGAGTTGCCCGACTCTAGTCTGGCGGCAGCTTGGTACTCAGGCTCGCGGGAAGGCGCTCGCGACGTGGCCATTTACTTCGCGACGAAAGGCCCGGGTGAGGCCTCATGGTCAGCGCCCCGGCCAATTGTTACCATGGAATCCGCGACCCGCGACGTGAATCGCCGACTCAAGAAAGTCGGCAATGCGGTGTTGTTCTCCGACGAGGCGGGAAAGCTTGGGCTGTTGTATGTGACGATTACCATGGGTGGGTGGTCCGCGAGCTCGCTGCAGTACTCGTGGTCGGAGGACCAGGGGCGTTCCTGGAGGCCGGGCCGGCACCTGACCCTCAGTCCGTTTTTTAATCTCAGTGAGCTAGTCCGGAATCGACCCGTGCCGCTTGCTGACGGGAGCTGGGCCGTGCCGATCTATCATGAGCTGGTGGGAAAATTTTCCGAAGTGCTCTGGATCCCTCGACTGGGAACAGGCGGAGAGCCATTCAAGACACGCATCAACGGCGGTCGCTCGGGGTTTCAGCCATCCCTCGTGCCATTGAGCACCAATGCGGCCATCACGCTGATGCGGGACCCCAGCCCGCAAAAGCGAATTTCGTTAGCCCGGTCCGAGGACGCTGGGAGGTCCTGGTCGACGTTGGAACTCCTGAATTTGCCGAATCCGGACTCGGGGCTTACGGCGTTGCGGTTGAGGGATGGTCGGTGTCTTTTGATTTTTAATGACTCCCTGAAGGAGCGTGACAACTTGCGTTTGGCCGTTTCGTCAGATGAAGGGCGAACCTGGACGCGCATCGCTACTTTGGACCAGGAACCTGGGGCGGGAGTCAGTTATCCCTATGCGATTCAAACCAAGGACGGTCAAATCCACGTGGTCTACACCTGGAAACGGATGAGGATTAAGCACCTTGAATTCAACCCGGCGTGGGTCACGGCCTGCCAGGCAAAATCCTCAAAATGAATTACACCACTGTCATCGGCCTGTTACCCGCGCTCTACGCCTGGCTGCTCCTGGTCTGGCTGCTGCAGTTTTTGGTGGGCCGCTGTGGGATCGCTGCCCGCGGCTGGGCGAGATTGCTCGGGTGCGGCCTGGTTGCGCTCGTGGTTTTGCTGATCCCGATTGACCGACTCGCGCTCGCGCGTTGGATGCCCGCCCTGGCGGCCAACTTCAGCGTTCCTTTCGCCGGCATGCTGGCCATTGCGATTTGGGAAGGCACCACTTCCCGGAGGTTTTTTTCGCAACAGGATTGGATGGTGGCCTGGCTATTCGGCCTGTTTTCCGGATTGGTGCTGTATCCCTTCGCGTTGGGAGTTGGCCCGTCGGATCCTTACGCCAGCGGCTGGCGCTTTAGCGCGCTGTTCGTGGCGGTGGGGATCCTTTGCATCCTGCTGATCGCGATGCGGAACCGGTTTGGCTTACTGCTGCTGTTGTCGATTGCCGCGCAGCGATTGCGGTTGTTCGAATCGACCAATTACTGGGATTACATCGTGGATCCGTTTTATTTCCTGGTGTCGCTTCCTGCCCTCGCGGGGGTGATGGTGCCGCGAAAGATGACGGTCGAGTTCCAGCGCAAGGTGGACTCTTTGGTGGGCCCGGTGATTTGTGGCGCTCTTTCATTTCTGGATCGGCTCCGGAGTACGCCGGCTCCCGCCCCGCCCGTGCGGAAAATTCTGGTGATATTGCTTTCTGAAATGGGCAGCCTGGTGCTGGCGCACGCGATGTTCACCCGTCTGAAGGAGCGCTACCCGGGGGCTTCCGTGCACGCGCTGGTCTTCACGCGGCACCGCGAGATTCTCGATCTGATGGGGGTGATTCCCAAAGAGAATGTGTTGACTCTGGATGATCGCTCATTAAGTGGGTTTGCGGTGGGCGGCTTGAGGCTGTTTTTCGCGATGCGGAGGCTCCAATTCGATGCGGTCATCGATTGCGAGTTGTTCGCGCGCATCAGCAGCATCCTGTCATTTCTTACCGGTGCGCCAATCCGGGTTGGATTCCATCGGCACACACAGGAGGGGCTTTATCGAGGTTCCTATATTAATCGCCCGGTGATGTACAATCCTTACCGGCATTTATCGCAGCAGTTTCTCACCCTCGCGGGCGCGATCGAGTCTACCTCCGTTCCGGTCTCCAAGGACGCGATTTCGGACATTCCCGGGCCGCCACCCTTGCTGGTCTTTCCGCCTGAGGAACTATCGCAGAGTGCTCGTCAGCTTTATGCGGATTTTCCGGCGGTAGAAGGCAAGGTCCTGGTGCTGATTTATCCCAGCGGTGGCGCGCTGCCGATCCGGGCCTGGCCGATGGAGAACTATTTCGAGCTATGTCGGTCATTGCTGGGCGAGGGCTACGCGGTCGGCATCATTGGCATGCCCGCGGATAAAGCCCTGGGGCAGGCAATCGTGGCACATTGCCAGGACCCGCGTTGCATCGACCTGACAGGCTACACGCGGTCCATTCGGCATTTGCTCTCGTTGTTCCATATAACCGGGTTGGTCATTACCTCGGACGGCGGTCCCGGCCAGTTCGCGGCGCTGACCCCGGTGCCGGCTATCGTCATGTTTGGCCCGGAGACACCTGTATTGTACCAGCCACTGGCCCGATCGATTTACTGCTTCCATTTGTCGCTGCCGTGCTCGCCGTGTCTCACAGCCTACAATCATCGGACGTCGCCATGTGATGGCGACAATCGCTGCCTGAAGCAAATCACTCCCCAGCAAGTGTTGACCAAAGCGCACGAACTCCTGGCTGCGGCGAAGCGCGCGTCGTCCTGAACCGGCACCTCTGCCATGGAACCTATGGAATCCGAGCCTGCCACACATTCAGCGACTGCCTCCAACCGTGGGCTGGTGTGGTATGCTTTGGTCACTCTTTTCGCCGCTTTCACATATTTTTACGGCCTGGATAGCGATCATATCCCGAAGAACGGGGACGAATATCCGTATGCCAATATTACGCGAGTGACCGCCGCTAGCGGCCATTGGCTTCCCTTGCAATCCGAGTTGGAGAACATGCGGAATACGAAGCCGCCGCTGCTCTTTTGGCAGGGCATCGCCTCCACGGACTGGGCCAGGAATTGGACCTTGTGGCATCTGCGCTATCCGAGCGTGATTTATACTTTGTTGACTGCCGGCGTGGTGTTCCTGCTGGGGTGGAAGTTGACTCGAAAGCTCGAAACAGGATTCGTAGCCCTCCTGGTCTATCTGGCCTTTTTCAGCACGTATCGCTACGGACGGCCGTTTTTGACGAATCCCCCCGAAGTGTTTTGGCTCTTCACGCCCTTCTTTGTTCTCCTTTACTGGAGGCCTGGGGCCTTCGCCTCCAAGTTCCTGGTGCCGGCGGCCCTGGGGCTGACTGTGGGCGTTGGATTGTTGTATAAGTCCTTTGCCCTTGCATTGCCCGTCGGTTTGGCGCTGACCTGGTGGTATCTCCGGGAAAGGCAGTATCGCGTAAAGGACTTCCTGGTTCGGGACACGGTGAAGGTGGCAATTATTGGGTGTCTTTCGCTCGCCGTCTTTAGCTTGTGGTTTATCCTCGATCCGGATCCCCAGTCGGTCTTCAAGGAATTTGTCCTGGGTGAAAATCTCAAGAAATTTGATCCGCATGGTCCGAGCTATCTCTCGAAGCTGCTGTGGGGCGGTTCCAGCATCTGGAGTCTCGCGCTGGGATATTTCCTGGATTCCGGGTTGCTAGCCCCAATCCTGGCAGCGCTTTGTTATCTTGCTTACCGGCGACGCGCGGAACTGGCGGGCGAGGAGAAGTTACTCTGGATTTGGGTGATCACGCTGTTCGTTGTTTTCAGCCTGCCTAGCCAGCGGGACGAGCGTTACCTGCTGCCGGGCATGCCGGCGTTCGCGGTTTTATGCGCACTGAACTGGCACCGATTCCACCGCTATATTTTCGGAACGGTGTTGTGCGCTGCCGCGGCGGTCCTGGCTCTTCTTACCTACCTTTCGGTGCGGCTCGAAGGCGGTATCGTCGGGGTGCAAGTTTATCCCGTGCTTTATTGGATCATGTTATTTCTAACTGCCGCGCTGATTTGTCTGGGACTGTTCCGGCCAAAGTTTGCCCCCCGAGTGGTGCCTGCGGCGGTGTTGCTAGTGTTTCTGGGATTTGCCGGCTTCATGCGGCCCTTGGACGCACAATTCGGAGTGTATAGCCAGGCCGCACAAGATTACGTCAAAGGCAAAGACGTTTGGGTTCCAGCGAACTTCAGGGCTAAAGAGGAAGGCCACCGCTTTTTCCTGCCAGGTGCGAATCTGCATCCATATAGTCCCAAAATTGGCATCGACGCGCTCGTCGCTCGTTACCCGCTCGTCGCCGTTACGGTCCCAATCAACGCCACGGCGATACCCGGCAAAGTCATCGGTGAGCGGTTGGACATCGGCGGCCGCCATACTTCGAGTCAAATCAAAGAGATGGTTATGGGGAGAGTTTACGAGGTCCTGTTCGTGAAGGAACTCCTCATCGAAACCGGAGCGTCGGCCTCCAATGCCATCCCGGGCACAGTGGGTGCGCCGCGTTGATCCCCAGCCCAAACGGGCGCGGGCTTTAAACCGACGCCCGCTGCTGAGCCAGCTTGCCCCTGATCAAATACCGTGATCGTTTTGATTGCCTGAGCGTTGCGCCGCAGTCAACATAGCGGCATGCAATTTTCCCCCGTTCCTCGGAGCCTGTCTCTGCTGGCGACTCTTGGTCTGTTTTTGCCTGCGACAAGGGCAGGCGAGTTGGCGTCATGGCAGGCCGATGCCGTGGCGGATGCTGGCCGCATCCGGCTGGAGCGTACGGCGGAATCGAGCTGGCAGGTTGAAAAAGTCGCGTCGTGGAACGTGGTGCGGCTGAAGCCGAGCGCCGATCTTTATTCGCGGGCGAGCTTTCGATTATCGATCCAACCCGTTTCTGTCTCAAACACGTGGTTAATTTTGGAGTTTCTCGACCGCGGATACGGTCTGGTCACCGTTACGCCCGGGGTGGCACCCGCAAAGCAATGGGGGACGGCGCGAGTCAACAGCGGTCAACTGCGGCGTGCGGTGTTTCAGTTTGATTCCGGCTTGCCAGCGCAGCTTGGCGTGGAGGGGCTTGATTATTTGCGAGCAGTCACGGTCACGGATGAGAAGCCTAAAATAGATCCTGCTCCCCTGGTTGAGCCCGCGCTGAAATTCGCCAAAGAGTCCGAGCGCGTAACGACGGCGGGGGGAGACTCCGCGGGGCCGGACGGCGTGGCGGAGGCAGTGGCTGGATTGCGGAACCAGCTTCCGCTGGTGCGGGCGATTGGGTTCAACGGGGTGGAAACCTATGTCCGATGGGGTTGGGTGGAGCAGGAGCGGGGGCGTTATGATTGGACATACTATGACGCCATCCTGGACGAGATCGAAAAGCATGGCCTGGAGTGGTTCCCGATGTTGTTGGCTGGTTCAGGTTATGCACTTCCGGCCTGGCTGTATGACTCGACCAATAACGTGGGTTTCAAGTGCCTGGAGCATGGGATCGCCCACGACACGCAGACGATCTTTCAACCATTTCAAACCGAATATGCGAGCCGGTTCATCGCCGAATTCGGCAAGCACTATGGCAACCGGAAATCATTGCTGGGGATTCGGTTGGGGCCGAGCGGCGATTACGGCGAGGCGCAATACCCGGCGAAGGGCCCAGGTTACCAGTTTCGCCAGCACCACACCCATGTTGGTTATTGGGCAGGGGATGATTACGCGCAGGTCGCGTTTCGCCGCTACTTGGAAGCCAAGTATCTGGACGTAACGGCACTGAACACGGCCTGGGAAAGCCGCTACCCAGAATTCAGCAAGGTCAGGACATTCCTCCCGGAGACTGCGTTGAACCGCCGTCAGCGCATTGATTTTGCGGACTGGTACATGGGCGCGATGAGCTTGTGGTGTGAACAATGGGCGTTATGGTCGAGGCAGGCCCTGCCTCACACGAGGATCCATCAGTCCTCCGGCGGCTGGGGACCGGTTCAGATCGGCACGGATTACAGTTATCAGGCACGCAGCATGGCCAAAATTAACGGCGGCATGCGGTTGACCAATGAGGGTGATGACTTCCCGGACAACTTCACCATTACCCGAATGGCTTCGTCGGCGGCCAGGTTCTATGGCATCCCGGTGGGTTACGAACCGGGCGGGTTCGGCAGCAAACGCGGGGTCATGGCGCGCCTCTACAATGCCGTCAGCACGGATGCGGTCCACCTGTTTTACTACCTGGGAAATCTGACCGCCAACGACCAGGCTCTCGAAGCCTGGTTGAAATATGGGGCGTTGCTCGATCAGCGCTCGCGACCGATCATTGACGTCGCCGCGTTTTATCCCGATACCGCCATCAAACTGGATGACGAAGTCGTGCGTTATCGCTGGGCTTCGACCTTTTTCACCGTAGGCCGGGCCTTGCGGGAGCAGCTTGATTTCGATTACGCCAGCGAGCAGATGATACTGGATGGCGCCCTGGGTCGGTACAAAGTGCTGGTGTTCCTTTGGGGCGCCATTACCGAAAAGCCGGTGCTCGAGCGGATCGACCGGTGGGTGCGCAACGGGGGGACGCTCGTCTTCGCACCCAGCCCGCGTGGCTATCCGGCCACCGTCGAGGGTGACACGGGGCTGGCGGAAAAGTGGGTCAAAGGGGATACAGGCAAAGGACGGGTGGTTCTCTGGCGGGGGGACCTGATTCCATCACAAAGTTATGCGGAGTTTATCCGTGGACTGGTGCTGAAGACACCCGGGATCCGGCCGGAAATCCTGGCGGGGCTGCAAATGGAAAAGCCGGCTTCGGTATTTTGGAGCGTATTGGAGAATGGGAAATTGGCCCTGCTGAATTTTAGCGATCATCCCGCGACAGTGACCCTCACCAGCGGTAAAGTGCTTTCGATTCCCCCGTATGAGCCAAGGATTGAATAAGACAGTGGGACGTGCGGCAGCATGCCCTCCGTGGGTGATTGCAGGAGTAATCTGATCTCTTGTCAGTCCTGATTGCCTGCTTAGAATGCACCAAGTCACTTGAGCGCATTTATGCAAGCTTCTTTAGGGGGGCGGAACCGGCCTGTCCGCCAAAGGGAAGGTCTGTGGCGAATTGGGGGTACGGCAGCGGTGATCTTCTGCTTGTTAATGACCGTGGGGTGGGCCGCGGTAGCCAGCCCAGCCCGCCGAGTGCTCATGGTGTTTCGTGAGGACGGTCATGTGCCCGCCACCCGGATGATCGAGGCGGCGGTGCGGACAAGTATGAGCGGCACCAATGGGGAGGACTTCGAATTCTACACCGAGTACCTCGATGTCAATCGATTTGCCAACGGGAGCCACTACCGGCTTTTCCGTGAATATTTGCAGGAAAAATACCTGGAGCGGCGGCCGGAGGTGATGGTGACCGTGTTGACTCCGGCTTTTGATTTGGCCGGAGTGCCTCCTGGGGAATTGCTTCCAGGCGTCCCCGTGGTGTTTATTGCCGTCACCGGCACGGCTTTGCCGTCGCGTTCCTTGGGCTCCAACGTCACCGGGATTGTCGCTCGCCCGGATTTTTCGGGCACGCTGGGCGCCATGATGCGATTGCAGCCGGAAACTGAACGGGTGGTGGTCATCGGTGGCGTCACTTCCTCAGAACGTGCGTTGGTCGCCCAGGTCGAGTTGGCCGCAGAGCGTTATGAGGGTCGACTTAAGTTCGAATTTTGGACTAACCGGCCGATTGCTGATTTGCGTGCTGGGGTGGCATCCTTGAGTGATAGAACCGCGGTGCTCTTTGTGTCGCTCTTTCGGGATGCAAATGGGGCGGCATTTTTGCCGGCGCAAGCGCTGGAATCCCTCGTTGGCGTGGCCAGAGCCCCGATCTATGTGTGGACGGACTCGCAATTAGGCAGCGGCGCAGTAGGTGGGGTGGTGGTCGATTATGATCAACTCGGGGACTGGGCGGGGGGAGTGGCTTTGAGAGTAATCAACGGTGCGCCGATCGCCAGTCAGTCGGTGGTCGTGCTCACGAACGGCACACCGCTATTCGATTGGCGCGCCATGCAGCGCTGGAAAATTAGCGAGCGACGCTTGCCTCCCGGGAGCCAGGTCGATTTTCGGCAGCCGAATTTCTTGGAGTCTCATTGGCGCATGATGCTAGGTGCTGCAATTTTCATCTGCCTCCAAGCCGTCCTGATTCTGGGCCTGTTGATTAACCGGACAAAACTGCGGGAAGCAGAATCCGTTGCGACCTTAACGGCGGAGCTTTCCTCGAAATTCGTCCATTTGCCATCAAGCGAAGTGGATCGGGAAATTGAAGTTGCGCAGCGCCGAGTTTGCGAGAAGCTCGGCCTGGATTTGGCGACCCTGTGGCAGTGGACCGACGAGACACCGCGCTACTTCACGATGACTCACATTTATCGTCCTTTGGGCGGTCCCCCTTTGCCGGAGCGGATTGATGCCGAGGAACTTTTTCCCTACGCCGTGAGGGAGTTGAGCGCATGGAGGATCGTGGCTTTTTCAACGATCGAAGAACTTCCAACCGGGGCGGTTCGCGACCGGGAAGTGTACCGTCACTATGGCATAAAGTCGGGGCTGTCATTTCCACTCACCACCGGGGGAGGGGAGTTAATCGGCACCTTAAGCTTCAATACCGTGCGAGCGGAACGCGCCTGGCCGGAGCAGATCATAAAGCGGCTCCAGGTGGTGGCACAAATCTTCGCGAACGCCCTGGCTCGGAAGCGCGCGGAGGCGGCTCTTCGTGCCAGCGAAGCGCGGTTGGCTGCGGCTGTGGATGTGGCGGCCCTCGGTTTTTACGAAATGCGACCAGCGTCCGGTCAGGTCTTTGTGGATGATCGTTTGCGTGCGCTGTTGGGGACCACGCTGGAAGAGGAAGCTCGAATTTACGAGATTTGGCTGGAGCGGGTGCACCCGGATGACCGCGAGCCTGTTGTGGAAATGGTGCGCAAGCTGCGGCAGGGTGAGGTTAACACGGTTTCGACGGAATACCGCTATTTGCATCCGGATAGTGGGCAGCGCTGGTTCTACCATGTTGCGCGGGCACAAGAAAGAAACGTTGCCGGACAAGCCACTCGATTGCTGGGCGTGATCCGGGACATCACGCACCAAAAGCAGTCCGAAATGGAATCCCAGGAAATGCGGAGCAACCTCGCACATTCCGGCCGGGTGACCATGCTGGGGCAATTATCTTCCGCGCTGGCGCATGAGCTCAGCCAGCCGCTGGGGGCGATCCTGCGCAACGCGGAGGCGGCGGAACTTATGCTCCAAATGCCTGAACCTGATTTGGCGGAAGTGCGGGCAATTGTGGCCGATATCCTGAGAGATGATCGGCGTGCCGGGAACGTGATTGAACGATTGCGCTCGCTGCTCAAGCGGCGCCGCCTGGAGTTGCAGCCGGTAGAGTTAAATAGCTTGATCGGTGAAATTCTGTCCTTGGTCCAGGCCGATGCTGCGGCACGCCGGGTAAAACTGGAGTGTGCTTTGGAGCAGAACCTGCCCAAGGTGCGGGGCGATCGCGTCCATCTCCAACAAGTGGTGCTGAACTTGTTGATGAACGCGATGGATGCCTCGGCGGAAGCCGCATCTGAGGGGCGCTGTGTCCAAGTCACCACTCGTCTCACAAACGCGCACACAATCGAAGTGCGGGTGAGCGACCAGGGTCCAGGAATCCCGGGAGATTCTCCGGAACACCTGTTTGTGCCATTCTTCACGACCAAAGCCAATGGCATGGGTGTGGGATTGCCAGTGTCGCGCACAATCGTTGAGGCCCATGCAGGCCGGATTTGGGGCGAGAACCGGCCGGGAGGTGGCGCCTGCTTCTGTTTTACTCTCCCGACAGTCGAACCAGCGATCGAGGTCGGGACGGATAGACAAACTTGCGCTTTGAAAGAGTAGGCCCTCATGACCGAAAACTGGGTAACGACCACATCGAATGCCAACGGGATACCGGGGCCATCCAGCCTGGCCCAGACTCCCACTGTCTTCCTGGTGGATGACGACGCGTCGTTTCTACGATCTCTTTCGCGACTGTTGCGGGCGTCGGGCTTTTGCGTTTCAGCGCACAGTTCAGCTGAGGCGTTGCTGGCAAACATGCGACCTGACATGCCCGGTTGCATCATCACGGATTTGCTCATGCCTGGCATGAACGGAATAGCGCTGCAAATGGCGCTAAAGGCAAACGGGAATTCCATGCCGATCCTGTTTTTGACTGGGCATGGGGACATACCAGTGACGGTGCAGGCCATGCGCCGGGGTGCGGAAGATTTTCTGACCAAACAGGCTTCCAAAGAGGATTTGATCGCGGCCGTGAATCGGGCGCTGGCTCGAAACGCGGAGGAGCGCGAGAGAGCGGCTCACTTGAAGGCTTTGCAGGCACCGTTCGAGTTGTTGACCGATCGGGAGCGAGAAGTACTCAGGGAGGTGGTACAAGGCAAGCTCAACAAGCAGATTGCGGCCGATTTGGGCATCCACGAGCGCACTGTGAAACTGCATCGCACAAACATCACCGCGAAACTCAAAGTGCGGTCGGTGGCGGAGTTGACCCGAATGGTTCAGGAAGCCGGCATATGCTGAGGCCCAGTCGAGACAAGGGGGCCGCCAGGGAGGCGCTTGAGGGAGGAATGCCTGCCACTGCCAGAACCTGCCCCAAAGGGCAGTAGCCTGGGAATCGGGTTTTGTGAAACTATGGGCGCATGCAGTCGTGGGGCGCAGGTCACGCCAAAGTTTACGTGGCAGTGGTGGACGACGATGAAAGTCTTTGTCGTTCGCTTAACCGCCTGCTGCGCACGGCTGGATTTCAAACGGTAGCCTACGCTTCAGCCGAGGATTTGCTGGAGGACTCCAAGCGGCCGCGCTTCGACTGCCTGGTTCTCGATATCCAGTTGAAGGGAATGTCCGGACTGGAATTATGCCAGCGCCTGGCGGCAGTAAGAAATACCACACCGATCATCTTCATCACGGCAGATGATGATCCGGAGATTCGAGCCAGGGCCCTGGCTGCGGGCTGTGCCGGGTATTTCCGCAAGACCGACCCCGGTGACCAATTACTGGGAGCGATTCGGCGTGCGGTTAGGCTTCCAGTTGACGAAACTTCGACTGCCGGTCCTGATTCTGCACATCATTCCACCGATACCAATTAACCTCTACGAACCATCAAAAACTACCTTATGAAAGCAATCGTTCGTTTCTGCATTAGCGGTCTCGCCTGTGGCGTTCTTTTTCTGCTCACCGCATGTCAGACGGTGACCACGTCACACCAGCAGGATCTTGGGACACCGAAATTCGCACCTTCCGATCCTGCCCAGGTGCAAATTCTGCGTAATGAACCTCAACGCCCACACCTGCGGTTGGGGGAAGTACGAGCTGAACCTTCGAGCACCAGCATGGATGTCGCCAAAATTGAGGATGCCGTACGTAAGGAGGCGGCCAAGCTTGGTGCCGACGCCGCGGTGGTCGTGTATGACAAAACTCAAGTGGTCGGAGCGCAAGTCGTAGGTGGCTGGTTAAATCGCTCGATCGAGACCATCCAGGGGCGAGTGATTGTCGCCATCGCCATCAAGTACCAGTAAATCAACGCTAAATCTCCACGATTTCTGGAATCCCATTCCCGCTTCATCGAGGAATTCATGAGGAACCAACCGGCTACGCTGCTTGCTTTGATTCTCTTCACGGCTGCATGGATAGGTTGTAAATCGAGCTCGCCCTCACCTTATGTATCGCCCCGAGTTGTCGGGCGAGTGATCGACAGCAGCACTCAACTGCCGATTGTCGGAGTCCAGGTCCGCCGTCAAGCGGCGGACGAGACCGATCGCCAGGATCAGCCCGCCAAAGGCGGAGAAATGATCGCCCGCGTGCCGGCGGTGCAAACGGCGGAAGACGGGTCCTTTGTGCTGAGCAGCGAGCGGGACGTCGCTTTGTTCCGGCAGGTGGGCTGGTTCACCGTGAATATCGCATTCAGCCATCCCCGTTACCAGGCGCTCACGATCCGATACACCTTATCGCAAGCCACCAACACGACCTCCGGCGAGCCGGTGATACCAGCCGGCGATATTCGGCTCGTGCCACTACCTAAATGAATGCCGAGCGTTCCAGGAAGGAATGACTTTATCAATAAGAATCCAAGATAAACTATGAAATCCAAAAGCCTGCAACTTAGAAAACTGGCGGTGTTCGCTCTCATGCCAGCCGCCATGCTCGTGTTCACGTCCTGCTCCTCGACACCCGAAGGGGAGAGTGCATCCTTGGTCACGGCCCGAAAAGGTGTGCCCGGCGGAATTCTCGTGGATACCTATCAAACCACCGCCACCGTGACGGGGATCGACAGCGTGAATCGCAAAGTGACTTTGGTGACTCCTCAGGGAAAGAAAAGCACCTATACCGCCGGACCGGAAGTAGTGAATTTTGACCAAATCAGGATCGGTGATCAACTCCGGATCAGAGCGGTGGACGAGTTGGTCGTGTATCTGGCTGGGGCCAGCGAGCCGGCCCGCACTGACTCCGCGGCGCTGGTTGCCCTCGCGCCGGTGGGAGCAAAGCCAGGGGCATTGATGTCCCGAACAATGGAAACCACCGCAATCGTAACCGAGCTGGATCATAAAAAGCACCAAGCCACCCTCAAATTTGCCGATGGCACCAGCAGAAAATTTGCCGTCCGAAAAGATGTGGACCTGAAGCAACGCAAGGTCGGCGAGGCTGTGGTCATTCGCTCCACCGAGGCGATCGCCATTACGGTGGAAAAGCCCTGAGATAGTGGTCAGGTCTGCAGGGGTGTCCGGGGAATTTACCGGTCGCCCGTTACGTCCCGTGCCCTAACAATCAAACGTTATTTGAAAGTTATTACTCAACCGAATCCAGAGACCATCGGCAATGACCTTATGAAGAAGCTAGCTAAGTTTATTCTCACCGGGACCGCATTAGGATGCGGTGCGGTTGCAACCCACGATGCGCAGGGCGGTGGCATTAGTTTGTACGAAATCGCCACACCGGACGTTGGACTGGCGTCCGCGGGCTACGCGGCTCGGGCCGACGACGCCTCCACCCTCTTCAAGAACCCGGCGGGAATGAACCGCCTGGAAGGCACGCAATTCCAGGGTGGCATCCAGGCGTTGTATGGGAGCGTGTCATTTTCCCCCGGTGCCGGCACTTCGCCACGACTGGGGAATGACGCTGGGGGGAATGCAGTGGGTTGGTTGCCGGGAGGCAGCCTGTTCGTGGTGGCGCCGATTGGTGAAAAGTGGCGGGTGGGCTTGGGGACCTTGTCTTACTTCGGTTTAGCCTCGGATTATGGCGACAACTGGGTAGGCCGGTATTACGTGCAAAAGAGCACCTTACTAGGAATGAGCGTTATGCCATCGGTAAGTTTCCAGGCTACGGACTGGCTCTCCATCGGCGCCGGGCTTAACGCCATGTATGGTTATCTCAATACGGAAGTAGGCGTAAACAACGGGATTGGTCCGGATGGCCAAATGGCCCTGAAAGACGGCAGTTGGGGCTTTGGCGCCAACGTAGGTATCTTGATCAGAGCCAGTGAGAAGACTCGTTTTGGCGTCACGTATCTGTCTCCTGTCGATTTGGACTTCAAGGACACTCCGTCGTTTCGAGGATTGGGGCCGGTGCTTGGCGGAGTCCTGGCAAATCCGCGGCAATTGGACCTGAGCATCACGGTGCCGCAGTCGGTCATGGTTAGTGCCTACCATGATCTGAGCGCGAAATGGTCGGTGATGGCGGACTTTGGCTGGCAGAACTGGGCTCAATTCGGCTACGTGCAGGCGGGAGTCGAGGCCGGCGGCACCACCACCATGCACTTGAATTACCAGGATACCTGGCACGGTGCACTCGGAGCCCGGTATCGGGCTTCTGAAAAACTGGTGCTATCCGGTGGCGCGGCCTTTGATAGTTCGGCGGTGGACAGTCAGAACCGCACAGTGACGGTACCAATGGGCCAGACTTGGCGGTTCGGGCTGGGGGCGGAGTATCAACTCAGTCCAAAGGTAAATATCGGCTTGGCGGAGACCTTCATGTGGGGTGGGGATATGTCCGTGGATCAGGGATCAGAGTTTGCAGTACGGGGCAAGGTTTCTGGCTCCTTCAATGATGTTTGGTTTTCGATTACCTCGATGTATCTGAGCTGGAAATTCTAATTACCAACGAAATTGCTATGAAAACAAAAATAAGAGCCGGAATTCTAGGTCTTGCATTAAGTGTGTCATTCGTGCCGGTTTTTGCGGCCGAATCACCAGGCGGCACACCGGGTTCCCCAGGCGTGACCGAAAAGCGGGATCGGGCGCATCTGCCTATGCCAAATACGACGCGTCCGAAGTTGGTCACTTACGATGCCAAGAGCCCCGACACGAAATTCCCTCCGATCGAACAACTGCGTCCACCTAAAGGGGCGCCGAATGTCCTCATCGTCCTCATCGATGATGCAGGATTCGGCTCCTCGGCAACTTTTGGCGGTCCGTGTGCCACGCCGACCCTGGACAAGCTGGCGACGGGAGGGCTTCGGTATAATCGTTTTCACACCACGGCCCTGTGCTCCCCGACGCGCCAGGCGTTGCTCACCGGTCGCAATCATCACTCGGCCGGCATGGGCAACATAACCGAGATCGCCAGTGGCGCTCCCGGCTACAGTTCGGTGCTGCCCAACTCAATGTCGCCGCTGGCACGAACCCTGGTGCTTAACGGTTATGCCACCGCCCAGTTTGGCAAGTGTCACGAGGTGCCGGTCTGGCAGACCAGCCCTGCGGGTCCCTTCGACTCCTGGCCTACCGGTGGTGGTGGGTTCGAGTATTTCTACGGCTTCATCGGCGGGGAGGCAAACCAATGGTACCCTACGCTCTACGAGGGCACGACGCCCGTCGAATTGAAGAAGACTCCCGAGCAAGGTTATCACCTTGTGGCGGATATGACCGACAAGGCCCTCAAGTGGATTGGGCAAGAGAAGGCGCTCACACCGGACAAGCCATTCTTTGTTTACTACGCTCCTGGCGCCACCCACGCGCCGCATCATGTGCCAAAGGAGTGGGCCGACCGTTACAAAGGCAAGTTTGACCAGGGCTGGGACAAGCTGCGCGAGGACACGTTCGCACGCCAGAAGCAGCTCGGCGTAATTCCGGCGGACTGCAAGTTGACGCCGCGTCCCAAGGAGATACCGTCCTGGGACGAGATGCCGGAGGCGCTCAAACCGGTGTTGCGCCGGCAAATGGAAGTCTACGCGGGCTATATGTCCTATACCGACCACCACGTTGGCCGGATTATCGAATTTCTTGAAAAGCTGAATATCCTGGACGACACGCTCATCTATTACATTGTCGGCGACAACGGGGCGTCGGCTGAGGGAACGCTGCATGGCGCATACAATGAGATGGCAAACTTCAACGGCCTGGCAGCCCTGGAGACACCGGAATTCCTTTTGGCGCGGCTCGACAAGCTAGGGGGGCCGGAATCCTACAATCATTATGCCGTGGGTTGGGCGCACGCTCTCGATACGCCGTATCAATGGACGAAACAGGTGGCCTCACATTGGGGTGGTACTCGGAACGGTGCGGTCATCCATTGGCCCAGGGGGATTAAGGCGAAGGGTGAAATCCGCTCACAATTCACCCACGTGATTGACGTCGCTCCGACAATTCTCGATGTAGCCGGGCTGCCACAGCCCGAATTCGTGAACGGCGTGCAGCAAGACCCCATTGAGGGTGTCAGCATGCGCTATTCGTTCGATGCCGCGAACGCTCCCGAACAGCACGAGACGCAATATTTCGAGATTTTCGGCAATCGCGGCATTTATCACAAGGGCTGGACTGCTATGACGAAGCACCGGACTCCGTGGCTGCTCATTGGGGCGAAGACGGTCGCCTTTGACGACGATGTTTGGGAGCTTTATTCCGATAAAGATTGGAGCCAGTCAGACAATCTGGTGAAAGAGATGCCGGAAAAGCTCCACGAACTGCAGCGCCAATTCCTCATCGAAGCTACACGCTACAAAGTGCTGCCGCTCGATGACCGAACAGGGGAACGGATGAACCCTGACACTGCCGGGCGGCCGACGTTAATTCGAGGGAAGCAGCAACTCCTGTTTGGAGGCATGGGACGCCTGAGCGAGAATTGCGTGTTGAACCTAAAGAACAAATCCCATTCGGTAACTGCTGAGATCGAGGTGCCGTCGACTGGTGCCGAGGGGGTGATTGTCGCTCAAGGTGCGAATATCGGCGGTTGGAGCCTCTATGCCAAAGCCGGCAAGCTGAAGTATTGCTATAACGTGGCCGGGGTGAAGCATTTCTTCGTGGAATCGGCCGAAAAGCTGCCCGAAGGCAAGCACCAGGTACGGATGGAATTCGCCTACGCTGGCGGAGGCTTGGGCAAGGGCGGTAAGGTTAAACTGTTTGTTGACGGAAAACCGGTCGGTCAGGGTGAGGTCCCGATCACGCAGGCGATTGTCTTCTCGGCCGATGACGGTTGTGATGTCGGCGAGGATTCGGGAGCGCCGGTGTCCCCAGATTACGGGCCGGTAGGGAATGCCTTCAACGGCACGATTGGCGGCGCGTTTCTTTCGATCGCCGATGATCCGAACAATAGTGATCACTTGGTGACACCTGAGCAAGCCATTGAATCCGCGTTAGGACGCCAATAGTTTGCTTTTGAGAGAGTCGGTGTCCAATTGTCACGTTCGTTCCCGAACCGCACGGGCCGCTCGTTTGGGCGGCCCGTGAAGGTAAGGTTGAAATTGACACGTCGCACCGCATGCACGCAAATAGGCAGACGACCGTTCACCCTTAAATTGGTTCCTCGGGTGCGCGACGTGCGACGACACGACCATGAACACCACACTTGCGTCCGGGATTATTAGTTTGTGCCTCTTAGGAGCGGTTTTGCTGGGGATCGGCCTGCGTCGCCTTATTCCACCGCGCTACCTGAGTTCAGATACGGTGGATTCTGTAAAACTTGCGACGGGGTTGGTCGCAACCATGGCGGCCTTGCTCCTGGGGTTGCTCGTAAGCTCAGCCAAGGGCACTTATGACACGGAGAGAAACCAGGTAATCCAAATGGCGGCGAAGGTTGCCTATCTCGACCGTATGCTGGAGATTTACGGGCCTGAGAGCCGGGAGGCCCGGAAGGAGTTTCGGATGGTAGTTGAAGACGCGATTGGGCGAGTGTGGCCAGAAGGCCACGGGCAGCCTTCCGAGTTCGGTGTCCGACTCACTCACGGTGAATCTTTTTATGCCGCCATTTTTGCTTTAGTACCCCGGGACGACATGCAGCGCAGTATCAAAACTCAGGCAACTACGGTTGCGGCTGAACTTGGCCACCTCCGGACTTTGTTGGTCGCAGAATCCGTCAGCTCGATATCGTTCCCGCTGCTGGTCACGGTGGTTTGTTGGTTAATGGCGATCTTCCTCAGTTTTAGTGCACTGGCCCCATCAAATATCATCGCTCGAGGGGCTCTGTTCATCTCCGTCATTTCGGTCTCGGGAGCGATCTTTTTGATACTTGAACTGGACCGGCCTTTTGGCGGACTTATTCAGATTTCCAGCGAACCTTTGCAGAATGCGTTAAAACAGCTCGCTCCACCGGCGTCCGCGGGTACCATCCCGGCACGATGATCACCAATTTGGAAAGTCATGAATTCGCAACCCCAGTCGCCTCTCCCGAAGGCCAATAAGCCACCGCCCTTCCGGTATTCGACCATTGAACTCCTCGGAGCGCTCCTGCTACTCATTTTATCTGCTCCCTTCATCGAAGATCTGCCGGGGGGTGACTTGATTGCCACCAGTTTGTTGACCGTGGTGATGATTTCGGCCGTGTTCGCGGTCGGTGACCGACGGGAAGTGACGATCGGTGCGCTGATTTTAGTGGTTCCAGCGCTGGCAGGGAAATGGCTCAACCACTTCCGACCGGATTTGTTGCACCCGGTGGTGTTCCTGGTGGCATCCGACCTGTTTTTTGCATATGTCGTGGTCCGGTTGCTGGCATTTATCGTGCGGGCGCCATGGGTGAATGCCAGCGTGCTTTGTGCCGGGGTGGCAGGATTTTTGATGCTGGGTTTGTTGTGGACGCCCGCTTACCTCACGGTGGCGAAACTTAATCCCGCCGCGTTCTCGGTGCCGGCCAACCCAGGCGCCCCGGCGAGTCTAGATGGTTTCAGCGCACTTTACTTCAGCTTTATTACTCTCTGCACCGTTGGTTATGGAGACATTGCGCCGGTTTCGAAGGTGGCGAGGATGCTCGCGATGGTCGAAGCTATTTGCGGCCTCTTCTACATGGCTGTGCTGATTTCCCGGCTGGTATCGGTCTTTTCTGCCAGACCCCCCAGTTTGGCTTCTCAGCCCGGCGAGGCTTCCCACGCCTCCGACAATCCAAAGGAAAGTTAAATCTCGAACTGGCTGGGTCGATCGAAATGCATGCGGCGGGCTTTTGGAGCGAATGGTATTCTTCCTTGGACGTACGCGGAGGTTCGAATATTTCCGCGACCCGGATGGACAGCGGTGAGTGGCTTGAATAATCTTTCCATCGCTGACTCCGGGCATTTTACTGACTTACTGTGAAACTAGACATCACCATGGACTTGGCTGACCGCGCTAAGCCGCCGGGCAACCGATTCGGGCTGCGCTCAGGCGTTTTGCTAGCCAGTCGGCATCCACGTTGGCGCGGAATGGTGCGTTGTGCAGTGAACCTCCTGGCCGGTCTGGGGATCTTGCTCGCCACTGGCTGCAGCGTGCTGCGCGCGCCGAGTCAGGCTGTCCGTCAGATCATTCCAGGCGATTCCAACAAGCAAGCCGATCCGCTCGAATTACAGCTGCAATTGCAGCGCTATGCGGATGAGTTTGGGGCCCAGACTACCGTGGCCATAGATAAGTACGTCGAGCGAACCGGGACCGAAGTGGCCCGAATCGATGGCATGAAATGGAAGCTCGGGGCCGTCTCAGCGTCCTTGATGATTGCCAGCGGACCGCATCCGAAAGGTAACATGCTCGACTTGGTTTCGCTCGCGACTTTGACGCGCATGACCGTAGAGCAACGAGCCGCGGACTCGACCAATGCCGCGGCGCTGCGGCCCTGGCTGGATACGTCTCGAATTCAGGAAACCAACATTTGGACCATTGCGATTTCGGTGCTGAAGTCAAACCAGGTGAGTGAGCTTCGGGCCGCGATCCTTGACTGGCATGCGCAACATCCCGAAGTGCACGACGCTTTCTTCGCCCGTCCGCGCGAATTTGCATCGTTGGTTAAGATCGCCAAAGTTCAAAATTCTTCGGTGGACAGTGTTTTCAGCCTGGTCAACCTGGATCCGGCGGCGGGTTTGGATCCTGCGGTGCGCGAGGTCACATTGAGCCGGCTTTTCGCGGAACGGGCCATGTACACCGCCCAGCGGTTGCCTTTCATTCTGCGGATGCAAGCCACGCTTTTGACCGAGCAGGTGGCCGAACAAAGCGCCATTCGATCGGTGCTGACCAATGCCGCACAGTTTAATGAAAGTCTGGATCGCATTAGTCACGCCCTCCAGACAACGAGTGTCACTGCCGGCCAGTTGCCGGATCGGATCACCACGGAGCGGCGGGAAATCATGGCGGCGCTCGAGCAGCAGGAAGGGAAACTCAATGCGCTATCCGCCCAGGTGAATCTGGCGCTGCAATCCGGAGAAAGGATGTCGAGCTCGCTGAGCGTGACCATCACCAATTTCGACGCGCTGATGAAACGTTTTGGGGTGGGAGAGCCCTCGACCAATTCCGCGCCGGATACGAACTCCCCTCCTTTCAATATTCTCGATTACGGCGAGGTTGCCCAGCGTGTGGAAGGCATGGCCCGAGAAGTCAACGCTATGCTGAACACGGTAAACGCGACGCTGCCGCAACTTGAGCGCCTGAGCCAAACCGCGACAGCGGAGGCGCAACAGGTGGTAGATCACGGGTTTCGATGGGGGCTGATCCTGGTTGCTACCTTGCTGGTTGGATCACTCGGCGCCGGGTTGGCTTTCAGATTTCTGTCGGCAAAAATGACACGCTCCTCTCGGACCCCACCTCCGCCTGGTCCATGAATTGTTGCGGGAGCATAGTGGTAGCGCGGTTGGCTGCCCTCAGAACGGTGGCTCTGCTGATGCTGGGTGCATTAAACCTGGCGTCGCCGTCCTGCCTGGCTCTTGCGGCTGAGATCCCCTCGGCGTCGACTGGTATCGTTGCCGAACCCGTGGCAACGGTCGGGGAGGGGCCGGAGCGACTAAAAAAGCAGGTTTGGATCACGATGGAGACCAATGCGGCTGCGGTCGCCAGCACCACCACTAATGCTGCCGTCAAACCTAAGACTTTTAACCTCAAATACAATTGGAAAAGTTGGGACGGACTCCACCTTGAACTCTCACAAAAGACGCCAATCAAAGATCCCTTTGCTGGACTTAGGGAACGGTTGGAAGGCACGAATGCCTATCGCGTTTTCAGTCTCGAAGAGTTGAAGATGAGCGGCAAAATTGGGGCGAAATTCGCGGTCGACGCCGCCACCTACGTCACTGGCAAAGAGTTCGATGATTTTGATCCGGGCGTTGAGCTTCGGCGGGCCCGAATTTATGGCAAGGGCGATTGCCTGCTGATCCTGCCAGTTTCGTACGAATTGGAAATCGGCTATATCCCCAACCAGTTTTATCTCGAAAACAGTTACCTTAAATTCAAAGACGTTCCTTGGATTGGCGAGTTGAAGGGGGGGCAATTCCAACCTCCCATGAGCTTGGACCTAATTACGAGCAGCCGCGACATCTCCTTCATGGAACCGGCGGCGCCCATCCAAGCCCTGGCCCCGGGAACCAGTGCCGGCATCCAGATCGGCCACGCGGTCCTGAATCAGCGCGCTACCTGGACCGCCGGCGTGTTCACCGACGGCGTTGGGAAGGACTACGGTGACGCTTCGAAGGACTACGGACGAGCGATCATGCGCATTACCGCCTTACCAGTGTGGGAAGCTTCGCCCGACTCGACTCCGAAAGTGCTACACCTGGGCCTGAGCGCAAATGTGTTGTATTCCGGCAGCAGTTCAGTGCGCTACCGGTCCCGGCCGGAAAGTCACCTGGCCCCCTACGTTATTGATACGGGCACCATAGCCGCCGATTCCGCATTCTCCGTTGGCGGGGAGGTGGCCTGGATCAACGGCCCGTTCTCGATTCAATGCGAGTATTTGCATTCCTGGGTGAGTGAAAATGGGGGGCAATCCCCGAAGTTCCATGGATTTTATGTTTCCGCCTCCTGGCTCCTGACTGGTGAAAGCCGGCCCTACGATCAGGCGGAAGGGGATTTTGGCCGGGTGGTGCCCAAGCATAACTTCGACTTCGGTCGTGGCGGTTGGGGCGCCTGGGAGGCCACAGCACGGTTTTCGTTCACCGATCTGAGCAGTGGTGATGTGCAAGGGGGACGGCTCGGTATGTTCATCGGCGGAATTAACTGGTACCTCCATTCTCATGTAAAAATGCGCTTCAACTACGGATTTGGGCATGTCGATCGCCACTCCCCGGAGGGAAACGTGAACGTTTTTCAAACCCGGATGGAAGTAGACTTTTGAGTTGATGGGTGGCGTGCGATTGTCGCGCCGACCTTCCGTTTCATCCCGGGCGTGGAAAGTTTGCCCCGACCCACTTCCCCAAGGAGAATGGAGCTTGTTCCTGCTGGCAGGCTTTGCAAATCATTCCTCATGTGACATATTATTTCACGTAATCCCGTTCCCGTGAGTGAAACAACCCGGAATTTGGACCAGCTTCCGCCAGGTGATCCCGAGGCGGCGGAAGCCCTGTTGCCCCTGGTTTATAACGAGTTGCGCCGCCTTGCCGTGCACAAGTTGGCTGGCGAGGCCGGCAGTCATACTCTGCAACCAACGGCTTTGGTCCATGAAGCCTGGCTGCGGGTAGCAGGGAAGGAAGGACAGCGGTGGGAAGGACGCGCGCATTTCTTTGGCGCCGCCGCCGAAGCGATGCGGCGAATACTGATCGAACGTGCCCGGCGTCGCAAGGCCATCCGTCATGGGGGTGGCCAGGTTTTAGCCAATGTTGACGAGGTGGAGATTGCCGCCCCAGTCCAGGACGACGAATTGCTGGAGATCAATGGAGCTCTGGATCGGTTCTCTTTCCGGGACCCCCAAAAGGCGGAATTGGTAAAACTTCGCTATTTTGTGGGGCTAACGCTGGAGGAGACCGCCGAGGTTCTGGGTGTCGCTGTTCCTACAGCCAGCCGGTGGTGGGCCTATAGCCGGGCTTGGTTGCGCCAGGAGATCGAGCAACAGCGCGAGAATGCAGGGGGTTTTTCCGACCCGAGCTGAGGCAGTGGCCTCTCTTGTCGCAATTCCCTGATCAATTGCCGCCCGGAATTTCGCATGATTGGGCGGACGACAATCATCAACCAGCGCGATGAGTGAGGCTGAACGACTAGAGGAAGAGATCTTCGAGACGGCGCGGCACCTCCAGGATGCGGAACGCGTGACGTACCTGGATCAGGCGTGCGCACATGACCGCGGCTTGCGCCGACGAATCGAGGGACTGCTGGGTGCGTTTTCCCGTGCCGGTGACTTGTTGAGTGAGCCGGTGCTGCCTAGAGAGGCCCTCTCGAAAAACGTCGCTTCGCCGGTCTCCGCCCGCCCCGGCGACCATATCGGCCCTTACAAATTGCTGCAGCAAATCGGCGAGGGTGGTTGCGGGATCGTCTACATGGCGGAGCAAGAGCATCCCCTGCGACGGCGAGTCGCGCTAAAGGTGCTCAAGCTGGGGATGGATACCCGGCAGGTAATTGCCCGGTTCGAAGCCGAGCGACAGGCGCTGGCGCTCATGGACCATCCGAACATCGCCAAGGTGCTCGATGCGGGTGCGACGGCTACCGGCAGGCCCTATTTCGTCATGGAACTGGTGCGCGGGGTGAAGATCACCGACTTCTGCGACGAGCACCGCACGTCGATGCGTGAGCGGCTGCAATTATTCATTCAGGTTTGCCAGGCGGTTCAGCACGCGCACCAGAAAGGGATCATTCACCGTGACCTCAAGCCCTCCAACATCCTGGTCACTCTCAACGACGGCGTGGCGGTGCCGAAGGTGATCGACTTTGGCATCGCCAAGGCCACCACCGGGCAACCATTAACGGACAAAACCCTGTTTACCGCCTTCGAGCAGTTCGTCGGCACTCCCGCTTATATGAGTCCGGAGCAGGCGGTGATGACCAGTTTGGACATTGATACGCGCACTGATATTTACAGCCTGGGTGTGCTGCTGTACGAACTGTTGACGGGCCACACACCGTTCGACAGTGCCGAACTGCTCCAGGTCGGGCTTGACGAGATGCGCCGCACGATTCGCGAGAAGGAACCAGCGCGTCCTTCGACTCGATTGAGCACCTTGGCGGCCCGGGAACTCACGATCGCAGCCAAGCGCCGCCAGGTGGATGAATCCCGGCTGGCGTACATGGTTCGCGGAGACTTGGATTGGATCGTGATGAAATGCCTCGAGAAGGACCGCTCGCGGCGGTATGAAACCGCTAACGGATTGGCTGCGGATCTTCGAAGGCACTTGGCCAACGAACCAGTCGTGGCTTGCCCCCCGAATGCCGTTTACCGCTTTCAAAAGGCCGTGCGGCGGCACAAGACGGCTTTCGGAGCCGTGACTGCGTTCGTGATCGTGCTGATCGCTGGGGTGGCCGTGAGTTGGTCTCAGGCAACGCGCGCCAAACAATTGCGGGACCTCGCGGAGAGCAAGGAACGGCAGAGCTACCAGGTGGCGGAGTTCCTCAAGGAGACCCTCAAGAGTGCGAAACGATCCCTCGAGCTGCGGCGTGACCCGAGCACAACCACACTACTGGAGATCCTGGATCAAACCCCGGTTCGCCTGGACCGGGATCTGAGGGAGGCGCCGGAAGTGGAAGCGGAATTGCGCCTGACCATCGGTGATGTCTACCAGTTGCTCGGCCAGTATGAGAAGGCGGAGACGATGTATCGCCGGGCGCTCGCGCTCCACCGGAAACTCCTGGGAAATGAGCAACCAGTGGTGGCGCAATTGCTAAATAATCTGGGAGTGACGCTGGTCGAGCAGGATCGGTTGGCGGAGGCGGACCAACTTTATGTCGAAGCGCTTGACCTGCGCCGGAGGCTGATGGGACCGACGCATGCCAGTGTGAGCGAGTCGTTGCACCATCGCGCTTTCCTGCTGCGGCGGCAGGGCAAGCTGCCGCAAGCGGAGGAGGCGATTCGGGAAAGCCTCACCATTCGCCGCGCAACTCCCGGGCACGATGCTCGCGCCATAGCGGAGTCGATGCAGGGCCTGGCGACAATTCTATTCCGCGAGGGCAAGTTATCAGAGGCGGAGCAGACCTTGCGCGAAGCTCTCGCCGTGCAAACCCCATTGCTCGGCGCTGAAAGTGCCGCTGTGGCCGATATGCTTGAAGATCTCGGCCTTGTGCTCGCCGCTCAGGGCCGGCAAGCCGAAGCTGAGCGCAGCCTGGCTGAAGCGCTGGATAAGCTGCGGAAGGTTCTGGGAGATACCCATCCCGATACCATCACCTGCATGGCGATGCTCTTGAACACTCTGCTGGCCGAGGGAAAATATGCGCAGGCCGAACCACTGGCACGGGAATGCTGGCTGGCGAGGGAGAAGAAGATGCCCGGCCATCCCAAGACATTCAACGCCCGCAGCCTGTTGGGTGGCTGCCTGCTCGGCCTGAAGCGCTACCAGGAGGCGGAACCGCTGCTGCTTTCGAGTTTTGAAGGTCTCCGTCCCATGCTGCAAGAGGACAAAATTCCGTGGGAGGGCCGGTACGTGGTTGGGGACACGTTGAAGCGGATCATCCAGCTTTACGGAGCTACTGACCAAGCCGACAAAGCAGCCGAGTGGCAGAGCCGTTTAGCGGAGTTCGAGCGAGCTGGGAAGTAGACCCTGAGGGGACGTAATCATGCTTCAGCGCCGGCAGATCGCCTAAGTCCGGTCCCCCTACGCGATCCGTCGGCCACCTAATCCAATCCCCTGGTTACCATGCCGACGGTCCTCCAGGGCTCATATCCTGCCGGTGAGCGTGAACAATAATCGCTCTAATATTGATGATAAGACTTCATGGAAAAAAGCGCATTACTGGTTGAACGCACAACGGCGCACTTATGAAGACCTCGAGCCCACCATCGAACCAGGCAACGCAACGCAGCGCGGTTCCTATCGCTGCTCGAAAAGGTCCCTCGCTTTGTTTGCCGGCGGTGATCACGCGAGGGCGGGACCGAATTCTCCATCGAGAAGTTCGACCTACTAAACCGCGCTGAAGACATTTTGCCGCCGCCCTGGTCCGGGGGGGAGGTGGCGGAGCGGGCCATAGTGTCCGTGAATTGTAATCCGGAACAAAACCAAAAACCAAAAAAGTAAGAACCATTATGAATAACTCAAAGAAACAACAATCGGCGGTGCAGCGGGCCTTGGCGCGGAACCTCGGCCTGATGATGTTGCTGGGCGCCGGCGTAATGACCTGGTCGTGCGCAGTGATGGGGGAGACCGTTTACCGCACGGGCTTTGAACCGCCGGCCTACGTTGAAGGCGGGCTCGTGGGTCAAGACGGGTGGATTGCTCCTCCGCCATTTAGCCCCAACGCCGCCGTGGTTACGAGGGACAAACCACGTCAGGGCAAACAAACCGTCCACGTCCTGGGGGAGGATCTCGACCACCAGGATTTCATCAACGCCGTCACGGGCGGTTACTACGACGCCATCGGCTCCTACCGTCGTCCGGTTAACTACGACACCGGCAATTCGCAAACGGTGCGAATATCAGCGCATGTAAGAGTCGACGGCCCGGCGACGGCTGGTGGGAATAACTTCTTCTCGGCAGCCCTCAGCACTCGGGCGGCGACCACCTTGGACGGAGGACCCAGTACCGCTAGCGTTGGTGAAATAGCAATTTCTTCCGACGGGCATGCTTATGTTTATTCGGGCAATGATAGTGTGCCCAGCTTCCTGGCCAGCATGCCGGTGGCCCTCGGGGAATGGCACTGCCTCGCGGTGGTGGCGGATTTTGCCAACAAACAATCCACGTTCTATGTGGACGGAGTTTTGCTGGGAACTTTCCCCTTTGAATCGAGCGAAATTTTCACGGGCGTCCTGCTGCGCGGCACGTTGCTGGCGTACGCCGCGCCTGATAACGCCTCCGCTCATAAAGCGAACTATGCCGCGCACTACGACCAGTTCTCCATTCACGTTACCGACTAGCGAGTCCGGTGACGGAGTGATGGTGCTTTTGCGCCGCGGGTTGATGCCGCGGCGCAAATTGCTTTTCAGGCGGGAGGGTTGGGGCCGAAAAGGCGGGTGGTTCTCCCTCGGATCCGGATGGCGAAGCGCCTTTTGGTTCGATTCACCATGGCTGAGAACAAAGGGGTCGGTCGGCGGAACCCTCGGATTATCAGCGCGGGTGTGGGGTTCTGTAAGCATGAGAAGGGTTTACGTTAATAAAAAGAGTGGGATATAGACAAGTGGGGCTACTAATTTAAAAAACTTACATAAATACATTTCCGCTTGACAAAATGGAGGGATGTATTCAGCCTCGTGGCATGATTAGCGGGACCAAACACCGGTCATCCTGCAACCCTGCGGCGCCGAACCGCAGTCGGCATAGTAGAGAACGATTTCCCATCAGATTAGCATTAGAACCCTGGTCATCCGTCTAACTACCTGCCGCCTGGCCGCCGGTCGGCTGGGTGGCGGCGGTTGGGGACACTGGCTGCGCAGACTATGAACGATAGTGCCGCGGGGACACTGCCAACGGTAGAAATTGCCGAACTTCGCGAGCGGATTCGCACGCTGGAAATCCGGCTGGACCGGATGGAGCAGGGTAGGGCGGTTGGCGTGCCACAGCCGGAGCTCGGGACCGTGCCGATCCAGGCGGCAACAGCGGAAATCGACACGGAGATTGCGGCGGCGACCATCTTTACGCGCGTCGCGATGCTGTGCTTCGTTCTCCTCGGGGCGCTCATCCTCCGCGTGCTGACCCAACAAAGTATTCTCGGCGCCGGTTTCGGGACGATACTGGGTTTCGCGTACGCGGGACACTTGGTGGTGCTTTCGTTTTTGCCGGGGCGTTTCGGGGGATTTGCCCGCGAAGGCAGTTTGTTTCAATGCTCGGGGGCGGTGCTGGCGTTCGTTATTGCCATCGAGTCGACGCTCCGCACGCTGACGATGGGACGTGTCTCGGCCATGATCGCCATCGGAGGATTTGCTCTGTTCGCCCTGGGCATGGGGATTCATAATCGGAAAGCGGCCCTTGCCGGGACGGGAATCATAGGTGGAATTCTGGCGCTGGTCGCGCTGGATATGAAGGAAGCGACAGTGGCGTTGCAGTTGGCGCTCGTAATGTTGCTGGCCGGCGCCGGTCTGGCGACTTCATGGCGCGAAGGATGGCCGGGGTTGCGCCTGCTCACGACCCTGTCGATGTTGGTGCTGCTTCCCACCGGTTTCTTTTTCTGTGGCAAGGAGCCTGGCAACTCCCAGGGGTTGCTGGCGGCTTCGGCCACGCTGTGGCTGGCAGTGATGCTACAACACCTTCTGGCGTTCCGTCAGTTGGGACGCGCCGCAATCTGGCTGCCTGTGGTGACCCTCTGGTTTGTCGGCATGCAACAAATTGCGCATTGGCCGGCGATTGCCATTACGACCGGAGGCATCGGAGCATTGGCACTGGTCTGCGTCCTCATTTGCGGGCGCCGCGCTCGGGAGGCGACTCCCGGGTTGGCCGGCATGATGGCCACCACGGCCATTGCGGGTGCGGTCGGCTGGGGCTTGGTGGATCGCACCGGGTTACTCTGTTCGCTGGGTGGCCTGGCGCTGTGGTTTGCCGGACGCCGTGCAGCTTCCGATTGGGCCGCAGCCTTTGCCACGCTGCTGATGGTGACGTCCGCTGTCGTTGGACTGGTGCCATTGCTCCAGCCGCCAGTCCCCGTTACCGGCTTGATGGCCATGGCGCTCTCGGCGCTGGTAATGGTGGCCCACTACATGCGCAACGGACGCGCTGCCTCCGAGCCGTATACTGGACTGGTGATGCGGTTGGCACCCCTCGCTTTGGCCGCCGGACTCGTCCTGTTGCTGGGATTGTTCTGGGAGTTGTTGAATCGTGAGTTTGTGCAAGTGGAGCCGTTGCTCTTGAGTCAGACGGTGGTGGTGGTGGTGACGGCGCTGGTCTTGACCTTTTGGGGACATGCGGCCCACCGTCGCTCTCCCCTCTATTGCGGATTGGCTTGCATGGCGCTGGCCCTGGCGAAGGTTATGCTGGTTGATCTCATGCGCCTCAAGTCCTTCTACATGCTCGCTTCGCTCGTCCTGGTCGGGCTCGCCTCGATCGCGGTCTCCGTTATCTTGCGTCGGCGGAGTTAATCCTGCCTGGCCCAAAATCCGTCCTGCAGACTGCCGCTGCCGTGCGCGTGTTATGGTGAATTCCTGGCAAGTACAAGAACTGGGCTTTCCGTAAGACATGGAGCCGGGAGTTCAATTCTCCCGGCTCCTTGATGGTTGGCTATGAACTTGTCGGCTTCTCCGATGTCCCCGACCTGGTGTTACCTTCAGGCGAGGTCGAACCGGTCAAGGTTCATGACCTTGGTCCACGCGGCGATGAAATCGCGCAGGAACTTTTCCTGAGAGTCCGCAGACCCGTAGACCTCGGCCAGGGCACGGAGTTGGGAGTTCGAACCGAAGATGAGATCGACACGGGTGCCGGTCCACTTCACCTTGCCGGTTTTACGGTCGCACCCTTCAAACACGTCGGCGTCTTTTGAAACCGGCTTCCACTCCGAGCTCATGTCGAGCAGGTTTACAAAGAAGTCGTTGGTGAGCGCTCCTGGTTTCCGGGTGAAGACTCCGTGCTTTGAGCCTGCGAAGTTGGTCTTTAGGACCCGCAGGCCACCCAGCAGTACCGTCATTTCGGGCGCGGTTAGAGTCAGCAATTGTGCCTTGTCCACCAGCAGTTCCTCGGCCGAGACGGCGTAGCGAGCCTTCTGGTAATTTCGGAAACCGTCTGCGATCGGTTCGAGTACCGCGAAAGAGGTCGCATCAGTCTGCTCGGGCGAGGCGTCCATGCGTCCGGGGGTGAAAGGAACCGTCACTTTTTGTCCGGCATTTTTTGCGGCCTGCTCGACTCCGGCGCAACCACCCAGAACGATCAAATCCGCCAGTGACACCTTCTTCTTGCCGCCGCGCTGCGCTCTATTGAAGGCGCTTTGGATGCCGGTCAGGGTTTTGAGGACCTTCGCCAATTGGACCGGTTGATTGACCTCCCAATCTTTTTGAGGGGCCAGCCGAATACGGGCGCCGTTGGCGCCGCCGCGCTTGTCGGAGCCGCGGAAGGTGGACGCGGCCGCCCAAGCGGTGGACACCAGTTGCGAGACCGACAGGCCGGATGCGAGAATCCTGGTCTTGAGTGCGGCAATATCCTTGAAGTCGATCAGTTTATGATCCACCTCCGGAATTGGATCCTGCCAAAGCAGTTCCTCGGCCGGGACTTCCGACCCAAGATAGCGTGCGCGCGGTCCCATGTCGCGGTGCGTCAGTTTGAACCACGCCCGGGCGAATGCGTCCGCGAACTGGTCCGGATTCTCGAGGAATCGCCGCGAGATTTTTTCGTAGGCCGGGTCAAACCGCAGGGCGAGGTCCGTGGTGAGCATCGAAGGCGCGTGGCGCTTCGACGGATCGTGCGCGTCCGGCACGGTATTGGCGCCGGCTTCGCCTTTCGGTTTCCACTGGTGCGCGCCGGCCGGGCTCTTCGTCAGCTCCCATTCGTAACCAAACAGGTTCCAAAAGAAGTTATTGCTCCACTTCGTGGGGGTGGTGGTCCAAGTGACTTCCAGGCCGCTGGTAATGGCATCGCCGCCTTTCCCTTTGCCAAAGCCGCATTTCCAGCCCAGTCCTTGCTCTTCGATTGCAGCCCCTTCAGGTTCGGGTCCGACCAGTTTTGCATCTCCGGCGCCATGGGTCTTGCCGAAGGTATGGCCACCGGCAATTAGGGCTACCGTTTCCTCATCGTTCATCGCCATCCGCGCGAAGGTTTCGCGGATGTCCCGGGCTGCGGCGATCGGGTCCGGTTTTCCGTTTGGACCTTCCGGGTTCACGTAGATCAGGCCCATCTGCACGGCCGCCAGCGGGTTTTCCAAATCGCGATCGCCGGAATAGCGCTGGTCTTCCAACCACTTGCTCTCAGAGCCCCAGTAGATGTCCTTTTCCGGCTCCCAAATGTCCGCACGACCGCCGGCGAAGCCGAAGGTTTTGAAACCCATCGATTCGAGGGCGACGTTCCCGGTGAGTATCATCAGGTCGGCCCAGGAGATTTTCCTCCCATATTTCTGTTTGATCGGCCAGAGCAGTCGGCGCGCCTTGTCGAGGTTGGCATTGTCGGGCCAGCTATTGAGCGGTGCGAAGCGCTGGCTGCCATTACCGGCGCCTCCGCGGCCGTCCCCGGTGCGGTAAGTGCCGGCGCTGTGCCAGGCCATGCGGATGAACAATGGGCCGTAGTGGCCGAAGTCCGCCGGCCACCAGTCCTGCGATTTGGTCATCAGTTCTCGCAGGTCCTTCTTCACCGCCTTCAAGTCGAGTTTTTTGAACTCTTTGGCGTAGTTGAAACCCTCATCCATCGGGTTGGATTTGGGCGATTGCTGGTGCAGGATCTCGAGCTTCAACTGGTTCGGCCACCAATCCTGGTTCGTGGTGCCGCCACCGGCATGGTGATGGAACGGGCATTTTGCTTCGGTTGACATAGTGGTCTTCTTTCTTGTTATGTGGTTTTAGCTTAAAAATTCGTCGGTGCCGCGCTCAGGCGCGTTCGACCTTGGAACCGCGTTTGCGCCGATGGGGCGTGCGTCGGCAGCGGGCACAGCGGCCCTGAAAGTGAACATGGTAGTCCTCGATCTGAAAATCGTGGGCGCGAATGTCGGGCCAGGGGATTTGGTCGAGGCGAGGGTCCTCCACGTCGATGATTCCGCCGCAATCCAGGCAGACCAGGTGATGGTGCTGATGGATCTTGGGGTCAAAACGGGCGGCGGCTCCGTGATGAAACGTCCGGGACACGAGCCCCAGCGAAACAAAAGTCCCCAAAATCCGGTGCACGGTCATTCGAGAGATTTGGGGCAGGTGACCGCGCACCACGCTGTAAACCTCTTTCGCCGTGGGATGATCGCGGCGCTCGAGGATGGCATCAAACACGGCGCGCCGCTGGGTGGTGACCGGCAGCCCGCTCTCGCGATGGGCGGCGAAGAACCGGTCAATCCGTTGCTGTTTCTCCACCGGACTCATGTCTCAGAGTTGGATATATGCACCAGATGATAATGATATGCAAGTGACATGTGCCTGTATCGGGAGTTGCAGCTTGTTTTCGTTCGGGCGTCGGCTATCCTGCTGAGGCATTCCGAGTTTTCGGCGTCGCTGTGCCTTTGCAAATCTTCGAGCGAGGATTTTCATCGTGGATTAACCCGCCGTGGGAGTTTTTCGCGGCAAGAGGGATCCTGGCGAAAGGTCGGTGGGGTGCGAAGATTATTGCTTATGCCATATATGCAGGTGCCCAAGCGAAGTCCGCGACAGGAATACCGTTTAAAACAGCGGGAGCGGATTGACGCCGCCCCTGTGATCGCGAAGAAATTTCCGCGGTTGAAGGCCTTGAAAGTGACCTTGGAGTATTTCGACGCCACCGGCAGCACCAAACAGGGAGAGATGAAGTGCAAGTTGAATGTTGACCACGCGAAGTCCGTGCTGTGGTTTGCCTGTCCGGGTGTGGAATGCAGTTGCGGTGATTTTGATTTAAGCGAAGCACTGGTCAAAGCGGTGCGCGGCGGGCTCAAGGTCGCCACCGGCGAGTTGCATTGTCAGGGGACACGCCAGCGGGGCGACCGGGAGCCGGTTGTGTGCCGAACGCTGCTGCGCTACAAGCTCAATCTAAACTATGACTGAAATAAAACTGAAAAAGGGCGAGCCGGTGGACCGGGCGATTCGCCGACTCAAGAAGAAGCTGGACCGCGAGCAGACGCTGAAACAGTTCCGGGATCGAAGGCGATTTGAGAAGCCCAGCGCCAAACGGCGGCGAAAGCAGAAAGCGGCGCGCTTTGCGGCAATGCTGAAAGCACGGCACGCGGAGGATTGACCCGCGAACGGAGCAGGGGACGAGAGTTCTTGCTCCGGGGTTTCTGTCTGCCGCTCTTCACTGGCTGAAGGGGGGGCGGGACATATCGCCGCAGGGGCGGAGTGCGTAGCTCTGCCCGGCAGGATCGCGGTATTAATCCGTTGAACGGTGACGAGCCGTTGCGCCGATAAGGCTTGAGTGAATTACTTCAACCTCCAGACGATGCGTGCTTTGTTCAAATCGTAAGGGGACATCTCCATCTTGACGCGGTCGCCGACGGTGAGGCGCACCCAGCGCTGGCGCATTTTTCCGGAGATGGTAGCGAGCACGAGGTGTTTGTTGTCCAGTTCGACGCGGAACATAGTCCCCGGCAAAACGGTGTGGACGACACCTTCGATCTCGACATGCGTTTCTTTCATAAGACGGTTTAGGCAGTGGGCAGTTCCAGCCCTGGGCGACACCCCGCGGACCAGCCGAGAATCGAGGCGTCAGAGTCAGGCCGAGTTGGGAACAAGCCGAAAAATGGGATAACGGGGCCCGGCTTCGCCGTTTCCCGTGGCCTCGCGTTCCGGTGGGTTTTGTGATTAGTAGCGGTCTCGCCCGCCACCACTGTATCCGCTACGGCCGCCGCCACCACCGTATCCGCTGCGGCCACCACCGCCGCCACCGGAGCGTTCTTCGCGAGGGCGCGCGATATTAACGGTGAGGGCACGACCGCCCAGGTCCTTGCCGTTGAGGCCGTCAATGGCCTTTTGCGCCTCCTCGGGCGAACTCATCGTAACGAAGGCAAATCCGCGGGGCCGACCGGTCATCCGATCCGTGACAAGATTGGCTTCGACCACGGCGCCGTAGGCCGCGAAGGCATCTTGCAAATCGTTTTCCGTGACTTTGAATTCGAGATTCCCGACAAACAGCTTAGTGCTCATAGTTTGGTATCTACTGCCCAGGACAGGTTCCGCGCTCACCACAATGTTCCCGCGGTTCGGGTCTCAAATCCTCATCAAATCAGGTTCGCCTGAGGATTTCCATGTTATGGAAGTGAAAAAGCTATCAGAGACGAGTTGAGGGTATCGAGTTTCGAGGGATTAGCAAGGGCTGTTCGCCGGCTGAGTTCCTTCACGTTTCGCCGCGTCCAAAGTCAAATTAAAAAGCTTGACCTCATGGTTAGAATTGGTAGGCTTCTGCTAATCATCACCCCTCACTCATCAACATCCAGGCAGAAAAACCGCTAATCTAAACCAAATCATGTCAAAACAACCGAGGACAGTTATGAAAATGACCAATGCATCAGCATGTTCCCTTGGAAAGGGGACGACGGTAAACTCCGGATGGGCCCCTCGTGGGATTACAATTGGAGTTCCTATTACGTTTCGGGAGGCCCCACCGGCGCGTTGATGCACCGCTCGGAACAGCTCTGGTATCAGCGTCTTTTTGCCGACCCGGATTTCCTGCAAGCGTATATCGACCGCTGGTGGCAGCTCCGCCGGGGGCCGATGAGCAACCCCGCGATGGGGGCGATCATCGACGGCCAGGCGGCTGACATCACGCTGCAAAAGTCGCTGCTCAACGGGATGCCGAGCGTTGCCGAGTGGACCAATCGCCTTGAACAGCTCAAAACCTGGCTGACGCAGCGGGCCGACTGGATCGATGGCAATTATCTCCGACCGCCGGTTTTTAACCAGGATGGCGGGGTCGTACCGGACGGATTTGTCGTCGCGCTGAGCGCTACCAACGGCACGATTTATGTCACCACGAACGGTACAGACCCGCGCGCCAGCGGTGGTGGCGTCGGTTCCTCCGCGCACACCTATTCGGTGCCATTTGCGCTCCACGCGCCGACTCTGGTCCAAGCCAGGGTCAAGAACGGCACCAACTGGAGCGGTCTCGCGTCCGCGTTTTTCCGCACCCCCCAGGACCTCTCGCCACTGATTGTGTCCGAGCTCATGTACCATCCGCTGCCCTTCGGCGCCTGGACCAGCGACGATCTGGAATTCATCGAGCTCAAGAACACCGGAACGAATGTGCTCAACCTCGCCGGCCTCTCATTCACGGCCGGCATTAGTTTCACCTTCCCCAGCGGAATTCTGCTTAACCCTGGCGGGTTGATCGTGCTGGTCAGAAATGTCGCCGCTTTCCTGGCCAGGTATCCGGGTGTGGCGTTTGGCGGAGTTTACACCGGCAAGCTGGATAACGCGGGCGAAACGGTTCGGCTTTCGACTGAAGCGGGCCCCTTATTTGATTTTAGCTATGGCGATCGGGCGCCCTGGCCGCTGGCAGCAGATGGCTATGGCTTTTCTCTGGTCCCGCGCAGCCCGGGAACGCAAGCTAACTCCGGAGACGGTTCGCGTTGGCGTGCCAGCGCGGCGGTGGGCGGTTCGCCAGGCTCCGATGATCCAGAGCCAGCCTCCCCTGGCGTGGTCATAAACGAAATCCTCAGCCATACGGATCTCCCGGATGTGGATGCCATCGAGTTGTTCAATTCCGGCACACAGGCTGTGGACCTCGGTGGCTGGTTCCTCAGTGATGACGGCGCTGCTCCCCGTAAGTTTCGCATCCCCAATGGCACCCTCATTCCCGCCGGTGGCTATAGAGTCTTCACCGAAGCCGATTTCAACCCCTCGCCGCACACCGCGCTAAACTTCTCCTTGAGTTCGCACGGAGAGGAGATCTACCTGACCGCGGCCGATCTGGCCGGCAGCTTCACGGGGTATGGGCACGGGGTAGGCTTCGGTGGCGCGGCCAACGGGGTAAGCTTCGGGCGTCACATCAACAGCGCGGGCGAAGAACAGTTCCCCGCTCAGGTTGCTGTGACTCTGAGCGGTCCCAATGCTGGGCCTTTAATCGGCCCGGTGGTGATCACCGAGATCATGTATCACCCGGGGCCGGGAGGTGATGAATTCATCGAACTGCGCAACGTTAGCAGTGCTGACGTCCCGCTCTTCGATCCCGAAAATCCAACCAATACCTGGTTGATTAAAGGGCTTGCCTTTAGCTTTCCCACCAACGTCGTGCTGCCGCGTGAAGCGGTTCTGCTGGTTGTGGCGACCAACCCGGCCAGCTTCCGCGTCAAATACGCGGTGCGGGAAAACGTTCAGGTGTTCGGTCCCAGCGGCGGTCTCTTGCAGGACAGCGGTGAACGACTCCAGTTGCTGCGACCGGACCGGCCGGATACCAACGGCATCCCCTACATCACCGTCGAAGAAGTGCTCTTCGACAATGCGGCTCCGTGGCCGGCCGATGCCAATGGCGGCGGTCCGTCGCTGCGCCGCGTCCTTCCGTCCGCATACGGCAATGACCCGCAGAACTGGACCTCCCCCCTCCCTGACCCCGGCGCGTTTGTCCTCCTGGGCCAGCCCCCGCTGATCGTTCAGCGACCGCTCAGCCAGACCGCCGTGGCAGGCGACTCCGTCACCCTCAGCGTGGCGATCACCAACACTGCCACCCTCCCCGTCCGGTATTCCTGGATGCGAAATTACACGGCTGTTCCAAACGGTTTCGCCCTCCTGAACCAGCATGTCTCCTTCCTCACCATCACCAACGCCCAACTGCCTTACACCAACTACACCGTTGTGGTGAGCAATGCCGCCGGCATCGCCAGCACGGCGGGGTCGGCTGCGATCCTGACTTTTGTGGCCGACACCGACGGCGACGGAATGCCTGACTTTTGGGAGGCAGCTCATGGCCTGGCCGCCAACAATGCGGCCGACCGTTCACTCGATCAAGACCACGACGGAATGCTCAACTGGCAGGAATACGTTGCAGGGACCGACCCCTCCGACCCGAAGAGCTACCTCAAAATCGAATCCGTGACCGTGGCTTCGGTGGCGACGCTGACCTTCCGCGCCCTGGCCAGCAAGACTTACACGGTCCAATACACCGATGCCCTCGCTACGGGGACCTGGTCAAGGTTAGCCGATGTGTTTGCCCGTGCTGAGAACCGGGACGAGCGTGTGACAGACCCCACCTACAGCACCAACCGCCTTTACCGACTGGTCAGCCCAAGGCTTCCGTAGCTAAGCTCCAATCGTACGAGTCATGGCCCTTCGCTCAGGGAGTCCAGAATCGCAACCGGTTCGCCAATCACTAGGGCCTTATTCCAGCCCGATTTTTTTGCGCTTCCGATAAAGCGTGGCTTGATCGATTCCCAGGACCTGGGCCGCTTCCGCCAGGTTGGCGGTTCGTTCCAAAACTTTGCGGAGATGCGCTTCCTCCAATTGTTCCATGGTGACCAGCGAACCCACCTGCAGCTCGGCATCGCTGCCATTGCCCCCGGCGGTTGACTGGCCACGCAGTTCGGCCGGAAGGTCCGCCAGGTTAATCTTGCTCCCTTTCGCCATAATAACGGCGCGTTCAATGGCGTTGCGGAGTTCGCGAAGGTTGCCGGGCCACGAGTAGGCACGGATGGCAGCAGAGGCGGCTTCGGAAAAGCCCTCGAGACGGCGGCCACAGACAGCGGCAAAATGCTTGAAGAAATGCTCCGCAAAGCGAATGAGGTCGCCGGGACGCTGCCGCAGCGGAGGCATTTCGGCTATAATCACATTCAGCCGAAAATACAAATCTTCGCGAAAGGCTCCCTCAGCCACGCGTTTTCTAAGATCGTGGCTGGTGGCGGCGATAATGCGCACCTCGGCCTGACGGGTGACGTTTTCGCCTACCCGCTCGTATTCGCGTTCCTGAAGCAAGCGCAGCAACTTGGGCTGGATTTCTATGGGCAGGTCGCCGATCTCATCGAGAAAGAGGGTCCCACCCGCAGCGGTTTTCACTTTTCCCCAATGGTCTCGCAAAGCGCCGGTAAACGAGCCGCGGACGTGGCCGAACAGTTCGCTTTCGAGCAACTCCCGGGACAGGCTCGGACAACTCACGGTGACGAAGGGTCTTTCCGCGAGGTGGCTTTGCTGGTGAACGGCGCGGGCCAACACGCTCTTACCGGTGCCGCTTTCGCCCAGGATGAGTATGGAGGCCGGAGTCGTGGCCGCCCGCAGCAGGGTGTCCATCACCTCTTTCATGAGAGGGGTGCTGGAATCCAAAAGAACCTCCGGGCTCTGGGCATTGCTGTCCTGCACTTCCCGCTCCAGGCGTTCGATGTTCTGGCTGAGTTGATGAAAGCGTTGCACGCGGGCCAGCACGAGATGAAACTGCTCGCGGGTAAAGGGCTTTTCGAGGAAATCCACGGCTCCGCGCCGCATGGCCTCGACCGCGTTTTTCACGCTGCCCTGAGCGGTGAACATCACCACCGGCAGGTTGGGCCGCCGCTTGAGCATCTGCTCCAGAATGTCGAGCCCTTTTTCCGCCCCGAGATTAAGGTCCAGCAGCACCGCATCGAATTTTCCTTCCTTTAACTCCAGGAGACCCGCCTCTCCCGAACGGGCGCCTTCCGCATAATGGCCTTCACCGTCGATGAGCAGGCACGTCGCATCCCGAAAGGTTTTGTCGTCGTCAATAACCAGGAAGTCCATATAAAAGCATTAATGAGAGATCACGGCTCGAGGCAAGCGGAAGGCGAAGGTGGCGCCGTTGCCCGGCGTGCTCTCGCACGCCAATTCACCACGCATCGCCAGCACGAGTTTCTTGACGATGCTCAGTCCCAGGCCGGTTGAAGGTTCGCCGCCGGTGGGGCGGGCGGAAAGACGTCCATAGCGGCGGAACATGCGGGTCTTATCGGTCTCATTGAACCCGGGACCTTCATCCTGCACCTGGCATTCCACGTACCTGGCCCCCGGCGGGCAGACTGTGAGACGAATCCGCTTCCCGGGCGGGGAAAACTTGATGGCATTGGACAGGAGATTATCGAGCACCTGGTTAAGGCCGGCGCGATCGGCCTGCACGAGCACTCCATTGGCAGGCGGAAGCACGCTCTGGAGGACGAGTTGCTTGCGCTTGGCCGCCTCCTGATATAGCTGGACCGCGCGAGTGACCGCTTCCGATAAGTTCACCGCCTCGGTCTCGAGGTGCAGGCCGTGATCCGTCGAAGCGTTGGCCAGGAACTCCTTCACGAAGGCGAGCATCTGGCTGCTGGAATGCGAGATATTCTCGGCCATCAGCCGCACCTTCGGATCAGTCATCGCCTCGGTGCGGTCGCGAAGCAGTTGGGCGCTCATGTCCATGCCACCCAAGTGGTTTTTGAGATCGTGGGTAAGAATGCCGAGCAATTCATCCCGGTCCTCGGCGAGTTGCTTTAATTCGTCGCGGGCCCGTTTGAGGGCCAGGTGGGTGCGGACGCGCGTCACCAATTCGGCGTGGTTGAAGGGCTTGGTGATGTAGTCCACCCCGCCGCTTTCCAGCGCGCGAACGATCAGTCCCTTGTCATCCGCCGAGGAGAGAAAAATGATGGGAATCTCAGCCCAATCCGGGTTCTCGCGAATCCGGCGGCAAACTTCGAAGCCATCGATTTCCGGCATCAGCAGGTCGAGCAGGATGAGGTCGGGTCGGCGCGCGGCGAGGCGTTGGAAAGCCTGGTCCCCACCGGTGGCGGGCAAAATCTCGAAACCGAGTTTGCCGAGGGCGGCGCCAACAATTTGAATGTTGGACTCCTGGTCATCGACGACGAGCAGACAGCCGAGGTTGGATTCGGTTAGAGAGGAATTCATACAGGTTGCAATCGGGCCTGGCCCGAAGAGGATTCGATGAACTCAACCAGTTTGGGGAAGGCAGCGAGCTGATGTTCCATCTGGCTGATGGCATAGGCGTCGGCGAACGTGGTAAGAGTAGCGGCATAGGTCGCGAGGGGGCCGCAGTGGGCCTTCTGACTCAGCATGAAGAGCCGGTGGGCAAAGGCCCGGGTCTGATTAACCGCCAGGCTCTCACGCAGCATCGGCCATTCACTGGCCACCTGGCGGCGCAGTTCCAGGGCGAGTTCCTGCCACTTTGCCGCCTGGCCGGGCGAAGGGAAAGGAGTCCACTTGAGTTTTTCCTCGGGATCCTGACCTTCCAGTCCCAGCCGGGGTGAGGCTTTTTGCAGAAAGTGCGCCAACGCCTGAAAGAGAGTCTGCCGCGAGAACGGCTTGCGAATGTAGCCGCTGAACTGGTTTTGCAGTTCCGTCTCCTCGCCGGCCTTGCTCGAAGCGGTGACCGCGATGACCGGAAGCGACGCCAGGCTCGCTATCTTGCGGATCTCCGCCAGGGCCGTTCGCCCGTCCATCACCGGCATGCGGATATCGAGCAAAACCACATCGGGCTTTGCCTGCTCCAGGCACGCCAACGCCTCCTGACCATTGGTAGCATAGTGCAGGCGGTGATGGGTCTTCTCAAATATGCCCGCCGTGTAGGCTCGATTGGTGGGGTTGTCATCCACCACCAGCAACGTTGCCGGAGCGAAGTCATTAAAGTCCACCACTCCACCCGGTTCAGCATGATCGCCCACCGGCAAGCGCCCCGAAACGGTTACCTTGGGGAAACGCAAGCGGAAGACCGTGCCCTTACCCACGGAGCTCTCGACCGTGAGGCTGCCGCCCATCAACTCGGTGAGACGCTTGACGATGGTCAACCCGATGCCTGTCCCTTCCCGTTCTGCCGTTTGGCGGGCTTCCACCTGAACAAAAGGTTTGAAAACTTCCTCGAGCTCCGCCGCCGGGATTCCGATGCCGGAATCTTCGACTTCGATCAGCAGCGTTCCGCTGCGTCCGTCCTTCTCGCTTTCCCAGGAGACATGGGTTTTGACATGCCCTCGCTCGGTGAACTTGATGGCGTTGCTGAGCAGGTTCACCAATACCTGGCGCAGCCGCAAGCGGTCCAGCAACAACGCGCGGGGCAGGTCGGGTGAAATCTCAAATTGCAGCAGGAGCGATTTCACGACGGCTTGCTGCCCGAAAACGGTGCGGAGAAACTCACACGAATCGCGCATATCCGTCGGGTCGGGGTGCAATTCCAGCTTGCCGGCTTCGAGCTTGGACAGGTCGAGAATGTCGTTGATCAGGCGCAGCAGCGCCGCGCCGCTGTCGCGAATGGCCCGCACATATTGCGATTGCTTCGGCGTGAGCCCCTCCGGCTCGAGCAGTTCACTGAAGCCGAGGATCGCGTTCATGGGGCTGCGGATCTCATGGCTCATGTTCGCCAGGAAGGCGCTTTTCTCGCGCACTGCTTGTTCGGCGTGCAGCTTTTCTTCCAGGAGCTCCCGCCGCCCGCGTTCCTGGTAGTAATCCACGCGATAAAAATAGAGCGCGAACAAACCCGCCCCCACCCCCAGCAGACCGGCCATCCAAGTCATTTGGTGGACCAATTTCATTTCGTGGCGGGTCGCCTCTCCCTTGGCGGAGAGCAGGTCACGTCGATTGTCGTGCCGCCGTTTGATGATCTCGCGAATGCGGTCCATGGTGGTGGTGGTTTCCACAGCACTGTCAGTCACTGCTGGTCCCGTGGGCGTTCTTGCAGCTTGCAACGCGATGGCCTGGCGCAGTTCTCGCAGTTCGAGATCAAACAGCCGGCGCAATTCGTTCACCTCCGTTTGCACCGCCGGTTCGTGCTTCGTGGACGTGGCAAGACGTTCAAATGCTTCCGGGAAGGTCCGCTCCGCATTGGTGAAAGCTTCGCGATAAGCCTCTTTCCCGGTGAGCAGGTAGCCTCGCTGGCTGGCCTCGGCGTCCTGCAAAACCGAGAAGAGTTGATCGATTGAGTCGCGAATTTGCTCGGCTTCCGTCGAGGCGTCGATGGTCCTGGAAAAGCGGTTCCACGCCACAGCCCCCAGCACCACGCTGGCTACCGTAACCAGGAGCCAGAAAATGGCTAACGGCCCGATAATCCCGTGGCGAAATCGGTAGATCATGCGCTTCCCTGCTCCGAGTCGAGCGCACACGCGTCCGGCCAGCGAAGGATCCTCTAGCATATCATGCAAAATGCACGGCGCATAGGTGGTATTCCGGGGCTAATAATGCTGACTGCGGCGGCGACTCGAAGGAATTCGGATCGCTTCCCGACAGACCAGAATGTAAGGCTTTCACGTTGGATAACTGCAATGTTCCATCACCCACCTAGCTAGCGGAGAGCCAAGCATGGTCTGTTTTCTGCAAGCGGTTAGTTCAAAGCTTGTTAGAGGTTCATGGACCGGCGCTGGACGGGAAGTGGAACTCGAGAACCGTGCAATTCGCATGGTTATCAAGTCCTGGACCGTGCATCTTGCATGCCCGATGATCGGCCTGGCTGAGCTTTGAAGTTTCGCCTTTGCTCGGGGATTCCCGGCTTTGCCAAATTGAAAACCGGCGGAATTTTGCTGCTGGCAGAGAGATTTCGCGCTGACCTGCGTTGGGCTCTTTCATCCGGTTCAGCATGGCATTCAATGAGGGATGGCGGTGGCACACCAAAAGCTAGGGTAGTAAGGTAACGACTGGAATTACCATCACCTCGCGGAGACTTGGAACTCTTAGCGCATGTGTGATCACTTGCCGCAAACCCTGAAAGAGGCTAAAAACTGAATTGAACCTCGTGCAGCAAGTGAACTAGTCGCGAAAGCGGACTATTTATGAAACGCCTCATGCTTTTCATCGAGCCTACGTCGGCTCAAGTAAATGTTTTTACCCAGTTCACCCTGCCACGCCTGGGCAGTTTCATCCTCGCCGGCCTGGTGAACCGCCGTCCGGGCTGGGGCGCCCGGGTTTTCATCGAGGGCCACCAGCGCTTCCATTTGCGGGTTTGGATTGAAAAGTATGGCCTTCCCGATGTCGTGGGCATATCGACGATCACCTCGACGGTGAAAAGGGGCTATGCGCTGGCTGACGAATGCCGCGCCCTGGGGATTCCCGTGATCCTGGGTGGTCCCCATGTCACGTTCGTCCCGGAAGAGGCGCTTGGGCACGGGGAGTTGGTAGTGCGTGGTGAAGGCGAAGGGGCGATGAACGTGCTGCTGGATCTCTGGAAGGACGGTTACCTGGAAGCGACACACGCCCACTATGCCGGTGTGCCGAACCTCTCCTGGAAGGATGCCTCCGGGTGTATCCGGCATAATGCGATGGGACCCTGGATCACCGACCTGGACGCCCTGCCGGTGCCGGATTTTACCCTGGCCGATGGGACGGCCGATTGCGTGATTGGGCGCAGGAGGACGGTGATGGTGCAGACCTCACGCGGGTGCCCGTTTGATTGCTCGTTCTGTTCGGTGACCGGCATGTTCGGCAAGAAATTTCGGTATCGATCGGTCAAATCCATCCTCGAGGAAATCCGTCGCTACAACCGGCCGGACCATTTCGTTTTCTTTTGTGACGATAACTTCACAGCCAACCCGCGGCGAGCCCGGGAACTGCTGGAGGCCATGATCGCCGAACGATTGCAGTTCCAGTGGTCGACCCAGGTCCGCACCGACGTCGGACGCGATCCCGAGCTGGTGAGCTTGATGAAACGGGCCGGTTGTCATACCGTGTTTGTTGGCTTTGAGTCGGTGAATCCCAAGAGCCTCACCGAGATGAAGAAGAACCAGAGCCTGACGGATATCCGCAAGGCCATTGGCGTGGTGCAGCAGGCCGGCATCCACATCCACGGGATGTTCGTGTTCGGCTTCGACGAAGACAACTGGGAAACGGTAGAGGCCACGGTTCGTTTCGCACGAGAACAGAAGCTAACCAGCGTGCAGTTACTCCTTTTGACTCCCCTGCCCGGGTCTGAGCTCTATCAGCGGCTTTTGGCCGAGAAACGAATCACGAGCTTTGATTGGGAACTGTACGATACGCATCACGTGGTATACCGGCCGGTGGGTTTCACCCCTTACGAACTGCAGCGTGCCCAGATATATGGGCATACCAGATTCTATGCCCTCCTGGAAAGCTTTCGAAAACTGGTCCGCGGCAGATGGGTGGCCGCCGGGTTGTCGTTCTACGCCTGGAAAATCAACCGGGATTGGCAGAAGGGGAACCAGGACTATTTGCGGGCGTTGGCAACCGGCTCGGGCCCATCTGGCGCCGTTAGCGTCTGTTGACCTATCAGTGCCGCGCTGCCTCCGGCACAAAGATCGGGGCACACCGGGGCGGCTGTGCGTTCTTCCCGGTTCCTCATCACGAGGATGTTTGCTCGTCTCCGGAAATCTGCGCGAACCGGCGTCTTGGCGTTCGGGCGGTGGTCCGAGGACCTTTGCCCTCGTTCTCCGGGAAGTGCTTCTCCCATTCGGTCCCGAACTTCGTAAGCTCGCGTATGGTTTTGGCGATCTCTTTCAATAGTCGGTTTTTCATTGGTTTTCCTGGTTGGTTATGATGGCGCTGAGTTGCAGTGAGCTTTTATGTTCCTGCAGGCACAGATTGGGGCCCCCAATTCCGGGCGATGAACCATTGAGGGGGCCGGACATCGATTCCAGCCGGGTCAAAAAGCTCCCCTAGAACGCTTAAGCTAAGAATCTGATCGGGCAGCAGGCTTAGGATGTGGGAGCCATTGTTGCTCGTGTAGTCCCACAGCGAATACCGATTTACTCCGTCCGGATTTTCGGTTCGGGGACCATAATCCATCGGAGCGCAGACCAGATCGATCACTCCGCTGTCGGCTGTGCTATAGAACCGTAAACTGACTTTTTTCCTCTCCGGGATGGCTTCGATAAACCCTTTGTGATTTGCGATCATAATTTTGGTGTAATGGTTTCCCAAGTTCACCTTACTCCCTAGCTAATGGCTGGCCAAGTCCACGCCCGGGGCTCTAACTTCTTCAATCCACGCTGATTAAAGTGCTTTAACCCTGGCCTCGGCCAAATTTGGGAAGGTTAGAGCATTGCATCCTGCACGACTGCCGCCTCCGCACCGTGCATTTCACACCGCACGGCGCAGGCCCGAATGGGCTCCCTGGTAATCTTCGGATCGATCTTCTGCCGCCCCCCGGTTCCCAGAAACCAACTGGAGTGTCCGTTGCTGGCTTGGCAGTTGCAGACTTCTCTGGTGCGACCACGACGAGTTGAGTTTCCAGCCGGAGCCGTCCTGGTGCGGCGGTGGCACTGTAAACGCTAAGTGGTAACCGAAGCATTCGGCGCCGCCGGGAGAGTGTTTCAACCATCGTCACGTTAGCCAACGCGGTGGAAATGAAAACGACCCGGGAGATCGCCGATGACGTGGTAAAGCAAATTTAGCGAACGATTCTCTAATTTCGGCAAACAAACAAGCAAGTTGAAAAAGAAAAACAAGATCATGATAAAAATATCTGTAAACCCGCGTGACACCTTAATCCTGGCAGTGGCGGGCGCCCTGCTCTTGGCGACCGTGCCGCTGCGCGCGTCCGAGACGGACGACCGCAATTAGTAGGCCGCTGAAATCAAACGGATACCGCTTTGCCCGCGGGCGCCGAAGCGCGCCAGCCGCGCAGCGGCTTCAAAACCAAAGGAAAGACAAAATATATGGTATACACAATCGCAGTAGTTCTAATCATTCTGTGGCTGCTCGGTCTCGTGACCAGCTACACCATGGGCGGGGTGATCCATGTCCTGCTGGTGGTGGCACTGGTAATGGTGTTGCTCAACTTCCTGGGAAGGCGCTGAAGCGCCTGACGAAACATCCAAGCAGGAAAGCGAACCAAACTTCGCGACTGCAATTAACCAACTTAACCAAGAGTTATTATGAACAAAGTCATTTCTCTAGTGCTGGTCGTGGGCGGGGCGGTCCTCATCGTGATTGGGATTAACGCCACCAACTCTTTCAGTTCGGACGTTTCGCGATTCTTTACAGGATCGCCCACGGATAAAGCCGTCTGGATGCTCGTTGGCGGCATTATCGCCGCAGTGGCCGGGCTGGCGACGCTATTACTGAGCCCGAAGCGAAGTTGAACCAGGCTGACAGTTTGCGCTGGCCAGGCCGTGAAAGATCTTGCCCGGGCCTGCCGACGCAGACGAGCCTGAATTCGCAGAGGTGGCGGGCAAGGGAGTTCCGGTTACCTTGCCCCGTTTTATCGCCGGTCATAGGGAGGCCGTAGGCCAGGGTGTGAATTCGACGGAAAGTCCGATTCGCGTGAAATTGTTTAAATTGCAGTCAATCTCGCCCCGACTCAAAAAGCTGGCAGTGTGGACGGCTGCCTTGCTTTTTCTATACACGGTGCTTGGCTTTCTTCTTTTGCCGCCCCTGGTGCGAGCCATCGCAGTGAAGGAGTTGTCAAAATACCTCGGTCGGCCGGTTTCGATTCAGGCATTGCGGTTGAACCCCTACAAGCTCTCCGCCAGCATCCGGGGTCTCCTAATTAAGGACCTGGACGGGGCGCCGATGCTTTCCTGGGACGAGGCCCAGGTGAACTTTCAACTCGCCTCCCTGTTTACCCATGCCTGGATTTTCAAGGAGGTCGACCTCTCGCAGCCGTTCCTGTGCGTGCAGGTGAACAAGGACTACCGGCTCACCTTCTCGGACATCGTGGATAAGCTTTCCCAGACTGCTGCCTTGAGCTTTGGTAAAACCGGCAAGCCCCGTCCCTGGAGAATAAGCCGGCTGCACCTGAGCGCCGGAAAGGTCACTTTCACCGATCTGACACCCCGGATGCCATTTCATAGAACCGCAGGGCAGCTGGAGATCACGGTCACTAATTTTCAAACCGACTCCGACCAGCAGAATACTTTTGCGCTTTCCGGAATTTCGGCTGGGGGTGAGAGAATCGCGTGGCACGGTTCGTTTTCTCTGGCTCCGCTGCGGTCCCAGGGAGAGATTTCACTCGACGGTTTCGCCCTGACCACCTACGCGCCGCTCTACCAGGATTTGTTCCGCTTTGAAATCAAAAGCGGCGTCATCGACCTTCATTCGAGCTACCGCTATGAAAATAGTGCAGCGGCCCAGCTACTGGCTGTGACCAATACCACCCTGGGTCTCAAGTCGTTTCAAATGGTGGAAAAGGACACCGGGCAGGCGGCGGCGGAGATTTCCAACCTGGCCCTTAACGGAGGCAGTTTGGATGCAATGACCCTCCAGGCTGAGGCGGACCGGATGGCCGTGACCGGCGGGCGGTTCGTCCTGCGGCGCAATAAGGATACGTCGGTCAATGTCCTCGAATTATTGAGACCGGCCGACACCGCGCCGCCGGTGCCGGGCGGGATTTTGCTGTTGCTCCGCGCGGTCACCAATCTGTTTGCGATGTTGCTTAACACGACCAACCTTTCTAACGGCACCATCTGCGACCTCGATTTTACGAACTGCGCTCTGCATCTGGAAGACCTGGTGAATTCAGCCCCGGTTCGGCTCGACCTGGAAGGCATCGCGATCCACGGGAGGAATATCTCCAACCGCACCGGGACCAACATGACCGCCGAAGTCTCCCTGCTCTGGGACACCAATGGCATCGTCCGCGCCGGCATCCAGGCGGGACTTTCACCGCCCTCAGCTGAGGTGAAACTAGAGATTGAAAATTTGAATCTACGTCCTTTGTCCCCGTATCTGGAGCCGCACCTGGACCTTTTCGTGCTGGGAAGCAAGCTGGGCCTGAGCGGCACGGTCCGATTGCGTAACACCAGGGAGGAGTTGCCGGAGGTTCGCTTCCTGGGAAACGCCCGACTCGACGAGTTCTCCACTGCGTCGGGCAATGCCAAAGAAGGGTTGCTCCAATGGAATTCGTTGCGGCTGTCTGGCATTGAAGCCCATCTCAATCCCCCGTACGTCTCGGTGGTGCAGGCGACGTTGGCGGATGTGTTTGGACGGCTGCTCATCGAGACGAACCGAACGCTCAACCTCACAAGCGTGTGGCGCCGGGGCGGCACCAACGTGGTAGCCGCGCTGCCAGCGACGAACGCAGCGGCGCCGTGGCCGAAGGTTTCCCTGGCCTTGGTCGTGGTTACCAATGCGAACGTGCAGTTCATCGACCATTCGATTTGGCCAAACGTGAACATTACCCTCGAGCATCTCAACGGCACCCTGTCCGACCTCTCCTCCGATGCCCCGCAGCAAGGTGACCTCCACCTCGAGGGAATCGTGGACTACACCGCGCGGGCCGAGGTTACCGGAAAAATTAACCCGTGGAATTCGAAGCAGCCGCTGAATTTGAAAATTTCTCTGCAAAGCATGAACCTGTTGCCAGGGGACCCCTATGCGAGCAAGTATCTTGGCTACCGGTTGACGAAAGGCAAACTCAGCGCGCAGCTCAGTTACGAGGTCACCGAACGAAAACTAAAGTCGGAGAACCACCTTACGATCGACCAGCTTACACTCGGCCAAAAAGTGGAGAGTCCCGATGCCACCGGGCTGCCGGTGCGGCTGGCCATCGCCATCCTGAAAGACCGCGACGGGAGGATGGTGCTGGACGTGCCGGTTAACGGCACCTTCGACGATCCGCAATTCAACCTGGGCCAAGTGGTTTATCAGGCCCTCAAAACGGTGCTGACCAGGATCGTCACTTCACCGTTCTCAGCCTTGAGCGCGCTCTTCGGAGGCAAAGGTGAGGAACTCAGCTTCCTGGAGTTCCAGCCAGGCTCGACGAACCTCTCGCTGACCGCCATCGCGAAGCTGGACGTTGTGGCCAATGGTCTCTATGAGCATCCGGCCTTACAGTTGGAGATCGAAGGCAGCGCCGACCCGCTGACCGACCTCGCGGCCCTGCGCCACCTGGAGCTGAACCGGTCATTGCTGGCGCCCAAGTGGAATGCCGGCCTGACCCTGTCACTTGCTGAAACCAGCGCCGAGGCCCCCGCGGCAACCCTGCCTGCACGGAGTTCCAGGAAAGCGTTCTCTTTTGAGAAAGGCTCGTCCGCCATCAGGAAACCAGCGATCGGCTCGTCCCGGTTGGCACCTCAAACGACCGTCGATGAAAGCCCGTTCCTCCAAAATACCACGAGGGCTTATGCCGATGACAAAGGCGCCACGGCCCTGATGCTGATTTTCGCGCCGGTATGGGTCGCGACAGGATCGGACTTGGATCCTGAGCCGTTGGAAAGTGAACAAGTCGCCGCTGAGGCGCTGCGAACCCTGGCGACTGATCGGGCGCGGAACATAAGAGCCTACTTGCTGGAGACCGGAAAGGTAGAGTCGCAGAGAATCACGGAGTCCCACCAAGGCTCGAGTTCCAAAGGCAGTCGCGTGTATCTGCGGCTGCAATGAAGGGCAGAGTCTCGCTCATCTTCCCCGGTACTTCGACGGGTTGCGTATCCGGTCGAGCCGTTCGGTTTCACACTGTTCCTGCGCGAGCAGCCGTCGCTTTTGCTGCAGGGCGACCGCGACCGTTTGAGGCAGGTGCCAGGCTTGTTTGGCCAGATTAGCGATGGTCCGGTAGATCAGTTCAAGAATATGCATACTTTGTGGTTGCTCCAGGGCATCCCGGGCAATTCGCTGGAGCCTGCCATGGAGAGGCGAATGGAGTGGCGCCGGTCGGCCTTGGGCATGGTGATCGGTGGCCTTTCCCCAGAGGCCCAAACGAGGATCTGGCCCAGCTCCGTGGTTGGATCGACGCGTTCCATGTTATTCAGTTCAGCTTGAAGTGTGCCGCCAGGGCTTCCTTCGCGGGTACGTTGTCCTGCAACGCATCACGGATTCCAAAAGGTCGAGGGTGTGTCTTCCGGGCAATGCCGTTTGGGCAAATTGCATGACGAGCGAAACCGATGCCGAGCAATTTGCACGATTCCCTCCTGCCCAAGGCCGCCATGGCACGGTGCCGCCAACGAGCAGGTGGCTAGGGGGCAACAACTTGAGTCCGCCTCCAGAAAAGCGGTCCTTCAATTGCTAAGTCTATTGGCAGATTGGTAAACGCAAAAACGAGATAAATATGAGCACTTTCATTAAACGCATTGTGGTTGTGGTATTCGTCACCGCTCTTTTGGTCATTGTCGGGTTCGGTTGCAATACGGCCCACGGCTTTGGGAAAGACGTTGAAAAGGCCGGCGAAGGCATTCAAAACGGCACCAAGTGAGGATGTCATCCGCTTTAGCGGGCAGGACAGGGGCAGCTATAAAGGGGTGACCTGGAGAGGTCCCCTCAACTTCATAACGTCGAAGGCAGGTCTGCTGAGTCGTGCCGACGATCGCTACCATCCAACCTGGATCTGGACTGGGTCAACCGGTTCGAGTCGGCGCTATTAGGGCAATCGCCCGAAGGGGCGACCTGGACTGACATTGATCGCAACGGGAGAATCCCGGTGCGTTATCCCTCGCCGGAGCAATGGATCGTCCGACCTTTTCCAGAAACGTCACTTTTGAAAACCCTATTCACCCAGGATCACGGCGTGGTGCAGGCGATCTGTCTGGACGGAACTCCCGTTTAGCTGCGTTCGCTGCCGTGCACAGCCAGCTCGTCCCCGAGGACGTGGTCACCATTCTTGGCAGCATCCCGAAGCAGGTGCGATTAGCCGAAGCCGACCGCCGCCTGACCGGGAACCTGACCGGGAACCTGACCGGGTTGGGAATTGCCGCCGGAATTGCTTTCATGCTTGGCTGCCTGGGAAAAACTGTTTTTAGGTAAACTGTGCAAAGTGCATAATCCCGGCGATAAAAGTCGGGCAACTTGCACGTTTCTTCCAAGCCGTTGGCCGGACCTGAGAGGCAGCTTCAATTCGTAAGCCTTTGCACCCCATTCCGTTGGCTTTTAAAATATAGCGGCGGCACTTTACCTGCTCCTGGTTGAATTATGTTTGCGAAAAAATGCCCGAGTTGTGGCGTCAGGCTTGGTAATTTTCTCTATGCTGACGCGTGCCCACACTGCCATGAAGTCCTAAAGTGCAATCTCCCGATGCAGGGGACGTTCCACGCAAAGGTCGCCAAGGCGAAATCCTGGCCGGTTCGCGTCTTCTTCAGCATCAGAGACCTGGTGGAGGCTTGAGGCGAACAGGAAAAGAGCCAGGAGATGTTTGAAGCGGTTCGTATCATCGACTTGGACCTTGCCTGGCCCAACCGTTCTTTAGGTGTTTGCAGGGCCTCCCATAAAGGGGCATTCATGGGCGACAAGTCCCCAAAATCACTGACCAAGCACGCATCGCAAAAACAGACCAAGGCTAATGACGTCAAGCAGAAGCAGCAACAAGCCGTCGCGGCAAAACAGGCGGCTTTGAAGAAGAAATAAGTCGCCGGTACGTTCCAATCTGCATGCCGGTAACGGAACAACCAAAGTCCTTTACCGGCAGGGGTTGCTCGCTTGCAGGCAGGCAGTGTTGATCGTGTTTCGCAGAGCGACGACCGTGGCAACTATCCACTGCCGCGCTGGCTTTTGATTAATAGCTGCGCTGTGGCGTGGATAATCTCCTGCATTTGATACGCCAGGTCTCCGCTCCGGAAATAGTCGCCGTGTGCTTCCGCTCCAAATTGGATTAGTGGCTGAAGGGCAAGTTTTGCAGGATACGGTAAGTATCGGTTGGGCCCAACAGCGAGGCCTTCCGCAACGACCGACGCCGTTTGGGGCTTTTGCCTACGAGTAGATGGCGTCGGCCAGCCCCGTGAAACATCACCTTACCGTTGGCGGTTATCTTGAAGCGTTTGACTACGGCTTTCCTGGTCTTTACTCCCTTGGGACGTCGCATATATGTTCCTTTTTGCTAATTAGGCCTTCGCCCAGTGCTGGGGCCGCCGGCGGTTCTTCCCCGTCGGGCGAATGAGTTCCACGAACTCGGGCAGCTCGAAGCTAATTTTTTCCTCAATGATCTCGCGCAGGGCAATGTCCGCTGCGCCCAGATTGGCAGTGTCCGCCACGAGCGACCTGCACTTGCCGCCAGCGCCAGAGTTTAGCTGGCGGACGCGTTGCGACACCATATTCACCAGGATGTTGGGATTGATGACGATCTCCAAAGCCTTTTGGACAAAAATTGCATTCATATTTATTAAGATTTAGGCCGAGGTTGGCGTTGTGCGCGGGAGCGGTCCCATGCTACGGAGAGCAACCCTCATTGGTCAGCCGTTAGGTGGCAAAGCCGGTTGCTCCGCCGCGGGCTCAACTGGAGCGGGCGCAGGGATTACGGCCTTATGAATAATCTCCGGATATTTCTCATTCAATTCTTCGGCGAGGAGTCCGGCTGCTTCCTTCTCGAAGCGCTTCGTCCCGGTTCCGGAAGTTCCGGAGACGGTGGATTCCCAATGGATGGCGTGTGTTCTCATAACCCTTCTCTTTCGACTGAAACTTTCAGTGGTCCGCAACAAACTGGCGATCGAGGCCGCGTTCGGCAACGCAGCGCGCGTGACCTTATCATGTTCTCAAAGTTGCGCTGCGTCCTCCCGATGAAGGAGAGAAGCGGCGAGATGCTGATGGGCTGCCCCAAGAGCACCATCCAGATACCCTTAAGCACACGGTGTGCCAGAGGTCAAATACTGAGAGCTATCAGCTAACAGCCAGTGGTTTGCGGACAATCCAGGTTCTTCGCTCGTCCTCCTGAGAGGCATTGAACCCTTGCAGTTTGCACGGATGGCGCCTGGCACATCAGGCGTTTTGCGGCGCTGCACGACCCGTTTACCGGGGGCGAAAGCGGGGATTACCGTGGTGCCGGTTACCAGAGCGACGTTGACCGCCATGCGCTGTTCTTGCCACCGGTGCGGTATAGGGGCGGGATGAAGCCGGGTGGGCCTGCGGTGGATAGCCTAGTGAAGCTCCCGAATCCGAAGGCTGAGCGGCAGCGGCGTAGTTAAATCCCTCCGCGATTTTGCGCACGATGCCACGGCCGATGAATCGCTCCAGGGCTCGCAGTTCGCCGTGATCCTCCGGCGTGACAAAACTGATAGCATCCCCAACCGCATGAGCCCGACCAGTCCGGCCGATGCGGTGGACGTAGTCCTCAGGATGCATTGGGAAGTCATAATTGACGACGTGCGAGATGCCATCCACGTCGATACCCCGAGCGGCGATGTCCGTCGCTACCAGAACGCGCACGGCGCCGGATTTAAAATCCTTCAGAGCCCGCAGCCGCTGGTTTTGTGACCGGTTGGAATGCAGCGTAGCAGCACGGATGCCCTTTTGCTCGAGATTGCGAGCAATGCGATCCGCGCCGTGTTTCATGCGGGAGAAAACCAGCACCATGTTCATGCCGGGGTCGCGCAGCAAATGCGCGAGCAGCGCGGGCTTTAGGCTTTTGGGAACTTCGTAGACGAATTGGGCCACGGTTTCGGCAGGATTGGCTCGACGGCCAATTTGCACCAGCTTGGGAGCACGCTGAAACTCATGCGTTAGCACCTCGATCTCCTTCGAGAGGGTGGCCGAGAAAAGCAGCGTCTGCCGTTTCGACGGGAGTTGTCGTACGATTCGCCGGATGTCTGGTAGGAAGCCCATGTCCAGCATCCGGTCGGCTTCGTCCAATACGAGGAATTCGAGCCTGGAAAAATCGCAGAGCCGCCGGTTCATTAAATCAAGCAACCGGCCTGGAGTCGCCACTACCAGATCCGCTCCCGAGCGCAGCGCGTCGATTTGTGGCCGTTCACTCACGCCGCCATAAATCGTGGCGGCGCGCAAGGGAAGATGCCGACCGTAGGAGCGAGTGTTTTCCTCGATTTGAGCCACTAACTCACGGGTCGGCGCTACGATCAGCGCGCGAATGTGGCGCGCGCCTTCGCCGTGCCGGGCTGGGCCGGGAACGGAAGCTGGCTCTGATTGCGGGGCCTCGTGACGGTTGATCTTGTTGAGTTTGGTCAGGATCGGCCAGACAAACGCCGCGGTCTTGCCGGTGCCGGTCTGCGCGATACCAATGAGGTCGTGTCCACCCAGGATCGGCGGAATGGCGGCGGATTGAATCGGGGTGGGTTCGGTGTAGCCGGCCTCTTGCACGGCTTTGAGAATGTTGGCCTCGAGGCCAAGATTGCGAAATGGCATAGAATAAACGACGAGGAGTTTCGGCGGCGGGCACTTGCGCTTGAAGCGACAGTGCTCGACGGAAAACTCCGGGAGATGAATCGGAAGAAAGAGGCGCAGGACTCTCAGTCCCGCGCCTGTGCTGAAATATTTCGCTTAGTGGCGTTCGCCGTAACCGCCGCGATTTCCACCCTGGCGTCCACCACGGAAGCTGCCGGCCGGGCGTTCCTCCCTGGGCCGAGCTTCGTTGACGGTCAGGTTGCGTCCGTCAAGGTTCGCGCCGTTCATGGCCTCAATCGCCTTCTGGGCCTCTTCGGACGAGCTCATGGTGACGAAACCAAAGCCGCGAGGACGGCCAGTGGCGCGATCGGTCATGAGGTTGGCCTCGGTGACCATGCCATGCGCCGCGAAGGCGTCCTGCAGGTCGTTTTCGGTGGTGTTAAACGAAAGGTTACCCACGAATAATTTTGTGTTCATGTGATGATATAACTGTCCTTAGTCTTACCCTGTTCTCTCCAAACTGTTCCCGTTATTCGGGTTTCAAATCATCACTGAACGAAGTTCACTTGAGGATTTACCATCGGATGGAAGCTACAAGCTATCTGTCAGACGCGGTTAAGATGCACCATGTTTGGCCGTTGGCAAGTACTTTTCTGGAGCTTTGTGGAACCCATGGGTGTTCTGCCTCAGTGGAAAACGCCAGATTTGAGGAGCTTGCTACGCACTGATGTCCAAGATTCTGAATCGAGATGTACGTGTCAGGAGGCACCGAAAGCCTCTGCTTCATCGCGAGTCACTTGTTACCAGCACCTGACCTATGCGCAAAGACACCGGCCCCAGCAGGCCAGATGGAACGGGGCGTCGGTCTTTGGCAGGACCGCTGATCGTCCAGGTCTTTCGGGCCTTTTCGGCCAGGCCGGCATCATACACCAAGCGGTTGAACCATGTGCTGGTCACTTCCACCGTCAACCGGTTGACGCCGGGTTTGGCGAGGCGCGTGATGTCAAAGCGATGCGGTGGCGTCCATGTCGCACCCACACGTTGGCCATTTAGGCGCACGCTGGCGATGACTTCGACGCGGCCCAGGTCCAGTTCCACACGCGAGACGGGTGCGGTTTCGTTCAAGGTGAATTCGGTTGAGTACGTCGCGGTGCCAGAAAACGCCTTGGCTTCCGGCGAGAAGTCCATCTCGGCCCAGGAGGTCAATTTGTCCACGCGTAGCGACGCTGGTGCGCCCCAGCCACTGGGAAATTCCAGCTTCCACGGTCCCGTCAGCAGCGAGGTCTGCGGTGCGCCAGCTTGCCAGACGCGCGTGGTGCCATCCGCTCGTGTCGCCCGGTAGACGCCCGGTTCCCACGCCAATAAGCGAGCCCCTCCGTCGAGCAATTCCCAGGCTGGATGAGGGATGGGCGCGGACTCAATCAACGCCAACGGTTCGCTTTCCCTGGCCTCGTAGTTCTTCTCTGTCCCATCCGGCAGCCGCATGACAACGAACAACTTCTTCACCGTCCCCAGCGCCGGGTCGCTTCCGGCCCAATCGTTGTTGCTGGTGATGGTGCTGTGTCCACGTGCCAGATCCCGACGCACCAGTTCCGTGACATCCTTGCGTCGTGCCGGATTCGCGGGGTCCCCATAGCTGGCGGAAACCACTTGGTTGTCGGCGGTCATCACTTTCAGAGTATGCAAGTCGGCTACGGTCACCCCGTCGTGTTCCAGTCGGATGACGCCGTTCGTTGGCTTCCGGCCCGCGCCTCGGAACACCACGAACATAGAACCGGACGGCGGAAGATCGAGCGCTCCGAGACTCGTCTCGCCCTCGCGCCGAACCAAACCCGCCGGCACCACGGCTCCCGTCAACGGGTTCCAGAGCTCGACCGCGCCACCAGCACGGAATCGCAGCGTGCCACGAAAGCCATCTCGTTCGGGTGCCGCCACGAAATACCAGTCAGCGTCATCGACTTGTCGGTGTGACCAGACCACGCCCTCGCCTTCCACGTCGGGTTTGAGGCCCAGCTTCCCCAGCGCGTCACCGATAGACATTCCACTCACGACGCGTCCTTTGCCTACGCGCCGCTCTCCCTTTTGTTCGCCCCACAGAGTTTCGACAGCGTTGGCGAAGCGTTTCTCCGCGGACTTTCCACCGCTCAGCGTGGCCAGGCCGCTCGGGCGCTCGCCGAGCAGCACCGCGCCTTGCTTTACCAGCGAGACCATTTTCTCCAGCGTCTCCGGCAGCATTCGCGGACAATCCCGCAGCCAGAGTACGCTATATCTCAAGCCTTCCGGAGTGACGATCATGCCATCACGGACGGACAGCCGGGTGAGGAGCGCGTCGGGATTGCAGTAGTCGTAATGGTAGCCCGCCGGGAATGGCGCATTTTGCGGGGGTTTGTGATTCTGCTCGTCGCCGAGATACCAGAGCACGTCGGACACCGGACGGCCGCGTTCCAGCAGATAGCCGCAACGCGCCAAATACGCCGTGAATTCGCGCATTGGCGGCCACCACGTTTGCCCGCGCAGGAACGGCGTGCCGATGCTCGATCCGAACGCCGTCCCGGGCGGCAACCAATCCGTGCGCGGGTTGTGCGTATAAGTGTGGAAGATCAAATGCGTGACACCTTCAGCGAGGTGCAGGTCGGCGATGTGCTTCAACATGCCGGGGTGCTCATTCCACGTGAGGTTGAACGATGTGAAGGCCTCCGCGGCCACGCGCGGCTTGCCATACATTCGCGCCGCCGACACGCACGGGCGGACCGGTTTGAAATCAAAGCTGCCCACGAAGGCTTCAGTTCGTGGCTGCCAGAATTCGCACATTGGCACGTCGGCGTGTTTGTAGTATTCCAGGATATCGGCGGGAAAAACGTCGCCCGCGGCGGTTTCGTAGGAGATGGCCAGCCCATTCTTGCGCCCCAGCGTGGCGATGCGCCCGAAGAAGTTTGTGACCAGCAAATCGTTCACCGTTGCTCGCCAATCGCGCAGGAAACGCGTCGTGATTTCTGGATCGCCCACCACGAATCCCGCAAGTGCGGGGAACCACGCTCGCAGCGGATAACCCCGCAGCCGTGCGAACTGTGTGTCCATGCCCGGCGTCCACGTCTGCGTTTCGCACTCCCAACTATCGAGAAGCATGCCCTGCATCAGACCGCCGCCGACAGGGCCATTCCTGGCGGAGAGCCGCCCGATGTATCCGGCGAAGTGAGTATCCGCACCTGTCGGAGATAACTTGTCGCACTCCCATCCCGTTCCTTCCGGCGGCGCCGGACCATTCCGCTTGCCGGTGTTCACGTGTCCCCACCGCAACACCGTCCATTTACCGGGCGGTGCGTTCCAGCGGAGCGCGCCCTTCGAGTCCATTTTGTCTGTCACCTCCACGATCTGCGCCGGATTAACCCATGCGGTCGTCGCTTGTTGAGGAGGTGGCACGCGCTCCAGGGCGCGCAGCGTGAACGCCGCTTCCGCCTCCCAGTTGTTCTTGCGCGCTCCGCTGAAAAGCTGGAGGTAGGGCAGACTCATCGTGTGCTGGTGGTCGATGGTGATGCGGTAAGTCTTTGCGGGCAGTTCTGAACACGCGAGCGTGATGGGACGGTTGTCCTGCCAATTGCTCTCCGGCATTTCGTAGCGCGCCACTTCACGCATTCCCTCCGGCAGCACAGCTTGCACCGTGACCGTCACGCCCGGCAGGTAGCACCATTGGTGGTTGAAGCCCTGCACCGATGGCAGTTCCACCGTGCGCAGCGTCACCGCCTCAGCGAAAGTAGCTTCCACCCAGACTGGTCCCTTGCCGGGCTCCAGAACGATCTTCCCGTCCGGGTCGCGGCGCAGGCACTTTTCCCACGGCAAATCCTCGCGATTGCTTTTTACCGACACCGGCAATAGCGGTTGGCCTGTGTCACCCTCGGGCGTTGGGAACGCAACCACGGCCACCTCGCGATAATCTCGCCACTCCTCCTGGCTTGGTTGCGGCTGCGGCAAGGCTACAGTCACGTTGCTGCCACCCAACATGTCGACTCGACTCCAAACCAAATGCAGCATCGCCTTGTCGGGTGTGATCCATGGCCCACCCGACATCGCCCAGCCCGGGCAATTTTGCATCGTGAAGCGCAGCCCCAAGCGCCGGCACTCCTTGGCGACGTGGCGCACCGCTTCGTCCCACGACGTGCTCAGGCACTTGATCTGCGGCTCCACGCCCGGCCACGGCCCACCGAATTCTCCATGAAAGAGCTGAATGCCCTGAATTCCCGCGCTGGCGATCGCCTCCAGGTCCGCCGTAATCCCGTTCGTCGCGACGTTGCCACCGATGAAGTGAAACCAGGTTTCCGGACGAAAGACCGGAGATGGCTCACGAAACGCCGCGGCGTCTTGATCGCCAAACGCGCGTTGCAATGCCTTGGGTTGAGGAACTGCGGGCGGTGCCCCTGCGTTGCTAAAATTCGTCGACGCCAAAACCGCCAGCAGCATCGCCAGACCACGAGCGTATCTCAAAATCGCCAACCTGCCAGCGAACCGCGCATACCCACTTTCGTGCTCCACGCCAATTTCAGAAACGTCCCAGGCATCTGACTTGGCAGTGGCCTGCCCGAATGACAATGGTTGGAAGTGAATACGCATTTTCACCGGGACATTGAACAACGAAGCATCGTGCTTGATCGAGCCTGAAAAGCGGTCAGGGAGAAGCCGGATCCAAGCCAGCTTCACCTTTACTGCGTTTACAATTCAAACGACGTTGTTCTTGTGCCGACAGCAATGCCAGCATGTGGAAGCGAAGCGGATCATGCGCCGCGCTTTCACGTCTAGCGAATCGCCGTCGGCTCGGAGATGCCAGTGGGTCAATCGCCCGCCGCGGCGACGCGACGCTTCATCTCTTCCTGTTGCGCGGCTGCGAGCTGTGGTTTCCCCAGATCGTAAGTCACTTTGTTGATGGTGCCGGTGAACTTGAAGGGGAGCGTGTAGCTGTCGTCCACGCCGGAGCGAGTGTCCATGCCAATATCGAGGGTTTCGTCCAGCGCCATGATGAATGGGATCGTGTGTTCCATCTTCTGTTCGGACAACACACGGCCATCCACCGTGAAGACACCGGTGCCGCCTTTGCCGAAGCCGGGGCCGTCGTATTTGAAGTCGAAGACCAGCGTGTGCTTGCCCGGATCGAGAGATCGGCCGAACCAATCTTCGGCGCCGACGCCGCCTTCCCAGCGAACTCGCTTCAGATCCAGGAGGTTGTAAACGAACACCGGCCGGCCCTTTTGCAGATACATCGCGTAGCCGCCGAATCGCCCGCCCATGGTGGCGATCATCCCTTCGGCGCCGCGCTCGTTGACGGTGATCTCGGCCGTGATCTTATAGTCACGGTTCAAGATGGCGGGTGCGTTGCCGACCGGGATGCCGACGTTTTCGCCGACGTAAGTGAACGTGGTGCGTCCGGCCGTCGCGCTTGGCCGGGGCGTGATGAGACGCGGCAGGACGGAGTTGTCCAGCGGGAGCACCTCGTATTTCTCGGCTTCGGAAAGGAAGAGCGCCTGAAGTTCCTTGAGTTTATCCGGATATTTCGCCGCGAGGTCGTTGTTCTGCGAGAAGTCTTCGGCGATATTGTAAAGCTCCCACTTGTATTCATTGACGGGCGGTAATGGCTTCGTTCCCAACGCCCAGGGCGGCTGCGGCGGCTCGGTGCAGGCGTACCAGTCTTCGTGGTAGATGCCGCGATTGGCGAACATCTCGAAGTACTGGGTCTTGCGGGGAGAAGGTGCGTTGGCGTTCGCTTTGTCGAACGTGTAAACCATGCTCACACCCTCAATCGGCGCTTGCTTGATGCCATCCACCATCTCCGGCGCAGGAACGCCGGCTGCTTCGAGGATCGTGGGCATAATGTCAATGACGTGATGGAATTGGTGGCGAATGCCGCCCACGTCTTTGATGCGGGCGGGCCAGGAAATCGCCATACCTTGACGTGTGCCGCCAAAGTGCGAGGCGACCTGCTTGGTCCACTTGAACGGCGTGTCGAACGCCCAGGCCCACGGCACGGCCATGTGCGGATAGGTTTCGTCCGAGCCCCAGGATTCGTAGTATTTGAGATACGCGATCTCGGGCAGTTCGAGGATGCCGTTGGCGGCGGTCATCCAGTTGGGCGTTCCCATCAACGTGCCTTCGGAGCTCGTGCCGTTATCGCCGTTGATGTAGATGATGAGCGTGTTGTCCAGCTTGCCCATGTCTTCGATGGCCTGGATGACGCGACCCATCTCGTGGTCGTTGTAGGCGGTGTAAGCTGCGAAAACGTCCGCTTGGCGGATCACGATCTTCTTCTGGATGAGGGAAAGTGAGTCCCACTTGGGCAGCACCTCGGGCCACGGCGTGAGCTGCGTGTTCGGCGGGACGACGCCCAGTCGCTTTTGGTTTGCGAAGATCTTCTCGCGCATTTTCTCCCAGCCCTCGTCGAACAGATGGAGGGCGCTGATCTTTTCAATCCACTCCTTCGTCGGGTGATGCGGGTCGTGGGTCGCGCCAGGGGCGTAGTACACCAGAAACGGTTTCTCCGGCGCCGCGGCGTTGAGGGCCCTCATGTGGTGGATCGCCTCGTCCGCCATGTCGGTGATCAGGTTATAATCCTTCTTGCCGATCCAAGGAAAGATCGGGGTGTGATCGCGGAACAGGTAGGGCACCCACTGATCGGTCTCGCCGCCCATAAAGCCGTAGAAATACTCGAAGCCCATGCCGCTGGGCCATTGATCGTAAGGCCCGGCGATGCTGGCCTGGTAGGAGGGCGTGTTATGTTCCTTGCCGAACCAGGACGTGGCATAGCCGTTGTCGCGCAGCACGCGGGCAACGGTGGCTTTGTCCTTGGTGATGACGCTGTCATAGCCCGGATAGCCGGTGCTCATCTCGCCGATCGTGCCAAATCCCGAGGAGTGGTGGTTGCGCCCAGTGATAAGCGCCGCGCGCGTGGGTGAACACAGCGCTGTGGAATGGAACTGCGTGTAGCGCAGTCCATTCTTGGCGACACGATCCAGCGTGGGCGTGGGAATGATCCCGCCAAACGTGCTGGGCACGCCGTAGCCGGAGTCGTCCGTGATGATGAGCAGCACGTTGGGCGCGCCTTTCGGCGGCACGATCCGTGGCGCCCACCACGGTTTTGACTCAGCCGCGTTTTGCCTGATCTCGCCGCCGAATTTCGGATTAGGCGCCGGGAGTTGTTTCCCGTCAATAGTGGCCGTGGCGGCAGGCGAACCCGGCGCGCCGGTGGTTTGGACCTCCGCCGCCGTTGTGGCGAGCGCGAGGTCGACACCCAGCGCGAGGCCGAGCAGGACGGTTCGTTGGATTTTCATAGTGTGTGTCTTGGTTTGAGGTTTCTCCACAGTGCTAGCGACCGCAGCGGTGCTGCGGATGACCACTCTTGCTCCAGGAACTGCTGGTGGCGATTGTTGAGGAGCGTCCACAAAGCAACATCGGTGCGGCGTCTACCAGCCCGAGGGTCACGGTTTTGATCGCGGTCTTCATTGTGTGATTGAATTGAACCTTTGTGACCTTAACGCCATATTCACTCCAACTGGAACATATCGCGGGGGTGAACGTTGAGTAACTAAGGTACAGTAACGTATCAGAAGGTCAAGCCTCGGTAAAAAGAGGCAGCGGAAGCGCGGAAGAAACCAGCGCGGCCAAGAGGCTTCGGCCTCTCGGCTCGATCCATGCACTGGCGCAACCACCACGCTCCCTCGCTTCTTCGGAAATCAACGCTGCCCAAAAGAGATCGCCCAGTTTACCTCGCCGGTAGAAGCCGGGGTGAATGCAACTCGTGTGAACTCACCTTGGCTCGCCGTGGCCGCAATCTGGTCACCGAAGCTGGCCGCTCGCATGGTGTATCCCGCCGGCACGTGTATGACCAGCTCATATCGGTCCCCGGCGATGACCCGGCTGCGCCCATGCAACTTGTTCCCCGACCATTCGAGCGACATAAGATCCACGGCTCCCTGGCTCAAGTGGCGGCTTGTGGAAACGACCTGTGGATGGTCCTGCTTTTCGCGAATGGCAAAGCTGTGAAGACCCATTGGCTTGATCCCTGGCAGTTCAACTTGACCGCGGAAGGTGCCCAGCGCCTGCCGGGACCAAAACTCGTAAACGACATAGGTCTTGCCGGGATCCAACCCCAGATCGGCAAAACTCACTGTGGCCTTTTCGGCCGGCGCGGTGGACCAGTTCAGCCGGTGCAGGACGTTCCAATGCTCAAAGGGGCGGTCAAATTCGTTCAGCCACCACTGACACACCGGCCCGAATTGGTCGGCGTCGATGGGCGCCGGGTTCGCACCGCTGGTAATCGAGGTGCGCTTGAGCTTGACCAGGTTGCGACTCTTGGATTCGTCGAAGTCGTAGAGTTGCCCAGGCACGCTAAAAAGCACGGGGGCGGCGGCACGCAAGCCGGCAAGGTTGGCATCGTTCTGGTAAACAGCGGGCTTGTCACTGAGCAACAGCAAACAGCCCGCAATCGACGCGAGTGCCGGGCGTATGATCGTCTCGGAGGGGGCTGCCTCACCCACGCTGGCCTGGGCGGCGTTGCCAAGGTTCGCGGGTTTGAACTTCGGGTACACGTCGCAATGATCAGGGTCATTGCGCCACACGATACCGTTCCAGGAATTGTATTGCTGCATGGTCACGGGTCCGTAGCCGTCGCCGCCGATGCGGCAGGCATCCGCCAACCCGACCGATTCCGGCAACACACCCCAGCAGGATAAGATGAAGGTGTCGCGGCCAAGTTCCTGCCGTGCCGCTCCCAAGTACTTGCGGAAAACATCCGCCGGTGTGAGGCCCCGTTGTGCCAAGGGACCCACACTGTGGTGCAGGTTGTCATAGAGGTAATGCCGCAGCGTATCAATCTTCACATAAGAAAAACCGGCATTTTTGAACCCGCGGTAAGTAGGGCGGAGCAAAGCGTCCAACGCGGCGTCATTCGAGGCGTCGATGGCGTAACCGATCCACGGCCCCACGCCGGGCTGCCCCTTGGCATCGCGCACCAGCCACTCGGGATGTTGCGACGCCACGTCCATATCCCCGTAGCTGGCGGCAACCCACACTCCCGGCGCAAAGCCGGCGCTCTTCACTGCGGCCACATAGCCCGTCATCCCACCGGGAAACTTATCATCGCGCCATTGCAGCCAGGTTCCCGGATTACCGCACAACCCCTGAGCTGCAGGCAGTGCGCGATGGCCCTTATCGCCTCCACCCTGGTAGGCGTCATCGATTTGGATAAAGCGATAGCCGTAATCTCCAAACCGCTTCTCCTTCCAAATGGCCAGGAGCTGTTCCAGGTCGGACTGGCGAAAGTCCTTCATATAGGCCCACCACGAACACCACCCCGTGATGGAATCCCGGCGCACCTGGTACGTCCAGGGACGGAAGTGGGTGATATTCTTGTGGCGTCGATAGAATTGCGGTTTGAAGTTCAGGGTGATGGAGTCGCCGGCGCACATGAACGCGAAGCTATTGGAGGATTGGGCTTTGATGCGGGCAGCCCCCGCCAGCATCCAATCCCGGGTCCGGTCGTAGATGGCGTCGTTGCGCCAATTCCGGCTGGGACCGCCGATCGTGGTGCGGATCAATGGAAATTTCTGCTGTGCCGACTGGCGGGTTTCGGCCGCAACCGCATCCTCGCTGGCGGTCACGACACCATCCAGGCGCAAGGCTTGGCCAGTAAGGGTGACGGTTTGCGCTAAAGCCCCTCGCTTGCTTTCCACCGCTTCGGACACCTTGGCATTTCCGGTCACGTGACCCTCGAAAATGACTTTGCCATCGTAATACAGGCTCAGCCGCCCGGCCGTCTCGTTCCAGTCAAGTTTGCTGCCAGCGTTGGGTGGATCGCCGGGTTCGTCCGCTGGGCCCGGTTCCTCTGCTACGTAAGGCAACGGCGCACCCTCGTGCACGATCATCGCGTCGAGCCAGTCGGCGTGATCCGAACTATTCCCATCCCCGGCATCCGTCACTTCGAGCTTAAGTTCGCGCACGCCGACCAGACTCACATGCGCTTCCTTGGCGGGGTCCTTCCCGCGCATGACTCCGGAGCGCCAGAGCACGACGTTGTCACCGCGCACGATAAACTCCACGCTGCCCACTCCCGGGTTGTCGAGATACTCCTGCACGCCGACTTTGGCGCGGAAATCGGTCGCCTTGCCGGTCAGCGGCAGCTTCCATAAGGACGGAGCGTGAGTTCCGATGCCGGAATCGAAGTGTTGGCCGCCCACTCGCAGGGGTTGGCCGCTCACAGCGGCGTTGGCGGTCGGTGCCCCCCAGCCCTGCTGGACTCCACCCAGATCAAGCTCGGCCAACGGAGTTGTTTGCGCGGCACCGGCCGCGAAGCCGCAAGTCATCAGCCCAATGGCGCCCAGGAATTTCGCAGTATTCATGTAGTTGAATTGGAGGCCCGGGTCATTGCCCGGGCGCGGTACAGATGCGGAAAAACCTTCAACCGTTCTTCCTCAGCTTCAGGTGATACTTGCTGGTCAGGCCGTCGAGAAGCATGGTTATGATGCTGCAGGACATCCCCAGATTGCCTACACCCAGAGGCTTGCCAGTCACCGAATCGTAGTGTTCGTTAATCCCATTCCTGAGGGCGTTGGCCACGGTCTTGTCCGCGATATCGACAGCGATGCTGCGGTGGCCAGCATAGGCGAACCCGCTCGCAACCTGGTAATTCGGCACCGGCCACACGTCACCTCGCCAATAGCTATTGGGCACCCACCGTTTGTCGTGTCGATCCACAGTTGGAATCGGCAGCGGCGTTTGCCAATGGTCGGTCTGGATGGCCTGTGCCATCGACTTGACCATTTTGGGCGCAGGAACCTCCGCGGCCAATGGAATCCAGCTGCCGATCGTTGCCACACGGATTTTCTCCAAGGTATCCCGGTTCACCGCCAAAAACGTGCCGCTTTCTTCATCCCACATGTGCCGACGAACCGCGGCGACGGATTTGTCGATGCGCCGCTTTCGACGCTTAACCATGGCGGTGTCACCCAGGATGGCGGCCAATCGAGCCAGGCAGCGCTCAGCCAGGATGAGGTAGCCTGTATTGCCTGGCACGCATATATTGCCATACCATCGGCCTTCACCAACCCAGGGCCAGGGCGGTCCGTCCTTGCGCTTGGGATGGAGCGTCAGCTTCAAATCATCCAGGCAGCACTCGTTATCGTAGGTCTCATTGCGAGCTTCTTGCACATTATCGCTGTAGGTTCCCACCGCGACTAGGCCCGAATCGGTCACATCCCGTTCCCGCCAATACCATTCGTGGAATTTCTCCAGGGGCACCAGAGATTGGCGCAGCAGTTCTTTGTCCCCGTTGCGCCGATAAACCCGCTCCAGGCCCCAGCCCAGAATTGGAATCTGCGAATACGCCGGGTATTGATACCAGGGTTTCACGTTGCCGCGCGGTTCCAGCATGCAGGGGACCATGTTGTGCGCAAAGGCGGGGAACCGGGCATTCCACCGCTCCTGGAAATTCCAGTAATTCTGGAACACGTCGCGAATGGTTTCCTTGTGTTCAGGCAGGATCGCCAGGAGATCCACCACGAACATCGTATCCCAAATCCATTGGCCATAGAACGCGTCACCCGTGCCGGCCTGCAGCCAGCGCCGCTTGGCGGTCCCTTCAGGCGGTTTGATCTTGGCCAGGACACAATTGTGCATGACGTCCGCCGCCAGGCGAACCAGGGTCGGATCGTCTGACTCGAACAGGTCTTCCAGGTCAGCCCGCGTTCGATCCGCAGTGGCTGCGATTCCGATTCGCGGAAAGGCGAGCATCGCCCCGAAACTCGCACAGATGGTAGTCTGCAGGAACTGCCGCCGCTTGAACTGGGTGTTCATGAATACCCCTCTGTGCCAGACGGTGCCACTGCCTGTCAACAACCGAGACCGGCCCGGATGAACTTCGGGCGATAAACAGGATCGCCGGGATGCAATCTCGTGCCTGACCTTTTTCGCCAGAAACTTCGCGCACTGTCAGAAAACCTCGTGGCTGCGAATAATGTCGGGATACCTCTCCATCTAAATAGCTGGAGTTATTATTTAATCGTTTCGGCAGTAAATACTGCCGGAAGGCTCGGCCATACGTGCAAGAATAACTCCAGTCGTTTGTGAGACACTACACTAGTGAATGGCTACGGCTAAGGTAACCTGCCCCAGATCCAGGTAACCCCCACCGTGCCCATGTAGCCAACCATGCTGCCGAAGCCCTTCGTGAACGAGGCATGCGCGGAAAGCCGCGGGGAGAATTGCCAGCCGATCCCGACGTTCATGCCGAACTGGCTCCGGTCGATCTGGTCACTCGGTGTCGCCGCGAAGAACTGGCCGACCAGGCTCAAGCGTCTTGCCGCCTGCCACTCGAGCGCCACGCCATAATGGAATCCATCGTGCATGGGTTGTTGGGCGCTGTCGCCGATCCACGTGTACCCGAAATTCAAATCCGCGGTCAGATGCTCCGACAGGTCCTTGCTCGCCATCCAGGCTAGGTCGAAATCGGGGTTGCCCGTGCCCAATCCCTGGCTGCGGCTGGCGGTGGGTATCTTGATGCCCAGGTTGAGCGACTGGGTCATCCAAAGCTCATCCTGGTCCACCAGCTTAAACTTGGTGTTGAACAGGGTGTCGGCGAAGCCAGAGTGGGTCTGGCGGCCATTCCCTGCAGGCTGGGACATCCATTCGGCGCCAACTGCGAGGCTGGCGTCCCACCGGGACAGCAACCCGTAGGTGAATACCAGGGGGACCTGGGCATATTCAATCCGCCGATTGTAGGCGTAGGTCACGTCCAGGTCTGTTTCGAGCTGGCCCGCCGCAAGCGGTTCCGCGTTGTCGATCTGGGCGGCGTTGCCCGCAAATAACGCGCTCGCCCGGCTGGGCAACGCGGTGTGCGCGGCCAGGACCTGTATCGTGGAGCACCAGCCCACGAGCAGGGCCAATCCGCAGGCGAGCCTGCGACAGGAGAACTGGCCCAAAAGCCATCCCCCCAGCGCGTGGCTCGTCCGAGGGCGGATCAACGTTGCGGGTCCTTTCGCCGGCTGCGCGTTTCTTTCGCGCCCGGTTGGGTGTCTCCTGGCTCGGCGACCTGCTCTTTCAGGATGGCAACAATCCGTTCCGCGGCGTGGCCGTCGCCAAAGGGGTTCAACGCCTTCGACATTTCCGCGTACGCCTTGGGGTCGCGTAGCAGCCGGGTGGCCTCGTTGACAATTCGCTCCGCGTTGGTTCCTACGATCCTTCCTGCGCCGACCTCCACCACCTCGGGACGCTCCGTCGCCTCGCGCAGAATGAGCACCGGCTTGTGAAAGGACGGCGCCTCCTCCTGGATGCCGCCGGAGTCGGTCAGAATTAGATAGCTGCGTGCCATCAATCGCAGCAGGTCGGGGTAGCCGACGGGCTCGACCAGGTGAATCCTGGGACAGTTCCCCAGCTCGCCTCGCGCTACGGCCTGCACGTTGGGGTTGAGGTGAACGGGATAAACGATCTCGAGGTCGCCGAACGCTTCCACCAGTTCCCGCAACGCCTGGCAGATCGCACGCAGGGGAGTTCCGTGGTTCTCCCGCCGGTGAGCGGTGACCAGCACCAGTCGCCGGCCTTCCAAATTCAGGGACCGGAGCCGTTCGGCTTCAAACGGCCCTTCCACCGGCATGAGACGCAGCGCGTCCACAATGGTGTTGCCGGTCACGAAAACCGAATCCGCGGCCAATCCTTCCCGAAGCAAGTTGGCGCGGGCTCGTTCCGTGGGCGCAAAATGGAGATCCGCGGTCGCGGACACGATGCGGCGATTCACCTCTTCGGGAAAGGGATGGCGGCGGTCGAAGGTTCGCAAGCCGGCCTCGACATGGCCGACGCGGATGCCTTGATAGAAGGCGGCCAGTGCCGCGGTCATCACCGTCGTGGTATCCCCCTGGATCAGGATCGCATCCGGTGATTCCTCGGCGAACACGCGGGTGAGGGCAGCCAGTGAGCGCGATGTGAAATCGGCCAGCGTCTGATTGGGCTGCATCAGATCCAGGTCGCGGTCGGGTCGAAGCTGGAAGGCGCGCAAAACGGCGTCGAGCATCTCGCGATGCTGCGCAGTGCTCACGAGGAGGGAATCGAATCGATCGCCCGCCTTCTGCAACTCCAGCATGACCGGGGCCAGCTTGATGGCCTCCGGCCGGGTGCCGATTATCGTCAGGATTTTGTGACGCCGCATGCGGTAATTTCGGACTTCGCCGCCCGCGGAGCCATCACGAAGCGCTCGGTTTTTGCCCAGGTGCGGGCCTTACGGAACACGAAATCGTCGAAAAACGCTTTGACTACCACGGCGATCCACATCTGGCAATAAGTGAAATACGAGACGGCACTCAACAGAATATTGCTCAGGGAGTCCTCCCCTTCCTCGCGCGACAATGCGAGCGTGACTTCGGCGACAAACAGAGCCAGCGCCAGCATCCAAATTTCCCAGAACGGGCCCAACACTGTGATCCGCACGAGGTGAAACAAGCCCAGCACGAACACCAGGTCCGAAAGCACGATAGCCGCAAAACAGACGTAGTACATCCCGAGGGCGTAGAGCAACTCCAGGCCCAGCCGCCTCGGGCGAATGGAATGCAGCCGCGGGAGGTGTTTAGCCACCAGGTAATTGTTACCGCGGGCCCAGCGGGTGCGCTGTCGGAACCAGGTTGAGAGTTTTTCCGGCTCCTGTTCCCACGTCACCGCGTAAGGGACGAATTTGATCTTATAGCCGGCCTCGTATATCTGGATGGATAGTTCGGCATCTTCGGTCAACGCGCCGGCATCCCAACCCCCGACCGCCTCGAAAGCCGAGCGGCGGATGATCAAGTTAGTTCCGGGAAGCGAGCAGACCTCCATCAGCATCCAGCGGCCGGCCTGGACGATCCACTGGTAACTCACCCCCTCGATATTGATCAGGCGGGTCAGCAGATTCTTCTTGCGGTTCAGACAACGAAACGTGCCGATCACGGCCCCGAGTTCGGGGTGCGCCGCAAGTTGCCGCGCCAGGTGCAGCAGCGCCTCCGGTTCCGGCGCGTTGTCCGCGTCGTAAATCGCGATGGCTTCGAAGCGCGCCTTGCGCATGGCCCGGTTCAGCGCCGCCGCCTTCCCGCCCGCGCGTTCCGCGGCGCTGAGATGCAGCACCCGGATGCGGGCATCCTCCTCGGCCCAGCGGTCGGCAATCTCGCCGGTCCGGTCAGTGCTGGCGTCGTTAATGACGATGATTTCGAGCCGGCCTTCGGGATACCGCAGCGCCGTCATCGCCGCGAGCGTTTGATCGAGCACCACCTCCTCGTTGTGCGCCGGGATCAGCAGCGAGACGCGGGGGAGTTCCAACGGCCGAGCGGCCAATTCCCGCCGTTCCCGCTCTGCCCGATGGCTGTAAAGCCAGCCGAGCACGCAGAGGATGAACTGGTAGCTCAGCATGAACCAGATGATGACAACGCTGAGTACAAACAGCGCGTCGATGATGGGGTGATTAAACACTGGTCTTAGCCCTTCTCTGAAATCGAATCCCAAGCCGGCGCAGCCGTGACATGCCGTAGAGCCCAAGCACAAAGACCAGTCCGCGCGTGCCGATCCAGGCGATGGAACTCAACGCCTCTTCGCCGGTCTCCTCCACCACCTTGGCAATCGTCGTGGCCTCCCGAAACTCAAAACGGTGCTGCCCGGCGGGCAGGGTGATGATCCAATCGTATCCCGACCGCGCCACGGCTCCTGTTAGAGGCTGGCCGTCGCTCAAGACCACGCTCGGCTCACGAGAAATCGTCAGCCAGGCCCGCCGCGGCGAAGTGTAGTCCAGGCCCAAGCCGAATCGGGTTGGCGCCGCCGAGGTGAATGGCGCGGTCATGTCGTGAATCCAAACGGGCCGTTTCATCGACGGAGTCTCCAGGCCCGTAAACCGGTGCTCGCCCGGTTCGAGGAGCGCGGTGCCGTTCCCGCCGAATATCCAGGGTTGTCCATCTACGATCGGAACGAGCGGCTTTTTCGAAGCGCGGCTGCGGCCGAACAGTTCAGACCAGCGGGAGGGTTCCTGAGGACGCTCGAACTGGAGGCGCACGGGCCGGCCCGCGCTGACGGTGACACCGTTCGAGCCGGAGTTCACCCGGGCCGCAGACCCCATGATGAACGGCAGCAACTCGCGGTCCTGCAGCAGCACGCTCGCTTCGCTGTAAAGGCCCACGCGGCCATTCCCCGCGGCGGCGGCCGCCTGCGCCGTGAGAGCAAGTTCCAACCCGCAAGGCAGCTCGGTTGGCGCATTGCCCTGTTCCCGGTCTTTCACGACGTTGATGTCGAACATGAGCCGCGAGGGGTCCTTGACCAGTTTGCGATAGACGTCGCCGAACTGCAGGTAACGGGTCGGCGCTGCGCCCCACATCTCCTCGGGGTCCTCGACCTGCAAAGTGAAATCAAACCGGTCCATGAGTCCCACGACATCGCGGGAGTCACATCCGGTCCTCTCGATGACCCGCGGGACGCTGAAGCTGTCGAGCGCGGTGACGATGACGTCGAGCGGTCTGCCCCTAATGATCCCGAGCACCTCCGCCAGCCAGTCGCGGGTCAGCCCACAGCGGAATGCCGTCCAGCGCGCAAGGGCCGCGGGGTTCTTCTTCCAGAAGTTGGTGGAGGCTTCATCGAAAAGCAGGTGGGGGTCGAATCCGCCTTGTTCCTGGAATTGCCGGCAAACTTCGGCGTTCATCGGGATGTAGCCATCCGGCTTGAGCAGCCCGTCGTCGGTGTCGAAGCAAAGCTCCGCGATGTTGACGCCGTCCCAGTCATGCCGGCTGAGCAGCTCATCCAGAAACCGGAGGGCAGCGGCCCGACAGTCGGGATTGGCCAGATTCATGAACTTGCGCCAGCCTATAATCGCGTCGCGTCCTGTCGCCGTTTTGTCGCGCCATTCCGGGTGCTCTTCCCAGAATTTCTGCGACACCTCGGGGAATTCGATCCAGGCGTACACAGCGATGCCTTGCGCGTGGCAGAGCCGGATGAGCAGGTCGTAATCATATGTCCACTTAGGGTAGGCATGCCAGGCCGCGGCATAGATGGCGCGCACACCTTCGTTGTGCCATGCCTTGACCAACTCCTCCACCGGGATGTTCTCGCGGAAGCCCGGGTCGAAGTAGAACTCGACGCCGTCCGCGGACACCAGGGGCTCGAGGTTGAAACGCTGCCGCAGGTGCTGCGCCAGGAACGGAAACCGCGTGTAACCAAGGCCGGTCACCGGGTCCAGTTCCGTGGCGAGGTAGATCACCACACCCTCCCCGACGCGGCTGGCCACGGCGAGCGGCCGTTCACTGTCCGCCTCGACAACGAGGGGGGCGCTGATCGGCGGTGGGACGAAGCGCTGGACCTCGGCCACTGCGGACCACTCGATCGGCACCTCCGGCATTAGTAGATCGCGGACTTGCTTTGCCGGGAACGTGCCGCTATCAAAACTGAAGCCCGCCTGTTCTGCCAACGGCGTGCGACCTTCGAACACGGCCCGACCACCTTTCCGGATCCAGTCGAGGAGACGGTCCTGTGTCGCCTTGTCGGGGGCAGCGTTGCGGGGAACAACGACGAAGGCATCCGCGGGGATGGGGGTGGAGGGATCGTAAGGCTGACGGGCGATGCCATACGCCGCGAGCGCGGAGTCAAAGGGTCGAGACTCCCCGACAATCACAGCATGCCGCGCCCGAACCGTCGACGTCGTCAAGGCGTCCGCGCCGCGCACCGCGAGTTGCAGCCGTTGCCAAAAATCGGGCTTTTCCGGCTTCCGCCGTTCGGTCGGCGGCTGGACGATGCTTTGAACCGCTACCAGGCCGCCGGGCGGCGGAGTCAGTGTCAGGGTGACCGGTTTGCCAGCTTCGACGGCTTGGAAATCGTCAGTCGCCACACCTTTGGCATCGATTTTGGTGAGCTTTAGGAATGGCTGGCGAGGCGAGAGCGTGAGCGTTTCAGGCCCTGCAGTAACGGCGAAATCATCGAGCGCCACGTGGGGGGCCAGGTCTTTGATGGACATGAACTGGTAACCCTCCTTCTGGAGCGCAGCAACGATCTGCTGAAGATGCTTCACCGGCATGAAGTGGTGAAAATAGAAAGAGGCAACCGCGTCACGTACCACCTTGAGCCGGTGGGCCGCGGCGATAATCGCCGCCGGGTCAGGCTTCTCCATCGGCACGTAGCCGAGGTTCTCCGGGATGACCGCTTGCCCGAAAACATCGACGGTGAAGTACGGGCTGAATTGGTCGCCGAGATGCTCCTCGCTGATTTGCCGTCGTTCGTAACAGTGGCTGAAGACCGTGGCGAGAGTCCGGTAGTGTTCAGGGGATGCGCCGTAGTGTGGCGTCTCGAAGGCCAGGGGATACAGGCCGGCTCGGAAGCATTCCTCCAGCCCCTTCTGCAATCTGGGACGGAACACGCTGGGCGCGCCGTCGGGGGTTGGTCGGTCGGTCAGCGTGTTCCAAAACTCGTAGTCATCTGCGCTGACCCCATGGTACTGGTGGGTGATGCCGTGCATGATAACGGTCCCCCCCGACGCGACCATATTATGCAACGCCTCCTCGAATTCGGGGTCGCTGGCCACGGACTGCTCCACGTGGTTCGCCGGGTTTTTAAAGATCGGGATGAGCGCGATGTGAAAGGGCACATGCCGCGACGAAAGGACTTTTGCTATTCGGCGCAAGTCGGCGGGGTCGCTTTCGGTGCTGACATCCTCGATCCGGACCAAAGCGCGCCGACTGGGGGCGTGGTTCACCCCGAGGATGTCGTGCAGCAAATCCGCAAAGATTAGGGAGACGTTGCTTTCCGGCCCCAGGGAGCAAGTCGCTCCGGCGAAATACCAGAATTGGCCCGAGCGCAGGACGAACGGAACCGACTGACCTTTGCCGCCGGCCGTGGCCAGCACCTGCACCCTGCCCGGGTCGTGGATTGATACCCGGTCAACGTCCGGATCCTCCTCATTCGGCAAAACGACCGTGCGGTAGGTAACGTTGGTCAGGGACAATGGCGGCCCATTGGTCATCCCGGCGAACCCGAGCCGCACGGCCACGTTCGTGATCGAAGTAAACTGGTTCAGGTGGCGATGGAGCCATACGGTCGGACCGGAGCGCCGTGCCAGGTCTTCCAGTAGCGCTGCGGGCTCTACCGTTTCCGGCGCCGCGCCAAATACGAACACGGCTTGAAAACGGTCCGCCAGGCCGGCGGTGTAAGCCGAAATCGGCAGGAGTTCCGCGTGAAGATCGAAGTGCCCCATGAGGTTGGCCGCCGCACGGGCCGATTTGAGCCCTTCATTTTCGGTTGCTGGCCCATCATAAAGCACGAGAGCGGAGTTTGCGGGGATATTCCCGGCTTCTGCGCCGGCACATTGTCCGGCGATTAAAAAAACCAACAGTGAAGCTACTGCGAGCGGCCCCGCCAAACATCTTGCCGCAAGAGTCCTCATTCCGACTTCGTGATTAATCATTTACCCAGGTCATCTTCTGGCGACCGGCCCAAAGCCGAAATCACCGCACCACAGTTAAGGGAACCCCGCGGGAAATTCCCAGCGACGCTACTCCGCAGTCCTATCCAGGAACTATGGAAGGTCGATCAGCGTGGAAGATACTGTCTGTGCTCTAATAATCAAATTAAGTTCGCATTACAGATTTGTAATGCGATGCGTCGATGCACGCCTGGTCAGTCGGTCCGACCGTTTCTGACCTGGTCAATTCCACGCAACACAATCCCTATCAGACATTTGGCCCTACAGATCGACCCCGAAGGTGACCGGTCGACCCCTTACAACGGCGCGAAACACGCCAACCCGAGCGGCTTGACTGAAGAGTGAATTTACAATGCGATCTGTCCGCGCTGCCCCTGTCAACTGCGGGAGCGGAGCGAGTCGTGGAAGTTCAAGCGGCTGCAACGCCGACGTGGGCAAACCGAGGGACGCATCAGCATCGTCAAAAACGCATTCCTCCATGGACGGATGCGCAGCAAAGGGTTCACGCACCGGGCATTAACAGTCACCTGGACGGTGCTGGTGCACAACCTGTGGGTGCTGGCACGCCTGCAATTACGCACCCGGGCAGAGCGGATCAAAGCTCTGGCGGCCTGAGCGCCGCCCCGGGACGTCGTTCATTGGCCGCCGTGTCCGTCAAACAGCGAATAAAGCTCTTTGATGGAAGACAGCCGCCAATCGCCAAAAATAGCGCGAGATATTGGATGCCGGTTTTCATCCAGGATTTTGTTCGCGTTTCATTCTCAGGGTAGATGTCCACGGTTGCAATAAAACCGCTGGGTGTCTGAGGGTGCTGGATCAGTGAGCCTGTCGCCCCCACCGCTGTCCAAGTGCAACCAGGTTCGCTCGGTCATCGCCAAGCTCGACCCCCTTTCTTGCTCCGACTCCAGGAAGGCGCGAATGACTTTGACGCCTGCGATAGAATCCATGAGATTCGCGGAAGGAATTCAACCATGAACGTGATACTTGATTTGTGCATTGTCCCGATCGGTGTGGGAGTGTCTTTGTCCCCCTACGTGGCCGCCTGTGAGAAGGTCTTGAAGGAAGGCGGATTAAGGACTGTGCTGCACGCCAACGGAACGAACATCGAGGGGGAGTGGGACCTGGTTTTTGACGCCGTCAAACAGTGCCATGAAGTCGTTCACCAAATGGGAGCGCCAAGGATTTCCACGTACATCCACCTGGGGACGCGGACCGATCGAACGCAGACAATGGACGAGAAGATCCGGAGCGTGGAGAGCAAACTGACTGGCCGATAGCTCGCGGCATGGTCATTCCGGGGTGAACTTGAATTGGTGGATGATGACCTCGACCTCCTGCCCATTCTTCGGCACCAAGCCCTTGAACAACCAAAGGTTAATGTGGATCGGCATTGGCTGCTGCGAAATGCGCTTTGCCGGCTCGTCCGGTCTGTAAAGCCAACTGGCGATCTCTTCCGCCCCATCATCATGGTGACCCTGCAATGACCGGAATTTTACCCCCTTGCGGTCCCAAACGAACCAGTGCGTCGTCAGGTCGTCCACCAAGGTGAACGGGAAAGACTTGGACACCTGCCTAAGCGATTTCTCCGCGGGCCAGATGGTGTAGTTTCCCATCGGGTTCTTGTGGTTGCCCCACCGCGCGAATTCAATGTCGATCTCGTGAGTCCCATCCGACCCGACATTTCCGGTCGGGTAATTGAAAAGCCCGAGCACCACGTTGTCATCAAGCTGGTCAAGCCGGCCTTCGACTTGAAACTGATATCGGCCGAAACCCAGTCGCTTTCGCATCGTGACTTCAGCACAGGACCAATTCCCGTCTCGCTGGGTGATTTTCAAATGTAGATTGGTGGCGGCATCGATCCAGACGTTGCTCTCCTCCCATGCATTCGGGCCTGGGCCGCCCCTGCCAAACCTGACGGTCCAAGTGTAACCTCCGAATTCCAGTTCCTTGCCGGGCGAGGGGAAAGCCAACGCCACCAGCAGTCCTCCCAATAGAAATTGCGCCACACGGTTCATCGTTAGTGTCCAGTCAGAAAACACGGTTACATTCGACCGCCAGTTGATTTTCCTCTTCTACAACTTCTCCGCCAACACTTCCAGGCCGGCTTGCGACACCTTCAGGTCCGATTCGGAAGGTCCACCACTGAAGGCGGCAATCAAATATCCGGTCTTCCCCTTTTTGATCAAACCACCTTCCCACCCATTTTCTCCAGTCATCGGAGGTCGTCCGGCATGTCCACTATCCTTCAATGTTTCTGCCATTTCCGCCGCCTTGGCGTAGGCGATGGCCAGGAGATTGTTGCCACGGCTCTTCTCGGTAGGGTTGTCTTTCATTGAACCGACAATCACCATCTTTGAGGACCAGGACTGCGTGACATCCCCTTCGATGAAGGCGACGACCGCTGCCCCATGGATCTTGAGTTCCTGGGCTCGTTTCCTCATCGAGGCCAAAGCGGAATCCGCCACTGCGTCGAAGACCCTGACGGGCTTCAACTCGGTTTGGACGGTAGGTGACTGCCCAAATGCCGACAGGGCAATCAGGAGAAGGAGCGACACTTTTTTCATGCGGCTAGAATACGGACTTGCTGAAATCAGGAAATCATAGAATTCGTATTCCTTCGTGAAACGCGTTGACGCCCCACGCGGGGCCTGCCAATGTCGGTCCTTAAGGCCCGCCCGGCCGACTTAAATATCAACACCAACATTACCGATCTCATGAATAGAAGATCCTTCCTGGGTAAGGCGCTTACCGGTCTCGCCGCTACTGGATTTCTCACGCCGCTGCGCGATTGGGCCCAAGCTACTCCGAATGCCAAGGGCATCAACATGCCCATCGGCTTCCAGTCATATGTCTTCCGGGAGGAGATCTCCCAGAAACCCCAGGAGACCATGGGCCGGTTGGCCCGCTACGGTTACAAGACAGTGGAATGGTGCAGCCCCAAAGGTTACCAGGGACCCTTCACCCCGCTCGTCAAATACTCCGGCAAGGAACTTAAGCAGATCACCAACGACTCCGGCCTCGAAACCGACAGTTGCCATTTCACCTGGAAGGAGATCATGGATGATAATAGCCTCGCCGAACGTATCGAGTTTGCCGGCCAGTTGGGGTTGAAGCACATGGTCTGTTCCGGCGGACTCATGGCCAAGACCGCTGATGAGGTGAAGAAACGCTGCCAGCAGATGAACCATTTCGGAGAGTTGGTGAAGAAAGGCGGCATGGTGGCCGGTTACCACAACCACAACGGTGAATTTGATGAGAAGTTGGATGGCCGCCCGGAATACGACTTGATGCTCGAACATCTCGACCCCTCCCTGGTGAAGATGCAGTTTCAGGTCGCTGCGATCACCTCGGGATACAAAGCCCAGGATTATTTCCGCAAGTTTCCCGGTCGTTTCATTTCGGCCCACCTCCAGGACTATGCCCCAAATGACCATAAAAAGGAGGTGATCATGGGTACTGGCATCGTCGACTGGAAGGATTTCTTCGCCGCCGCGAAAGTGGGCGGATTGAAGTATGTCTTCGTTGAGATGGAATCCAATCCCGCCATCATGGAGGGTTGTGCGAAGTTCTTGAAGAGCCTGGGGTAGAGCGAAGCCTACTCAGAGCGCCTTGTTTTGCGTTCGTTTACCAATGCTCACCTGTTGAAAGGGGTCGGCCTATTCGTCTGGTAACGGATCCGGTGGCAGGTTCGAGGCGGAAAGGCGACCTTTGACCCACAGCCCTTTCTTGATGGAGCGTTCGTATTGCCGGTCAAACAGAGAGCGGACCCGCTGGCTCATCCCAAGGTTGAAGGTGATTGTCGGCAAGTGATTCAGCATGCTCCCAAGGCGAGCCCGAACCTCGTACAAGGCGGCGTCGGAAACAACTTCGTGCGCCTTGATCGGGATACCGCAGTAATCGAGCATTTTGGAAATGAACCCCTGTTCCGGCGGACCGATGATTTTCCTGCTCGTCAGATTCTCTCGCGCCGATGATGATGCGCGATACTTATCGGCGCCGGCGCGCCGGGGTTTGACGCAGCGGCGATGGCAAGAATGCTTGAATCATGAGCGTAATCGATCTGCAACCTCTACCCGAACACGTGGTGCTCCCGTCGGCGGCGACGAAACCGGGACATCCACGTGGTCTCTATACGCTCTTCTTCACCGAGATGTGGGAGCGGTTCAGCTATTATGGCATGCGCGCCCTGCTGGTATTGTTCATGGTCGATGCCGTGCGGGGCGGCATGGGGATGGACGACAAAACGGCGACAGCCATCTATGGAATCTACACGGCGACGGTGTACCTGATGTCCTTGCCGGGCGGATGGTTGGCGGATCGAATGTGGGGCGCGCAACGGGCGGTCTGGATTGGCGGCATCATCATTGCCCTCGGGCACTTCACGCTCGCCATTCCGTGGACCCAAACTTTCTATTTGGGCCTGGTGTTCGTCGCGGTCGGCAGCGGCATGCTGAAGCCCAACATGAGCGGATTGGTGGCGGACTTGTACCCGGAGGGCGGGGCGCGCCGTGACGCAGGTTTCACCATCTTTTACATGGGCATCAATCTAGGCGCTGCCATTGGGCCACTGATCTGCGGTTGGCTTGCCGCTCAGATGGGCTGGCACTGGGGCTTTGCCGCCGCCGGAGTTGGCATGGTGCTGGGGTTAATCCAATTCCGCTTTTCTCGGCATCTGCTGGGCTCGGCGGGGATCGCCCGAGGTAACGACAAGCCACTTTATCGCTACGAGCGCATCGTCCTCGCTGGTGGAACGACTCTTGGGCTGCTGACTCTGGCAATGTGTATGTTGGGAGTGGTGCACTTGAATCCGGTGGTCATCGCCAAGGGCATGGCCTACGTTATCCTCGGCATCGCCATCGCGTTCTTCGTCTACGCCTTCTGCTTATGCGGCCTGGATCAACTGGAGAAAAAGCGCGTCGCCATGATCCTCATGTTGTTTCTAGCTTCGGCGGTATTCTGGGCGGGCTTCGAGCAGGCCGGGTCGTCATTCAATCTGTTTGCCGAGCGATTCACCCTGCGTCATTGGCAGTGGATGGAAACATGGGGCTGGCTCAAACAGGGTGTGCCGGCGGCGTGGTTCCAGGCCTTGGGGCCGGTGTTCATCATCGCCTTTGCACCGTTGTTCGCCTGGCTCTGGGTGTGGCTGGCCCGGCGCAATCTCGAACCTTCCATCCCGGTCAAGTTCGGTCTGGGCTTGCTGCTGTTGGGAGCGGGCTTCCTGGTGATAGCGGGCGCAGCCAAGGTGGTGGCTGCCGGACAACAAGCCTGGCCGACCTGGTTGATTGCCACCTACCTCCTTCACACGTTCGGCGAGCTGTGCGTGAGTCCGGTTGGGCTCAGCTCTGTCACCCGGCTTTCACCACGCAAGCTGGTGGGACAGATGATGGGCATCTGGTTCCTGGCCACTTCGCTCGGTAATCTTTTGGCCGGTTTGCTCGCGGGTGAATTCAAGACCGATGCTGTCCAGACGTGGCCGGACATGTATCTCCACATCGTGATTTTGCCCGCCGCCGCCGGCTTGTTGCTGATTGTCTTTGCACGTCCGCTCAAGCGTTTGATGATCGGTGTAAAGTGATTCCGGCACTGCCACCAGCCTGATCCTTCAGGAGGCTGGGAACTGCTGCTCGGCTGGCCCGTCGAGTCCCGAATTCGCCTGGATGTAAATGTACGTTAAACTCATCCTGAAGTGGAAATTACCCATGGGCAAGGGAACTGGTGTGGGTAGCCTTGGTCCTGAAAAATTTCTGATCGTGGCGTTTGATGCAAAAGTATCTGACAAACTTCGGAATCGCCTTCGTCGCCCTGACTGCGGCAGTGGCCAACGCACCTGCCAGCAGCACGAACAACCTTCCTGCCAGTTCCTCCGCTTCAACCGGCATCGCCCAACCCATGTCCGCGCAACTGACGGGCGTGGTGGGTGTCACGGTAGTGACGGAGAAGGGGACGCTTCCGCGGCTGCCCTCCAGGGTGCCTGGCGTTTATCGTGGCAACATCAAAGGCCCGGACGTGCGGGTCATCTGGCCTGCCCCGCAAAACAATCAAGAGGCGCTAACCAATTCGACTTATACGGTGTTTGGCCGTGTGCCGGGCACTGAGCTTCAGGCCAAGGCGGTGGTTAAGGTGAAAGCTCGTGTTGACTCTTCCTTACCTCGTCGCCGGCTCGAAGCCTTTCCCTTGGGAGCGGTGACCCTGCGCCAGGACGAACAGCACCGCGCCACGCAGTTCATGGAGAATCGCGACAAATTCATCCGTCAACTAGCCGAGACGAACCCCGACCGATTTCTCTACATGTTTCGCAATGCGTTCGGACAGGCGCAGCCGCAGGGAGCCGAACCCATGGACGGATGGGACAGTCAGACCACCAAGCTTCGCGGTCACGCGACGGGCCATTACCTGTCCTCGCTGGCCCAGGCTTACGCCAGCACCAGTCACGAAGAACCGTTGCACGCCAGATTTGGTCAGAAGATGAATTATATGATCGACGCGCTCTACGCGTTATCGCAGATGTCCGGGACGCCGACCAATGCTGGCGCGCTGTTCAATGCTGATCCAGCCGCGGTGCCGCCAGGGCCGGGGAAGGGGGGATACGATTCCGATCTGAGTGAAGCGGGCATCCGCACGGACTGTTGGAATTGGGGCAGGGGTTTTATCAGTGCCTATCCGCCGGATCAGTTCATCCTGCTTGAAAAAGGGGCGTTTTACGGCGGTGGCAGCAATCAGATCTGGGCGCCGTACTACACCTTGCACAAGATCCTCGCGGGGCTGTTGGACTGCTATGAGGTGGGTGGAAAGGAGAAAGCGTTGACGGTGGCCCAGGACATGGCGCGCTGGGTGCAGCAGCGGCTCCAGGTGGTTCCGGTTGAGACGCGCATCAGCATGTGGAATCGTTACATCGCCGGTGAATATGGAGGCATGAACGAGGTGCTGGCGCGCTTAAGTCGCATTACGGGCGACCAGAGTTTCATGGACTGCGCCAAGTTGTTCGACAATGTGAACTTCTTCTTCGGCGATACCAGTCATTCTCATGGGCTGGCCAGGAACGTGGACACCTTGCGCGGGAAGCATGCGAATCAGCATATTCCCCAAATCATCGGCGCCCTCGAGACTTATCGTGACACTCGCGAGCCGCAATACTGGCATGTGGCGGAGAACTTCTGGGACATTTGCCGGCGGTCCTACATGTATAGCATCGGCGGCGTGGCGGGTGCGCAGAATCCCAACAACGCCGAGTGCTTCACCGCCCACCCCGACAGCCTCTTCACCGACGGCTTTTCGAAAGGCGGCCAGAACGAGACCTGCGCGACTTACAATCTGCTCAAGTTGAGCCGGCAACTCTTCGCGTTTGTGCCGGACGCCAAGTACATGGATTACTACGAGCAGGCGCTCTACAACCACATCCTGGCCTCCGTAGCCGAGCATGACGCCGGGAATACTTATCACGTCCCGCTCAACCCGGGAGCGCGCAAGCAGTTCGGCAATGCCGACATGGCGGGGTTTTCGTGCTGCAACGGAACGGCGTTGGAAAGCAACACCAAGCTGCAGGATTCCATCTATTTCCGCAGCGACGCCGACCAGGCGCTTTACGTAAATCTGTTTGTCCCCTCGCAATTGGACTGGTCCGCGCGCAAGTTGACACTCACTCAGGAAACGGATTTTCCGCATGACGACCGCACCAAGTTGGTCATCGGCGGCAGCGGCAAGTTCGCTCTCCTCGTGCGCGTTCCTGGATGGGCCAAGCGTGGTTTCTCGGTCAAGGTGAACGGCAAGAAGCAGCGACTGAAGGCCGAACCTGGTACTTACTTGAACCTTGGCCGCAATTGGAAAGATGGTGACACCGTTGAACTGCAAATGCCACTCAACTTCCACCTGCTGCCGGTAATGGATCAGCCCAACATCGCGAGTCTCTTCTACGGTCCCATTCTGCTCGCGGCCCAGGAGCCTGCACCGCGCTCCAATTGGCGGCCGGTCACGCTGGATGGCCAGGACCTGTCGAAATCAATATCCGGTGATCCGCATTCGCTTCGGTTCCAGGTTGGCGAGACGAGCTTCAAGCCGTTTTACGAAACCTACGGCCACAATTCAGTTTATTTGGATGTCACCCTGAAATGAGCGGTTCCGGCGTGCCTTCCCGGGCGCGATGCCAAAACCAGCGACTTGATCCTCAAGGCCATTAATCTGACGGGCGATCCCGTGTTGGCTGAATGCGGCATTTCCGGTATGGATAGGCTCTCAGACATGCGGCAGTTTACTGTACTGACCTCAGCCAGTTTGGGAGTGTGTTTATGGCATGGAAATCGAGGCCGGCTGTCCTACAATGGCGTAGGCTGATGATTAAAAGTATGTTCGTAATAAACCATCGAGGTTTTGCGTACCTCCAGGTTGAGGTGCGGAAGTGGATCGGCAGGGCCGTTGGCCTGTTGCTGCTGGCGCCAATTTTAGCGCTCGTCGCGGGCGCCGGCGAAGCTGTCAATCTGGCCCCAGTAGCCACGCCCTCGAGTTCCTATTGTTCGGGTGACACCAGCCTGAACGCGCTCAACGATGGCCATGCACCCACACGGTCGATGGACGCGCCGCACAAAGCATACGGGAACTGGCCCCGCACGGACACGGTCTGGGTGCAATACGACTGGAGCCAGCCTGTTTTCACCAGGCAGATTGATGTCTATTGGTGGATCGACGGCCAGGGCGTAGGCGCCCCGAAGTTGTGCCGCCTGCTGTATTGGAATGGGCAGGAATTTACCCCGGTGCAGAACACGGTGGGACTGGGAGTGGTGGGGAATGCCTTCAACACCACCACCTTTGATGAGGTGAAGACCAGCAAGTTACGCCTTGAAATCACCTCTGACGGGCGCCTCTCCACGGGCATCCTGGAGTGGAAGGTATATGACTCCGGCAAGTCTCCCGCCTTTCCGCCGACAGCCGTCGCCGGCGTTGATCGCGTGGTGATCCTGGGCGGAAAAACCTACCTCTCCGGTTCGATGAAATCACTCAATAGCAAAGGAATCAAAGCCCACTGGACCAAGGAATCGGGTCCGGGCAAGGTCACGTTTGTCGATGCGAACGCCCTTGAAACCGCGGCCACCTTTTCCAAAGTCGGCGATTACGTCTTGAAACTCACCGCTCTGCAGGAAGGGTTGAGTGCCAGTTCCACTTTGAAGGTCCGGGCGGAGGCGGCACCGCCCAAAACTAGGCTCGACGTCGTTTATACCAAGCGATACAGCATCGACAGCCCGCTGTGGAACGCTCGGGCCAAGGCCCTCATCGTTAATTGGATTCCCCACTGCATTGAGCAGATCAACCGCACCAACCTTACCCAGGGTCAGGGCGGCATTGATAATTTTATCGAAGCCGCCAAGGCGTTGCGGGGCGAACCACACGCGCGACAAAAAGGTTATGTCTTCGCCAATGCTTGGGTGCATCAAACGGTGGAATCCATGTGCATCGCGTTGATGGTCGACCCCAAGGGCGATCCGGAGATCATTGCGGCACAGGAAAAAATGAAGGCGACGTTGGAGGATTGGATCCCGAAGATTTTGGCGGCCCAAGAGCCCGATGGTTATCTGCAGACGGCCTACACGTTGGCCAATCGCGATTCCTGGAAAAGGAAATGGTCGCCGGAACACCGGGGGGACCATGAGGGTTATGTGATGGGATATTTTATCGAATCTGCCATCAACCATTACACGCTGACCGAGGGCAAAGACTTGCGCATGTATAATGCCGCCAAGAAGCTCGGCGATTGCTGGGTGGCAAATATTGGGCCGGGCAAACAAGAATGGTATGACGGGCACCAGGAGATGGAGCAGGCGCTGGTGCGCTTTGGCCGTTTCGTCAACGACATGGAGGGTGGCGGACGTGGCAATGCGTATGTGAAACTCGCCCGGTTCCTGTTGGATTTCCGCAAGGGCGGCGAGGAATATGACCAGAGTCATCTGCCTCCAATTAAGCAATACGAAGCGGTAGGGCACGCGGTGCGCGCAAGTTACAATTACTCCGCAATGGCTGATGTGGCCGCAGAAACCCGGGACCGGGATTACGAGAGTGCCGTAATGTCGCTGTGGGATAACATGGTGAACAAGAAATATTACGTTACCGGCGGAATTGGCAGCGGCGAAACCTCCGAAGGTTTTGGCCCCAATTATTCGCTCCGCAACGAGGCCTATTGCGAATCCTGCTCAAGCTGCGGCCTGGTTTTCTTCCAATACAAACTCAATCTCGCCTACCACGACGCGAAATACGCCGACCTCTATGAAGAGACGCTGTATAACGCACTGCTTGGTGCGACCGATCTGGGCGGTAGGGTTTTCAACTACACCAATCCGCTAATCGATGGCCGCCGGACCTCCTGGCATGTGTGCCCTTGTTGCGTAGGTAATATTCCCAGGACTCTGCTGATGATCCCGACCTGGACCTATGTGAAGGACCACGATGCTATTTACATGAACCTGTTCATCGGCAGCCGGATCAATGTGGAGCGGGTCGCTGGCACAGACGTCGAACTGGTGCAGCAGACTGATTATCCATGGAACGGTAAAGTCGCGCTCACCGTGAACCCCGGGCAGACCAAAGATTTCTCGGTCTACGTGCGCGTTCCGAATCGGCAGACCAGCGAACTGTATACCCCCACCCCTGAGGTGAAGGGATTGAAATCCTTCTTCGTGAATGGCAAGTCTATCAATCCCAGGATTGAAAAGGGTTATGCCGTGGTCAGGCGCAAATGGAAGGCGGGCGACAAAATTGAATTCGAACTGCCGCTCGAGCCTCAACGCATCAAGGCCGACGACCAGATCGCTGCCGACCGGGGCAAGGTGGCGCTGCGCTATGGACCGTTGATCTACAACGTTGAACGCGCCGACCAGTCCGACATCCAGCAGCCGCTCGGCTCTGGTCGCTTGGCGGCGGAATGGCGCGGTAACCTTTTGGAGGGCGTGATGGTCTTGCAGGGGAGTTGGGCAAACGGCAAACCCATGGTAGCCATTCCTAACTTTGCCCGCATGAATCGGGTGGGGCAGGTGGCTGCGAGTGAGGAACCGGCTTCAAACTCCGGAGTAAACTACGCGCCCGGAGCAACTGTTTCCGAAACCACCAACTCGGCTGGTCCGGCTGCTCCCCTGCGTCGAAATCGTGGCGGCGGTCCACAATCGATCGTTTGGATAAAGGACAAATGATCTGAAACCGACCAGCCGGCGATTGCCGTTCACGACAGAATCCGGCCACCCGATCTAGCGGTCTATGCATAAAATCAAAATCATCGATTCTCATACCGGCGGCGAACCCACTCGGGTTGTCGTGGCCGGCGGCCCGGATTTGGGCCAGGGCACTCTCGCTGAACGTCGGGAGCGGTTCCAGCGCGAGTTCGACCGCTTCCGGTCGGCGATTGTAAATGAACCGCGCGGCTCGGATGTGGTGGTGGGGGCGCTGGTCGTCGAACCGCAGGACCAGTCCTGCGCAGCCGGAGTGATCTTCTTCAACAACGTCGGGTATCTGGGCATGTGCGGTCATGGCTCGATTGGTTTCATCGTCACACTGGCGCATCAGGGCAGGATCAAGCCCGGCGAACACCGGATTGAAACGCCTGTCGGGGTGATTACGGCCACACTCCATCCTACTGGTGAGGTGTCTGTAGGCAACGTCCCCAGTTGGCGCGCCAGGAAGGCGGTGAGCGTGGACGTTCCCGGCATAGGACCGGTGACCGGCGACTTGGCCTGGGGCGGTAACTGGTTCTTTCTGGTCGAACACCATGGACAGGCATTGACATTGGCCAATACCGATAAGCTCAACGATTATTGCTGGCGGCTGCGGCAAGCCGTCAACGCTCAGGGGTTTCCGGAAGTGGACCACATCGAATTGTTTGGTCCCCCAAGTGATAAGGGTTCATGTTCCCGGAACTTCGTGCAATGTCCGGGCAAGGCCTACGACCGTTCCCCTTGTGGCACGGGCACCAGTGCAAAGCTCGCCTGCCTGGCGGCTGATGGGAAGTTGCTGCCCGGCGAAACGTGGATCCAGGAGAGCATCATCGGCAGCACTTTTGCCGGAAAGTTCAGTTGGTTGGACCAATCTGCGGGCAAGATTTTGCCAGTCATCACCGGAACGGCCTACGTTAATGCCGAGTCCACGCAGTTACTGGATGAGCAGGACCCGTTTTGCTGGGGTATCCGGGCCTGATTTGTTGTGAGTTCCTCTTACGACATCATCATCGTCGGGGCCGGCATCGTCGGTGCGGCGTGTGCCATGGAATGCGCCCGGAGCGGCTTGCGGACGTTGGTGCTCGAGCGCGGGCACATCGGCGGCGGCACCACTGCGGCTGGCATGGGCCACGTGGTGGTGATGGATGACTCGGAGGCACAGTTCGCCCTGACGAACTATTCACGCGGGCTTTGGCTGGCATTACGGCCTCAATTACCGGCGGATGTCGAATTCGACCTTTGTGGCACTCTCTGGGTGGCCGCCGATCACGAGGAAATGGCAGAGGTGTACCGCAAACAGGGCTTCTACGAACCGCGGGGCGTGCACGTGGAGGTGCTGGATGCGGAGGCGGTTGCGCGAGTAGAACCGAATTTGCGTGCTGGCCTGGCGGGTGGCTTGCGAGTCCGCGATGATGCCGTGGTTTATCCCCCTTGTGCCGCACGTTTCTTTTTGGAGCAAGCCATGCAGTACGGGGCCGAGCTGCGCCAAGCGGTGACGGTGAAGCGGCTGCTTTCCAACGGTGGAGTGGAATTGGCGGACGGTTCGCGCCTTGCCGCCGATCGCATCGTTAATGCAACCGGACCATGGTCGCCCGAGCTCACGCCGGGGTTGCCGGTCCGCAAGCGGAAGGGTCATCTGGTGATTACCGACCGGGCTCCGGGTTTTGTGCATCACCAGATCGTGGAGCTGGGGTACCTGAAAAGCGCGCACTCGATGGGCCAGGATTCAGTGGCGTTCAACATCCAGCCCCGCCTCACCGGTCAGATGCTGATCGGCTCGTCGCGTCAGTTTGATGCCGAGGATGGTGGCGTGGACCACGCGATTCTGGACCGGATGCTGAGACGCGCCTTTGAGTATCTTCCAGGTTTGAAAGACCTTTCCGCGATCCGAACCTGGACCGGCCACCGGGCGGCTACCCCAGATAAACTACCCGTGATCGGCCCGACGGTTGTCAGTGATCGGATCTGGCTGGCCACCGGGCATGAAGGTCTGGGAATCACGACTTCGCTTGGCACCGGCCGCCTTCTGGCGGACCTGTTGCTTGGACGACCGACAGCTATTCCATCAGACCCTTTTCTGCCAGCCCGATTCGAGAAGGGAGGGGCCAGTCATGGCTGAGCGGGTGCAACTGCGGGTGAACGGAAAATCTGTCGAAGTGACGCCGGGCACCGTCGTGGCGGCGGCAATCGCGATGGCGGGGGAAAGCAAGTTCCGCCGTTCGGTGTCCGGAATGCCGCGCGGCCCACTGTGCGGAATGGGCTTGTGCATGGAATGCCGCGTGACCATCAACGGGCTGAGTCAGTGCCGTAGCTGCCAGACTTTGTGTGAGCCGGGCATGGAGGTTCTGACGGATGACTGAGCCTCGGTCCAGGTTTGACATTGTCGTGGTGGGCGCTGGTCCGGCTGGGCTGGCCGCAGCGTGTGCGGCAGCCGAAAAGGGCAAGCGCGTGGCGGTAGTCGACGATGCCCCATCACCAGGCGGACAGATTTGGAAAGGGGAACAGTCCCGGCTCTCGATTCCACAGGCCCAAAAATGGATTGAGCGCTTTCGTCGGTCGGGCGCCACACTGCTGGATCGGACTGCGGTCATCGCGGCGCCGGAGCCCGGGGTGTTGCTGGCTGAGCATCCCGAAGGTGCGCGCGAAATTGAGTGGAGCAAATTGATTATTGCCACAGGTGCGCGCGAGTTGTTCCTGCCGTTTCCGGGCTGGACCTTGCCGGGCGTCATGGGTCCGGGTGGATTGCAGGCACTCGTGAAGGGCGGTTGGCCGATTGCGGGTAAACGTGTCGTCATCTGCGGCACAGGACCGCTGTTGCTGGCGGTCGCTGACGGCCTGAAGAAACAAGGTGCCACTATCGCCATGATCGCGGAACAGGCGCCGATGAGCCGCGTTGCCGGTTTTGGGTTCAAGACCCTCCGGCACCCGGGCAAGCTGGTTCAAGGCATGGGGATCTTTGCCCGGCTGCGCGGGGTACCATATCGGTGCGGTGTGTGGCCAGTGCAGGCAAATGGTGGCGAACAAGTTAACAGCGTCACTCTGGCGGACGGATCTAACCAGTGGACCGAGAAGTGCGACTTGCTCGCGTGCGGCTTTCATCTGGTGCCGAATGTGGAACTGCCACTCGCAATGGGTTGTGAATTGGCCGGCGGCTGTGTTCGCGTCGATGCAAATCAACTCACCACCGTGCCCGATGTATATTGCTCCGGTGAACCCACGGGAATCGGTGGTGTGGACTGCGCCCTGACTGAAGGGCAGATTGCCGGTTACAGCGCGGCGGGATCGGACGACCAGGCAGCAGCGTTGTCGAACGAGCGGGCAGGGTGGCATGCCTTCCGCCTGGCCATGTCGAATGCCTTCGCGTTGCGCGAGGAATTGAAATCATTGGCGAATCCGGAGACCACTTTTTGCCGGTGCGAGGACGTGGCCTTCGGTCGCGTCAAAGCCGCCAGCGGCTGGCGTGAGGCGAAACTGCTCACCCGCTGCGGCATGGGAGCTTGTCAGGGAAGAACCTGCGGTGCGGCGGCCAAATTCATCCTGGGATGGGGCATGGAATCAGTGCGTCCACCCCTCTTGCCCGCGCGGGTCGGAAATTTAACCAGGACCAACAGGTAACAAATATCGATATGAAAATGAAATGGACCGGGGTTCTCCCCGCAACTACCACTCAGTTCAAACCGGATTTCAGTGTGGACCACGCCGCCATCGCCAAACATGCGCAGTGGATTGTCGAAAACGGCTGCACCGGCGTGGTTGCGCTCGGCTCGCTCGGCGAAAGCGCTACTTTGGCTTTCGATGAAAAGGTGGAAATCCTGAAAACGCTGGTCGCTGCGTCGGACGGCAAATTTCCGATCGTCGCCGGCATCGCCTCCTTGAGTACCATGGAAGCGGTGCGACTGGCTCAGGCAGCGGAAGCCGCCGGTTGCTCCGGCTTGATGGTGTTGCCACCTTATGTCTATTCAAGCGACTGGCGGGAGATGAAGGCTCACGTTCAGGCGGTCGTCCGGGCCACGAAGCTCTCGTGTATGCTTTATAACAACCCGGTGGCCTACAAAACGGATTTCCTGCCGGAGCAGATCAAGGAACTGGCGGAGGGAAATCCCAACTTGCACGCCGTCAAGGAATCCAGCACCGACGCCCGCCGCGTCACGGCGATCAAGGCCATCTGCGGCAACCGTCTCGCGGTCCTCGTCGGCGTGGATGATGTGATTGTGGAAGGCGTGGCCGCCGGTGCGGTGGGCTGGATTGCCGGTCTGGCGGACGCCTTCCCGCGCGAATCCGTCGCGCTTTTCCACTACGCGATGAAGGGCCAGGTGAAGAAAGCCGCCGAACTTTACCGGTGGTTCCTGCCGTTGCTTCGCATGGACACTGTGCCGAAGTTCGTTCAGCTTATCAAGTTGGTGCAGGCCGAAGTGGGCATGGGGCATGAACGCGTCCGTGGTCCGCGCCTGGTAATGGCGGGCGCCGAACGTAAAGCGGCGCTCGATACGTTGAAAACGGCGCTCGCGAAGCGTCCTAAAGTCTAGGGGTTGATTATGAATCTGAGCGGTCTTTCCATCCTCGGGCAAACCCGCGCCAAAGCAGCGGGTCCTGCGCAATCAGCCATCAATCCGGCAACGGGCGTCCCCATCGGACCGGATTATTTCTGGGCGACGACCGCCGATGTCGACGCTGCAGGGGAACTTGCCGCCAGGGCCTTCGCCGAGTTCCGCCTATGGACCGGCCAGAAGCGGCAGGCGCTGCTACATCATATCGCGGCCCTGCTTGAGGCCAACGGCCCCGCCATTGTCGAGCGAGCCAATCTCGAAACTGGATTGCCAGTGGCTCGATTGCAGGGCGAGTTGGCCCGTACTTGTTTTCAGCTCCGCCTCTATGGGGACGCTGCGGCCAGCGGGCTCTTTCTCGGGATTCGCATCGACCATGCCGACCCGAATCGCAAGCCGCTCCCCAAGCCTGATCTGCGTTCCATGATGGTGCCGCTGGGTCCCGTCGTGGTCTTCAGTGCCAGCAACTTTCCACTGGCTTTCTCGGTAGCTGGTGGGGATACGGCTTCCGCTCTCGCCGCCGGTTGTCCGGTGATTGTAAAGCCCCACCATGGACATCCCGGGACTTCGGAGTTGGTGGGGTTGCTCGTGCAGCAGGCAGCTCGTGAGAACGGTGCCCCTGAAGGCGTCTTTTCCATGCTCTTCGGCGACGGTCGCGAAATCGGCATCGCCCTGGTGAAGCACCCGGTGGTTAAAGCGGTTGGCTTTACCGGCTCCCGCCTGGCCGGACGAGCCTTGATGGATGCCGCGGCCGCCCGCCCGGAGCCCATTCCGGTTTTTGCTGAAATGGGCAGTGTTAACCCGGTATTTGTCCTGGCCGAAGCCTTGGAGCAGCGGGCGGAAGAAATTGCGGCGGGGTTGCATGGCTCAGTGACGCTGGGGGTTGGGCAGTTCTGCACCTGTCCCGGACTGATCTTTGTTGAGGCCGGAGCGGGCGCCACCAGGCTGGTGGCCAAACTGGCCAGTCTCATGGCGGCGACTCCACCGGGCACGATGCTGACTGCGGGGCTTTGCTCCGCCTATGAGCGCGGGGTGGCGGGATTCTCACAAATCGGTGGCGTGAAAACCTTGGCCATGGTTCGACCCAATCAGGGTGCGGGCCATGCCCAGGGTGGCGCGGCTTTGTTTTCCACGAGTGCCGAAAATTTCCTGGGCAATCACCACCTGATGAATGAAGTTTTTGGCCCGGCGACGCTGGTCGTCGAATGCGCCTCACGTGATCAAATGCTGAAGGCTGTGAACCAGTTGGAAGGCCAATTGACCGCCACGATTCATGCGACGCCGGCGGAGCTTGTAGCCGGTCGTGATCTCGTCATTTGGCTGACCGCCAAGGCCGGGCGTTTGGTGTTCAACGGATACCCCACAGGCGTCGAAGTTACCCATGCCATGACCCACGGCGGACCGTATCCGGCCACTTCTGACGGTCGTTCCACCTCAGTCGGAACACGTGCGATCGAACGTTTTCTGCGACCGGTAAGCTATCAGAGTTTTCCTGACGCGGCATTGCCCTCCGAATTAATGGAATCCAACCCGCTCCGGCTGTCCCGTCTGGTTGATGGAAGAGCCGAGTTGGCACAGTGACCGTCTTCGAACGTAAGCGAACGTCAGGAGGCGACCCAAAAACGCATATCTCTCCTCACCTTAGTGGGAGATTCCCTTCGGGAGGCCACGTCTCCATGCTGGATGGCCATACCGAGTGGCGCAAGTTTGACAAAATGACCGTGCGCGCCACCGGAGCCGGCAGCCCCACCTTCTGGTGGTAAAGACTCGCTCCAGGATCCGAAACCGAAGCAGTCATCGAATTCATCGTGCTCCGTCGGTGATGATGCGACCGGCAGCAGGCAGCAAACGCTACTGGCCGGTATTTATGCATATGTTCCACCGCCGCTGGTTCGGGCGTGGAGCGGCTGAAATCGTTGTCATCTCGTTCCACTCAAGCCCCAATTCTGTCAGACGGCGGTGCATCTGCGGTAAATCCCAGAGTTGCACACCCGATTTTTCGCTCGCGAGCGCAAGAAGGTTCCCATCCGGGCTGAAAGCAATCTGCCGGAGCAGTTTCGGCGAAGGCAGAGACCCCAACTCTTCCCAGGTTCCCGAGCGCAGTATCCGAACTCTTGAATCCAGATCGTGCACCAGGAACAATTTGCCGTCGGGAGACCAGCCTTGCACGGGGCCGGAAGCAGTCTCATGTGGGATCCGGTGAGCCAACTGCCAGTCCGCCACCCTCCAGACCAGAAAGGCCTCGGCAGTGGCCACCACCAGCCACTCCCCATTCGGGCTCGAGCCGCAAGCCATCGCCGCGGAGCAAGGCAAATTGGTCACCACCGCCCCGCTCTCCGCGTCCCATACCCGCACCCCGCCATTTCGGAAAGAGGCGGCGACAAAATGTCCCCCTGGGTCCATGGTCACGAGCAGAATATTCCCGTCGGCCAATTGTTGCCACTGGTCGAAGTGTGCCTCTGTCCGAAGAAAGAGTTCATATTCGCTTGTCACCGCGGCGATTCGAATTGTGTTACTCGAAATGGCGAATCGAGTGACACCGCCCACCGCGGGCGGCGAGATACGTTCTGGCGGACCGAGGTGAAAGTTGTTCCCGGCCTCATCGAGCTTGATCGGCCAATGGCGCAAGCCATCCTTATTGCTTGAGAATAAACGTCCGTCCGGAGTGGCAACCAAGGGGCGCTCCAGGTCGACTTTCCCAAGCGTGGAAGCGTACCCAAGCGGCGGTTGCCATACGCAGAGCCCTTTGTCACCCGCTCCTGCTACCAACTCAGGACCCAGGAATGCGAGGCACCACAGGCTCCGGAGGCCTTCCGAACTTTCCTGTCCGGGATGCTCTTCCAACCACAATGACTCCGGTCCGGAGGTCAATTCAAAGACCTCCCACTTTCCGCCGTTCCAAGTGCGCCATGCCATACGTCGGGCATCGCCGCTGAACTGGATGTAGTTGCCGGCGCCGGGCACCCGCAGGACCTCCTGGGACTGGGCCAGGTTCCAAAGGACTGTCTCGTTGTCCCAGGAGGTGGTTAACAGCCATTGTCCCGCATCGTCAGCAACCGCCCCAATGACCTCGGCCTCGTGCCCCCTCAAAACCGCGGACGGCTTGCTCGTCTCCAGGTTCCAAAGACGCACCGCTCGTTCCCCGGCCCAGGTTATTACCTGGAGACCATCCGGGTGCCAGGCCACCCCTTCAATCGGCGTGCCATTCGTAAAGGACAGTTGGAGCTTTCCGGTCCTCAAGTCGTGAATGCTTAGTACATTTTCTTCGAGGTTCGCAAAACGAGTCCCATCATGGCTAAAACCGAGCCGGTGCAAGTGATAGGACCCATCCAGCTTCCGAACCTCACGCCCTTCCTCGAGGTCAAAGAAATGAAGCGTCCCATCGCGGCTCTCTATCACCGCCAAATCTCCTCCGGGCACCACCATCTGGCGCACGGGTTCAAAAGTCAAAGCTAGCGTCCGCGATAGCCTTTCCTCTGGGGGTTGCCCGCCCGACGATTCCGCCCGTGGGTCGGCGTCTCGAAGCGCGGAGTTGAGTTGCCATATCAACAGGCGGCGGTTCCTCGACGAAGCGCAAAAATAGTCGCCGTTCGCGCTAAAACTCCACCCCACTAAATCCCCAGCCGCGCTTGATGGCAGCACCCCGTCTTCCCCAGAAAGGGAGACCAGCGTTTGGTCACTTTCTAAGGCTCGAATGAGGATGCGACTTTCCCCTTCCTCCGTGGCGTAGCGTCGCAACATCCGATCAAAGACTATTTGTGTGCCTTTGATAGTCCGGAAATGACGGACATCCGGCAACGCGACGGCTGCAATGGCCTCGTTTCTCAAGGCCAGACTGTTCGTTTGCCTGGCTGCCTCCTGTATGACCTCCAGCGTCCGCGCGCGCTGTCCGGGCAGGCCGGTCAAACGCGTCGCCCGCGCCAGCACGAGCTGTTGTTCGATGAATCGCGCCGAGAGCGCGCGCTCAGCTTTTAGGGTCCGCAACCGCTCTCGGTTAGCCCAGAATCCCAGGGCGATGCTGATGGAGGCAATCCCGGCCACCACCACCCCAATTTGTGAGGCTAACTTCAAGCGTCGTTCCAGGCCGTGAAAGCGGCGCACGGAACGCCCCGCTTCCAGGAGGAGTAGGTCAGAACGCAGGTCGTCCATTGAGGCATACCTCCGGCGCGGATCAGGGTCTGTAGCCCGGAGAATGATGTCATTCAACTCCACCAGCGCCTTCCGGTCGGCCGCATCGGTAAAATCATCGGGCAAACGCGGAAAGTCCTGCAACGGCCGACCGGCGGCCATTTGGTACAGCAGCTTGCCCAGGGCGTAGATATCCGCTGCCCGGGTTCCGGGGCCGTCAGGCGGGATGTAGCCTGCGGTCCCAACGAACGAAGGCACTTCTTCGGTGGTGGTAACCAGGCCCACGTCGGCCAATTTGGGAATTCCTTCCACGAAGATCACATTGGATGGTTTTATATCCCGGTGCACCAGGCCGTGCTCGTGCAGATGGGCGGCGGCTTCCACGATGCCCAGAGCGATGCGCAGGCATTCCTTTACGGGCAGCCGGCCCCGCGCTCGCAATATCGCCCTCAGGGTGGCGGGTTCGTACGAATCGAAAGGATGGCTGGGGTCCTGTGCTGCCGGCCCGATGCCTCCCACACACGCGGCGGTTTGCCGTGGTTCATCGGCTCTCGCCGGTTGGTTGCTCTCCCGATTGGCATCGTCCGCCAGTTCCATCACATACCAAAAACTCTGGCTGTCGGCACTGCGTCCCACATGGAGAATCGGTATCAGGTTGGGCTGAGTTCGCGAAATGGGTTCGTAGCGGACTACGCCGGCAAACTCCCGCTCGAACGCACGCGGATGTGGCAGGTCGGCGCGCCGCAAGACTTTCAATGCACGCCACTGCCCGGTGACGCCCCGCGCGAGCCAGACCTCGCCAAAGGCCCCGCGGCCTATCGGCCGGAGCAGGTCATAATCGGGTACTTGCGGTGCGGTATTGGGCATCCCGCGATGTTTGCTTCGACCCCGGCACGGTTCTCCTGGGGGCGCGAGTCGAGGCGCTTGGCCGGGCTGGAGTTAGCTAAAAATCGCCGCTTTGACGCAACCGGTCAACTTCCCTTTTTAGTAATCTCCCCAGGCGGGTCTTCACCAGGTAGACGGTCATCAGGCTGATATCCAGCGCCCCAGCCACCTCGGCGGGAGTCTTGCCCCGGAGCACGCACAAGTCCAGAATCTGTGCATGCCGGGGATTCGCGTTCCGGCACACTCGCGCCACTGCCCGTTCCAATAGAGTGTGTTGCCATTCCTCTTCCCAAATCCGGTTCAGGTCCCCAGGGTCGGCCACTTGCTCCTCGGTGGCCGTCCGGTCTTCTTCACCTTCGCGAGAGGCATGATGTCGATGTCCTTCCTCGATCGACCGCTTGCGAAAATGGTCCCCAATCCGCCAGCGGACCTGGTTCAGCAGCCAGCCTTTGAAGTTGCCTCCCGCCGGGTCAAATTCACGAATGGTTTTGGCTAAGCGCAACAGCGTCTCCTGTTCGATATCCTGCGCCTCCGCTTCCGTCAGGCCCGACCGTCGAGCCGTTCTCCGGATCAGGGCACTATAGAGCGCACGAAACTCCTCCCAGCTTTGCTGGTCTTCCCAGTTTCCCAAGCGCTCCAGCAGGCTCGCTCGTGTCGGAATCGACCCCTCGTTGTCCTGGTTCATGCTCTTGGAGTGCTCCCGGATCATTGCTTCTAATTTCTAAAACGGAAGTTGTACCCTGTTACTTTCAGAAATCGGGCGGTGCATGGAAAGGCAAATCCCCATTTCGTCTCCCGGCGCCCACTTTTTTGAAAGTTGCCACTCTGTTTTCGCGTTTTCTCTTTAGCACCTATGAGATCATATGAAGAAGTAGGTCTGCCTTTCTTATCGTCACCCCCCCGGCGTCTTTATCGGCATGCTTCCACTTCCAGGTTCGATGCCAAGGGGTCGCATTTGTCTGCAAACCTCGGCCGAAACACCACTTAGCCATGTCAGCAAACCAATAGAACGGTACTAACCATGAAGACCACATTCAAATTGTTCGCTTTGGGAGTCCTCATTTCAGCCTTCAGCCTTCTGCCAAGGCACCACCTTCACCTACCAGGGACGGTTGACTGAAGGCACAAACACCGTCAGCGGTCTCTACGATCTGCGGTTTTCGCTGCACGACGATCCCCTGGGAGGCAACATCATCGGCTCGTCGCTCACCAACAGTGGCGTGCTGGTGAGCAATGGGCTTTTCACCACCTCCCTCGACTTTGGCCAGGGCCCCTTCAATGGCACGCCGCTCTGGGTGCAGATCGCGGTGCGCGGCAGCGGGGCTGGGGCGTTCACAGATCTGTCGCCGCGGCAGCCGCTGACGCCCGCGCCTTACGCGTTGCGGGCGGTCAATGCCGGGACGGTCTCAGGTTCCGGAATTGTTGGTACCGTGCCGGACGAAAGCCTCAGTGCAAACATTGTGCGGCTGAACGGCGCTGGTCAGATCTTCAGCGGGGCGGTCGTCCTGACCAACGCCGGGAATGTGCTGGCGGGCAACGGCGCGGGGCTGACGGAGCTACGCGCCTGGGGGCTGAGCGGCAATGCCGGCACGGCTCCGGGGAGTCAGTTCCTCGGCACGACCGACAACCAGCCCTTGGAGATGAAGGTCAACGGCCTGCCGGCATTACGTCTGGAGCCCTCGATAGGAATCCCCAACGTCGTTGGCGGTTCAGGCAATAACTCCGCCGGCGCGACCATCGAAGCCGCGACCATCGCCGGCGGCGGTTTGGACTTTTACCCAAACCGGGTGACCGCCAGCTACGGGACCATCGGCGGCGGGACCTTCAACACTGCTTCTGCGGGTTGGGCGACGGTCGCGGGCGGCCGGGATGGCACCGCGAGCGGGGCGAGTGCCACCGTCGGCGGCGGCTATCTAAACAGTGCCACGGGCTACGTGGCCACGGTTTCCGGCGGCTATGGTAATCTCGCCGGGGGATCACAATCGGCCGTGGCTGGCGGCTGGGCAAATCAAGCTTTGGGAGGACAGTCGGTGGTGGCGGGAGGTATGAGCAACCTGGCTTTCAATCCAGGCACATTCGTCGGCGGCGGCGGCTATAACACCGCGCTCTACTACAACGCTGCGGTCATGGGGGGGCAGGGCAACACGGCAGTGCAGAACTACTCCACTATTGGCGGCGGGCTTCAGAACACGAATCAGTCCCTCGGCGGTTTCATCGGCGGCGGCTACACGAATTACGCGGAGGGGCGTTTTGTAACGATCGGCGGCGGCGCCTTGAACTGGAGCGCCGCGGACCACACCACCCTCGGCGGCGGCTTGGGCAACGGGATCAGCAACAATGCCCAGTCCGCTACCATCGCGGGCGGTGAGAACAACACGACCAAATCGCCGCGCTCCTCGATTGGCGGCGGCTGGCGGAACCTCATTGACCAGGCCTCACGGGAATCCGTTGTGGCCGGCGGCTCGTTGAACTCTGTCGCCTCCAATGCGCCCTGCAGTGTCGTGAGCGGCGGCCGCGAGAATTCGGTGGGAGTTGGCTACAGCACGATTCCCGGTGGAGCCTCCAACTCCGCCTACGGCGCTCTGAGTCTGGCCGCCTGTTATCGCGCCAAGGCCTACCATGCCGGAACGTTTGTCTGGGCTGACTCGCAGAACGCGGACTTTGCTTCCACAGCGGCCAATCAGTTCAACGTCCGCGCGGCCGGCGGCGTGAGGCTGGAGACCGGCGGGGCGGGCTTGATCGTGGACGGCCAGCCCATCGGTGTGACTGCCAACGGCGTTTTCGGCTTTGGCACTTCTGGCAATCAACCGCTGGTGTTCTCCGTGAATGGCGCGCCCGCCTTGCGCTTGGAGCCGGCCGCCGGCGGACCGAATGTGGTGGCAGGCTTCAGCGGCAATTGGGTCCAGACCGGAGCCGCGAGCGCCACCATCGCCGGCGGTGGGCAAAGCGGGGCCAGTAATCGCGTGACCTTTTCGGGCGGCACCGTAGGGGGCGGCGTGAACAATGCTGTGAGCAACTGGAATGGCACCGTGAGCGGTGGCGCCAACAATATCGCCGCCGGCAGCGCCGCTAATGTGAGCGGAGGCTCTGAGAATCTGGCCAGCGGCGAGCATTCAGTCGTTGCTGGTGGCCAGTGGAACAAAAGCATCGCCGATGGCGCCGCAGTGGTTGGCGGCGGATTCAACACCAGCGGCGGCTACTGCGCGATGGTCGGCGGCGGCCTTCTGAACTCAAGCACTGGCTACGTGGCAACCGTGCCCGGCGGGCGGCTCAACCTGGCGGGCGGCGACTACAGCTTCGCCGCGGGCCACCACGCCAGGGCGATTCACACCGGCGCCTTCGTCTGGGCCGACGCGACGGATGCCGACTTCGCTTCTACCGGAAACAATCAGTTTCAGGTTCGCGCCGGTGGCGGCGCCCGCTTCTACGGCCCAGGCAACTGGAACGTGACCGACACCGAGGGTGACTTCCGCGTGGGCAACGATTCCTATCGCTTCAAAATTGGCGTGGCTCAAGGCGGTGGCGGCGCTGGCGACATCTGGATGCGTGCCCACGGCGGCACAGCGCGCCTGTTTCTCAAAGTACCGGGCGGCACCACCATTTTCAGTGACGAAACCCAAGCCTACGGTGTGTCGTTGGCCCCAGGCGGCGGTTCCTGGACGAGCGTGAGCGACCGCCGCGCGAAAGAGAACTTCGCCTTCGTGGACCCGCGCGAAGTGCTGGACAAAGTGGTTGCGCTGCCGGTGCAAACCTGGAACTACAAGAGCCAGGACAGATCCATCCGCCACATCGGTCCGATCGCGCAAGACTTCCACGCCGCCTTCAGTGTGGGCGAAAGCGAAACGGGCATTACGAGTGTGGACGCGGATGGCGTCGCGCTGGCGGCGATCCAAGGGCTGAACGAAAAGGTGGAAAGTGCAAAGCAGACCGCAGCAAACCGGATGGCGTCCCTGGAAGAGAAGCTTCAACAAAAGGAAAGGGAGATTGCAGAGTTAAAGAAACGGCTCGAACGGCTCGAATCCCTGCTCAATCGTTAGATCGGAGGCGCGCAATGAATAGCTCGAAACTTGAAAATCCAATGTGGGAACCGATGAAAAATTCAAATACCCAAACCCGTCTGCTGCGACGTAGTCTGTTGTTCGTCCATGGTCCTTGGTCCATGTTCGCTGCAGGCTTCCTGCTTTACTGCCGAGTTTGCCTCTGCACCTCGGCGCAGGACTTTAATATTGACTGGCACACGATCGATGGCGGCGGCGGCACGAGCACCGGCGGTGTCTATTCCGTCAGCGGCACCATCGGCCAGCACGACGCGGGCGGGCCGATGACCAACGGCATTTATTCTCTCACCGGCGGGTTCTGGACCTTCCCGACGTTGGTGCAAACACCAGGCGCGCCATTGCTCTCCATCGCCCACACCACCACGAATTCCGTGGTCGTCAAATGGCCGTCTCCTTCGACGGGTTGGGTTTTGCAGCAGAACACCAGCGATATCAGCTCAGTGAACTGGAGCAACGTCACCAACGGGATTCAGGATGATGGCACAACTCGGTCAATCCTCGTCAGTCCGCTTGCTGGGATTCGCTTTTACCGTCTCATCAAACCTTGAATCGCTCGGAAGGGAGCAAGCTTCTCCTGAAAAGCGCGGGGCGAAGCAGAAAATCAAGCGCCAAACGCCTGAGAGCGGACTGGTCTGCTGACGTTTTTGCTGACAGTGGCGAGCCGCCTGCGGCTTGAGGATAAGCCTGTGTCGGCCAATGCTGCTGGCACCGGCTTCCTCCTTGATCGATCTGCGAACTTCGGGGGATCAGGTCTTTATCGACCACCCCGGACCAGCAGATACCCACTGATGTGAACTGGGAGGTTCACGCGACTCACCCGAACGAGCTGAGGCATGTTTCCGCCACGTCTCGACATTTTCCGTGAAAGAAATCATGGCTTTGTGCGATGGTATAGATGGTGCAACCTGACCAGAAGATTTCCGCCGGGGCTGAATTCATCCCCACGCGGCTGAGCCTCTTGAGCCGACTCAAGCGCTGGGACGATCAGGAGAGCTGGCGGGATTTCTTCGACACCTACTGGAAGTTCCTCTACAGCGTGGCCATCAAGGCTGGTCTCTCGGACGCCGACGCACGGGACATGGTGCAGGAAACCGTGGTGGCTGTGGCCAAAGGACTGCGCGAGGGACGCTTCAAGGCGGCGGAAGGCAGTTCGTTCAAGGCGTGGCTCAAGTTGATCGTGCAACGGCGCGTTGCCAGTCACCTCCGCCGGCCGCGCCTGCCCTACGCCGAGGCTCCCTCCGCCGGTGCTGACCCCGCACGAACCTCCCTTGAGGATAAGATTCCCGCTCCCGAAGTCACCGTCGTGGGTGAGGTATGGGAAGAAGAATGGGCTAAGAACCTCGCCGACGCCGCAATCGAGCGGGTAAAGCGGCGGGTCGGCGCCAAGCAGTTTCAGATGTTCGACCTCTACGTGCTGAAGGAATGGCCGGTGCGCGAAGTGGCGAAAACGCTCCACGCCAACATCGCCCAGGTCTATCTCGCCAAACACCGCGTTACCTCGCTCATCAAGCAGGAAACCGCAAAATTGCGGAAGCGCATGGAGGCGGCGTATTGAAAGGAATCATCGTCACCCTGTGGCGGCTCGTCCTGGCCTGGCTCTGGCCCCACTCCCCCACGCGCCGCCACCACGTCACTCCGCGCCACAACGAGCATGCCTTCCGCCGCGCGCTGCTTCGCGAAGCGTTGTCCGAGCTGAAACGCGACTCCGCATTTGCCGCTCCGCCCACGCGCCGGCATAGTTGAGCATCACCACACCGATGAACGCCGATCCCAACGCCCGCGATAAACTGCTGAACGACCTCAGCAGCACGCTGTCTCCGGCGTCGGAACCCCTCACGGACACAGCTCCCCCGCCGCCAAGCATTCCCGACCACGAACTCATCCGGAGAATCGGCCGCGGTAGCTATGGCGAAGTCTGGCTCGCGCGCAGCGCGCTGGGTACCTGGCGCGCAGTGAAAATCGTCCACCGGGCCGCCTTCGATCACGATCGCCCGTATGAACGCGAGTTCGAAGGCATCCGCCGTTTCGAGCCGGTTTCCCGCACGCACCCCAGCCAGCTCAACGTGCTGCACGTCGGGCGCAACGATGCCGCCGGCCTGTTCTACTACGTGATGGAACTGGCAGACGCGGCTGAACGGAGTGATGGAGCAATGGAGCTTCGCGGCGATGGGCCACAAGTTTCGGCTCAGCCTTCGGATCCTCCAACCCTCCAATACTCCAGTTCCTACTCACCCCGCACCCTCCGTTCCGATCTCTACCATCGCGGCCGCCTGCCGTTCGAGGAATGCCTGGACATTGGCCTGGCCCTGGCCACGGCGCTCGATCACTTGCACCGCCACGGCCTTGTTCACCGCGATATCAAGCCGGCGAACATCATCTTCGTGAAGGGCATTCCCAAGCTGGCCGACATCGGCCTGGTCGCGCAGGCCGAGGCCACGCTGTCGCTGGTGGGCACGGAAGGCTATCTGCCGCTCGAAGGCCCGGGCACCGCTCAAGCCGACATCTTCAGCCTGGGCAAAGTGCTCTACGAAATGGCCACGGGCCGCGACCGACAGGAATTTCCCGAGCTGCCGACGAACCTCATCGAGCAGCCCCCCGCCGAACGCGCCCAACTCGCCGAGCTGAACGAAATAATCGTTCGCGCCTGCCATACTGATCTCAAGCAGCGCTATCAAACCGCCGCGGAACTCCACGCCGACCTCGCATTGCTGAAGAGCGGCAAATCGGTGAGCCGGATGCGCGCGGTCGAGCGCCGGCTCAAGTTCGTGGCCCGTGCTGGAGCGGTGGTAACCGCCGTCGCAGTCATGACTGCCCTGGCATTCTTCTACCAACAGATCCAAACCCGCGAAGCCCGCCGGCTCGCTAACGAGAACCAGACGCTCGCCGAGGCGAAATCCCAGCTCGCGGCCGACAAGTCGAAGCTAGCGGAGGAGAATCGCGAACAGCTTGTCCGTCTACACGTGGCGAACGGCGTGCGGCTGGTTGACGAGGGAGATCCCTCCGCGGCGTTGCTCTGGTTTGCGGACGCCTTGCCGCTGGTGACGAACCTTCCCGCGGAAGAAGCCATCCATCGCATCCGCATCCAGCAAGTACTCCAACAGACGCCACGCTTACTCGCCGTCGCCAGCAGTTCCAACGCGGTGTTTTCGGGCGGGTGGAGCCCGGATGGAAAACGTTTCACGGTCACCACTTTCACGGTGCCAAACGGAGTATCCGAATGGCAGGCCCAGCTCCATAACGCCACGGACGGGCACCTGCTCTGGACCGCCGAGTTGGGCATTCAAGGGGATGTAAACCAGATGAAAGCCAGTCGGGAGGGAGACAGGCTACTCATTCGCTCCTCGGATATCGCCAGGGTTTTGGATCTGAGTACCGGCAAGTCACTTCTTCCGCGGCTGGAGCCGGAGCTCGAAGAAGTCGGCTTCAGTGCAAACGGCCGCTACCTGGCCCTCGCGCCATCGAACCGCTTCATCCGGGTCGTCAGCGCGGTCGATGGACGGCTGGTCGCCGAGCTGCGCGGCCACACCAACAAGGTCACTTCGTTGTCCTTCAGCGCCGATGGCAGCCTGCTGGCCTCGAGCAGCAAGGATGGCACCGCCCGGCTCTGGCGCCTGCCGGCAGGTGAGCCGCTTGGGCCGCCGTTGGTTCACGACCAGCCGGTGCGGCGGGCGATCCTGAGCGAGGATGGATCCCGCCTGCTCACCCAAGTCGACCCGACTAAGACCAACAAGGAGTGCGTCATCCAGATGTGGCAGACTCAGAGCGGAAGCAGGGTGGGCAATCCGATTCGCGAGACAAACTCCGTGTATGTCCTCGCGTTCTGCCCTGGCGCCGGCGCGAGGTTCATCGTGGGCGCGGACCGGCACGAGATTGACGTGCGGGATTCCGCGAGCCTGGAGAGGATCTATCCACCGCTGAAGATGGGCAGCGTCGCCTGGTGCCTGGATTTCAGCCCGGATGGAAAGACGCTGGCTGCCGGCAGTGATGACTGCGCGGCGTATGTCTGGAACCTGGAAACGGGGGAGGTGCTCCATCCTCGATTCCGCCATACCAGCTGGGTGCAATCGGTTCACTTCAGCCCGGATGGGAAGAGACTGCTGACCAGCGGGGACGATGGCACGGCGAAGGTGTGGTCGCTCGCGCGGGAATCTGAATCCGCCGCTTTGACCCTGCCGGCGAATTTTGGGGCCACTCGATTTTGGGACACGATTCCACGCGGGCGAACACCGGGAGCGATCCCAGTTAACATCAAAGATGGATCGTTCCATTTGGTGGACCCGGATCGCTTGGTGGAGGTGGCAAGCCTGAAGCCCCAGGAGCCGGGGGCCGGATTGCATGTGTGGTCAGCGGGTTCGACGGGTCACTTCTGGGCCGTTGCCGAGGGCAAAGGCGAAACGCTCGACGATGCCTCTGAAGCCATCGACCTCTGGGAGCAAAGAAGTAAAGGCTTTAATTGCCTTCGGTTGCCGCATCCCAAGGGAGTAGCGTTCATGACATTTGCGGCCGACGATTCCCGTCTCGTCACCTTCTGCCGTGATTGGTTGGTTCGCGTCTGGCGCACCAGCGATGGGGAACTCCAAAGCACCCATCCCGTTCCCAAGAATTACTACTATGGCAATGTGACGGTCAGCCAGGGCGGAAGCTATTGGTTTCGGCCCGATGGTGGCGCTATGTTGCTCTACCTGGATCTCAAGGACGAGGGAAAGCCAGGGGACCCCCCGAGCCTTCACGAACAACTCTTCGACCCATTCAAGAGCAGATGGATCGGGACACCGTTTAACCCGTACCAGTGGGGCAATATCAACAAGATGGGGTTTTCTCCTGATGGAAGCCGTCTGGCGGTTGTCACCACGGGCCAGAGTGGACATATCTTTGATCTGCGGGATGGCGGGCAGCCAAGCGTTCATTTCAAGCACGGTGGCAACCTCCTTGACTTGGACTGGAGCCCGGACGGGAAACGATTGCTCACAGTAGGTTTCTCGCCGGACGTCAAGCTCTGGGACACCACGTCTGGCGAGATGTTGCTTTCTCCGATGCGCATCGGCAAGCAGCGGGCCTTGGGTGGCCGTTGGAGCGCCGATGGCCGTTTCATCGTCACCCACAGCGACGACAATATGGCGCGAGTGTGGGACGCCTCCACTGCCGAGGCCGTCACGCCGGTGTTCCAGCATTCAGGCGAGATCCGGTGGGCCTGCGTCACGCCCGACAGCCGGCTCATCACCGCCAGCGAACCGAATCTGCTGCGCGCCTGGGATCTGAAGCCGACCGCGCTCGCACCGGACGTCCTCGTTGATTACGCCAGGCTGCTCTCGGGGCGCCGGTTGAATGCGTCCGGGGCCTTGATCCCACTGAAGTCCGACGAACTCGAACGCCTCTACCGCTCGTTGCGTGCCTGCGCCCCGCAGGTTTTCGAGTAGCTCCTGCAGCGGAACAACTTCGGAGGGACGAGTTTCACGAGTCCCCATCCTCCCCCGTTCTCCCTCCTTCAGCTCAGGCAGGGCCTCGTGTTGCTCGGCCCTCCGAAATTCCTAGCATTTTCCGTGAAAGATTTCTTTCCAGCCTGCGATTGCATCCCCGTGCAGACAATCGATCACAAAATTAAATCAATCGCAGCCACCATGAAGACTCCATTGCTCACCACCCTCGCGCTGGCTGCCGCCAGCTTCCTCACCACCGCAGCCTTCTCCCAGTCCACTTGGCAGACGGTGGATGATTTCCAATACGCGCCCGGCAAAGGCGCCGGTCCTTTCGGAGTCACGGCAACACCGGGCGGCACGATCTTTGTCAGCGGTGCCGCCGCCGATGCCACCGACCGCCAGCACGGGTTTGTCAATCGCAGCACCGACGGGGGCGCCACTTGGGACCTTGTATTTGACCTGCCAGGGGATTCCTCAGCCAATTGTTTTGCCCTTGCGGCCGCACCGTCGGGCGCCCTCTGGGCCACCAGTGTTTTGAATGCCACCAACTGGCTCACGCATTGGTCCATTGATGGAGGTGCGACCTGGGTGCTCTCAGACCGGTTCAGGGGAACTGGCCGCTACGCCACGCCCTTTTGCACAACCGTGGATCCAGCCGGCCGAATCTTCGTTGGTGGCAACGTCTGGGATTCCCAAGGCAGGCAGCACTTTACCGTCCGGCGCAGCATTGATGGCGGCGCCACCTGGAAAACCGTCGATGATCTCGCCGGGGCTGTCTCCGGTGCTTGGGGCATCACCGCCACTCCAAGCGCCGTGCTGGCCGTCGGACGGCTTTCCAACCTCTGGCTCGTCCGCCGCAGTGCCGACGGCGGCAACACTTGGGTCACCACGGATAAATTCCAGCAGACTTCCTTTGCCTACGGAGCGGCGGCGGACTTGAATGGCAATTTTTATGTCGTTGGCGCGGCGAATCTGACCGTCAACAAGGTCACGCAACTCCACTGGCTCACGCGGAAGAGCACCGATAACGGCAGCACCTGGAGCACGGTGGATGACTTCTTCCCCGGTGCTACGGCCATGGCAAGAGGCGTCACCGTGGATGCCTTCGGTCGGGTGTTCGTGTCTGGGTCAAGTCCGGCCGGCCATACCGTGCGCGGCAGCCTCGACGGCGGTGCGACCTGGGCCACCACTGACACCTTCAGACTCACCCCGACGGGTAGCGCGAATGCCGTGGCCATTGACAGCGACGGCAACGGCAACGTGTTCGCGGTAGGGCAGGTTGTCGGCGCGGATGGTAACGGCCACACCATAGTGCGCAAACTGGGCACGCCGTAACCGAGCGGCAGCAAAGCAAACCCCAGTCACACTCAAAGAAGCCATGAAGACTCCCCTTTGTGCCGACGCCGCGCCAGCGCACATCGCCTTCGCGCTACTGCGCTTCGCCCGTCTGTGGATCGCCTTGGGCTGCGCCGCCTTCGCAGTTGGCGCCCAACCTGCGCGCGCTGCCGTGACCGAGGCATGGGTTCAGCGCTACAACAGTCCTGCGAACTTGAACGATACACCGTCTGCGGTCGTGGTGGACGGTAGCGGCAACGTCGTGGTAACGGGAAGCACCGCTTACGATACCAACTCTGTTGGCTACACGGCCAAATATGCGGCTACCACGGGAGCACTGCTCTGGGAAAAGCCTGGCGTTGGAGGCGGAGTGGTGGCGCTGGACACGAGTGGCAACGTCGTTCTTGCGAGGTCCTCCATCAGCGGAACCGGCAGCACCATTTACGTCGCCAAGTATGCGGCAGCCGACGGCACGTTGCTTTGGGAAACACACTACAGCAGCCCGTTCAACAGGTATACCTTGGTCGAAGCGGTGGCCGTGGATGGCAGCGGCAACGTCGCGTTGACCGGAGGAAGCGGCTTCGGGAACCCGGACTTTGGCAGCGAGACGACATACACAGCCGAGTATGCTGGCGCAGATGGATCGTTACTCTGGGAGAAGACGGGCAATGGAACACGCTCCGCAGTCGCCTTCGACATTAGTGGAAATGTCACTGTGGCAGGATCGTTTTGGAATGGGGCTAACCAAGACCTCTACACTGCCAAATACGCTGCGGCGAATGGTGCTCTCCTCTGGGAGAAACGCTACAACGGACCCGCCAATAACCAAGACTTCGCCAAAGGATTGGCAGTGGACAGCACCGGTAACGTGGTTGTGACAGGAAGCTCCGCTACCGGCACTCGCCGCGTTGCTTATACGGCCAAGTATGCAGCGGCCAACGGTGCGCTGCTCTGGCAGAAAACCTACAACGGTCCGGGGGATTACTACGCTGCAGGCAAATCGGTGGCTGTGGATGGCAGCGGCAACGTGGTGGTGACGGTGACGGTGCAGGTTACCACTGGGCCCGCGTACGGAGCATCGTTCGAATACACAGCGAAGTATGGGCCGGCCAACGGCACGCTGCTTTGGGAGAAACTCTACTACGGCCCGGGGAATGTAGTCGGCGGAGATAAAGGTGCCACACCGTTCGCCGTGGTGGTGGATGGCAAAGGAAACGCGGTCGTGATGGGGCTATCCCTCAACACCGCCGGCAATCTCGATTTCTACACGGCAAAGTATGCGGCGGCGGACGGCGCGCTCCTTTGGGAGAAACGCTACGATGGTCCTGGCTTCGGGGACGACAGACCGTGGACCGCAAACTGCCTCGCCCTTGGCCCCAATGGGATGGTTGCCATTACCGGCTCCTCCGTCGGCACGTCTAGCTACGAGGACTTCGCCACTGTCGTTTACTGGGAGAGCCTGCCACCGGTTTCGGTGGCGAAAGTTCAGGAGGGTGTCCGTCTCCGCTTCAGCAGCGTTCCGGGCATCAATTGCACAGTCCTTCGTGCGCCCACTGCCACCGGCTCTTGGAACCCCATCGCCACACTCCTCGCGCCGCCAAACGGTCTCGTCGATTACGTCGACACCAACTCGCCCACTGGGCAGTCATTCTATCGCACCAGCACGCCGTGACCCCCGGGGTGCAAATCGGCCACCGGTTTCATCCTACAGTCCGCCACCACCCCGACCAACGGCGGCAACTGGCGGAGTTCATCGATGACACCCATCTTCACGAACGACCAGAACACGGTGACCATGAGTTCGACCTCCACCGCCGCGCTCGTCCGCGCCTACGCCAACATCGCCGATGACCTGCCGCAGGCTGGCTACGCCGAGGCCCGGGTCGCGCAAATCAAGCTCAAGGTGGACGACTACCTGAAGCTGCGGGACTCGATTCGCCAGGCGGCCAGCGAGACCATTGATCTCAAAGCCTACGAGGCGGACATGCGCCACCTGATTGATACCTGCATCGAGGCCGCCGAGCCGCGCAAGATTTCCGCTTTCGGCGAAATCGGTCTGCTGGATCTGATCGTGAAAAGTGGAATTGCCGACGCCCTCAACAGCCTGCCCGGCGGCATCAAAGGCGACCGCCGGGCGGTCGCCGAGACCATTGCCAACAATGTCCGCAGCAAGATCATCAAGGAACACCTCAACGATCCTGCGTTCTACGACAAGATGTCAGCGTTGTTGAGCGAAATTCTGGCCGACCTTAAGGCGGCGCGGATCAGCTACGAGGAGTTTCTGAAACGCATCGCCGATCTCGCCAAAACCGTTCACGCCGGCACGGCGGATGACACCCCTGATGCGCTGAACTCCCCCGGCAAACGCGCCCTCTGCAACAACTTGATGACGGTCCACACCGCGTCGGATGGCAGCGCGACGCGGGAGGATCCGAGTCAGTATGGCAGCGAGGCCGCCGCGAGGGCGTTGAAACTCGCGCTCCAGATCGACGAGACGGTGCGCCGGGTGCGGCCGAACGCTTTCCGGGGCAACCAGGCGAAGGAGAATGTCATCAAGGCCGCGCTCCTGCCATTGCTCGACGACAGCCAGCCCGAAGTGGAGCGAATCTTCCTCATCATCCGGGCGCAGACCGAATACTGATGCACGCGCAGATTCAGCTTGGGGACATCGCCGTGAACGTGGTACGTAAGAATATCAAAAACGTCCACCTCAGCGTGCATCCGCCGACGGGCCGGGTGACCATCGCCGCCCCATCGCGCCTGAGCCTCGACACCATCCGCGTCTTCGCCATCTCCAAGCTCGGTTGGATTCGGCAACAGCAAAAGAAACTCCTCGAACAGGAACGCGAAAAACCCCGCGAATATCTGAACCGTGAGAGTCACTACGTTTGGGGCGAACGCTATCTCATGAAAGTCATCGAGGGCGATGTTCCGGCGTCCGTGGAACTGAGCCATCGGCAGCTGATTTTCCGAACGCGCCCGGGCTGGAGTCAGACGAAGAAGCAGGAGTTGCTCGATGCGTGGTATCGCGAGCAGCTCAAGGCCGCCGCCCCGCCCTTAATCGCCAAGTGGGAGCGGCACCTGGGCGTGAAGGTGGCAAAAGTCTTTGTGCAGCGCATGAAAACCAAGTGGGGCAGTTGCAACCCCCGCGCCCGCACCATCCGTCTTAACACCGATCTCGCCAAAAAACCGCGTGAGTGTCTCGAATACATCGTGGTCCACGAGCTGGTTCACCTGCTTGAGCCCACGCATAATGCCCGCTTTGTCGCCCTGATGGATCAATTCATGCCCAAGTGGCAAGGCCACCGGGTCACCATCAACCGACTTCCTGTCCGCCACGAAACCTGGGGTTATTAACAAGACGCCATACCCATTGCCGATGGAGCGGGCGCTATCCTTTTGTCGGCGGCACGAACTTAGGTGCTACGTACCCGGCCTGGCTCATCCCCATCAGAGCTACCATCTGCCACGGCACGGGCCACAGAGTGCCGTCCGTCATGCTCTTGGTTAGAAAGATCCCAAGCGTCAGGATGGTCCAGAAGACCATTTGTGACTTCGCGACGGAGACTTCTCGTCGTTGGGTATCTTTGTCGTAATTGGTGATCAAGTCGGAGAGCCGCATCGGCAGCAGTGGCGCTGGTACGGCTGGTGCTGCGACGACTGGGGCTGCGACGACCGGGGCTGCGACGACCGGGGCTGTGACGACTGGTGCTGGGGCGGTCGGTGTTGGGACGACCGGTGTTGGGACGACCGGTGTTGGGACGACCGGTGTTGGGACGACCGGTGTTGGGACGACCGGGGCAAGTGCTGCGGACGTGGTGTCTGGCGCCGTCGGTTGTCGCATCGCGCTCAAGCCACCTGTTACCAGTGAAAGCCCCATCAGAGCGACAAGCGTATCGGGGATCTCTGGTACCTCCAAGCGGATCAGCCCGTAGCCGAAGACGACACACCCAATGGCCACGGTCCATGCAGCCAGTTGCGCTCTCCACATCGAGAGGCTGCCGTCGGGATTCGCCAGGCTGGCAAAAACCCGGGCCAGGGTCGGGCGTCCGCTCTCACGGGTGGTTTGCCACGACATGAAACCGATGAAGATCGCGATCAATCCAATAACCGCACCGGACCAAGCCACTACGGCTGTCGTGTTGGCGAGATAAACCTCGGTCTCCCCGATAACCCGGTTGGTTTGATTTCCATCGCTCCAGACCAGCGTTGGTGTGATCCGGATGATCGCCTTATAGGCTGGAATTTTAATCTTGTGCAGATCGAACAACAGCAGCGTGCCTCGTTTTTCGGCTGGCTGGTTGTCGAGCTTTTGCGTCCATCGATAATTCCGTGAGAGACCATAATACGGAATCGGCGTGTTTTCCCACGCCGAGGTGCGGGTTAGGGCGTGGTCGGCGTGGAGCATCAATTCCGGCTTCATCAACTCGGTGATATCCTGATTGACATAGACGCGAATCAAGTGCGACTTGAGCTGGCCATCCGGCAGGTAAAGCTGCACGGTCTCGTTGGTGCTTGGGGCACTCCATGCCAGCAGAGGCACCGCGGACAGAAGCATCGCAAAGACTGACGACAGAATAGGTTGCATTGAGAATCCTCCGGTGTGTTAATCGTTGGTCTGGTCGCCCTGTCGAGCCAGGATTGAGCAGTCAGTTTCTGTAGCGCAGCACGAATCGCGTCAATTTCCGACACTGGCGCCTTTTGAAGGAAAATGACAATGGTTTTTAGACGCTCCGCTCTCGGGGCGCCTGGCTTTCGAATCGGGCTTATTAGACATGAATATCCACCAGCTTGGATTGGCTGCAAGTGGTTTTCGGCGGGTTTGGGACCGTCCGGGTGCGCTTTACGGGCCAGCGTCCGTCGAGTGTCCGTGAAAGCCTAACAAGTGTGTGGTTTTCTGAGCGCAAAGGACGCAGGCAAGGAATCGCTCCACTTCCACGAAATGGTGCATGTCCTCCAGGGGCAACATCTCGGCCCGGATCGTTTTATCGCTGCCTACGCCGCTGGCTACCTCCTGGCGGGCGGCTATCGCCAGAACCCGCTTGAAGTCATGGCGTATGATTTGCAGGGCCAGTTCGACGCAGGATTCGAGCTGTTCGATGTCGCAGCCGAAGTGGGAAGGCGGCTAGCTGACCACTTGTCACCACATCACGCGACCAACCCTTAGTTTGATCCACCGCCACCCGCTTTGTCGGATTCCAGTCGCCGACGGTAATATGGCGGCACTTTTGGAATCGCATTGGGTTGCAGGTGCAGCTCAGAGGAAATGAACTGGAGCAATTGAAAGTAGGCGTTATGAATTTCCTCCTCATTACCCGTGCTTGTGAAGAGCTTTTTGAGTGTGTCCTTGTCCAAGTTGACTTCCTTTGGCCGAACCGGAAGCGTTCGTAAGGGAGCGTCATCCGCCCATCCGCCTCCATCTTCATCGAACGCGGCCTTAATGAAGCGGTCGTAAGTGATATGGAATTGCGCGGAGAAAAAGGGACGATACGCGTAAACCGTCTGATCGATGCGCCGTTTAAGTTGGATTACGTCGGCGGGAGAAATATCTTTCCAATCGCCGACGCAAAGGAAGTAGCAGTAAATCTGGTTCAGCGGGACCGCGATTTTATTCCATAGATCGAGTCGCTCTTTAACGACTTGATCGAATGTTGCTCGCTGTTCCTCATGCTTTCGCTGTTGGGCTTGAAAGGTAAGGCTCAGCATCAGGATCGTTAGCGGGATTGAGGCCGAAACGACTAACTTTGTAATCTCCAGGCTGTTCCAATTCGACGCATTCGGCTTCCCCGGTTCGTCCTCGGGACACTCCACTTCTGGTAAGTGATTTTCTGAAGGCATCGTGGACAATGGCACACACCCTAGCTGGACGCAAATGTCGCGCCATCTCAGAGGCAACTTGGCGAAAGGGCATCTTGCCGCGAGCCAGCCTCAAGTTGGCCAGCGAGTTAGGGGCAAATTGCCGTCAGTCTCCACGTAGACGGGCAGACCGGTGTTTTCCTCGACCAGTCGAAACACCTCTTCCAGTGACTTGACTATCCCCATAATTCAGAGTCTTGCAGCGGAATGAGCGAAGGCCACCAAACATGACTTTGTGAGCAAAGGGTCAGGGTGCCGTGCATCGGAAGTCGCGGGGTGCGTCTTGGGCATTTCATGGACTCATGAATTCAAAACCGAATAGTCGTCAAGTGGTCGGGTTTGAGAGCAAATTAGCACGATTCGGACATTTGACCTTATGCCCGCCGAGCTTGCTCGGTTTCGAGTTGCAACGCAGAATGAATCACCGGCGAGGCTCGCTTCGCCTGCACAATGATTGTATGACGATTCCTGAAATCCTGAGAGAACTGGAGCCTTATACGGGGCGCTTCCCTATGAAGGCCATGAAGGCTGCCATCGAACAGAGCGAGTCCATCACGCCGGAGTTGCTGCGCGTGTTGGAAGCCGTAGCAGCCGCTCCCGCCGACTGGGCCGAGCGGAAAGACAACATGCTTCCCGTGTTCGCCGTATTCTTATTGGCCCAGTTCCGTGAAAAGCCTGCCTATCCGCTATTAGTCAAAATTGTCAGCGCACCGGGGGAGATTCCGTTCGATTTGTTCGGCGACACTGTGACGGAAGGGCTCAGCCAGATTCTCGCCTCGGTCTACGACGGAGATCCTGCTCCATTGCACGGTTTGGTGGAGAATGAACAGGCCAACGAATTTGTCCGGAGCGCCGCGCTAGACGCACTCTTGGTACTGGAGCACACCGGCCAGATGTCCCGCGAAGCGGTCGTTGAATACTTCCGCAGCCTTTTCCAGGGCAAACTTCCACGCAAACATTCCTATGCTTGGGATGGCTTGGTCAGCGCGGTTGCTGACCTGCCCGCGCCGGAGTTGCTAGAGGACGTGCGGCAGGCGTACGCCGAGGGCTTGGTGGATACAATGGTTGCTGACTTTGCAGGCATTGAGCGGGACGTGGTCGCGCCGCGAACGTGGCGGCGTGACCGACACCAATTAATTACGAATGCCATCGCCGAAATGGAATGGTGGTCGTCATTTCACCCGGAGGATTCTCGACCAAAGAAACTGCCGATGCCCGAAATTCCCTTGCCATTACCACCGCCCGTGCCGACCACTTACGTGGCTCCGAAGCCCTACGTCCGCGAGCCGAAGGTTGGCCGCAACGACCCGTGCCCGTGCGCCAGCGGCAAGAAATACAAGAAGTGCTGCGGGAATATCTGATGAACGGCTTTCGCACTTTCAACATCGAAGCCGGGTTGCCCACTCTCGACGAGGCACGGCGCTTGGTGGCCGCTGAAATCAAGCAGGCCAAGCGGGAGGGAGCGAAGGTGCTGAAGGTGATTCACGGCTACGGTTCATCAGGCAAGGGCGGGGCGCTCTGCGTGGGGCTGAGGAAGTCGTTCGGGCTGCGGAAAAAGGAGGGCGTTATCAAGGACTTCATCGCTGGCGAGGATTTTTCGATTTTCAACCAGCAGGTGCTGGCCCTGCTGGAGGCTGTGCCGGGCCTGCGAGGCGACCCCGACTTAAACTTAACCAACGAGGGAGTCACCTTCCTCTGGTTGAAGTGATGCCCGGTGGAATGAAGCGGCGGACGTACAGGAAGCTGCGGGCTGAACAGCAGTCAGACCACCACAACGTCTATGTGGTCCTGCTCGGCCCCGCTGCTGGCAGAATCCGAAAGGTTCGCGCCCTCAACCCGAAGCGAGACCCGAAGAAGCCCTGTGTTTACGTCGGCATGACGGGCCTGACGCCGGAAGAACGCTTCGCCAACCACAAGGCTGGCATCAAGGACGCATGGGTGGTGAATCGTCACGGCATCCGCCTGCTGCCGGAACTCTACGAGCACCTCAATCCGATGCCGTTCGAGGCGGCGGCCCAGATGGAAACGGACTTGGCGGAGGATTTGCGCCGGGCTGGATACACCGTCACCGGTGGGCACTAAAGCGCGCCGTGCCGCTGCAGAGCCAAATTGGTTGCCCGGCGTCTGGCCGGCAAGGTGATGTGGGCCCTGTTGATGGGGCGGCGTTGAACTATGAGTGCCTCGCGGTTCGAGAGGAAGAACCTGCTGGACGCTTAGTTTTGAACCAGGGCGAAGCCGTCCCCGCCATGTGTCTCTCCCACCAACGCATTGCTTGTTGGGTTGGCAGGGTTCACTATCCGAACACATGGTCGGTTTGATGATTGTTCGGCCGTGGACGAAAGGAAC